>NZ_CP009520.1:3803834-4505752 GCF_000969905.1 Methanosarcina vacuolata Z-761 | reverse complement strand
TCTACCATAAAAACCAACGTTATATAACTTATTATAGCTGAAACAAAAAATTATGAATTCCAGAATCAATGGAGGTTGAATTTAAACCCTTCCTTTCGAATGGAAGAAGTTATGAAAATTAGAATATTTTTATATAAAATTAAAGAATAAAAATTTTGAGATAAAATTAGAATCATGTAAATCAAATCACCTGTGAATAAAAGGGTTTACAGAGTTTAGAAAATAGAAAACTTTAGATAAATTTTAAAACTCAGAATTATTTGCATTGAAAAAGTAAGAAAAAGATAAAGAAAATAAAAAAGCTAGGAAATTAAAGAAAGTTAAGAAAGTTAAGGAAATCAAAGAAAGATAAACAAAGAAAAGAGTAAAAAATAGGGTAGACCCCCTAATTTCCACTGGAACGTTTATATAACCCCCAGACCCCATGGTTTCCATTAAAGAGATTGGAAGTTCTAGGCAGCAAAATAAAATAAGATTTTATTTGCTTATCAGTAAAATAATGTTGTTTAGTTATAGAGTTAATACTATATATAATTTATTATTAAAAAGGCTAGTTTGTTTTTGGAGAAGTTTTATACAATAGAGAAAAAACTGATTATATGTATTCATCAAATGTTTATCAAATGTTTATCAAATGTTTATCAAATGTTTATCAAATGTTTATCAAATGTTTATCAAATGTTTATCAAATATATTCATTGTACTGATGACCTGATCTATCAGAAAAAATATTGTTTAGCATGAAAGTTCTTTTAAGTACTTTCATTTCTTTGTGCTTGTGATTAGAAGAATTTTATGTGCGTTTTCAAAAAACTAATAAATCTAAGCTATATGTTCTGATAAATTCACATTTCTATACCTACAAAAATCTCTCCACTCGAAATATAGGGGTCTCCCTCTTAAGCAGACATTATTATGATATCTTAACATACATTCTTAGGACTTACGCACTTGAGGAACAAAATCAATTACGACAAAAACTGTGGATTAAAGTTACGTTTTAAACAGTTAACGGTTCGATGCTGTTGATTTTTCAGTTCAACTGCGTAAGTCCTAATTCTTTTTTTTAGATTTTGGATACTTCCTTGTCCTGTTGTTAGGAGAGGTACTTGGTAATTTAGCAGTTGTATTCCATAAGTATTTTAAATAAAACTGGTTTTACTTTATCCACATGAATGAGCAGGGTCTTTCTGAGAAAGAGATATTTTCCTACTTGGAAGATGTAAAGTCAGAAGATACGGATTACTACAGGGTTTTAAGTTCAATGTGCACTCACCCGCACAGAATCGCGATTGAGGCTCACAGGCTATTTATTGAGGCTAACCTGGGCGACCTGGGACTTTTTGCAGGTGCCCACAGACTGGAACAAGAAGTTATCCAGATGCTGGGAGAACTTCTTCATGCTCAATCTGTTGAAATTCCTTCCGGAGATTCATGTGAGAGTTCGGTTTGCGGTTATCTTACAACAGGAGGCACGGAATCTAATATTCAGGCTATAAGAGGCATGAAAAACCTCGTGACTGAAGACGGGAAAAAGTCAGGTGAGATCCTCAATATAGTTGTTCCCGAGTCAGCTCACTTCTCATTTGATAAGGTCGCCAATATGATGGGGATTAAGGTTAAAAGAGCTCTTCTGGATTCTGAATTCAGGGTGGATATCGCATCTGTGGAAAGTCTTATAGATGCAAACACTATCGGACTCGTAGGGATAGCAGGAAATACAGAATTCGGACAGATAGATCCGATTGAGGAACTTTCAAAACTTGCTCTTGAAAATGAGATTTTCCTTCATATTGATGCAGCTTTCGGAGGGTTTGTGATTCCATTCCTTGAAAAGCCATATTCTTTCGATTTCAAAGTTCCAGGTGTTACCTCCATTGCAATAGATCCCCATAAGATGGGTCTTTCCACAATTCCCTCGGGTGCCCTGTTATTCAGATCTCCTTCTTTTATGGACTCACTTAAGGTAAATACTCCATATCTTACAACAAAGGCTCAGTTTACTCTCACAGGAACACGTAGTGGAGCTTCGGCCGCGGCCACTTATGCCATTATGAAGTATCTTGGACGTGAAGGATATAGAAAAAATGTACAGTACTGCATGCAGCTTACTGCTAAATTGGTCAAAGAATCTCGAAAATTAGGTTTCGAACCTCTGATCGAGCCTGTAATGAACGTGGTAGCCCTGAGAGTTCCGAACCCTGATCTTGTGCGGGAACAGCTCCTTAAGAAATTTGATTGGAACGTCTCAATTACTCGCAACCCAAGGTCTCTTCGCCTGGTCCTGATGCCTCACAACACATCCCGCGATATAGACGAATTCCTGCAAGATCTGAGAAAAGTAACAGCAGAACTTTAATTAACAGCAGAACTTTAATTGACAGCAGAATTTTAATTGACAGCAGAATTTTAATTAACAGCAGAATTTAAAATCTTACTTCTTTCTTACTTACATAATTTCTTCGGTTTTTGCTCAACTGTTTTAATTTGCTATTGCGTATTAGTCGTGTCTCATCACGTACAAACAGATATGTATAATTATCGCCAAATAATAACTGAGGTCAGTTATCTTTATATCAGGTAATTTGATCAGGTGAATTTTTCAAGACGACTTTATGAGGGAAAGTTAATTAGAAGGGTTTAGAAGCAGAATTTAGTGAACTTACAAAGAGTTTAAGAGCAGAGTTTAGTGAACTTACTAAGAGTTTAAGAGCAGAATTTAGTGAACTTACTAAGAGTTTAAGAGCAGAATTTAGTGAACTTACGAAGAGTTTAGAAGCAGAATTTAGTGAACTTACTAAGAGTTTAAGAGCAGAATTTAGTGAACTTACGAAGAGTTTAGAAGCAGAATTTAGTGAACTTACGAAGAGTTTAAGAGCAGAGTTTAGTGGACTTATGAAGAGTTTAAGAGCAGAGTTTAGTGAACTTACGAAGAGTTTAAGAGCAGAGTTTAGTGGACTTATGAAGAGTTTAAGAGCAGAGTTTAGTGAAATTACGGACAGCTCCAGTGGAATTTATGAACAGAACTACCTATAAATTTTGACTCCTGATGAGCTGTGTTATTCGCGACAGTCTGAACCTGATATTTTAAGTTCAGATCTAACTTTACCTGATTTAGCGTTAACCTGATTTAGCGTTAACCTGATTTAGCGTTAACCTGATTTAGCGTTAGTTCATATTCAACGTTTAGCCGTCTTCTTAATACTATAAAAATGAAAATGGGGGTATTTACTTTATGAAATCGTCAGTGAAAATCGGGAGTGTTATGGGTATACCTATCAGGCTGCACATAACTTTTCTTCTCATATTACCCATATTTGCTTATGCGTTTGCGATCAACCCGCAACCTTTTGGTTTTGAAGGAGTTGAGCCGTCTATCACAAGATATTCGCTTTCAGTCCTGACTGCCATCCTGCTTTTTGCTTCGATCCTTGTACATGAACTTGCACATTCATATCTAGCAATGCGTTACGGGGTCAAAATTGAGAACATCACTCTCTTCCTTTTTGGAGGAGTGTCGTCTATGGAAAAGATACCCCGAAAACCTGAACAGGAAGCAAAAATGGCTTCTGCGGGACCCCTTACAAGCCTTGTAATAGGCTTAGTCTGTCTTTTAGTATACGGAAGTTTCATTTCCCCTAACCCTATGCTTTCTCAAAACCCGGTATACCTTGTTATTTGGATTCTTGGGGTTATGAACCTTATACTCGGGATCTTCAACCTGCTGCCTGCTTTTCCAATGGATGGGGGTAGAGTACTTCGCTCTTTCTACGCGAGAAGAATGTCCTATGTGAAAGCTACCCAGAGTGCAGCATCTGTAGGGAAATTTTTTGCTGTTCTTATGGCAATTTTTGGAATTCTCGTAGGCAATCCCTGGTTTCCTTTGATCGCGCTCTTTATTTATGTCGGCGCGTCTGAAGAGGAACGCTCTACTCGGGCTGAGGTGACACTTGAAAATATTAGGGTCAGGGATATTATGACCAGGAATGTGGTTTCAGTCAGTCCTTCCATGAGTGTGGACGACCTGGTCAAATTCATGTTTGAGAAGAAACATATGGGTTACCCTGTTATGGAAGGGGACAGCCTGAAAGGAATTGTGACGTTTACGGACATCCAGCATATTCCTCCTGTTGACCGCCCGGCGGCCCAGGTCTCGGATATTATGACCAGAGATGTTATCTCGGTATCTCCGGATGCGCAAGCCGTTGATGTCCTGAGACTTATGTCCTCTAAAAATATTGGAAGAGTTCTTGTTATTGATAACGGGTCGATTGTAGGAATACTCTCAAGAACGGATCTTGTAAGGACTCTGAAACTGAGGTCAGAGTAATTCTTAAACACTCTAGATTAGGGAGATTTCCGAGTAAGAAAATTCTTAAGTAGAATTTATCAAGAGGAAATTATCAAAGAGGAAATCATCAAAGAGGTTTTACAGGGAGTTAATCAAAAAAGACTTGTTAAAATAAGGTTTCATTAAGGTTTCATCAAAAGATATTTTTATCAAAAGATCATACTCTATTAAATTTTTCATAACTCATGTTTTACCAAATTGTATTGGAATATATTAGATAAGTTTATAAACAATTATATAAATTAAAAATTATAAATATTATGTATAAAACCTGAAGATAACAAAATATGAATCTGAGAATAAAACCTGAAGATAACAAAATATGAATCTGAGAATAAAACCTGAAGACAACAAAATATGAATCTAAGAATAAAACCTGAAGACAACAAAAAATGAATCTAAGAATAAAACTCTGAAGACAACAAAATATGAATCTAAGAATAAAACTCTGAAGGCAAAAAACATAAATCTAAGAATAAAACCTGATAGCAGCGAAATATGAATCTAAGAGTAAAACCTGAAAGCAGCAAAATATAAATCTCTGGCAGATAATTACCACCAGTTAACTATCTGCTTATAGCTAAGTTTTTTTATAGCTTGGTTATTTTATGTGAAGAATTTAATTACTCATGCAATTAACTGTAGTCCTTCAAGGGACATGCTTTCACGCATCATCTTAACGTGTCGCAGCAGAGAGATTAACAATGAGCAAACCTGAAATTACAGATTCTCAGGACAAGGACCCTGACTACAATTTTTATAGTACATCTCAGGAGTCAATAAGTTCATCTCAGGAGTCAATATATTCTATGGACAAACTTGTGACCGAATCCGCAGAAAACTCCACTTCTGTCGGAAAGTCTAAAATTTCTGGTTCTTCAATTAACATGCCGCAGGAAGAAAAAACTTCTGTGTCAGCATCCAAGATAGAACCCGATAAGCTTGAAACCAAGCTTGACATAAGTTCCGAAATTATTGCAGAACCTATTCCTGATTCGGCTTCCGAAGTTTCAATTCCTTCACCTTCTCAATTTTCGGATGCGCATCAGGCTGAATATCAGCCATCAAAAGTTGTGCTTATAGGAACCGCCCACGTCTCTGAAAAGAGTGTTGCCGAGGTCAAGGCCGCTATAAGGGATCTGAAACCTGATATTGTAGCTGTCGAGCTTTGTAGGGGACGTTATGATTCCCTGAAGGGTAATGTGCAGGAAAAGCAGGTGCCTATCAAGGACATTCTTACTGAAGGCAAGGTTTACTATTACATGATTCACTGGCTGCTTGCCTATGTACAGAAAAAGATCGGCGACGACATGGGTGTAAGGCCCGGAGCCGAAATGCTTGCTGCAATCGAGGAAGCCGAGTCTACAGGAGCTAAAGTTGCCTTAATTGATAGGGATATTCAGGTGACCCTCCAGCGTTTCTGGGGAAAAATGAAATTCCTGGAAAAAGTCAAGATGATCTTTTCCCTTTTAGGTGGCTTAATAGGAATAGGAAAAGGAACTGACATAGACATTGATAAAATTACAGAAACCGACGTTGTAACTGGCCTCGTAAATGAACTTAGAGAATTTGCCCCAACTGCAGCTGAGGTTCTCATTGATGAAAGGGATGCATATCTTGCAGGAAGCATCCTTAAGGTTGCCGCAGGTGGAAACAAAACTGTTGTCGTGGTAATTGGAGCCGGGCATAAGCCAGGAGTAACTGAGTACCTGAAGAACCCGAAAAGCGTTCCTCCCCTGAATAGTCTTATGCAGGTTCCAAAGAAACGTATAGGTCTTGGAAAGATTGTTGGCTTTGCTTTTGTCGCCGTTATAGTTGGATTCTTTTTACTACTGTTGCTTTCTGGTGTTCCACTTAAACTCCTGTTAATAGCCTTCGGATGGTGGTTTATTATTACAGGAACTCTCAGTGCAATCGGTACTTTACTTGCAGGTGGTCATCCTTACTCAGTTCTGACTGCTTTTTCGGTTGCCTGGCTAACCACTCTGCACCCTCTTATTGCTGCAGGCTGGTTTGCTGGTCTTGTCGAAGCGAAACAGCGAAACCCTACTACTGCAGACATAAAAGCTCTGGCAGGAGTAGAAACCTTCAAGGAAATGTTCAAAAATAAGTTCATGCGAGTCCTCCTTGTCGCAAGCTTTGCAAACATAGGAAGTATGACAGGGACCTTCGTTGCAGCTTATGTCATGATGCATGTAACTGGCATTGACCCGAGAGATGTTTTACTTTCTGGGTTTAATGCAATTGGACTCTAAAGTCTTTGATATAATCTTTGATATCTAAAGTCTTTGATATAATCTTTGATATCTAAAGTCTTTGATATCTAAAGTCTTTGATATCTAAAAGTCTTTGATATCTAAAGTCTTTGATTTTTTTATATTCGATCCTATATTCTGTGATTATCATTACATAAGGGCTAAAATAGAAAATAAAAAAAGAATAGGCTCTTCGCTTTTTTGTATGGATTGAAAATAATTGTTTAGTTAGAAAGCATTAAGATCAAATATGAAAAAATTGAGCTTGAATGTGATTTTCAACAATAACTGTTTTCATATATCATATATGCTATTTTAATAACTGCTATTTTAATAACTGCTATTTTAATAACTGCTATTTTAATAACTGCTATTTTAATAACTGCTATTTTAATAACTGCTATTTTAATAACTGCTATTTTAATAACTGCTATTTTAATAACGGCTATTTTAATATTGCTACTTTAATATTGCTACTTTAATATTGCTACTTTAATATTGCTACCTTAGCATTTGGCATGAAAATTCTTGGCATGAAAATTCTTTCAACTACTTTCATTTCTTTGTGCCTGTGATTTAGAAGAATTTCATGTGCGTTTGAAGTTAAATGCAAGTTACCCACTCGAAGTAGCGACGAGCCAAGAATAGAGAAAAAAGTAAAAAAAGAAAAAGTTTTAGAGCTTAGAAGAGCTCATGCAGTTTAAACTGATATTTACCCAGCTTTCCGCCGTAGTTTCCTGCTGAGATTTTCTTAACGCCCGGAACAGTTACAGCGGCTTTAATTCCTGCTTTCATGGCAGCTTTTATGCTTTCTTCATCAAGCCCGTTGATGACTATTTCATAAACAGCATTGACATCTGCCGGGATTTCAGTGTTTTCAACCTTATCCTTTATGGAAGGGCAGAATTTTTCATTAGCAGTAGCTTTCAGGAACTTGTATTTGTTTGCTCCGGATTTGGATCCGCTGGATACAATGCCGCCAGGGAAGGGGGTAATTGTACCTTCAAGCTCTCCAATTGCATCAACAGCAACTTCGGCTGCGGTCAGGGCGGTCATCTGGGAGTCTCCGAAGATGAAAAAGTTTCCGCCTGCAATTCCAGCTACAGCTCCAATATTTTCCTCGTTCAAGAAGTCTCCTTCCATGATAGGAATTTTGTGCATCTTGCGGCCTTCAATCTGGACTTCTGACTCCATACCATCTCCGAAAAATCTGAGTTTAGCACCAATGGCAAACTGCTTTTCAGCCTCAGGTAGCCCGTTGAAAACTGCAGTTGTAGGGGCTGTGAGGACACATTGTCCAATTCTTTGAAGCAATTGTCCTTCCAGAGCTTCATATTTAAAATTACATATCTGAATGTAAACTCCAGGCCTGCCATCGGGAGTCTCACCGGGACTTGCTAATCTCTCAATTCCAGCTTCGGCAGGACACATTATAACGGATGTTGCAAAGCCTATAGCTTCAGTAGCTGCTACAAGGGCCCAGCGCTTGGTAGCAGCTGTTATGAGTACCCGTGCAATCTTGATCGGAAACGCTTCTGCATATGTATCTTCGATTTCTACTCCGTTGATTTCCATAAAAATCTCCCATTTGCTTAATTATTGTTATCTTGAAACTAGTATCTTGAAAATTTATTTATTGGTCACATGTTAACTCTGAATCGACATCTTTTGATGAAAAGCTATCAAAGATTATGCCAAAGAGTATGCTCAATAATTAAATTGCCATGACATTAGTTTACGAATGATCAGGTTTGGTTCCCTGTTTTCTAGTCTTCTATAAGCTTTCAGAACTTTTCAGATCTCTTACAGAATAACTGAGAATATAGTGTTTACTCAAAGGGTTACTCAAAGAATTTTAGAGCAGTGCTCAGAGTGTCATCTAAAGCGTACTTAATGTATCTTAATGTATACTTAATGTATACTATGGTCACGAGGCTAAATAATGCAACTTCCCAATGAGATATAATGATGTTTTTTTGTTGCAACAATTACAGGCATGACTATAATACGTACTTCAAGTGCACTCATGGTATTATCTAAAGTATAACTTAATTTGTTGCTTAAAGTATACTTAAAATATACTAAGAGTGTACTTAGGTAGACTCAGAGTAGGTATACTCAATGTGTCACTTTACCTTGGATCTAGCCTCAGATACACATTTAAAGTTTTATGCTACTTTTATTTCTTTTGCTTTATTAATGGAACTAATAATGTGAATTATAATATTTATATCAGATATATAATTTTGGCATGAAAGTTCTTCCAAGTACTTTCATTTCTTTGTGCCTTTGATTAGAAGAATTTCATGTGCGTTTTCAGAGAAAAGATGAAGAAACGAAAGTGAATTCAAAAATGAACAGTTTGAAAAAATGACTTGTTTTAAAAATCTGAATTTTAAAAATCTAAAATTATTTATCAATGTTGCTTCTTCTCTCAAAACAGTCCTTAAAAATAATCCTTATTAGGAGATCACCAGTAGAAGTATCAAGGGTTGCTGTACGTCCGTAATTTTTGCCGGTATCCTCGTGTTGTCTCCTAAAATTATTTCACAGATTCTAAACTGTACGAAAGTTAAATAGGCGATAAAGCAGCAGGTAGGCATAAGTCAAATGTTGAGTAATTCCAACTCATTTGAGTAAAGGAGAACGATCATATAAAATGAAGCAAGCTTGAAGTTGAAATGAAATAGTTGGGTTATCTGTATACATGATATAATTATTAAACTAAATTAAAAAAGTGAACTAATTTTGGGATAATACAAATTCCTCAGGTTCTTGATCTTCCATAAATTTCCTTTTAGATTTCCTTTATGTACAGGCGCTCTCTTGTATTATAAGATCTAAAGAAACTTGATGCAGTCTCAAGCAGTGTTTCGGACTTTCCTATTATAAAAAATCCTCCTTTTTCGAGAGCCCTGTAGAAACTAAGCTGTAATTGCTCTTGAATCTCCTTTTTAAAATATATCATTACGTTTCGGCAGACAATAAGATCAAAATGATCGATTCTGGGATCTGAAATTAAATCGTGGCGTTTAAATTGCGTTATATTCTTAACCTCGTCTATTACCTGATAATTATCTCCCTGTTTGAAGAAATAACGTTCTTTTGTGCCTGGATCAAGATTTTTAAGTGAATTCTCATTATAAATGCCCTTTTTGGCTTTTTCCAGACTTTGAATATCAATATCCGTCCCTATAATTCTTATTCTATACTTATTAAAGTCGTTTTTCAGGGTCCTGTGCAGCAGGATAGCAAGGGAATAGGCCTCTTCTCCTGCCGCACAACCAGCACTCCAGATGCGAATTGATCGGATAAATAGTCCTGATCTGTTTGTAACAAGAGAGGGAACGACATCTTTTTCGATTATTCTGAAGGTTTCGGGATTTCGGAAAAACTCACTAACATTTACAGTGAGAGCATCAAGAAGAAATTCGTATTCTTCCGGATCTTTCTTTAAAAGTTTCAGATATGCTCCATAACTCTCAGAATTGGTGGCGCGAACGCGCACGTTAATTCTACGCTTGAAATGAGCTTCCTTATAATGTTCACAGTTAAAGCCGGTGTTTCCACTAATAGTTCTCTTTAATAATTCAAAGCCCGGGTCTTTTTCTAGATTTTGATATGTTTTTATCCCTCTATTTATCTCTTTACTTTTCCCTTTATTTTTCTCTTTATTTATTTCACTATCATTTGCCTTTCTAACTGGACCGTTATCCATTTTTTCACCGGCAGTACTTTTATCCAGGTTTTCTTATCCAGGTTTTCTTATCTAGGTTTTCTTATCCAGGTTTTCTTATCCAGGTTTTCTTATCCAGGTTTTCTTATCCAGGTTTTTTCATCCAGGTTTTTTATCCAGGTTTTTTATCCAGGTTTTTTATCCAGGTTTTCTTATCCAGGTTTTCTTATCCAGGTTTTCTTATCCAGGTTTTTTTATCCAGGTTTTTTATCCAGGTTTTTCTATCCCCATTAATGCTTCCTACGTATCTCAAATAAGGGAGTTAACATCGATAATTAAAATAACGTTTCCGTCGCCCAGAATTGTTGCTCCTGCAAATCTTCCGGTATTATCAAGAAGCTTACTTTTGAAGCTTTTTACTATTACTTCCTGTTTTCCAAGCAGCTCATCTACGACTACTCCAATATATTGCCCGTGTTTTTCAACCATAACTACGAAAATATTGTTCTCGTTGTCATCATCAGGTAGCTGAAACTGCTTTCTCAATCTTAAAAGTGGAAGAATTTTATTGTCTATTAAAATGACTTCCTGTCCTTTGATATGCTTGATTTCCTGCGAGCTAACTTCAATGTTTTTCACTATGTTTGTGAAGGGAATTGCGTACTTTTCCTTTTCAACTCTTACCAGCATGGCCTGATAAACCGCAACGGTTAAAGGGAGTTTCAATTCGAACCTGGAACCAAGTCCAGGCTTTGACTCAACTTTTACGGATCCTCCAAGGCGTTCAACTCTGTTTTTTACAACATCCATCCCGATTCCCCTTCCGGAGATATCTGTAACACTATCAGAGGTACTGAGACCTGGAGTAAAGATAAGCTGCATTGCTTCCTCTTCCTGAAGCTGCTCCGCACTTTCTCTTGAGATAATTCCTTTCTTTAATGCAACTTTCCTGATTTCGTTAGTATCTATTCCACATCCATCATCTTCTATTCTAATAAGGACAAAATTTTCCTGTCTTGAAGCTGTAACCAGTATAGTACCATTCTCTTTTTTCCCAAGTTTCACACGCTTCTCCGGAATTTCTATTCCGTGATCTACTGCATTTCTTAACAGGTGAACCAGGGAATCCCCGATTTCTTCGAGAATAGTTCTGTCGAGCTTGATTTCTTTACCCTTGATTACAAAATCAATTTTTTTATTTTGTACGCGTGCAAGATCTCTGATCATTCTGGGATAGATATAGGTAATATGGTCCAGAGGTACCATTCTTGCCTCGATCACTTCATCTTGCAGTTCTCTTGTTAGTTTATGAAAATCTGAAAGTGCAGCCTCAAGCTCCTTGGATTGCAGGTTGCGCGTAAGCTCGTTTATTCTGCTCTGGTTAATTACGAGCTCGCCCACGAGATTCATCAATTTATCAAGCTGCTCGGTACTGATTCTGGGGTTCTGAACAATTTTCACTTTAGGATTTGATTTTGGATAAGCTGGAGTTTTTTCTTCTTTTTCTGGCCGATATATTTCTTTCGCGGCATTTTTTACTTTATTAGTTTCTTCAGTTTTTGATATTTCTTTATCTCTAATGCATTTTTTTCCGTTATCTTTTATTTTCCAGCCTTCTTCTCCGCCTTCTTCTCCACCTTCTTCTCCACTTTCTTCTCCACCTTCTTCTCCGCCTTCTTCACTTTCTTTCTCTGCAGGCAGGGATTTATCTCCGGCATTTTGAATGGAAGCGTTTTCAGGAGAATCGTTTACTTCCCTTAAGGCTTTTAACACTTCGTAGACATCAGTATGGGACTCGTTTTTAGTCTCCCCATCTTTTTCTCTTTTTCCGGGCTTATTTCCCTCACTCTCACAGACATTTTCTAAAAGCTCCTCAAGGGCATCCACACATACCAAGAGAACATCAATCAAAGAAGAATTAAGTACAATTTGCCGTGTACGCAGTCTGTCTATCAAACTTTCCATTTCATGCGTTAACTCTACAATTTGTTTGAACCCCATAGTTGCGGCCATACCTTTGAATGTATGAGCTGCACGAAATAACGTATTCATCTGTTCCGCATTTTCAGGATCAGTCTCAAGCACCAGCAGGGAATCACTCAACTCTTTGATATATTTCTCAGACTCTGCCCTGAAAATGCCCATATATTTTGACATATCCATAATTTTCCCTGCTTTTTTGGAAGTTCAGATTTTCCTTTTTTCCTTTTTAGATGATTTTTCAACACAGAATTCAATGGGATTGAATTCTAGATTAGGTCTCGTATTCAATTATGGTTTTTAGTCCCTATTTCTAGTTTAATCCTAACATTTGTTTAGTTTCTATTTCTGTTCAGCTTTATACTCTAATTTTTTTCTTTTATTGATGTCCGGTTTTTCCTCCTATTTCGCATGAACTCCAGATTTTCAAGATTAGCTTTTGCAGCTGCACGGGTTTTTCTGCAAATTTCTTCTGCAATATCTGGTATTCTCTGACTGAGAATCCCTTCAGGCTTCTTGATTACATCCACTGCTCCGTATTCAAAGGCTGTAAGCGTAATCTCCTTAGCTCTTTCCCCAGGGGCTGAAATCATTACAACAGGAGTTGGGCACTCTTTCATAACCCGCGCAAGAGTCTTAAGGCCGTCAAAAATAGGCATAACATTGTCTAGAAGAACGACATCAGGCTTTAATTTTTTAATTTTTTCAAGGCCGTCCTTTCCATTGAATGCCGTTCCTATAACTCTGAGATTCGGGTCCTGACTGAGAATATCGGAAAGGAATTTGCGAATTAAAGCAGAATCAGTCACTATAAGTGCGCGGATAGTCATCTCAAGCACTTTTCTTCAAATATAATATTTATTTTAATAGTTTTGTCTTTTAATAGTTCGTCTTTTGATAGTTTCGTCTTGTAATTTTTATTTAACAAAAGTCTAATTTGACATAATTAGTGCAGCTTCAATTGTTTTATTCAATACAGCTTCAATTGTTTTATTCAATACAGCTTCAATTGTTTTATTCAATACAGCTTCAATTGTTTTATTCAATGCAGTTTCAGTTAATGCAATTTGATTTAATAGTACTGATTTACAATCAGACTCAAATCGGATCTAATTCGGTTCAGCAATTTTTCTTATTACATCGAGCATTCCATCAGGCTCAAAAGGCTTTACTATAAAACCCATAGCTCCTATTTTCATTGATTCAGTTATGAGGGCCTGTTGACCAATGGAAGAACACATTACTATTTTTGCCTTAGGGTCCATAGTAAGAATTTTTTGCAGTGCCTCTTTTCCATCCATATCTGGCATAATTATATCCATTAACACAATATCGGGCTTTACTTCGAAATAAATCTGAATTGCCTCTTCCCCATCATCGACCTCAGCAACAACTTCATGTCCGTGAATCAGAAGAATATCTCTAATAATCATCCGCATAAATTCGGCATCGTCCACGATCATAATTCTGGCCATTCATTTCCCTTCTTCCGTTCTTGAACAAGCGACAATATCGGATGATATTTACACTTTTATTTTTTGGAATGTTCGACACCTTATTTTTATCTTTGCAGAAGTTTGCCTTTTGCTTGCATATTCTACACAAACCTATGCCATGAATCAAAGGACCTAATTCAAAAATTATTCAGGGTTAACATATGTAACCAGTACAGTTTATTTGTTAAGACATATTTATCCAAATTGTGTAGAAAAATATATGCGAGACCTGCTATATTAAATTTTTTAATTGTCTTTATAATGTCAGAAAGCTGAAATTTATTTAGATTCTCTAGTTAATTGACATGCTAATAAATTATTTGCAAAAGTTGTCCACTCTGTCCCAATCTTCAGCCGAGTTCCGGTTTTGATCTTCAAATTTAAATAATGCATTAATTATATTATGTTTTGTAAATAAAGCGTTTCTCTGTTTGTTTTAGATTTAATCTGGGAGTAATTTCAGCTCTTTTCTACCACAGTAATATCCAAAACGAACCTTGAATTTAAATAAATTATTTTTATCACTATTTATATATTGATAATATGAATCTAAATCTAACAAATAAATTTATATTTTCTTAAACTTCATATATTATTGTAAATTGAAACTAACCTCGGGAATATTTATAGGCCTAAGGTATACTTGTTGAAGATAGAATAATATCTCCATAACTTTATGGCCCTGGTTTTAGGGAAGACTAAGGTATACATGTAAAGATACAAGGAAAGATTTTCATTTTACATTTTCTTGTTTCAGACCTTACTTAAAAAATTCATTATTTACTAGTGTCGAATCAACTGCAAAATGTCGCATAAAATCAATTACAATTATTCGGAATCAGTGAATCCTTGAAAATTGACGCGACACTAGAAAACTCAATGCATTAGAAAACTCAATGCGTTAGAAAACTCAATGCATTAGAAAACTCAATGCGTTAGAAAACTCAATGCGTTAGAAAACTCAATGCATTAGAAAACTCAATGCGTTAGAAAATCCGTTACTTAGCATTTATTTGACAAAATTTCATTTATAGTATCTTGTTTACAAAAAAATCTCGTTTATGAATCTTATTTATAAAAAGTTCAGCTTACAAAATCTTCAAGCAACCCCCCTTAGGAGGAGATTTGAGTGCCTGAAATCCTGATTGTTGAAGATAACTTACTTAATCTGACCGTTGAAGCAGACTTACTTAAGTCCTTTGGACATGAGCCGAAAAAGGCGAAAAATGGTTTTGAAGCTCTTGAAATTCTCAATAAAGCAAAAATTGACCTGATATTACTTGATATGGAACTTCCGAAAATGCACGGTCTTGAATTGCTTCAAAAAATAAAACTCAACCCTGAAACTCGGGGTATAAAGGTAGTTGCAGTCACAGGTTACTCTGATCCTGAATGTAAAGAAAAGTTCCTTAAGGCTGGATGTTATGCTGTTCTTGCCAAACCCATAAACTTTGGCGACTTTGGCTCACAGGTCGAGTATTTTCTTACAATAGCGGACTCTTGAAGATATAATTTATCCACAGTCTTTGCCGTAATTCATTATGTTGCTCAGGTGCGTAAGTCCATAACATATATGCAAAAATAAAAAGACAGTTTCAATATATATGCAAAAATAAAAAGACGGTTGCCTAAAGGTCAGACTTGGTAGACATCTAAAGAGATATTGAGTGAAACTGGGTTAAAATCACAGAAAATAATTTTCTATCATGTTCTCTTTTTTAATATATCAAAAAATTTATCAACTCTTAAATAGTCTGTATTGAATAATTTTTTGGGAAGATCAGGTAGTCTCCATAGAAACATTCCCCCCTTTAACTTTCCTTGCGGATACTACTGATATTTTAACAGTCCATGAAGATAGAAGAGGTATAGAAGAGGTATAGAAGAGGTATAGAAGATGTATAGAAGTGGAGAAGCTGAAGGCAAGGGTGAGAAAAATGTATAAAAACACAAAAATAGGGCATCTAGTTATAGGCTTTGCTCTTCTTCTGATTTTGATTTTCTTTGTTGGGTACACAGGTTATCATGGTATGAACGATGTTGAAAAGAAAAGCCGGGCCATTCAAAACATGACCTTTATCACAAATAATATGCAGGGAGCCCTGGAAGCTCAGGAAAATTATGTTATTTATGGTGATCCTGTTTATAAGGAAGACACTTACAAACACCTTGATCTTATACCCACGCAAGCATCTATATCCAAAGAAATATATCTCGGCTACCTTGATCCTGTAAACCAGGACCGAATGGATTCTATCCTTAAAAATTCTAGCGAATTCAGGGAAAATTTTGATAGCTATGTTAAAGCAAACGATGAAGAGATAGCCCTGAGAACCGATATTGACTCAAATGGAGAGCTTATTTTACAGAAAGCAGATGAACTTTATCAAGACCAGATGTTTCAATATCAACAATATGTAGAAAACGGTTCTTCAGGCGAAGTTCTCCAGCAAAAATTATCCAATGCTCAGGAAGCTCAGAAAATCAGCATACTTGCAATGGATGCTCGAAACCAGTACCAGAATTATATAATTACTTCCGAAGATCAGTATGCGAAAAACTTCTATCGGCTTATGGAGAATATAACTGAAGTTACTAAGAGTTTAAATCAGCAGATGGTAAAACCTGAAAACCTTGAGCTTGGAAACACAATAATTGCCAACGTCAAAGAAAGCCGTAATGACTTTGATCGCCTGACGATTCTTAAACAGAAACAGGCGATTGATGTGAAAAATATGGCAACCATAGCTTCACAGATTAAAGGGGATGCTGAAGCCGCCAGTGCCGACCAGAAAGAGAAGCTCAACACTCTGATCGTAAATTCTATAAATAAAATATTTTTCGTTACTCTTCTTTCAATACTTATCGGTGCTTTACTTGTTTTTGTGATTTTGGACCTCTACAGAAAACCCATATACGAACTGCTCGAAGCGGCCGAGAAAATTTCTAAGGGAGACCTTAGTGTTGAGATTAAAGGAAATTCGAGAAGCGAAATCTCTCAACTATCACAAGCTTTTAAATCAATGGTTGAAAATCTTCGGAGCCTAATAAAAGGAATTCAGGAAAGTTCGGTTCACCTTTCTACACTTTCAGAAGAAATGTCTGCTTCTTCTGAGGAAGTGGCTTCAGCTTCAAGGAAAATTTCTGACACTGCAACTGAAATCTCAAACGGGGCTGAAGTGCAGAGTACAAAAATAGTGGATATAACTCATGCAATGCAGGACATGACACACAATATCCAGGAAATTGCGGAGAATACCCAGAAAGTTTCTAAAAATACGAATCTTGTCAATAACTCTGTCAATAACATCGGAAACGCCTCAAGAGAAATCCTGGTAAAAATGGACCGTATTCGCTTCTCTGTTGATGAAACTAAGGAAGTGATAACGGAGCTTGACTCCAAGTCTCAACAAATCAATGAAATTGTAACTCTTATTACCAGGATTGCCGACCAAACAAATATGCTTGCGTTGAACGCTGCAATTGAGGCTGCCCGGGCTGGCGAGCACGGCCGGGGTTTCTCTGTTGTAGCCGATGAGGTCCGAAAACTTGCCGACGAATCCGGTCGTGCTGCTAATGACATTTCCAGCTTAATCGATGAAATAAGAAACAGTATCAGTGAAACCGTGGAAAGTATAGAGGCCAGTAAAAAAGATGTACAGGCCGGTTCCCTGTCTGTTAACAACGCAGTTGAAATGGTTGCAGGGATTGTAACTACAATCAATGAAATTACAAATATGGTAGAAGATGTTGCAGCTGCTACAGAAGAACAGTCTGCATCTATTGAAGAAATCACTTCCGCTCTAGAGGATATTTCCTCAATTTCGGAACAGTCCGCCACAGGGACCCAGGAAACTGCTGCAGCTCTTGAAGAGCAGAGCGCTTCAATGTCAGAACTTGCTAACATGGCTAGCGATCTTTCTTTGCTTGGGGAAAGAATGAAAACAGCTACGGAGAAGTTCAAATTTGGTGACTTAAAAGAAGGATCAGAAAACATGTCAAGTTAAAATTTTGGAGTTAATTTGAGGAATTCAAATGTTTGAAGAAACATCAGATGAAGGTTCAGGATTTTTGGAAGAAAATCTTCGTTTAGTGACCTTTGAACTTTCAGGTGAAGAGTTCGGAGTAGATATTATGCAGGTCTCCGAAGTTATTCCAGTTCCGAGGATCACCCGCATCCCTCAGGCTCCAGAATGCGTAAAAGGGCTTATTAACCTGCGGGGAAAGATTCTCGTGGTGATAGACCTTAACAAGCGGCTTGACTTCAGATCAAAAGAGACTGACAGCCTGTCTAGAATTATCATAGTGGAGGTTAAAGATACAGTCCTTGGAATGCTTGTAAATTCCGTAAAGGGGGTCATTAACCTGCCACCTTCTTCAATTCAACCGCCCCCTGAGATGATCAAATCAAAAATCAATGCGGAATACCTGGTAGGCGTTGGAAAAGTAGGGAACAGGCTTCTTATTCTACTAAATCTTGCAAGAGTGCTTGGAGAAGAAGAAATCGAAGAACTCAGTGAGTTATCTTCTCCTGATGAGGATATTTCAACTGAGTAAACTGGCTCTACTAAAGTTGAAAGTGAATAGGGACGGAGCTGGAATATAGAGAAAATGTTTAAACTGGGTAAACGGCGGTATCCTCTTCAAATTCAATGGAGATTATTTGGTTGATATTATTTCCAAAGTGCTCGTAACGTATTTTTCAGGCCCTTTTGTTCCGATCCTCAGTGCAACTGGAGCTGACGTGCGTTTCTTGCACAAAAACGGGCAGTGTCTCAAATTTGCTGTTAATTTGAAGTCAAGTTTTTGCGTGCTATGGAGAAAATTAATCTACCGATCTGGAATTTTCTACCCAATAACTTTTTGAGATATATGATTTTACAGAAAAATTGGCACGCTGCCCAAAAACGCAAGTATTTGTCATAATGAATACTTAACCATGTCAATATCAACCATATAACACTGGACGACCTGCATTTATTATGCAGCTGTTTTAAGCGCTTTGTGGTTGTTTTCAGGAAAAACGAACATGATATTCTTTGAATACATGCACAAAGAAATGAAAGTACTTGAAAACACTTTCATGCCAATGAGTAAAAAAGAAAGACTCAAAAAATCTATGCAAGGAATGTCAATTCACGCTGACTGATTCCACTCTGACTGATTTCACTCTGACTGATTCCACTCTGACTGATTCTTTTTTGGAAAATCCGAAAGTCCTGATATTTGCATCCGTGCACATAAATTTTAAGTAAAGGTTATATCTACTCTGAGGAAAGAACGGCAGTGTAGCGAAAGTTCAGTTCAATTCAAAAAAATATTGATAAAAGAGGCTCCTATTTTAAGGTTTTAAGCTCATTAGATAATTATAGTATTCATTTATATAGGTAAAATTAAATAATTAGTTTAGGACTCTAGTAATCATATACTTATATCATTATATGTTCAATTCATATTACCTTAAGCATCCTGTTCATATCAGTATACTTATTCAGTCAATATTAGTATCTTTATTCAATTAAACCAGTAAGACATTCCGGGCCTTTTCTCAGAAATGCCAATTTATTTGAAAGCAGGATTACTATGGACTAACCCGTTTATAGATCATTTCATAGATTGTTCCCAGGATCGTTCCCAAAATGAAATTTTTGTCCCGCAAACAAGGGAAAATATTCAGGCTCAGATTGTCAGTTAATAAAGAATTGCATGCCAAACTAACATGATATTCTTTGAATAACATTCACAACTAATGAACGTGCTTGCAGATGGCAGCATTTTCATGCTAAATATTTAATAGGGGATTTTAACCAGCCATGAAGCAGAAAAATCCAGAAAAAGCTCCTGAAGTTGCAGAAGAAAATTCAAAAAGAACTCTTGAAGACCCTTACGGACGGAAGGTTACAGGACTCAGGATATCAATAACTGATAGGTGTAACCTTTCGTGTATGTACTGCCATAATGAAGGTGCAGATTGCTGTACCTGCGGCCCGGTAGGGCACGAAATGAAACCTGAATTAATCTGTGGGATTGTTAAAGAAGCTGCAAAATTCGGGGTCAATAAAATAAAATTCTCAGGAGGAGAACCGCTTTTTCGAAAGGATTTCGAAGAAATCCTTACCTGCCTTCCTCCGTTAAAAGAAGTTTCTGCGACCACTAACGGCATTCTGCTTGAAAAACGAGCAAGAGCCCTTAAAGCTGCGGGCCTGGACAGGGTAAATGTAAGCCTGGATTCTCTTGTTCCTGAAAAATACGAAAGAATTACCGGAGCGCCCCCTGGCTCACTTACGAAAGTTATCAGAGGTATTAACAGTGCAGTTGAAGCTGGGCTGACTCCTGTGAAGCTGAATATGGTACTCCTTAAAGGCATAAACGATGATGAGATTAATTCTATGATGGAGTTTGTCCGGCCTTATAATGGAATGGTTATCCTGCAACTAATCGAGCTTATGGATGTTGACCCCAGGCTTTCAAAGTACATGATTGACTCGAAAGCTCTTGAAAAGAAGCTGGCTGAGAAAGCAAGTGAAATCAGGATACGACACCTGCACCACCGAAGAAAGTACATTATCGATGGGGTAGAGGTTGAATTCGTTCGTCCCATGGACAACTCGGAGTTTTGCGCCTACTGCAGCAGGCTGAGAGTCACAGCAGATGGAAAGTTCAAGCCCTGTTTGCTGGTAAATGACAACCTTGTGGATGTCAGGGAAGCAAAAAGCCCTGATGAGATCGAAAAGCTGCTTAAGCTTGCAGTAAGCCGAAGGAAACCATATTGTATGCCTGTCAGTATTCCTGAACAGGGAGAAAAGGCTTAAAGAGAAAAAAGTAGATCCAGAGATGAATCAGAGATGAATATAACAATAAGGAGGAAAGAAAGTGAAGATTGAACTTTTAGTAGATGGGGCAAAAATCCCGATGAATGACTTTGTCCAGAAAATCGTATTAAACGTTATTAAAGCAATGGTAGAAACGTTGCATAATATAGATAGCGAATGGAAGGAAATTTCCATTCATATCGAAAGAGATGAACTGAACGAATAAAAAGGGCTTTTTTGGACAAAAGAGAGTTAAAATCTCTCAAAAACCAAAATTTCCTCTTTTCGTTTTTCGTTTTGGGTAAATTTCCTCTTTTCGTTTTTCGTTTTGGGTAAATTTCCTCTTTTCGTTTTTCGTTTTGGGTAAATTTCCTCTTTTCGTTTTTCGTTTCAGGTAAATTTTGAATCATTACATTTCTTTTCTTCTGCCGTTTTGTAATTCAGATTAACTTTTGGAACTCTCAGCCGTTTGAGGTTCCAGATAGTTTTCCAAATCGGAATAATTTGAAATCCAGAATTATCTGGAGATATTTAGAGATATTTTTCGATTTCTGAGAACTCTATCCTGGCAGTTGAATCCAGGGAAATCGGAGTTATTGAAACGTATCCCTTCTGCATAATAGCGTGCACATCAGTCCCTTCTTCTTCCTCCCGGATAAGGTCGCCTGCAATCCAGTAATAGGGTCTGCCTCTTGGGTCACGCCTTTCTTCGACACCCGTTTTAAAGATTTTTCTTGCAAGGCGGGTTATCTCTATAGGAGTATCTTCTTCAGCGTGATAGGGGATATTTATGTTCAGAAGATCCACATTTTCCGGCATGCCATACTTCAGGACGTTTCGAGCCACTCTGTTTACCACCTTAATTCCAGCCTCGAAACGCTCTCTATGGTAGTTCCTGGGATCATCGAATTTCTGTCCTTCATCAAGCACCTGCATGGAAGCAGCAATTGCAGGCACGCCGTAGCTTGCAGCCTCAAGGGCTCCTCCTATTGTCCCTGAGGTGGTGATTGTATCCGTGCTTATATTCTCCCCGATGTTAAAGCCAGAAAGCACCAGGTCAGGCATCTCCTTAAGGATCGTGAAGATACCCAGAATTACAGCGTCCGTAGGGGTTCCTCCCACAGAGTAGGCAGGCATTCCTCCTGAATTTGTTTTCGTGATCCTTAGAGGCTCAAAGATAGAAATCGAACGCCCGACTCCGCTCTGCTGGACAGCAGGAGCCGAAATTGTAACTTCACCGAGGTCCGAAACGCTGTCAAAAGCAGCTTTCAAACCTGTGGAGTATACGCCATCATCATTGGTAACAAGAATTTTTGGAGCCATGAGTTTTCTCATAAGTTGCCGGATAATTTAAAATTAATGGAAAAAACGCATGACTTGAAAGTGCATGACTTGAAAGGATAATATCTCAAGGATATCTCAAGGATAATTTTAGGAAAAAATATTGTGGCAAAATAAAGAAAATACCACAAAAAAAGTTAATTTAGGGGCTGCACTCTGGTATTTGCCAAACCCCGTTTTTTGAATGAGAAGAGTTTCCCTTTAAAGTCTGTTCTGGAGAGGGAATTGTTAGTCTTCGTTACTCTTCAAACCAAATTATTTATTGGTTCAGAGGCAGTGTTATTATTCCAGAGGCGATATTTTAAAGGGTTCTTTATGACCTGACAGCAATTCTGTGATCTGACAACAGTTCTGTGATCTGAGAGCAATTCTTTAACCCGATGACATTTGAAACCGGTGAGGTATCAAATAATGACACTAAGTAAGTCATCAGGTGTTTAATGTAGCTAGAAGATTTAGATGATTAGTACCAATCCTCCTTCTTTCAGGAAGTCTTATGCAACTAACAATCAAAGCCTAATAGCCCAAACCTGAAAAGTGCTACACTTTTGCGATCTGGGGCTTCAGGTTTGCGATTTCTTTGTTGAGTTGCATGAATCCCGATCTGTATTAGGCACTGGCAATCTTCCTCCTAATTTTAGCTAATCACTGCCACCTCCACACCGGAGCCTCCCCAATTTTGACCCGGAAACTGTTTTTCTGGTGGCAAGCAGTTTTTCTTATCCGAAAGGAATTAGCCTACTGTGCAGCTGAGTTAAGATATCAAACTCCGAACACAGTTTTTATGGTGTACACATAGAGGTGGTGAACACCTATGGCAAACATCATCACTCGTACGACCAGAAACTCCAGATTATGGAGCCAGTGAGTCGTCTCTATAAGCTTTTCCGAATGTAAAATTCTTTTTTCCTTTACGGATCTTACGATTTCTTTTAAACTCTTTGATAGCATTTTGTTAAACCCCACTCATAATGTATTCTATCTGATATTGTCTCAAAGCATTTCCTGTTAGAAAGTGCTCTGAGTATGTACTCTAAAAATCCAACGAGATCTCAAATAGGCACTTTATGTTCGAAAGTACCCTGCATAGTATACACTATCCGACGTGATCTCAAAGAGGCATCTTCATATCGAAAATGCATTATTTACCCCACCGACTCTAGCTTTAGAAGTTTGTGATATTAAAAGTTGTTGACCCTGTATGAGAGAATTTTATATGAGCACGCAAATAATAGTCAGATGCCCTGATTAACATTTTAGTCGATGGGCATGTGATAAAATCCGAGCATTGATGATGAAAAGAATCGAAACATAAATTCAAAGTAGATTATATAAGCTAAAGGTTGAGAAGATAAGGCAATAAAAAATGTTCCTAAGTTAATTTCCTGTGCCCTGCAAAACGGGATAGAGCGAAAAAACCCAATTAGGCGAAAGAAGAAGATTGGAGCGCCGCTTTCAGAATCAAAAATCGAATTTCAGCCGGTTATTACAACTTTGTTTTTATTTTTCTGCCGATTGACCCCGAAAATCCGATTCAACTTTAGTAACGATCCGCCTGCAAATCTCGTCCATAAGTTTCCAGTAATCCTTTGTTCGGCGATAGATTTCTTCCGCAACTTCCTCAAAGTTAACGTGCTCAGCAACGTGCCTGATCTCTTCTTTCTCGTCGATCATCTTAAGTGCCTGAACCGTTTCTTTTTCATCCATGAGCCCTACCCTGAAAGCGATTTTCATACAAAACTTTGGTGACTCACAGACAAATCCTTCATGGACAAAAAGGCAGTTCTCATTAGTTTCGAGAAGATTTCGACTCTGTGATGGAACCTGAGCAACTAACATCGTACAATAATCATAGCAACATAGTAAATATCCAAAAAAATATTAACATAAACCGAAAAAAGACAGTAGATTTCTTTTTTCTTTATAGGTTGGTTGGAATGATAGAAGAAGACATATTAGAATATTGTAACAACAAAATCTACGAATATTCAGGAACTGGTGAGTTATTATTTGAAGATGGACAGAAATTCGATTGTAAGTTTGTAGCTTTCCAAATGAAAAATGGTAAGATTCTGTTTCATGCAAAACGTTGTCGATCAAAAATCCAACAATATTCCTCTCCTAAAAAAGGATATTGTCGCGTAAGTTTTGTGGGAGTTACTGATAAAAAATATAAGATTTCTGGAAAAAATGGCTTTATAATACATATTGAATCAGTAAATGATGAAAGGTCTATTACATGCTCTTTTGAAATGCTGAATGTGCAGATATCAGAAAACGAGAACAAAAGAGAAGTTCACTTTGGCATTACAAACTTCGAATTCACAGGAAACGAATGCAATGGAAGAACTTTAACTCTTAACCTAAAAGGGTCAGCAGGAATATCAATCCAAAAGTTGAAGGCTTATAATAAAATAATGAGATGGATTAAAACATTTAGATCCATAGATGTAAATTGCAAAGCTATATTTAACTTGTCCGAAGAAAAATTTGAAAACACAATAGAAATTCTTGACAATTTACTTTATGCTATGTCGATTGCAAGAGGAACAAAAATCCAATGGATATATTATGAAATTTTTGACGATAAAGGAATTTGTATTTCAAGAGTGCACTCATCCTCCAGAGTGACAAAAGTTTATAGTTCGTATAACCTCATTGATCCAAAAGATACAAACTCAACAAAAATTTTCCTAGAAAATGCAAAACCAATTTTTGGTGAAAAAAGCAAACTTGTGGAACCAATGAGAGAACTAATAGACTCTCACCTCGACTCACTTATTCCAGGAGTTTATTTGGAAACGAAAGGAGCCAACCTCGGAATAACAATGGAAATGTTAAAAGAAATTTTTATAAGAACCGTTGAAAAAGATGGGATAAATAAAGAAAATATACTCACTGAAGAAAAATTTAAAGAATTGGAAAAGTCAATTAAGAAATGTATTAAATTTGAAGTTAAAGAAAAAGAGAAAAGAGCTCTTATATATAAAAACTTAAAGTCTATTAATAGAAGACCCTTCAATACTTTAATATCAGATTTTTGTAAAGAAATAAACTTTGAGGTTGATGAAGATCAGGTTCAACTTTTTGTTAAATGTAGAAATCAGCTTGTACACACAGGAAATTTCTATTGTAGATATGCTACTGAAGATAAAGAAAGATATCCACAATTAAAAGATGAATTATCCGAATACCGCTTCTTAGTCAATTTTATAAATAAATTGCTTTTAAAATCATATGGATACAGGGGTTTTTATCTTGATTGGAGTTCTACTGAAGAGCCAGTATGCAAAGAACTAGTGTAAGTCTGAAAGAAATAAAGTTCCATCTTCTTTTAACTCATAAGTCATTTATACTGACTTCATTTTAGGCCAACAGCTGCACACAGTTACATTTATAAACTCAAAATCTCCTCAACCATCCCAGAGCAGTGTAAATTTAATATAATGATACCTTTATCCATCTAGTATTTCCTACAAATCAAAATTACAATTATCTGATATCCCCTAATCAATTTCACGAGGATTTTTAAAATGGACACATACGAGAAAGTATTCGAGCTGGCTAAACGCCGGGGGTTCTTGTGGAACTCTTTTGAGCTGTATGGCGGAAGCCGCGGATTTTATGATTATGGGCCTCTTGGGAGCACACTGAAGAGGCGAATCGAGCAGACCTGGAGAGAGATTTACGTTATCCAGGAAGGGTTTATGGAAATCGAATGCCCGACAATCGGGATTGAGGACGTCTTCATTGCATCCGGGCACGTTGGAGGTTTTTCGGACCCTCTGTGCGAGTGCATGAACTGTAAAGAAGCATTCCGGGCCGATCACCTTGTACAAAACGTAATGGAAGCCGCAGGGACCCTGAGTGCAGAAGAACTCACAAGGGTTATAAAGGAAAACGATATCCGATGCCCGGAGTGCGGTGGAGAATTCGGCGACGCTTACGAATTTAACCTGATGTTCAAAACTACAATTGGACCCGGCACTGGAAGGCAGGGGTACCTCAGGCCGGAGACAGCCCAGGGTATGTTTGTCGATTTCCAGAGGCTGTCCCGCTTCTACAGAGACAAGCTGCCTTTTGGAGCAGTACAGATCGGGAAATCCTACAGAAATGAAATCGCACCCAGGCAAGGTGTAATCCGGCTCAGGGAATTCACACAGGCCGAGTGCGAGATTTTCGTTGACCCGCGCAACAAGAAGCACCCCAATTTCGAGCGTTTTGCAGACAGAGAACTTGTACTCTATTCCCAGAAAGCACAGGAAAAAGGCGAACCCTTCAGGATGACTGTCCGGGAAGCTGTAGAGGCCGGAGTCATTGCACACGAAGTCCTGGGCTACAACATTGCACTTACCAACGAATTCCTGACAAAGGTTGGAATTAACCCTGCAAAACTCAGGTTCAGGCAGCACCTGAAAGACGAAATGGCGCATTACGCAATCGACTGCTGGGATGCTGAGATCGAGACCGACAGGTTCGGCTGGGTCGAGATTGTGGGAATTGCTGACAGGACAGACTATGACCTCAAGGCCCATGCAAGGGTTAGCAAGACCGAACTTTACGTGTATATCGAATACGACGAGCCGAAGATGGTAACTCGTTTTGTAGTAAAGCCGAACATGGGCAAGCTTGGGCCTCTCTTTAAGGGCAAGGCAAAAGCAGTTGCAGATGCCTTAAAACAGCTTTCCGAAGAAGAGCTCTCAAAGGATGAGATCAAAGTTACCGTGGACGGGGAAGAGTTGACAGTCAGTTCGGATGCAGTGGACTTTGCAGAAGAAACCGTTAAAGTCAGCGGAGAAAACGTCATCCCTCACGTAATCGAACCTTCCTATGGAATCGACAGAATCTTCTATGGTATCATGGAGCACGCTTATGACGAAGAAAACGTGGCTCAGAAGGTTGCCGAATCAGGGCTTAAAGGCTCGGAAGAAGCTGAAAATGAATCCGAAGCTGGAAAGGGAGAAGGTGAAGCTGAAGGAGAAGAGGAAGCAAGGCTTGTCATGCACTTTTCAAGTGCAGTTGCCCCGGTACAGGTTGCAGTCCTCCCACTCCTGACCCGTAAAGAGCTTGCAGACCCTGCAAAGGATATCATTGTAAAACTCAGGGAAAAGACCCTGCTTGTCAATTACGATGATTCCGGAACCATCGGGCGCCGCTACAGGAGAAATGACGAAATTGGGACGCCTTACTGCGTTACTGTAGACTACGATACCCTTAAAGACGGGACTGTAACTATAAGGGACAGAGATTCCATGCGCCAGATCCGGGCTCCAATCCAGGGGATCGAAAATGCGCTCTACGAACTTATTTACAGAGGCAAGACTTTCGAATCCGCAGGCAAGCCTTTTAATTTCTAAATATTAAAAACTGTAAGTTCCTGAGCTGTGGGCTAAAAAGCCTGCAGCAAATTTTTTAGTTGTTTATGTTTATTACAATTGCCTGAAATATGAGTAAATTAAGCTGAAAAATTTGAAATTGATATATCTGAAATAAATGATCCTGAAGTAAAATGAACGAGAGTCTTTTTTCTGAGAAACCGGGGTTTATGAAGCACCCGCTTATAAAATCCGATACCGTTGAGCAGAGGCTTTATCAGTTAAATCTTGCAGGAAAAGCCCTTGAAGGATCAAGTCTTGTTGTTCTTCCTACAGGGCTTGGAAAAACCGTTATAGCTCTTTTTGTAATTGTTTCCAGACTTCAGCGGTTCGGGGGAAAAGTCCTGATTCTTTCTCCAACAAAACCGCTTGTTGAGCAACATGCAGCTTTTTTCAAAAAAGTAATGGCGCTTCCCGAAGACGAAGTTCTCACTTTTACTGGCAGTATTGCACCTGCAGAGCGTGAAAAACTCTGGGCTCAGGGGAAATTGATAGTATCCACCCCTCAGGTGATTGAAAACGATCTCCTAACAAAAAGAATCAGCCTTGAAGATGTAACCCACATCACCTTTGATGAAGCCCATAGGGCAGTAGGAAATTATGCTTACACTTTTATTGCGGAAAAATACTTCGAGAGCGCAAGAAACCCTCATGTGCTCGGAATTACTGCAAGTCCTGGCAGTTCGGACGAGAAAATCTCTGAAGTATGTCAGGCTTTACACATTGAGAATGTCTCGGTGAAGACTGAGAAAGATAAAGATGTCCGCCCTTATGTTCAGGAAAAAGAAATAGAATGGCTTCAGGTCCAGCTTCCCCCCGAAATGGCCGAAATCCGGAGTTATCTGGAAAAAATCTTTGATGATAGGCTCATAACAATAAGAGGCCTGGGGTTTTCACCAGGTAGTGGGAAATACGTCTCCAAAAAAGATCTGTTGCTTTTCCAGAAGAAATTACAGGGTGAAATTCGGGTAGGAGGAGATCCTGCTGTTTTTACTGCGATGTCGGTGCTTGCTGAAATGGTGAAGGTGAACCATGCTGTGGAAATGATTGAGACTCAGGGACTTGAGCCTTTCAGGAAATACCTGGAGAAACTTGATGCTGAAGCCTCTTCAAGCAGTGCAAGCAAGGCTTCAAAAAGACTGATGGATGATCTCTATATGAGAAAAGCTCTTTATAGAGCAAAGGAATGCGAGGTCGAACATCCTAAACTAGAGCTTGCCCGGAAACTCGTATCCGAACAGCTAAAAGAAAGCCCTGATTCCAGGGTAATTGTTTTTACGAATTACAGGGACACAGCAGAGATAGTGGTAAATGCCCTATCAGAAGTTCCAGGAATTGCTCCTATCCGTTTTGTAGGGCAGGCCTCGCGCCTTAAGGACAAAGGGCTTACGCAAAAACAACAGGTGGAAGTTCTCGATAAGTTTAGAGCAGGAGAATACAACGTACTTGTAGCTACCTCAGTTGCTGAAGAAGGTCTTGATATCCCTTCCACAGACCTGGTATTATTCTACGAGCCCATTCCCTCGGAAATTCGGAGCATCCAGCGTAAAGGCAGGACAGGCAGGCAGCATAAAGGTAGGGTCATTATACTTGTGACAAAGGGTACACGCGACGAAGCCTATTACTGGAGCAGTAAGAGCAAGGAAAAAAAGATGCTAAACAGCATGCACGGGCTTGAAGCTCTTCTGGTCCCCAAAAACTCAAAGCAAGGTTCGAAACTATCAGACTTTGAGTCCGAAGCTTTTATTCCGGACTATGCACAAAATGACGCTGAAAGTGAGACTAAAACAGGGAATAGATTGGAAAATGCAGATGTAATGCAGGGAAATAAAGGCCCAATACAGGGAAATAAAGACCCAATGCGAGGAAATAAAGGTCCAATGCGGGGAAATAAAGGCCCAATGCAGGAAAGCAGTGATCTGGCTGTAAATCTCAGTGGTTTTGTAAATAGCAGGGGCAAAGCTGTAGATGGCAACGTTTTTCCAGATAACAAGGATGCGGCTGTAGATAGCAGTAGTTTTGCAGGCATCGGAGGCAGGTCTTCAGATATTAGAGATTTAACTGTAGACAGCGGGGAGTTAACTGTAGACAGCAGAGATATGGCTGCAGGCCCAGACTGCAACAGGGCGAATGAAGAAATTAACGAAGATAACCGTGGGGTCGGGAAAGAAGAAAAGAGCGGAGAAGAAAATAGCAGAGAAGAAAATAGTAGAGAAGGAAAGAGCAGAGACGAAAAAAGCAGAGAAGAAAACGTAAAAGAAAGACAAAAAACCTTTGTCTATTTTGAAACTCTTTCTGGAAAGAAACCTGAATCCGCACCCGAAACTACTGCAGAAGCATCCAAAATAGAAATCAATCCCGAATCCCTGAAAATGGTAGTGGACTTCAGGGAAGCAAAAAGTGGGGTTGCAAATGTTCTTGATAAGCTTGGAGTAGAAGTTATTTTTACCACGCTTGAAATTGGTGATTACGTTGTAAGCGACCGCCTTGCCGTGGAGAGAAAGCGCACGGATGACTTTGTAAACTCTCTTGTTGATGGAAAACGTAATCTTTTTGTGCAGTTATCAAACCTTACAAGAGTATATCAAAAGCCTGTTCTTATTATTGAAGGAACAGAACTTTTCACTTCAAGGCAAATCAACCCTAATGCTATTTATGGCTCCTTGATATCCATTGCTATTGATTTTGGAGTGTCGCTGCTATATTCAAGAGATGAAGAAGAAACTGCTGCAATTTTAAAAATGCTTGCAAAGCGTGAGCAGATGGAAAATAAGAGAGAGGTCAACCCTCACGGAAAAAAGTCAGCAAGTACCCTTATTGAGCAGCAGGAATACCTGGTATCCGCTATCGCAGACATCGGGCCGAAAGCTGCAAGAAACCTTCTTTTGCACTTCGGCTCAGTAGAGGCTATTATGAAAGCTGATGCTAAAGAACTAAAGAATGTAAAATTAATAGGGCCAAAAAGAGCAACAAAAATTAGAGAACTCATTGAGGCTCCCTATAAAGGATAAGTGACGGAAAAAGAAACGAAAAAAGTACGAAAAAAGAAACGAAAAAAGCAACGAAAAAAGTACGAAAAAATCAAATTTCTCTAGACTTCTCCTCTTCTACCTTTCCTTGTTCTCTTCGGTTCTTTATCTTTTGACTTTGTTTCCCTTATTTCATCATCTTTTTCTTTTTTCCTCTCTTTTCGTTACCTTTTGACTTCTTTTTTCTATGCTCTTCTCTTCTTTTTCCTCTTACCTTTATAACTGCCTCAAGCGCTCTATAAGCCCAAGCCCTTTTCCAATTAATTCTAAATCCTCGGCAATCCTGCGCGGGTCTGTTTCATCCTGAAGGGATTCTGCAACATTGACCATCTTTCTAAAGAGAAGGTCTTCCAGTACTTTTTGGTCTCTATGGACTCCAGCTATCTTTGATACTGTCGCGGGTTTTTCTGCTTTTTCTGAGGGCGCGGCATGGGTTACAGGAGCTTCAGGACTTCTCGGGGAAGAAACTGCAGGACTTCTAGGAATTGTGGAAGCTCTAGAGATTGTAGAAGCTCTAGGAGCTGCAGGTGCTTTCCTTCCTGCTGCTTCTTTTTCAGGAGGTAATACAGGAGTTTCCTCTTCTATCGGCTCAAGGGCTTTTTCTTCTTCTTCGGCAGTTTCAGAGGCTCTCATTCCGAACCTTGATTTTTGCCTGTGTGCCTGGACTCTCTTCTTACTATCAAAAGAAGATTTGTCTTTTTCTGTAGACGGCGTGGGTTCAGGAGCCTGGACTTCTGCGGCTGGTTCCGGAGCTTCCTTCTCTTCCTGGACATCACATATAGGACAGATTACTCTACCCTGATAACGGAATTTTGGGGCCCCGCAGACTTTACAATGTTCAGCAAGCATTGTGCCCCCTAGTTCAAGAAAACGGGCTATTCGCTTTACTTTTTTATCTTTTTCAGAATCCATAGATCTGACCTTCCTCTGTTCACGGCTTCTTATGCATTTGCTTCTCACTTATTTTATAAAATTTTTCCTGTAACTCACTGTATTGAATGAAGCTAATTCATCCTGTGTAAAGTAGAAATCGGAAACAAGTACAGAATCACAATGGGTAGACTATAAGGGAATCAACCTTTAAAATCACCGATAATATTTTATATAACAAGCCTATCTTAGACTAATCTATACTATATTAGCTATATTAGCTCTAGTTTTTATATCATAATTGACTGCGAAGGTGATTCGAGTGTCATCAAATGATTCAGCAGAAGTTATAAAACAATGTCTTCAGGTCCTAGAAAGTATAACCAGTGACTCTTCAGTTCCTAGAAATATCAGGCGTTCCGTGAATGAAATTATGGACATACTGAACAACGAATCCGAACCTCTCTTTCTTAGAGCGGCATCAAGCATTTCCATTCTAGAAGATATAAGCAACGATCCTAACCTTCCTCTGCACACAAGAACTTTGATATGGAACCTCTCAAGTCAGCTTGAGACCATTCCTGTAGATGAGTAATTCTGTAGATGAGTAATACCTATCGATGAATAATATAGACATAGATTCTTAAAATATAAAAATGGAATTTGTATGGGGGCACATGCTGGGAACAGATAAGCTCCAAGAAAAACATCTCTCGAGATGATCCTGCTAAAAAATCCCGAACTCTAACTAATTCTAAAAAAAGAACTAAAAGGTAACAACCTTACTATTCTATTAGCTACCTCAAGCTGATTTTGGAATTGCCTTCTGGAAGTTAGAGGATATCGACAAGGAAAAAGCCCTTTTCCTTCTTTTTTATATATTTTACCGGAAACTGGATTAGAATTCTGGATCTTAAAATCGGATTATAAGTTGACTCAATAATGTAAGAGGACTGAATACAAAAGAAAGTAAGAGGGCTGAATACAAAAGAATGTAAGAGGGCCGAATAGAAAAAATTGAGAAATATAGAATGGGAAAATAATAGAATAAAAATAGAAATTTAAGGAATTCTAAACTCAGATCTAACTCAGGCTATATAAAGGGAAGATTTAAGGAATTCTGAACTCAGCATACACAGGGAAATAATTTATATACAGACGTAAGATATTTGAAGAGAATTTCTTATATGAGATTTTAGAATTCTGGAAAACCTATGACTCTGGTCCAAAATCTAGTGATTTTTGTATTTTTCGATTGAAATCATGAACTTGCAGGAAGAATTCGTTCTTCAATCAAACTCAATATTTGATATCGAAAGACTTCCATCGAGAGGACGTATTTAATGGATTATAACCAATTATAAAATCTAGTGATTTTCAATTTCACGTTTATCACTGGATTTTGGTACTGAGTCAAACCTATAGAAAACATATAATAACTATTTTAGTTTTAAGTCGAAAATTAGTTTTTAGGCGGAAAAACTAATCGTGTAAAAGGCTAAGAAACATAAAGGGGGTATGAAAATCTTGCTTGAAGAAATCTCGGCCCGGATAAGAGAAAATTTTGATGCCAAGGACAGTATAAGGGAAGAGGGATTGAAGATTTCCCGGAAAGTTGTCAGGGAATGCAGGACAGCATCATTTGCTCTACACGACCAGAACTTTGAAAAGGCAGATAAAAGTATCAAAACTGCAGGACATGCGCTTGAGAAACTTGAAGCTCTTTTCGAAGGGCACGCTGATATTTATCATGCAGGCTTTGTAGAACATGCCCATCAGGAGTATTCGGAGGTTTCAGTCCTCAGGAGCCTGCTGAAAGAAGAAGGAGAAAAACTTCCCTCCCCTGAAGATTTAAGAGTCGAATATGCAGCTTACCTCAATGGGCTTGGGGATGTTGTAGGAGAGCTTAGGAGGCATGTTCTGGACCTTATAAGGAAAGAGTCCTTTGAGAAAGCCGAAGTGTTTTTAGGTATCATGGAAAATATCCATGCAGTGCTTATGGACTTTGACTATCCTGATGCCATAACCGGAGGACTCAGGCGAAAAACCGATGTATCCCGCTCCTTAATAGAAAAAACACGTGGTGATGTTGTTAACGCGATTGGTCAGAAAAAGCTTGAGACTGCGATGCGACATCTGGAATCCAAACTTTAGATAGCTTAGATAAAAGATGCTTAACATGAGCAAATCAGCATTTTTTGAACTGCAAAAGTCAAAGTTGGTCATAAAATGCAATTTACTAATATACAGCTTCCACTAATATACAGCTTCCACTAATATACAGCTTCCACTAATACACAGCTTCCACTAATACACAGCTTCCACTAATACACAGCTTCCACTTATACAGCTCATCCGATAACTATTAAACCGCTGATTATTTTATCAATTACTAGCCGTCTGGCAGTTTAACTGTTTAAACTTTGGAATCTGGAATTCCCAAGTTACTCAATTTAAAATTAAAGTTGATAGAGTTAGAATTTAAATTGATAGACTTAGAAGTAAAATTGACAATTTAGAATTATACATAACAGTCTCAGTATTAAAGTTGACAGTTTATAATTACACTTAATATTTACAATTGAACTTGACAGGTTCTAATTATTACTTAACAGACTTAGAATTCCAATAATATAGAATTCCAATAATATAGAATTCCAATAATATAGAATTCCAATAATCTATTCAAGAGGATATGCATGAAATTTGATCCGGAAAAAATAAAAAGGGACGCTAAAGAAAACTTTGACCTTACCTGGAACGAGGGCAAAAAGCTTGTCAGGACACCTACCCTGAACGACCGTTATCCCAGGACCACTTTGAAATATGGAAAAGCTCATCCTGTTTACGATACAATCCAGAAACTCAGAGAAGCCTATTTAAGAATGGGCTTTGAAGAGATGATGAACCCTCTTATAGTGGACGATAAAGAGGTACACAAACAGTTCGGAAGCGAAGCTCTTGCAGTCCTGGATCGCTGTTTTTATCTTGCAGGCCTGCCAAGGCCGAACGTTGGAATTTCCGATGAGCGCACCGCAGAGGTAAAAGAGATTCTTGGGGATATCGGCGACGATGGAGTAGAAAAGATAAGGCAGGTTCTCCATTCGTATAAGAAAGGAAAGATAGAAGGAGACGACCTTGTGCCCGAGATTTCAGGGGTGCTTGGAGTTTCGGACGCCCTTGTTGCAGATATGATCGACAGGGTTTTCCCGGAATTTAAAGAACTTGTACCCCAGGCAAGCACAAAGACACTCCGCAGCCACATGACCAGCGGCTGGTTTATTTCTCTCGGTGCCCTTCTTGAAAGACAAGAGCCTCCCTTCCACTTCTTCTCTGTAGACCGCTGTTTCCGACGAGAACAACAGGAGGATGCTTCAAGACTCATGACCTACTACTCGGCTTCCTGCGTAATTATGGATGAAGATGTGACTGTAGACCATGGGAAAGCCGTTTCAGAAGGACTCCTTTCTCAGTTTGGATTTGAAAAATTCCTTTTCAGGCCTGATGAGAAACGCAGCAAATACTACATTCCTGACACGCAGACCGAGGTGTTTGCTTTCCATCCAAAACTTGTGGGCTCTAACTCAAAGTATTCTGATGGCTGGATCGAGATTGCAACTTTCGGAATTTATTCCCCAACAGCGCTTGCCCAATATGATATCCCGTATCCTGTAATGAATCTCGGTCTTGGAGTGGAAAGGCTGGCAATGATTCTTCATGATGCACCAGATATCCGCTCTCTTACCTACCCACAGATTCCACAGTATACTGAATGGGAAATGTCAGATGGTGAACTTGCAAAACAGGTTTTCGTAGATAAAGTACCCGAAACTCCTGAAGGACTTGCGATTGCAGATTCTATTGTTTCCCAGTGCGAACTGCATGGGGAAGAACCAAGTCCCTGTGAATTCCCTGCCTGGGAAGGAGAAATTTGCGGGAGGAAAGTAAAAGTTTCCGTAATTGAGCCCGAAGAAAATACAAAGCTTTGCGGACCTGCAGCTTTTAATGAGGTTGTAGCCTATCAGGGAGATATTATGGGAATTCCAAATACCAAGAAATGGCAGAAAGCTTTTGAAAACCATTCTGCAAGGGCGGGAATTCGTTTTATAGAAGCATTTGCAGCCCAGGCTGCCAGGGAAATTGAAGAGGCTGCCCTGTCAGGAGCAAACGAGCATATAGTCAGAGTAAGGATTGCAAAAGTTCCATCGGAAGTCAACCTGAGAATAGGCTCTGTTGCCCAGCTTTATATCACAGGCAAAAAGAAAAAAATAGATATGAGAGGCCCGGTTTTCACATCTGTAAAAGCTGAATTTGTGTGAAAGCCAGAAAAGCGAGAAGGCCAGAAAAAACAGGAGCAAATTATATGCACACCGACCAAAGCCCTTTTTCAAAATATCCGGAGCTCAGCCGGCTGATGGAAATCGGCGAGCCTGTATGTGTAACCTTCGAAACAGAGCACGAAATTGGGTACAAAGTCGGGAGTAAAGTAGGGCACGAAACTGAAAAAAGGCGCGAAGCTGAAAAAAGTATTGAGGGAAAAAGCGAAGAGATAGTAGCTGGTACGGGAGACGAAAAGTTTCCTGAAAAATCCAATTTTCTTTTTTGCGAACTTGTGCAGAAAGCCCGTATGGGAGAAGCGTTCCTGATTTCAGGACAGAGTTGCTCTCCGGGAGATTATGTGCTGGGATTTTCTGAAAAGAGCCCTGCAGCGTACTACCTGAGTTCCGGAAGATATAAAAACTCGCAGGCTGCGGAAAATGCAGCTTTATCCCTCCCTAGATTGGAAAAAAAGTTTTGTTTTATGAGAATCGAGCCCTTATCTCTGAATAAAGGTCGTTTTGATGTGCTGATTCTTTTCCTGAAACCTGAAAAAGCTATGCGCATTGTTCAGGCAAGTGCCTACTCGGAAGGAAAAAGGGCAGTAATGGCTACAATGGGTGCAGCTTCAATCTGCGGAGACTGTACAGTGTTTGCATACAGGGAAGGTATGGGCCTATCTTTCGGGTGCAAGGGATCAAGAAAACACAGTGGATATGCAGATTTTGACGTTCCCCTTGGGCTTTCTTTTGAAAAAGCATCTGAAATAGAAGGAATTCTCTCAAAACTTCCGGAAACGAGGGAGTAAAAAGTTAATTCAAGAATTCTCTGGTTTCCAAGAGCAAATAACGAATTATTTCAGTCGAATACCCCGCTAGCTTGCTGCGGGGATGGAAACTTCCCCGGTAACCGTTGATGACTATATAATTATCAATTCCATTTTTCGGTTGTTAACTTCTGCTCAAACTAAACCGTTTAGGGTTACTATTTCCTTTGACGGAATTTCGAGCGGTGGCGCGAACATACCCCGTTGCTTGCAGCGGGGTGCGCCAGCGCAACTTTGATTGAAACTATATGTGCCTCTATACCTGATAGTCTTCCAGAAATCAGGAAGAAAAACCCATTCTGGAATTCGTAAGAATCTCATTCTGGAGCTCGTAAGAATCTCATTCTGAAATTAATAATTTGACTTCCACTTTTTTAAGCGTATAAATTGTATATTCGGCAGGTCGACACATCAATTACAGTAAAATATCTTTTCCAGACCGGGTGGTGATAAGTTTAGTTCACTGCAGCCGGGATAATACATTCTTTAATCAATTTCCACCTGTCAAGAGGATTAATAATGAATTCTGATGCAATTGCTATGATCAGGTCTTTTTCTGGAATACAACAAATAACATTACCACCGTCTCCCAGTGCTAAATATGCAAAAACTCCGTCATCTTCACGTAACCACCACAGATAACCGTATTTATTGAGGTTCATAGCTGTTGATTCGTCAATCCATGTCCCGGAAATAATCTGATTATTGTCCCAGATTCCATGGTTAAGATATAGAAAACCGAAACGTGCCATGTCACGGGGAGTCAGCGTAAGTCCCCATCCTCCCGTAGAGTTACCGTTTGGGTCTTTAACCCATCCTTTCATATTTTTCCCGAATAAATCCTCAAACCCAAACGCTTTCATTTCATGATCCGGGATTTCTTTCATGCCAATGGGTCTAAATAAGCGTTCATTGGCAAACTCACGGGCACTTTTTCCTGTGCTACGAGTAATGATAGTTGAAAGCAGGTGCGCCCCTGCAGTGGAATACTTAAAAGTTCCAATACTTCCTTTTTGGCCCAGCATATCCAGAATATACTTTACCCAGTCAGGTTGCATACACATTCTGTCCAGCTGTTCGTGCCAATCCTCAAATGGATAGGGAGCCGTCATAGTGAGAAGATGGCGTATGGTGATTTCTCGTTTTTGTAAATCAGCAGAATCGGGAACATACTCGGGGAAAAAATCCAGCACCTTCTGGTCTACATTTTCAATATACCTTTCATCTATGGCAATACCAATAAGAGCAGATATTATGCTTTTTGTTACAGATGCCACATGGTGTGTATCATCCGGGCCATAACCATTAAAGTATCTTTCATAAGCAATATGTCCGTTTTTCACAACAACAATACCATTTATATTGCTGTACTCGGCTTTTATCATGGGTTCAAGCTCTGAAAGCTTTTCTGAATCCATTCTCAAGGTTACCGGGTCTACAGCTTTCCATTTTATAGTTGGCCAGTAGTTTCTTTGCATTATCGACACTTTCCAAAATACATACTATAGTGCTTTTGTTCTTAACTTTCATTTAAGCATTTTAATACATTTTTTTCATTAACAAAGAGATTAATAACTCCTTATGACAAAAATATAGCCAAATAACAGTAATTTCTTAAATGAAACTTCTTAAAGAGGTGTAAATTCCCCATATCGCATTTTTTTTGGATAATTTTCTTATTAAACCAATTAAGATCAGGATCTATACCTGTACATTTGACTGGTAATATGAAATCAAAAATGCCTAATACCTCCAAAAATAATTTCTATTTAGACTTTTTGTTCAATGTGATACACAGAGATTTCACAAGTGTTCACCAAAAAAAGGAGTACAATACTTCTAGATAAATTTTATGATTTTAAATTGAAGTAAACAGAGTTTTAAATCGGAATTATACGTATTTTTTGAAAAAAAGAGGTAATACACTATATTTTGTAGAATAAAGTATTAATTTATTTTTAATTTCAAATCATAAGTTAAGTCCCTGAAACGTTTTTTATTTTGTTTAGTGAGGTGAGAAAAATTACAGTTTTTTATAGCTTTTTCGGTTTTTAGAATACTCATAAATCGAGAAAGGCCGGAAGGATTGAAATTTGGTTTTAGACACTCCCCTCAAGATTATAGAGATCTTCCCAACTATCTTTGACTCTCTTGAAGGGGACATAATCATTAACACAATCAATTGACATAGCATAGAAGTTCTTCACAATATTCCGGAAAATTACCCATAAGAAGAGGTTTTTGAGCTCTGCCATCATATTGGAAAATAAAAATGGCATAATTCACTTATCACCAAATGTCGTTATAGGCCCAAATTACTTTACTATGGTCCAAAAACGCTATCAAGATAAAATATTTATTTTCAAAAAAATACTGCGAAATGTTGGATCCAGAACTACCAGCGGGATGAGTTTATATAGAAGTACAAACATGTAAAATGCGATTTTAATTGTAGAGCTATTTCAAACTCACACTAATGGAGGATTAAATCATGGCAGGACAGCCAATATTCATTTTAAAAGAAGGAAGTAAGCGAACCAGAGGCAGGGATGCCCAGAGTAACAATATCATGGCTGCAAAGGCAGTAGCAGAAGCAGTCAGAACAACCCTTGGTCCCAAGGGCATGGATAAAATGCTCGTTGACTCCATGGGCGATGTGGTAATTACAAACGACGGGGCAACCATTCTCAAAGAAATGGACATCGAACACCCTGCAGCAAAGATGGTAGTAGAAGTAGCCAAGACCCAGGATGAAGAAGTCGGAGACGGCACTACCAGTGCAGCCGTGGTCGCAGGTGAACTCTTAAAGAAAGCAGAAGACTTAATCGAGCAGGAAATCCACCCGACAATTATCGCATCAGGGTACAGGCTTGCAGCCGATAAAGCCGTAGAAGTCCTGAACTCCCTTGCAATGACAGTAGAAATGTCCAACCGTGACCTGCTTGTCAGCATTGCTGAAACCGCAATGACTGGAAAGGGTGCAGAGTCCTCCAAAAAGCTCCTCTCAGGGATTGCCGTAGATGCTGTAACAAGCGTTGTGGACACAAATGGAAAGAATACTGTTGACAGAGACAACATCAATGTTGTTAAGAAAGTCGGCGGCAAGGTAGAGGATTCCGAGCTTATCCGGGGCATGATCATTGATAAGGAAAGAATCCACCCCAACATGCCTGAAAAAATTAAGGACGCAAAAATCATTCTTCTCAATAGCGCAATCGAACTGAAGGACACCGAAGTAGATGCGGAAATCTCCATAACTTCTCCTGACCAGCTCCAGTCCTTCCTTGACCAGGAAGAACAGATGCTCAAGAAGATCGTCCAGAAAGTTATCGGCAGCGGAGCAAACGTTGTCTTCTGCCAGAAAGGAATTGAAGAGCTTGCCCAGCACTACCTTGCAAAAGCAGGTATCTTTGCTGTCCGCAGAGTTAAAAAGAGCGACATGGAAAAGCTCGCAAGAGCAACAGGCGGCAAACTCATCACTAACATGGATGAAATTACTCCCGAAGACCTCGGATATGCAGGCCTCGTCGAAGAGAAGAAGGTTGGCGGCGACAGCATGACCTTTGTCACAGGCTGCGACAACCCGAAGGCTGTAACAATCCTGCTGCGCGGCGGCACAGAGCATGTAGTTGACAGTATCACCAGCGCTCTTGAGGATGCACTTCGTGTGGTTGGAGTTGCAATCGAGGACGGAAAGCTTGTTGCAGGCGGCGGTTCCCCTGAAGTTGAGGTTGCACTGAGGCTCCAGGAATACGCAGCAACCCTTGAAGGCAGAGAACAGCTTGCAGTCAAAGCCTATGCCGAAGCTCTCGAAGTTATTCCGAGGACTCTTGCAGAAAATGCAGGGCTTGACCCCATTGACATGCTTATGGAGCTTCGTTCTCAGCACGAGAAAGGTGTAAAGACCGCAGGACTCGATGTTTTCGAAGGCAAAGTCGTTGACATGTGGGAAAACTTCGTAGTAGAACCCCTCAGAGTCAAGACCCAGGTTATCAATGCAGCTACCGAGTCTGCAGTTATGATTCTCAGGATTGACGATATCATAGCTTCTACCCGTGCAGCAAGCCCTGAAGAAATGGGCGGAATGCCAGGTGGAATGCCTCCAGGAATGGGCGGAATGGGCGGAATGCCCCCAGGAATGATGTAAATTCCTGAAAAATAAGACGATAAATCAAGTACTGGCTAAACCCAAAAAAGGTGCATTTTTCTCACTGCTCCTTTTTTAAAATATTTAGTCGGGAAAGATTTCAAGCCTGAAAAACATGTATTTTCGGTTTTCCCGGAAATCCATGTGAATCTCCGTTCTCATTTTTCAGGCTTGTTTTTAGATTTCGTTTAATCCTCTTTTTATATCTCTTTTCAGCTTCTTTTCCGTTTATTTCGCTCCTTTTTCAGCTTCTTTTGCCCTTTTCAGCCCCTTTTTAGCTTATTTTCAGTCTCATTTCAGCCTATATTCAGTTCTTTTGAAAGCTTTTAAGGTATTATAATAAGCAAAAAACTGTTTTACTTCCAGGCAGTAAGTCCCCTTCCTCGACTCCGACGGAGGGGGGAGGTAGTTTACACTCTTAATTATCTATATACCCTTCCACTTTAAGATGCCCTTTGATATCGATTAATCAGGAAATAGAATACGAAGTATAAATGGAACTAAAAAATGGAACTAAAAAATGGAACTAAAAAATGGAACTAAAAAATGGAACTAAAAAATGGAACTAAAAAATGGAACTAAAAAATGGAACTAAAAAATGGAACTAAAAACATCGGATAAAAGATAATTTTAAACATATAAGCCGGGATTCTCCGCAATTCATTACGGGTTGGCGTGTTTGGGGCTTAATCTTTCTTAAGACAATTAAGAACATCCTCAGTCCTGAATTTTATTTTTATAATTCTCGTTCTGCCTCTCTGGCCCTTGCCGGTAAAATCCGCATCTATGTAGTTAAGCACCTGGAGCTTATTGACAATTCCATAAAAACGAGTGTATCCAAGCTGAGTTAATTCATGGAAGGACTTGTAAAGTTCACCTGCCTGGATTTCTCCTTTTTTTGCTATTAGCTCAAGCAAGTGTTTCTCTGGCCCTGAAAGGAGGCTGATACCCCTGCATAGATGAAGCAGTTTGGACGCTTCATACGCTTTTTCCACATCTTCAGACGAGATTGTTCGGCTTCCCCTGCGTTCGGCATTAAAACCAGAACGTTTTAGGAGGTCAATTCCAACCCTGAGGTCTCCTGTCCGTTCTACATACGAGACCACGAGTTCAAGTAACTCGTCAGAAATCACTTTAGGATAAAAGCCGTATTTTACCCGGTCTTTGAGAATATCAAGAATTTCGGCACTTTCATACCTCGGGAATGGAATATCTTCAGGTAAGAATACCGAATTCACTCTGGAATCCAGGCAATAGAGGTCCGAAGCATCGTTTACAATTCCAATTACCCCTATCTTTGTTCCGGGGTACTGTTCATGTGCCCTTAAAAGCGAGTACATTACTTCATTAGCATGCCCTTCATAGCAGAGATAATTAAGGTCGTCCAGAGCAACAAGCAGAACTTTCTCCGAAGAGACTAGAAAATTAACAACGGCCTCAAAGATTTTCCTGAAAGCAATTCCCGAGTTGGGAGGAGAGATTCCAAAAAGCTTCCTGTAAATCCTGGACATTACTGCAAAACGTGTGGAGTCAATCTGACAGTTAACTTTAACAGTAACGACACCAGTTGCATGGGCTTCAACTTCCCCGAATACCTTCATAACTGCACTGGTTTTTCCTGTTCCGGGAGGACCTACAAGCAAACAATTCAAAGGCCGCATACCGCGAAGGGCTGGCTTGAGCGCAAATCTGAGCCCATTTAATTGTGACTCCCTATGAGGAAAATATTCAGGGAGATAGTCAGGCTCAAGCACAGACGGGTCCTTAAATAGGGTCTCATCCCAGAGTAGTATATCATTACCTGTCAAAGGAAGTTACTCCATAAGTCATTAATCTATTTATCATTAATAAGTGAAAGCTCGAATATTGAAACTTCGATAATATTGAAAGCTCAGTAATATGAAAGTTCGAGACTGTAAAAGTATTTTTGTCTGGAACCTGGATTGCCGAGTTACAAAGTCAGTAATAAGGTGGTTCTGCATTCTGAATTAAGTGATTTCTAAACAACTAAGCAAGTATTTCTAAACAACTAAGCAAGTATTTCTAAACAACCAAGCAAGGATTTCTAAACAACCAAGCAAGGATTTCTAAACAACCAAACAAGATTTCACATGAATAAACTTTATTTAGTAAGATCGGTTCAGATTTAGTATTAATAAACTAAGTTCCTGATAAGCCGGATTTTGAGAATATTCCCTAATATTTTTTAAATTTTTAGTAGATATGTTTTACTGCATTTAGCTTTTTTGAATTGTTTACTCAATGTTACTCAATTGAAATATTTCAGCCGGATTAATGAGCCAGTAATACAAGCTATTAGTTCGAGCCAATAATAAGAATCAGTGGTATGAACCAAATATATGGGGCAGGAATCTCGAAAAGGCTAATTTCCGAGATATTTTATTTGATGAAGTAGTTATTTTCAGGAAATAAATATTAAAACAATTTTATAGGACGATTCAACTAATATTAGTTTGAAAAGTAACAATCACTGATAAACTATAACAGGTAAAAAGAATAACATTAGATTTATTTATAAGGATTTGAGCAGTAATTATATAAAAACAATGGAGAGGAATAATTTAGAAAAAATAACTCTATCGAAATCCTGTGGTTTATAGCATCTAAACTAATTTAATTGTAGCTTCAAACATACATCTATACATTTAACTTAATTATAATCCTTTAATTACAGGAAATAACGACGTGCTGGAAAGAGCGAAATTTATAGTCTTTATTTATGAAATCGTCTGCTAAATCGTTTGCTAAATCGTTTGCTTAACCATGCCCCCTTCTGGGGGTTTTCACTCAAGCCTTTTTTAAAAAGGCTTGCAGGCAAACCATTTTACAAAAGGCTTTCGGACAAACTATTTCACAAAAAGTTGGGGATTTGGGTGGGAGAAAAAGAGTATGGAGATAGAATCAAAATTTTTGGTAATGGAAGAAACGGATTTTCAGGCCCTTGAAAGCCTTTCAAAGCTTGCTTCATACTCTCTTTCGGAAGCGAAAATCCAGTTAAATGAGGATATTTTCTTTGATACTGAGGATCGGGCTATTATGGCTTCGGGTTACTACCTGCGTGTCAGGAAGTCATCTGGGGAAGACGGAAGCTGGGTTACTATTAAAAGCCTGGGAGGTTTTGAAGGTGGAACTCACAGGCGAGAAGAGTATGTAAGTTTCCTGCCTGATGGAATCTCAGTACTCGCATGTCCTGATTCCCGTATTAGAGATCTGATTTTTGAATTTACGGCAGGATTTGACCTTTTTCCACTGCTGTCCCTCAAACAGAAAAGGGTAATTCGCCAGGTAAAAATGGGAAAAAAGCTTATAGCTGAGACTTACCTAGACCGGGTAAACCTGAAAAGTAAAGGAAGGGAAAAGCACTATAATGAGTTTGAAGTTGAGCTTAAAAGCGAAGGAAGCTTGGAAGACCTAGAAACTATCCGACTTTTCCTGCTCAAGCATTACAACCTGGAAGAAAGCCCTTTTTCCAAGTTCGAAAGAGCTTTTCTTTTCATTGAGAACCTTCCTGAAAAAACCTTCCTTAACCTGAGAGAAAGAGCTTTTTGCGCGCAGCTTGCAGACCAGAAAAACATGTATGGTAAGCAGGCTCAGATTTTGATGGGACTTGATAGGGGACAGAGCTGTGAAGAGCTCAGCTCGCTTTTAAGAGTTTCCCAAAACAAAATAAAAGCTCTGCGTTCAGAATTTAAAGAAAAGAGGCTTCTTATTTTTCCTTTTACAACCTACAAAGAAAAAGATCCTGAATTCCATTTCCAGGCAGGGAAAAGTTGTATTTCGAAAAAGGAAAAGAAAGCGTTAGAATTTAAACAATGGAACCCGGAAAGCCTGCTCGAGTATTACGGAGCAAATAAAAACCGGACCGAAAAATGCAGGGAATATGCTCTTACGCTTTTTGATGGTCTGTCTGTATACCATGAACTGGGACAGGAAGAGAGAAAACTCCTAGGACTTGCAGCCTTCCTGAAGGATATCGGAAACTCCATTTTTCCTGGCGAGAGCGCACGTATGAGCAGGGAAATTCTTCTAACACATCCTGTAAAAGGATTCAGGCTTCACGAAATTTTAATGCTCACCCTGATCATTGAACTTCAGGATCTTTTTGTAAGCCATTACGTAAGCGAAAAAAGTTTAATCTCAAGCTTGAAAGGATTCCACACGGGGCTGCCTCCAGGTCTACAGAACAAATCTCTGATGCTTGCAGCTATTGTGTCAATTGCAGACCTTTTCGAATCCCTCAAAATCCAGCCAGGAAAGATAAGGTCGCTTGAAAACGTTCTGGATATAGAAATAATAGGGGATGTAACTGAAAAAACTGCAAAAAAGTTTGAGACACAAAGTAAACTCTGGAAATATCTCTACGGAAACAAACTCCTGTTTTCTCAGGCTACTGAGTACGAAAAAGTTATAATTGAAAAAGAATCCGAAACAAAAGAAATAGAAACAAAGAAACAGGCCGGAGAGGGAAAAAAGCCAGAAAAAAAGCAAGTAAAGGAGGAAAAAAGACTAGAAAAAAAACAGGCTGCAAAGGAGAAACAAGCTGCAAAGGAAAAACAGGCTGCAAAGGAAAAACAGGCTGCAAAGAAGAAGTGTATGCTGGGTGGAGAGGTAATTATCAAACCGACTGACTCTATGGCGCAGCTTGCCTGCAGAATATTTTCCCATCAATTTTCCTGTATGCTCTCTCATGAAGAAGGAACTATAAAAGGGGAGGATATCGAAGAATTGCATGATATGAGGGTTGCAGTCCGCAGAATGAGAGCTGCAGCAAGGGTTTTTGAGGCTTATCTTGATTCCGAGCAGCTTGAGCCTCATCTCAAAGGGTTCAGGAGAACGCTTGGTTCACTTGGGGAAGTCAGGGACCTGGACGTTTTCCGCGAGAAAGCCGAAAAGTACCTGAAAACCTTGCCTCCAGAACATGAACATGATCTTGATTCTCTTTTTGCAGTGCTTACGGAAGAGCGAAAAAAAGCCAGGAAAAACATGCTTGATTATCTGGACAGTGAAAAATACCTGGCTTTCAAAAGAGACTTTTCAGATGCACTTGCCTCTCCAGAAACCCTGATACTTCCTGCGACTAACAAAAAACATGATTCATTACCCCATAGGGTAAGAGAAGTTCTTCCTTCAATTCTCTACGCACGTTTAGCAGATATCAGGGCTTACTCCGAATGGGTGGAAGGGCTTTATCTTCCTGTTGAACGCCTGCACAGGCTCAGGATTGCAGTCAAGGGAATGCGTTATATCCTTGAATTTTTTGAGAGCGTACTTGGAGAAGACTCAAAAACCCTGATCAAAGAGCTTAAAGCCTTCCAGGACCAGCTAGGAAACCTTCACGATACAGTAATTGCACTTGACCTGCTGGGTTCTTACCTGAGAACTGGGGAATGGGGTTCGGTCGAGAGCGAAAAAGCTTCCGGGAAAAATAAATTTTTCGAAGGTGCAGAAGGAAGTGCAGAAGGAATCGAAGCCTATCTTGTATACAGAGAAGAAGAACTCCAGAATCTGCTCAATGCCTTTCCCGATGCCTGGGAAAAGATATGTAATGGAAATTTCAGGGAAAGAATTGAAAACATAGTGAAAAATCTGTACTAACGTTGTGAAAAATCTGTACTAACGTTGTGAAAAATCTGTATTAACGTAAGTGAAAAATCTGTACTAATGCAGTAACCGTAATGCAGTAACCTGTACTAATACAGAATTGTTAACTTAACTTTTTGAGGACATTTCGACCTCTGGAAGTTCCTCAAGCTCAGCGTCTCCTTCAAGGACAAAGGGAACTCCAGCATCCTGCTTTATAAGGACTTTAGACTGAAGATTGTATCCGAATATTTTCTCAAAATATTTTTTCTGCTTCTCTACCTCCCAGATTTCGAGCTGGCACTCCCGCTGGGCATGAATTTCCAGGACCAGGCTGTCGGTAGAAGCTATGTAAAACCGGACGTGAGAAACAACTCCATTGTGAGAACGGTCCAGCCCTTCAGCGATGCGGAGCAGAGCACTGAGAACTTTTATACTTTTTACTATGTCTTTATTAAGCCCGACAAGATTGGGATGTTTCTTTTTAGGCGTATTTTTCCTGTGGAAATAGGCAAGATTAGCTATTATTTCGATTTCTTCAGGCTGGAAACCTGGAAGACTGCTCTCTCTTATCAGATGATAGGCATGGGCCTGATGAGTATCATATGATAGAAATGTCCCTATGTCATGCAGGATGGAACCATATTCAAGAAGTTCCCTTTCCCCTTCTCTGAACTTATAAATCCCAAGTGCCTGAATACTGTCAAAGAGTTCAAGGGCAAGTCTGGTAACGATATGAGCATGTTCTTCATCGAAATTGCAGGTAAGCCCAAGCTGCATGATACTGCGTTTTCTTACAGACATCTGCGTAATCATGTAGGAGAATTCACTCTTTGAGATATAGTCTACAAGCAGCCCCTCTCGAAGCCCGCGTTTACTTATCCTGATTTCTGAAAGCCCCATCTCTTCCATAAAAGTCTCAATAATTGCAGCCCCTGCGATAATAATATCTGCTCTTTGTGCATTGATTCCCGGGAATTTGCGCCGCTCTTCCAGGGGTATGGCGCACATTGCCCTGACTATTTTCTTCAGGTCTTCATACTCCAGTTTCTCAAAGCTTTCACTGGTTGTTTTGCGCAGGTAGACAAAAGAGATCCTGGCAAGGTTTTCAATTGTTCCCGAGCTTCCAATTGAACAGCTGATATCGTACTCGGAAAGATCTTTTATTATATCTGCAATTTTGTGCCGAATGTAGGATTTAATCTGCTCATACTGTTCCTCGGAAACAGGCCCTGTTTCGTCCGGTAGAAATATATTTGTCAGCCTGACCGCTCCAAGGTTAAAGGAATAAAGATAATAACACTGGGTCTGGTCCCCTACTGATACTTCAGTGCTCCCGCCTCCGATATCTATGAACAGGGCTTTTGAGTTCCCGAGCCGAAGCCCGCTTGAAACCCCGAGGTAAATGAGGCGAGCTTCCTCAGTTCCGGAAATCGTACAGACTTCCAGGTTTGCCTCCTGTTTTAACATTTCGAGAAGCTGAACCTTATTACTCGCATCTCGCGTTGCCGAGGTAGCCACAGCTATGACCTCTTCTGCCCTGTAGGCCCTGGCAAGTTCCATGAATTTTTTACAGACAACAACTGCGCGTTCCATTGCCTTTGGCTGCAGAATCCTGTCTATGAATTCTCCGTCCCCGAGCCTGACTGTTTCCTTCTGCTTAGTCAGGGGCAGGTAAGACCCATTGGGATTGATCCGGACCAGGAGAAGCCGGATAGAGTTAGTGCCTATATCGATAAACGCAACAACTCTGCCTTCGGAGATTTTCTCGGGTTCCATTATTACCACCTGAAAGCCCTGTTTTTCGTTTTTCTCGAAGGAATCGAGAAACTCAAAATAAGCTTCGCATTATTAGTTCATATTTTTATTCTATTTTAGAGTATTTGGCAGTGTGCCGAAAATTTGTAATCGTTATTATTTCTGTACACGTCCTTTCTATATAATGTAACAATTGATTATTTATATACATAATATATAAAAAATATTAAGAGAGCTCTTTTTCAGGCTTTTTTGTATTTTGATTAAGGAAAAATTAAGCCAGTTATTATTGAAAAAACGCGTATATGTACAAATTTATAATGATTTTTATATTTCGTGTCGAACTAGCGGGCAGGAACCCCTGTATTAATATAAACTAGATGCCATTTAAGTTTATAGACACATTAAGGCTGCAAAAATTTAGTTTTTAGTTTTATCATTTTGTTTTTTGGGCAGTGTGTCAGTTTAACTAAACGAGCATGATACTCTTTGAATAACATGCACAACCAATGAAAGTACTCGCAGATGGCAGTATTTTCATGCTAACACACATAAAATTCTTCGAATAATAGGCACAAAGAAATGAAAGTACTTGAAAGAACTTTCATGCTATAAATCATAGATATCAAGAAGTTATAATGTAGCAATTCCATATCTGAAGGTCAATTTTCCCATCCTACGCAAAAATTTGACTTCAAATTTGCAACTAATTCGTGACACTGATAAGGGAGGAGGCCAGTTAAAATGAAATCTCATTTTTTAAATTCTTTAATTTCTGTATTATTAGCACTAGTAATAATTCCTGGATTAATGCCCTGTATAGTATCTGCTGCAGATGGACAATTTGCAGACAACGGAAATTCAACAAATAGTACATTAACCTCCAATCTTATATTGGAAAAACTCTCCACTGATCCTGATTATCCAAAACCCGACAGTACGGTTGTTATTAATTCATTAGTTAAAAACACAGGAAATAAAACCTCAGAGCCAACGAATATAATATATATCATTGATGAAACCGAAGAAAAAGAAGAAGTCCCGGCAATAGAGGCTGGATCAGAAATATTAATTTCCCACACCTGGACAACTCCTGACAATGAAGGAACTGTAACAATAAAGGTTTCTTTAGAAAACGTAGAGAATAGTGAGAAAGAAATTTCTGTGGATATAGTACAGGACTCACTTCCGGATCTGATAATTGAAGACCTGTATCCAGAATCATCAACACAACCTGAAACCGGAAAACTTCTGAACTTTACTTTGAAAATAAAGAATGTGGGAGAGGCAACTGCCAGTAATAGTACTGCAAAATACAGTAGTAACGGAACTTCAGGAGAACTCTCTATCCCTGAACTTTCAGCGGGAGAAAGTACAATTACAGGATTTTCGCTGACTCCTGGCAATGAAGAGAACATGAGTGTAACAGCGGTCGCAGATTCTGGGAATATCATTAGTGAAAGTAATGAAGACAACAATGAAATGTCAAAAACCATAAGCGTAAAACGTGAGCTTCCAGACCTGAAAATAGAATCGATTTCTCTGAGTCCTGAAGAACCGCATCCTGGGGAGAATATAACCTTTACGGTAACAGTGAAGAATAATGGTTCTGCAGCTGCTGAAAGCAGTGAAATTAAGTATGACATCAAGGGAAACAATGAAAGTTATACCGGAGTTACAACGATACTAGCTCTTGCAGCAGGTGAGGCCGGAACAGGCACTTTTTTCTGGACTCCCGGAAACGAAGGGCAAATCGAAGTGAAAGCAACCGCAGATTCAGGAAGCGTTGTATCTGAAAGCAATGAAACCAATAATGAGTTCACAAAAACCGCAACCGTATATAAAGAAACAGTTTCAAGCGATGACGGAGGAAGTGAAAGTTCAGGTTCCTCCAGCAGCGGCTCCGGAAGTAAGAGTTCAGGATCTTCCAGCGGCGGTTCAGGAGGCGTCAGTCTTTCTAAAGAACCAGTAAGCAATGTAGAGGCAAAGGAGCTTGCCACCGGGAACGTTCAAAGTGGCTATCATATCAAGTTCGATTTTCTGGAAGGTGCCACATGCATTACATATATCGAATTTGACCCACTAAAGACATTAAAGAAGACAATTACAACTGTAGAAATGCTCAAAGATAAATCTACTTTTGTCTCAGGAGCCCCTTCTGGTAAGATATATAAATATGTGAATATCTGGGTAGGAAATTATGGAGCAGGAGTCGCCAATTATTTTGAAAATGGGTTTATAGAGTTCAAAGTTGAAAAGTCATGGCTTGAAGAGAATAACATTAGTCAGTCCCAGATAATTCTTCAATGGTATAACGAAGGCTGGGAGCGTCTAGATACCGAAAAAGTAAAAGAAGATACGGATTACGTTTATTTTAAATCGAAAACACCTGGTTTCTCCTGCTTTGCAATAACCAGTTATTCCACAGATACGGAAAAGATATCGGAAGTCAATGGACTAGCAGAAGAGGAAGTGTTAAGAAGCTGGAATGGTGAAACAAACACGAGCGCCTTCAACGGAAGCGCAGAAACGGATGGCAAAACCGAAAATCCTATGGGGAAAGCCAAAATAGTTCTGGCAATTTCTCTGCCCCTGTTCTTGATTCTTGTGGAATACTTTGTGATAAAGAAAAAAATCTAATAATTTTTTACCGGATTTTATTTTGTTTAGTGAAGGTGAATTGTTGAAACCCGTAAACAGAAGACTAATTTTGTAATTGAGTCAAATCTTGAACCCTCCTGAGAGATCAGAATCGGTAATGCCAGAAAATGGCCCTCCGCTATTCCGTATGGATAAGATGATTTTCAACTCAAGACCGTATTGGTTTTTATGAGAATATTATGAGGATATCCACACAAAACAACGAAGAGCCAGAAAAATAACCGAAAAAGAGGAATTAAGTACAATATGCCCGTAAATATCCGAAATAGAACCAAAAAAGAAAGGGCGGTCAGTAACATATATTGGAAAATGTTCTAGAAAAAAAGTAAATAATCGGTTTTATACGACGTTTTGCGGTTGACTCGACACTAGTTATTGTAAGAGCTCTGTAACTGCTTAATATGTTTTTCAACAACGAGTTCATATACATGATTTATTCTGTAAATCGTATTTCTTCCTTCTTTTGTTTCTGTTATAAGGCCAATTTCTCTGAGATTTTTTATATACCAGCTGATTGTAGCCCTAGAAACTCCAAGTTCACGTGCAAGAGCAATATTTGTATTACAATTACAAGTTAATATTTCTGCAATAATTCTTTGATTCATTACGTTCTGAAGGACAGAAATAACTCTTATCTCTTTCTCATTATAAGTAAAATTATTTTCGAAGAATCTTGTCTTCCCACCCTCTCTATAGGCTTCGATTTTGTTCTGAGCTTCAAGGGCTTTTATGTGATATTTTATACTTTCCCTGTCTAAACCGACATTTCCTACAATCTCACTAATATATGCTCCAGGATTGGTTTTAATATAGGTGTAGATGTTAAGACGGCTGGGATTGTCAAGTACGTTTTTAGAGTTTACAATTTTATATCCCGCTATTGAGAAAATTATTCTTTTAGAATATAGTAAGTCAACTGCCGCTAAGATGTTCACTGTGACCAGCCACAAAAGAAACTGCCAGTAGGGTATTTCGATAACTTGAACTTCTACAACCTTTTCTCCATTAATTGGAACCCCAAATTGATCACTTGAAATGGGTTCTACAGTATATTCCGTAGCCTCAGCTGTTGCTATTAAAAAGATAAATAATAAAAAAAGAATTACTACATTTTGAAGCTTAGGTATGATAGGCAGCTTTAAGCGTATAGTACTCAGTTCCACTGATTGATGCTCCGAACACGTTGAGTTTCCAGTATCCTCCTTGTAGATATGTCCCTGTTTTTGGTCTTACACGTAAGACTATTGAATTTGAGCCTGATTGTGGTTTATAAGCCCCATAAGAGACGCCTGTAGGAGAATATATAGTAAGGCTCAGGATATTTCTCGCACTTCCCCAACTCAAAGATATGTCAAGATAAAGTGCTTTTGAGCCTACGTATGCTTTATTATATCTTGTTTGTCCTTTCACTATGGAGATTCCTGTTAAGGATATTTCAAAGATGTTTTCAGATGCTTCGGTGAATTCTAGCAGTTCTACATCTTCCTCAGTTGATATTGAAGATGAAGCACTTTGGGTACAAACAAAATCATCTTTCAAAAGTTCAACAATATATTCTTGTTCTGGAGGAGTCAAATTAACTTCCTGGTCTGTGTTTTCATTATATGAGGTCGTCATAAAATCATCAAAAAAGATGTAGGAAGATAGAAATATAAATATTTTGATTAATAGTTCTCATATTAAAGCGACCAATATTATTATATTATATATAAAATATATAATATTTAACGGTTAATATCTAAATTTTATCAAAGATGCCTAGCATACGGTTTTTATTTTTCAAGCAAATAGTCTTATTTTTTCTAAAACCAGGATGTCCGATAAACTTATAAAGTAAACTAACAAAATCAATTACTCTTTGGTAACTATTGTTTTACAGCCTAATCTCCGTCTTTTTAAGCGCATATATTATTTTTCCTTCGATAACCATGATTCATCAATGTAAAAACGAAACACATAGTATAACTCTACATAAAAATTTTTCTTGAATTTAAAAATCCATAATTAAGCTTTATTTCAAGATTAACTGAATTATAAAGCTTAATCAAACTGCTTTTATTACCTCTATTCGGTAAGTATGTTTATCTCTTTTTCAGACGATTAACACTCTAGACTTACAAGTCAATAAGCTAACTAAAACAATAGATTGACAACTTAACAACTATTTAGATATCAACTACATGAATTGAGATCCGGAACAAATTGAGATCCGGAACAAATTGAGATCCGGAACAAATTGAAATCAGGAACAAATTGAGATCCGGAACAAATTGAGATCAGGAACAAATTGAGATCAGGAACAAATACAGTACCAGATATTGGATGGGTAAAATAATGAGAAAAAAACTAATTATATTGCTAGTTTTGTGTTGCATGTTCCTCGCAACAGGATGCGTGGGAAATGAACTGGTAACTCCAGAAAAGGCTGTAACTCAAGCTGATGCAGATAATCCAAATGGAGAGGACACAACTGAAACACAAAATGTGACAGAGCCAGGAATAAAAGAATATACCGTTGAAGAACTCGCAAAGTACGACGGTACAAATGAAACGATATATGTCGCTTATCAAGGTCAGGTCTATGATGTCTCTTCTGATAGTTATCTTTGGAAAGATGACAATCATGAAGGATGCCCTGCAGGAAAAGATATAACTGAAGAATTGGACAGGACACCACACGGGGCTGAAATATTAAAGAAATATCCTGTTGTCGGGACTCTGAAGGAATAATATATAAGTATGATGCCTTTATAACAGCTTTTTATGCCCATTCGTCAAATTTTTTGTTTCATGTTATCACTTTTTGCCTATATGTCAGTAAACACAACTGGCACATCCTTAAGATGAATATAAGTAAAACAGTTTCAAAGCGAAATTATTTCAGGATAAAACAGGTGAAAAAAGTAAGGAAAAAAGAAAAGAAGAAATTCTTTTCTCAGTCTTTCTTAAAGCTTAAATCCCAGCTTCTGCTATTCTCAAGCATCCACAACTGAGAGTCCAGTTCTTCTTCTTCAGGCTGCGGGTAGATTCTCTCAGTCTTGCCATTAGGAAGCAGAAGGCGAGCTTTTACATTATCTTTGAGGTGAATGCCAAGGATCACATCTCTCAAGACAGGAATATATTCGGCAGATACCGGAAAGAGAGTTTCTACCCTGTTGTCCAGGTTGCGAGGCATAAGATCTGCACTTCCCATAAGGATCTCTTCTTTTCCTCCGTTCCTGAAATAATATATCCTGGAATGTTCGAGAAAACGGCCAACTATTGAGGTAACCCTGATATTTTCACTGAGTCCAATAATACCTGGCCTGAGGCAGCAAATTCCCCGGATAATAAGGTCTACCTTCACTCCGGCCTGAGAAGCCCTGTAAAGTTCCCGGATGCACTGGTAGTCCACAAGGGAATTCATCTTGAAGATAAGGTGCCCGTTCCCACATTTTTCGTGAAGATCAATTTCACGCCTGATGCGCTCCAAAATCTGATGTCTTAGAGTCTGGGGAGCTACAAGGAGTTTGATATAATGATCCTTTCGTGAATATCCGGTAAGGGCATTAAAAAGGTCAGAGACATCTTTACCTATGCATGGATCACTTGTGAAGTAGCCCATATCGGTATACAGCTTTCCTGTGGCTGCGTTATAATTACCTGTACTCATGTGCACATAATACCTGATACCTTCTTTTTCGGCTCTGACTACCAGGCACATCTTGGCATGAGTCTTACGTCCCGGGAAGCCGTAAGCTACATGAACCCCTTTGCGCTCAAGTTCTTTTGCCCAGCCTATATTGTTCTCCTCATCGAAACGAGCTTTAAGCTCCACAAGAACTGCTACCTGCTTTCTCCGGTCTGCAGCTTTCATAAGGGCCTGAATTATTCTGGAATTATCATCCACCCTGTAAAGGGTCATTTTGATTGCCAGAACATCAGGATCGTCGGCAGCCTCTTCCACGAAATCAATTACAGATTCGAAACTGTCATATGGATGATAGAGAAGAACATCTCGTTTTTTCAGAGTTGTAAAAATTTTCTCCCTGTTTGCTAGCTGGGAATGTTTTTTTGGCTCGAAAGGTTCATACTTAAGGTCAGGACGGTTGATCTGTGCAAGTTTAATAAGATTTGAAAGTCCTAGCGGAGCTGCAGACCTGAACATAAGGGAAGGAGAAAGTTCCAGGTTCTTAAGAAGAATATCCGAGACTTTTATTGGCATTGTATAGTCGGTCTCAAGTCTGACAACCGACCCAAAGTAGTTCCTTCCGACTCTCTGTTTTACAGCGGTCAAAAGATCTTTGTCTCCATCCTCATCAAACCCAAGGTCTGCATCGCGTGTGATTCTGAACGGATAAGCTCCAAGGATGCGCTGTCCGGGAAACAGGAGGTCAAGGTTTGCAGCGATAAGCTGTTCAAGCCAGACAAAACGCCCTTTTTTCAGATCTTCCAGACTGAAAGTTATTTTCTCCTGTTCTCCTTCAGGAACAACGATTAGTCGCATAAACATCGGAGGGATCTTGACCCTGGCAAAACGTTCCCCGTAATCCGGATCATCAATTAATACTGCAAGGTTAAGGCTGAGGTTGGAAATATGAGGGAAAGGATGTCCTGAATCAAAACCGAGAGGAGTAAGTAAAGGGAAAATATTTCTCTCGAAATAATCTCTCAACTTTTCTCTTTCCTTCTTAGAAAGTTCAAAGTAATTAAGGACTTCAATTCCTTCTTTCCTGAGAGCAGGCTCAAGCATTTCATTCCAGCAACTGTCATTGAGAGGAAGCTGCCTGAGAAGCTCTTCCCGGATGACGCGGAGCTGTTCCTGCGCTGTTTCATCTGTCTGATCCTCTTTCATAGCTTCCACTATTCTTTTCTCGACGCCTGAAACCCTGACCATGAAAAATTCATCAAGATTACTTCCAAAGATCGAAAGAAACTTGACTCTTTCAAGCAGAGGATTGCGATCATCAAAAGCCTCTTCGAGTACTCTGTCATTGAACTGAAGCCAGCTGTACTCGCGGTCCGTATATAAACATGGATCGCTTAGGTCAGGCATACCGGAAACTTCTACCCGAGTTCCTTCAACGTTATCCATCATCAGCCTATCAAAATCTGCACACTGAATGGGGAAGTTCCGCTCCATTGCTATCACGCGTGACCTGGGTTTTGCATTTATTCAGACTCGTCTTTAAAAATAATAAAAGATCTGAAGATAGGATCTCTGTAGATCTCATGTTCAATTTCATTACTTGATTGTCACCCGGTTTTACTGGGTTGAAAAGAAGATATCCCCCGGGTTCACTCAAACAACTTAGCATATAGTTAGCCTTAGAGAACTTTTTCCTTGACAACATCAACCTTGTTAGCCGATTAGAGTTTTGAATTCCTTACATAAGGGAAGCGCAATCTCCTTATTAAGTTGTCGGACATGCATTGACACCAAAACATATATAAACTTTTGTATCGGCTGGATTTCAGGGATCTAAGGAATCTCCTCCAACTCACTACTATTTATTAGTATATAGAACTAAAGATTTATAATATTATCTCTTGAAGCCAATTATTGACAAAAACAAAAAAGAGATCCTACGTCAGAAGGAAAAAGTACTGGAAGATTACAAGAAAAGATTGGAAGTTTCCAGGTAAATTTTCTATTAATATATTTAGGAAATTCACTGAAATTTCTCTAAAGGTTTACTTTTGAGCCAGTTTTAAATTTATCCTTTAAATGTGAGTAAAACTCCTGCTCTTTTCCAGTGGTCTTTCTGAACAGCCGTTCCACAATCAGCTCGGGAGTGCTTCGAGCAATACGGTTGTATACAGGATTCCGGTTTACGATTAGCTCAAGGTTGGAGTCCAGTCCATCTGCCTCAATCCCATCTACTCTTACTTCCGTTCCGGTATTTTCAAGGATAAGTTCCGAAAGATGAGAGACAAAAACTCCAAGACTCTGTTCATTTCTGGACAGATATTCAAGAATTCCTGCTATAATTCGTGCAGAAGCTCCAGGCTCAGTGATCGATTCCAGTTCGTCCGCAAGCACCAGTTTTTCTGAGGCTTCGGAGAGCACCGAGAATTGCTTGAGGGTAGTCTCGAAAGCTCCTGCATCGAGAGTTCCTTTTGATTTTCCAAAATAGTAGAATTCCTCTACAGGCCCGAGTTCAAGTTTTTTTGCAGGAACCGGAAAGCCCATGTACCCAAGAATTACGCATTGGGCAAGGAGCTCGAGCAGGGAAGTCTTACCGCCTGAGTTTACTCCACTCAAGAGCACAACCCTGTTTTCCAGGCCTGCCGGGGAAAATCCGGTTTTTCCGATGGAATAACTGATAGGATCGATCTTTCCATAACGAGCTTTTAAAAAGAGGTTTTCTCCGTCTGTAAAACCTATTCCGATTTCGGGAATCAGCTCGGGCAGATTAAGATGGAATTTTGTTGAAAAACAGGAAATTGAAAAGCCAAGGTCAAAATCCAGAACTTTCCTGACAAGTTTTTCTACAGGCTGGTGAAAACCTGAAAGCGTTTTTGCAAGTTCCCTTTTCCTGGCAAGCCTTGTTTTCTCAAGGCTATTGTTCAACTTTTGCCTGAGAAGCTGCAACTGGGACTGTTCTGCATATAGAGGGTAGGAAATTTCATCAGGAAAAAGTGAATCAAGCATTAGTTTTTCTTGCTTTTGAAGCCCTAACTTTTCAGCAAGCTCTTCTTTGACGGTTTCAGTTTCAGTTTTATAGATTCTATTAAGTTCCTTTGTAAGAAGGTCTTTAACCTCCATTCCCCCGCTCACAAGCCTGACAAGTTCCTGCCCGCTTAGAGTAAGCGAGCTTGCCTCAAGGGCATGGTTCATGCGCTGGTTAGCCTCATTCAGGGCCAAAGTCAATGTGGGGTCCAGGTTTTGCAGGGCTGCTCCGAGCCTGTCAAGTTCAGGGTCAAAACCTTCAACAGGTTTACCATCCTCACCGAGCTTTGAGAGTGCGGTATCGAGTGTATCAAGCTTCTCTTTTGAAAACTCCTCAAAGAGCTCAAAGTTTTCTGAGCGGAGAGCTGATACGATACTCAGGCAGGCGTGGATACAGTCAAGATTCCGTGCAAAAAACGCCAGTTCTTTTTCAGGCAAGACCTGCCAGAGTTCAGCTCTGGAAAGGTCATGGAAATATTCGGGTTCAATGTCTTCAGGTAGATCAAAACCAAGATAAGTATCATCAAAAACAATTACGCTGGAATAACCTCTTGCAAGATCCACGAATTCCGATAGGTTTTCTACAGCCTGTACAGGCAAGAAGCCCTGGAACTTTTCTCTGGCTGCTTCAAGGGTCTTTGAATCTCCGCAAAGAATTATCCGGTCCCTGACTCTCAGGTTCCCGGGAACAGGCCTAAGTTCACTGACTCTAGTAAGCAATTTAAGAAATTCGGAATTCTCGGGGAATGCATTTCCCAGTTCAAGATACTCTCTTACGAAAGCCTGTCTCTCCTGGATAAGATCCATGCGCGAAGCAGGTAATGGGTAAAAAAGGTTTAGCTTATCCCTGGCATGCGTTGTATGGGCAAAACTTTTTATCAGCTCAAGCAGGTGAGAATAAAGACTCAGGGCTTCTTTTGTCCTGAGAAAATCGGAAATTGAGCAGCCTTCAGCCCTGGACTTGGCATACCGGGCAAGGGAAAGGGCAAAATTGCGGCTGATCCCGTTGACTTCAGAAAGCGAAGCTATATCACCCTCGCAAATAGCCTGAAGAGCCGCCTCTTCAGTTCCGAAATGCTCAATCAGCCTATCGGCTACCCGTTCACCGATTCCATGAATTTCCCGCAGGCTTGAGAGCGGCTGAGAAGTTTTCATACCCAAAATACTTTTCATATGCAAGATACTCTTGTTTCAATAAATTCAACTGGGTATTAAGCCCTTGTTATTTAGTTCAAAAGAAGGGCAAGTTCTTTTTCAAGATAAGGGCGCATTGAGGCCGTATATCCGTGCGTTGCCTCAGTAACATTATACATCGCTTTTGGCTCTTTTGCAAGATCAAAGGTCCGGAGCGCCAGATCGTGGGAGATTACCGGGTCATTAGAAGAATGAATCAGCACTAATTTTGCAGGCGGCAGGGTAGAGAGATAGGTATCCGGATCAATTGAACGATAGAACTGATAAGCTTCAGAATCACTTGCAAGGGAAGAATCAATTTCTTCAGTGCCGTACCCCGCAGTGCTGATACCGATAACTCCTTTAAGGGAAGGATTAAGAGCGCAGGCAAGGACTGCAAATCTTCCACCGTTACTTTCTCCAAGGATTGCAAGCTTTTCCGGGTTAATTTCAGGTTGAGCTGCAAGTACATCTGAGGCTTTAAGAGCGTCATAAATCATGTTATATTCTACGGGCTCAAGGCCGGCTTTGAAAAGTTCAAGATCTTTTTCTATATTTATGCCGCCCAGATTGCGCTGGTCAAGCGTGAGAGTTGCATATCCCATTTTAGAGAGTTCCACAGCTAGACCCTGTTCGGCTTCTTTGCTAATCCCTGCTCCGGGCAACAGAACAAGGCCAAGAGAAGAAGATGAATTTGCAGGAATTCTTAAGAGAGCCTGGATTTTTTCCCCTTTGCTTTCAAAAGACAGCAGTTTTAAAGTATCCGAGCTTTCAGGAGCGTATACATCTTCGATTTCCTGAGCTGTGAATACTGGCTTTTCTCTATCTGGGAAAGATAGAATCCCTGCTTCCGAAACCTTCCAGGGCGCCTCATCACCTGTAGAGTTAGAAGGATTATACAGGACTCCAAAAAAACCCATAAGTATAAGAAGAAAACCCAGAAGAAAAATTGTGGGCTTGGAGATTCTTGTCCCTGAAGAAGCCTTGCGTTTACTTTCTTTTTTTCCTGAATTCTGCCTGCTCAAGGAAACCCTGCCAAAAAAAATTGCGGTTACGGCCAGAAACCATTTACAGCACTTAAGAATAATACTGCAATGCCAGTAATGGCACCGATAATAAGCACTACCTTGGGCTGGACTTGAACTGCATTTTTATCTGCTTCATAATAGCGCATGAGCCCTGCAGAAGACTGGAGCCCGGAACCTGATTTTTTAGCCATGTGTTAACACCTGTATGAACGCATTGATTGGGATATAATTTCGTTACCTATATTTGCCTACAATAGGTTTTCTGGATAATAATTAAGATTATCTTGAAATTAACAGTCGAAAATCAGAAATTTAACATAACTGTTAATTGACTATTAAATAACCATTAATTAACTATTAAATAACTGTTAATCAACTATTAAATAACTGTTAATCAGTTATTAAATATTTTAATCAGCTATTAAATAACTGTTAATCAACTATTAAATAACTGTTAAATTTCCTCTTAAATTTGGTAATTATCACATAATTTACAGTTCTGATATATAAATCCAGCAGAGAAATGTCTAATAATTGGATTCTGAAAAGGTGGAGATAATTCACGCTCTTGAAGCAGGTCCTTCTCAAACAAGTGTTTCTCAAACAAGTGTTTCTCAAACAAGTGTTTCTCAAACAAGTGTTTCTCAAACAAGTGTTTCTCAAACAAGTGTTTCTCAAACAAGTGTTTCTCAAACAAGTACTTCGTCCAGGAGGAAGGGCGGGTAAAACACTCCTTTCTCAGTAATTACCGCAGTTATGTTTTCCATAGGAGTTGCGTCAAAAGCAGGGTTGTAAACTTCTACATCTTTTGGGGCAAGTTGTTCCGATCCGAAAAAGCGCAACTCATCAGGATCTCGCATTTCTATCTTTACACTGCCTTCCCAGCCATTGAAATCGAAAGTAGAGGCTGGGGCTGCTACGTAGAAAGGAATTTCATGCTCTTTTGCAAGAATGGAGAGGGAATAAGTACCTATTTTATTGAAAACGACATCCTGAGTGATCCTGTCAGCTCCTACAAGCACGCTGTCTACAAGCCCCTGCTGCATTACCCATCCAGCCATAGAATCCGAAATAAGTGTTACTGGAATTTTATCCTGCATCAGCTCCCATGCAGTGATTCTGCTTCCCTGGTTCAGCGGCCTGGTCTCACAGGCAATAACCTTTATCTCTTTGCCTTCAGCAATAGCCGAGCGCACAACCCCAAGAGCTGTGCCCCAGTCAACGCAGGCTAGCCTGCCTGCATTGCAGTGTGTAAGTACGGTGTCTCCGTCCTTCAGGAGTTTTGCCCCGGATTCACCTATTAACTTGTTAGTGGTTACATCTTCTTCCGCAATATCCATGGCTTCCTGGAGGGCAATTTCCCGGACTCCCTGAACATCAAAGGCATCTGAAACCGCTTTCAGAACTCTATCGACACCCCAGCTAAGGTTTACTGCCGTAGGGCGTGTTGACTTAAGAGTTTTTCCCGCGACATTAAGGTCTCTTATTATTGTTTCAAAATCTCTAGCCCCACTCAGGAAAGCTGCAAGGGCAATCCCAAAACCTCCTGCTGCACCGAGAGCAGGCGCACCTCTTACCCTGAGAGATTTGATAGCTTCACAGAGAGAACTCAGTGTTTTACATTCTATTATCCTGTACTCTTTAGGGAGAAGGGTCTGGTCTACCAGCACCACAGAGTTGGACTCTTCCTTCCAGTCAATTGTCCTCATTTGATCACTTTCCGATGTAAACGTCAGATTCTGCCGGAAAAATTTCCGCTTTTCTTTCAAGCTCCCCATAAGATAAAAACCTATTCAACTGACATGTCTCGTGACTCTCATATCGTTACTCTTTCCTTTCATTATCTGAGTAATTGAAGAAAGTTAAAATTAATTATATTAAAGATAATTCTTAAACCTTAGAATAACCGGAAAAAATGCGGCAGATCATGCTTCTGGCAACCAGCATTCATAATAAAAACTTTGTTTGGGGAATAAGCAACACGTGAGATATAAATAAAGCAATCTCTTTTTTCATAGAAGCAAACTTACAAATAATAGATTTATAGAGTAACAGAGCAAATAAGACAAGACTTAAAATCCATAGCTAAAATACAAGAAGTCTTAATTTTCAGAAATATTAATTATTAAACTTCATGGACCTTGAATCCGTAAATCCTTGAATCTATAGATTCAAAAATCATACGAGATATTCATTTCATTAATGCGGTTTATGAGAATCTGGGTATTCATCGGAGAGTAAGCGCTTATGACAAAAATAAAAATAGCAATTGCAGGAATCGGGAACTGTGCAAGCTCTTTGATACAGGGCATTGAGTACTATAAACTCGACGATAAAGAGCCAATTGGACTGATGCACAGGGAAATTGGAGGCTATAAACCTGGCGATATTAAAGTTGTTGCTGCCTTTGACATTGATGCCAGAAAAGTGGGAAAAGACGTATCTGAGGCCATCTTTGCTCCCCCGAACTGCACAGCGGTTTTTTGTCCTGATGTTCCATCCACAGGTGTGAAGGTTAAAATGGGCAGGGTTCTCGACGGGGTCTCTGACCATATGAAGAACTATAAGGAAAGTCAAACTTTTGTTGTCAGCAAGGAACAGGAATCCACAAAAGCCGATATCGTGAATGAAATTAAAAACTCGGGTGCCGATATGCTTCTCAATTACCTTCCCGTAGGTTCTGAAGAAGCAGTCCGTTTTTATGCCGAGTGTGCCCTTGAAGCAGGTGTGGCTTTCATAAATAATATGCCTGTTTTCATCGCAAGCAATCCAGAATGGGCAAAAAGATTTGAGGAAAAGAATATTCCAATCATTGGCGATGATGTCAAAGCTCAGCTTGGGGCTACTATCACGCACAGGATTCTTGCAGACCTTTTTGAAAAACGAGGCGTAAAACTCGAGAGAACATATCAGCTCAATACTGGGGGAAACACGGACTTTCTTAATATGCTCAACAGGAACAGGCTTGCTTCCAAAAGGGAATCAAAGACCGAAGCTGTTCAATCCGTCCTTTCCAGGAAGCTTGATGACGACAATATCCACATCGGACCTAGCGATTACGTAGCCTGGCAAAAGGACAATAAGATTTGCTTCCTGAGAATGGAAGGCAAGCTTTTTGGCGATGTGCCTATGAACCTTGAACTCCGGCTTTCCGTCGAAGACTCTCCTAATTCCGGAGGTGTGGTCATCGATGCCATCCGATGCTGCAAACTGGCTCTTGACCGCGGGATAGGAGGCGTGTTGTATTCCCCGGCTTCCTACTTTATGAAACATCCGGCGATTCAGTACACTGACGATGAAGCTTACAGGCGGACTGAAGAATTTATATCTGGAACCAGAGAACGTTAAAATTCTGGTAAGAGATTCCTGTAAAAAGGAATTCTACAAACCCCCGGAAGTACCGGGAGTTTTAAGTTTTTCTGTCCAGAATGAGTATTAAATGGTTATTCTAAGAGCTTTTTTCCGATTTCTTAATTCGGTTTATCGAATCTCTTTAGTTTGTTGAATCTCTTCGGTTTGTTGAATCTCTTCGGTTTGTTGAATCTCTTCAGTTTGTTGAATCTCTTCGGTTTATTGAATTTCTTCAGTTTAGCGGATTTTTTCAGCTTATCTAATCTCTTCAGCTTATTTAATTTCTTCAACTTCTTTAATTTCTTCAGTTTATCTAATTTCTTCGACTTAGCGAATCCCTTCGGCTGTAATTCTAAATTCTGCACTCGAACCTTCAGGGCAGGACCGATGTTTGTACAGAATAGCGCGCCTGGTCCCTTTGCCGGTTTTTTCAAGCTGAATAATCGCCTTTGAAATATGTTCTAGGGAACTACCGCCAAGCGGGCGCACCCCTCCTGAGATAATATCGGAATATACCTGGTTGGTTATGACTGCAACAAAACCGTGTTTGCGGGCAAGAGCATGTAAAAATCCTATTTGGCTAGCAAGTTCTCTGCGGCTTTTCATGCCTGTCTCATCGTCTTCAAGCTCGAACCTGTAGTACGAGGTTGCAGAATCGAGTATCACGAGACCTATATTCTCACTTGCTATTCTCTCCACTTCCCTTACGGCTGCATATTGTTCTTCAAAATTCAGGGGTTCATAGATAATGATACTTCTAGCTATTTCTTTTGCATTTTCCCCTGCAATCTGCTTGAATCGAACAGGAGAAAGCCCTTCGGTATCTATGAAGATGACTCTCTGCCCTTGTTTTACGCATTCCACTGAAAGCTGGATGCAGATATTTGTTTTCCCGGTTCCTGCAGCTCCGAAGATTTGAGTCACAATCCCTTTTTCGAAACCTCCTTCCAGAAGTTCGTCAAGAGGCTTGCAGCCGGAAGATAGTAATTTCTCTATGAAGTGGCACCTCTTTTGTACTTGGTAAATATAACTGGCCCATGATATAACGTTTTTTTGTAATTTCCAACCTTTTCAGGAAAATTAAAGATTTTCTAAGAGGAATAAAAAGACAAAGTGGATATAAAAGAAATGCTCGGATATAGATTCTCAGCTCTACTAATCATTAAAAAATATTTCATAAGAGTACCGTGAAAATGAGAGTGATGATTTGGTATATTTTTTGAGTTTTTAGGAACATTTAGGAACAATATCTTGTATAATTAGCCATACATGTATTTTGAACTGACTTTCTGCAGATGTCCATTCAATTTTCACAATTTTTCTTACTATCGTTTTTTCTGAAAATTACCCTGCTTATTCAAACTTCATTGAAAGATTCTAACCTCTGTTTCTGGAAGTTTCAGTTGAGATAATAATTGCAAATTATTGAACAAATGCACAAAAACGATAGCCAGAAAAATGTTCTTTTTTTCAAGACATCTGCGGAAGGTCTGTTTGAAAAATATCTCTCAGCATTAGAGAAACCCACTTCATTAGTCATCGGTTAAGGAATTTTCTTGCCTGAAAGCTATTGATTTTGCATTAGGAGCCGTCCTTAAATTTTGGCCTATTTACGTGAAATTGATGCCTGTTCCAGCTTGTAACTTATTAAACTATTTGCGAACTGTTGAGGAAATCGGTACAATTTATCATGATTCCTCACTTAACCGAAGACGCATGTGGATTTATTGGTCTTTGTGTACCAAACAAGAATGTTATTGTATCCAGACCTGAGGTCAAAAACCATTATTAAGGATAGGGCAGTTAGAATGCTTATCTGAAAAAATCGCGCAAGAAAAGGTAACTAAAAATAAGATTAAGAATTAAAAATCATTTAGAGACATAGAAAAAGGAGGATGAGAGATAAATAAGCAAAATTGAGCTTTATGGATTCCGGTAAAATCTATAAAGCTCCAATAGAACGATGTGGATAACATCATTATTTACTTCAAGCTAATATGATCGCTTTGAGGCATAAAAAGCTGTCGATACCGCATTAATAACATAGACTTAGCTGATGCTATTCACATTTTTTTTAAAAATTGTATCGTCAAAAACTTTCAAAGTCATTAACGTAAGGAGAAGCATGATCAGTTTAGCTAGTGCTATGGAATTTGCAAAACTTTTAGTTGAATTAGCAAGTGGAATAAAGATTTTAGTGGAAGTCTATGAAAAAGTAACAGCACATCTCAAAAGAAAAAAATAAAAATTTAACCTCAACCTAACATTTTTATTTTTTAAAAAGTTAGTAAGAATGAGAGATAGCTAACTTGTTTTCATTATTTATAATAATAGTTTTTGCTACAAGACGCGTCCTTTTCTGTACTTAACAGAATTATATCGGGCACGACTCTTTATTATAAATTTCAATGTTTGGAGGAATAATTCCTTATACATGTTAGCCGTACTGTACCAGGCAAATCGGCTGCGGATATTCCCTTGACGTCTTCTGTGCTTGAAATCATCTCCTTGAAGAAGGCTGTTTTTCAAAAACAGGGGTCCTTAAATTTGTTATCAAATCTGGTAACAAATCGAACGTCTTTGTATACAAAACAAAGGTGTTATTGTATCCAGATGAAGGTTTCACTGTATCCAGACCTGAGGTTAAAAACCATTATTAAGGATAGGGCGTTTAGAATATTTACTTGAAAATAAAGGTCATTTTCACTCAGTAGAATGAAAAAATGATATCATGGGGGTCACTTTATAGAAGCTGCGCCCTTTTCCGATATTGATGACTGATATTTGAAAATATACATTTGTAGGGATTATAAGGGTTAGCTGAGGAATGGTAACCCACGTGGGGCTTTGTTTTATGCTGCAACATGTTCTGTGTCTGCGCGCTCACCCCGCAGACAATGAAAATAAACATAAAATGTGATAAAGAAACGGGTCCCACACAAGAAACGTTAACTAAAAATCAGATTAAGAATTAGAGTAAAATCAGAGGGACGTAAAGCATGGCAAAAATAATCATATATACAACGGAACGCTGTCCGAAATGCAATAAATTAAAAAATTTCCTGGAGGCACATTCAGTTGCTTTTGAGGTAGCAGATATGTCTACTCCCGAAGCTCTAACGGAACTGCGTTTCAATGGGGTCTTCACAGTGACAGCGCCTGTTTTACAGATCAATGATACTTTCCTTACGCACGAGGAACTCTTCAGTGGAGGAGAAGTAAACCCTGAAAAAATCCAGGAAATCCTGTGATGAAGAAAATCCTGTGATAACAGAGATCTGAAATTAAAAATAAATTGAATATTTCTTCAAATTTTATAAAATTCTATTATTAAGACAATCACTGAAGATGAGAAAATGACAAGCGAGATTCTCTTACCAGATTACCAGGTATCTGACAACCAATCAGCCCAAACGATGCTTGAAGAATTATCCGTCTCTCCTCTCCCCAAAAATGACCAGTTATCTGACAACCAGCCAGTGCAAAAAACCCTTGATGGGCTGTCCGTCTCTCCTCTCCCCAGGGTAAGGACAACAGATGGTTTCATTCTTAACTGGGACAGGAACATTATTGTAAATCAGCTTCTGAAAGAAACAAAATTAAGCGAAATTTTCTATAACAAACCCTCAATCACAAAAGAAGAAGCCATTGAGATTGCAAAGGACGCAGAAAAGATCATTAAAAAGATGAATCTCAAGTTTCTCTCAGGTCCTCTTATCCGGGAAATAGTAAACAATATTCTACTTGACAGGGGGCATGTTGAGTGGAGAAACATTATGACCAGGGTCGGAGCTTCGGTCTATGATGCCTACGAAATCGATACTGGTTACGGTTTTGAGGCAAATGATAATGCAAACCAGCTGAACAACGCCGAAACCTCACATAAAAGAAAAGCTGACAAAATGTCCAAGGAGCAAAATCTCCTTCTAATGCCAAAAGAGCTTTCCGACCTTCACCTCAATGGGGATTTCCATATCCATGACCTTGAATATATGGGCACAAGACCATTTTGCCAGGACTGGGATCTCCGTTACTTTTTTTATTATGGACTCATGCCTGACGGAGTGGGAACTCAATCAAGCGTGGCAAAACCTGCAAAGAATGCCGAGGTAGCTTTCCTTCATGCGGTAAAAGCTATGGGTTCGGCTCAGACCAATTTTGCAGGTGGGCAGGGTTTTTACAATTTCCTAACTTTCATGGCTCCATATCTGGAAGGCAAGTCCGAAACCGAGATAAGACAGCTTATGCAAATGTTCGTCTATGAAATGATGCAGATGATGTGTGCAAGAGGCGGACAGACTGTCTTTTCATCCGTGCAGCTTTCCCCTGGTGTCCCAAAGCTCTGGAGAAACATTCCGATTGTTGCTAAGGGTAAGGTCTGGGACGGCAAGCAGGCCCCTCTCAGAACCTATGGGGAATTCGAAAAGGAAGTCCGCCTCGGGTTCAAGGCTCTTATGGATGTTATGCTCGAAGGGGATGCCTGGGGCAAACCTTTCAGCTTCCCAAAGCCCGAAATTTCCATTGAACCTGACTTTATGGAAGAAAACAAAGAATTCAACATAGCTCACCCTGAGCTTCCGACTTACAAAGAGTTATACAGGATGACCTTCGAGCTGGCTGCTAAATTCGGGACTCCTTACTTTGATAATCAGCTTCCGGAGTACAGGGGCGCAGGAGAAGGAATTTCATGTTATCAATGTTGTGCGTATCAGTTTTCTGCAAACCCTACTGATGATAAAGAGTTCGATGACAAACTTCATTTCAGGAATGGAAAACACTTTTCAATGGGCTCATGGATGGTCCTGTCTTTAAACTGCCCAAGGGCCGCATACAGGGCTGAACATAATGATGAAAAACTGTTCAATGAGCTCAAGACCCTGATGAATAAGGGAGTGGAAGTTTTCAAGATCAAGCGCAGATGGATGAATGGTCTGATTAAGAAAAACAGGATTCCCTTTGCAGCCCAGCATCCCAAAGATCCTAATACAGAGGAAAAAGGGGCCATAGCTGTGGACTTCGAAAGCCTGGTTTATACTATCGGAGTGGTAGGGATCAATGAAATGGTTCAGTACCATACAGGTTTCCAGATCCATGAGTCTCCTGCTGCTTATAAGCTTGCTATCAGGGCCATGTTTGAAATGAAAATGCACGCTCAAAAGCTTTCAAAAGAAACCGGCATGGAGATTGCTCTTGCAAGAACGCCTGCGGAAACGACAGCTCAGCGTTTCGCAGTCTCGGACCTCTTGCATAAGGAATATGCCGACAAGGCCGAGTTCACAATTAAAGGGAATTTGGAAGCCGCAAAGAGTGAGTTGAATCAGACGCATGACCTGCCAATCTACTATACTAATGGAACTCATGTTACCGTTGGTGCAGATATATCTCTACCTGAAAGAATAAAGTACGAACATACTTTCTTCCCGATTGTGGACGGCGGAAATATCATGCATGTCTGGCTTGGAGAAGGACAGCCGGACCCTGACGGCCTTCAGGAGCTTGCTATGCATATAGCAAAGAACACCCAGACAGGTTACTTTGCTTTTACCAAGGACATGACCGTATGCACTGACGAAGGATACGTAGCCGATGGGCTGCTGGACAGATGCCCGAAGTGTAAATCTGAAAATGTGCAGCATCTCTCAAGGATCACAGGATACCTTCAATCGGTTGAAGGCTGGAACAAAGGCAAGCGCCAGGAACTTCTGGACAGAAAACGATACAGCACAAGGGAACTCAGATAAGGGTTCCTTTAATCCTTTTTTATACATAAAAGCGTGAGAACGTAGGTCATGAAAGTAAACTACGCAGGTACTGTCCCGCTCTCTACCGTGGACTGGAAAGGGAGGGCGGCAGTTACTATCTTTTTTCGGGGATGCCCGCTTCGCTGCCCCTACTGCCAGAACCATCCCTACCTCCAGGGGTTTAACCCTGTAGAATTGGAATTCGTGGAAAAGCAGATTAAAGAATCGAAACCCTTTGTAAGTGCAGTTGTATTTTCAGGAGGAGAACCTCTGATGCAGGAAGCAGTTATTCCTCTTGCTGAATTTGCGAGAGAAATGGAGCTTGCAATTGGAATTCATACAAACGGCTGCTACCCTGAAATGGCAAATGAACTGGTTAAAAGAAAGCTAGTTGATAAATTTTTTATAGATATAAAAGCTCCCCCGGACGATCCCGAACTTTATGGGAAAGTTACGGGCTTCAAAAAATCAGAAGCTGTGAAAGAGACTCCAGAACCGATAACTGCATCTGTAATAAAAACGCTTGAGATTGCAGATTCCTGCGGCTTAGAACTGGAACTTCGGACAACATTAATTAGAGATTTTATCGGAAGCAGGGAAGAAATAGCCCGTATAGCTGCCTGGATCTCGAAACATATGAAAAATAGAGAACTTACCTATGTATTGCAGCAGGGTATTCCGGAACATAGCTTGCAGGAAAATTTAAGAGAGCTGCGGGTTCTGGAAAGGGATGAACTATATGAACTGGGAAAAATCGCAAAAAGTTTTCTGGAAAATGTGAGAATAAGAACAAGAGAAAGCGGAGATGAAATGATCTCTGATTCTGTATGACATAATCTGATGGAATCAATAAGAACAAGAGAAAGTGGCGACGAAGTGATCTCTGATTCTGTATGACATAATCTGATGGAATCAATAAGAACAAGAGAAAGCGGAGACGAAGTGATCTCTGATTCTGTATGACATAATCTTGCAGAATCCAGCACCTAATGTTTTCTGATCTTATGTGACATAATCTTGCAGAATCCAGCACCTAATGTTTTCTGATCTTATGTGACATAATCTTGCAGAATCCAGCATCTAATGTTTTCTGATCTGGCCTGATCTGATGTGCCATAATCTTGCAGAATCCAGCATAATGTTTTCTGACCCGCTCTGACAGTTTATGGATATTAATTCGTTTTTTTCTTTTTGTACTTTTCTTTTTTGTCTGCATTGTGAATAAAGTGTAAACTATTCTCTTTTAGAGTCCTACAGAAAAACATGTTTTAAGTTCAAATGAATTTGAAGTTTACAAAAGTCTTATACATCCCTAGAGATAAAAGGCAAATGTGAAGCCCTTAAGAAATTTATTTGAGAAAATTTATTTATTCAATGCTCGTGGAAAAAAATAGACTTTTTGAGAAAACGTCTTTCTCAGTACCGAAAATGGTTCGGTGAGAACTATTAAAATTTTTGTATTACTTTATGTGTTACACAAATTAAATAAAGGAGAGAAACTCAGTATTTTTGGTTCACAGAGTGCATTTATCTAGAAAGGAAAACAAAAATCATCTTTTTCAAAAAAACCATGAAAAACACAAAAGTATCTTCAGTTGGAGAGCGCGCTCTAATCTCCATTTTATCTGAGATTTTCAAAGCACCTGACGGCAGGGAGAAAGGACAGGAAGGAATCCTTATAGGCGCAGGTTCGGATGACTGCGCCGTCCTTGACCTGAAAGGCGAAGACTGCCTGGTTGTTACCACCGATATGCTGCATAGGACTACTGATTTTCCGGAAGAGATGACGCCCTGGCAGATGGGCTGGATGTCAGCAGCCGTAAACCTCAGTGACATTGCAGCCATGGGTGCAGAGCCCATAGGGCTTGTTATGGCAATTGGGATGCCTGCAGATACCGAAATTGCTTTTGTTGAAGCCCTTGCAAAAGGTATGCAGGCATGTGCCGAATTCTGCGGAACTACGATTATAGGAGGCGATCTTGATACTCACGCAGAACTGACAATTACAGGGACGGCACTTGGCAGAGTGAAAAAAGACCAGCTCCTTCTTCGGCGTGGAGCAAGACCAGGTGACCTTGTCTGTGTCACAGGTTATACAGGGTCAGCAGGAGCAGCTCTGGAGGCCCTTCAGTCTCGCAAGCCTGTGAGCGAAACTGTCCTGAATGCACTTTTTGAGCCTGTCCCGCGCACGAAAGAAGCAAGGATGCTGGCTGAGTCCGGAGCAGTCACGTCTATGATGGATACGAGTGACGGCCTTGCAATGTCCCTTTACGACTTTTCCAGGCAGAGCCGTGTGGGCTTCAGGGTCCGGGAAAATGCCCTTCCTATCCTCGTGGAAGTCCGGAAATTTGCTTCAAATCCGGACAAGCTAAGGGAATTTGCCCTTTACACGGGTGGAGATTTCGAACTTCTTATTACAATTGATCCACAAAAGATCAAAAAAGTACAAAATATATGTAACTTAGTCGTTATAGGAGAATGTACAAAGTATGAAGCAGGCATTGTGCTCGAATCTCCAGAATGCAACCTTATAACTATAGAGCAGAGAGGATACCAGCAGTTAAAAGCCGAAGCTGTTGATAGATCCTCCTGATTAACAATAATTACCCCTGTGAAACAAAAGCCTGGATTAGAGAGACGAAAATTTAGAAACTCTTGATTGATAAGCCCAAAAAACTTACAAAAATCGAGCAAGTCTCAGGAGAAACTGACTAAATTCATAATAATTTATGCACAAGGTTCAGAAGGATAGAACATGAAAAAAGCTAGTTTACAAATATTTACAGCAATTCTGGTGCTAGGGCTATTTTGCGGAACTGCAGCTGCAGCTCCGAGTATAATAGCAGCATCGCCTGGAGACAATGCGACGGTCAATAAGACAGTCGGCGAGATTCAAGATTTTAGCATTCAAACAAACGAGTCAGCAACTATTGACTGGCAGATTGATGGAAGCAATGTTTCCGAAACATCGTATGATAGTGCAACGAATACCTCTACCCTCAATCACACCGTTACGCAAGGTACATACGACGTCAAAGCGATTGTTCAGTCAACTGGAGGGAGTAGAACCTGGAGTGTAACCGGAGGGTCGGATGTACCGCAAATCACATCATTTTTCCCTTCATACACAACCGTTAACAATAACGTAGGACAATCAAGAAAATTTAATGCAACTATTAGCCAGACTTCAAATATGACATGGTATGTTGATGATGTCCAGGTTCAGGAAAACAATTCTGTCACTGATTCATCATATATCAATACTTCTGCAACACAGGGCATGCATACAATTAAAATGAGTGCAGAAAACGAAAATGGCAGTGTAGAAAAATCCTGGAAATGGAAAATATCAACGGTCGGAGGATTATCTGTTAATGTTGACCCCTCCGAAGGAACTGTTTCAGTCGATAAAGGAGCATCTAAAACTTTCCAGGTCAACTCCAGCACGGACGACCAGGATATTAATGTTGAGTGGCTTGTTGATAGCGAATCAAAGAAAAAAGATGAAAGTGTAACCTCTTCTTCATACGACTTTGAAGAAGACAGTGCAGGAAATTATACCCTCAAGGCAGTGGTAAGTGATCCTAATGGTACTTACGATGATTCGACAAAAACATGGACTGTAAGCGTCGGGTCTTCTACAGATAATTCAACTGGGAATAGGATCTGGGAAAAAGGAATGCCCACAACTTACACATGGACTGCCCAGAGTTACTCAGGCTTCTACTATGATCTTGATTCCGGAGTATCCTCAGAAGAAATGACCATTACAGATATAGGTAGCAGCATAAAATCAGGAAATATTGAGTACTCCACAAAACCTACTGAGACTGATTTTGAATACAGTAAATGGGGTTCATATCAGATAATCGGGTTCATGGCAGAGAAATACTTTGCAGGCTATACTGAAAATAATTCCACAGTTATAGGAGATGACATCAGCCCTATTTCTGATGGGGTTCTTTCCAAGATTCTCATAGACACTGACGATAAAAAATCAGCAAACGCCGGAGATTCTCTTGTTCTCGAAGAAGGATATTCACTGAATATCGTGGAAGTTGATGTCAATGGAGAATCTGTCTGGGTCCAGCTTGAAAAAGATGGTGATGTAGTAGACGAAGCATTCCTCAAATCGGGCGACGACTATGTCTATGAAACTGATCTTGGAGACTCAGAAGATGTGCCCATAATCATTGCCCATATAGGCACGGTTTTTGAAGGAGCTGAAACCTCTGCTGTCTTCATACAGGGTCTCTTCCAGATTTCGGATGATTATGTAGAAGTTGAAAACGGAGATACTTTTGGGGAAATGGAAGTAACTTCCGTTAGCAGCAGTGAAATAAAGATGGAGAATGATGATAGCGTCGGATTTGATAAGGGAGACACAGTAGACCTTATGGGTAAAATACAGATTCAGGTAGCTGATGATGATACACTGCGCTTTGCCCCGATACTTGACACCTCGGAAGCCGGTACATACGAGCTTCGCGGGACTGTCTATGATGAGGATATCGATGGTGATTCACTCCCTAGCTGGACGCCCTTTAACTTTGAAGGTTTCTATTACAACATAGATGAGGGAATTGGGACTGAAAATCTTACAGTAGAAGAGCTTGACGGCAGGAATATACCTGCAGATAACCTTGTCTACAAATCAACACCACAGGCGGTTGATTTTGATCACGACGAATGGGGCAATTTCACAGTTATTGGTTTCATGGCAGACAAGTACTTTGCCGGGTATACTGATGGTTCCGTTGAAGGAGCTGTTGATGATGTGAGCCTTCTTTCGGATAATATTCTCTGTAAAGTCCTTACAGACAGCGACGACAAAAGGTCTATGGATTCAGGTTCTGCCCTTACCCTTGAAGAGGGTTATTCTTTGAATATCAAAGAAGTCGATGTCAATGGAGAATCTGTCTGGGTTCAGCTTGAAAAAGATGGTGATGTAGTAGACGAGGCATTCCTCAGCTCGGGCGATGACTATGTCTATGAAACTGATCTTGGAGACGCGGAAAACGTACCGCTGATTATAGTCCATTTCGGCACGGTTTTCCAAGGAAGTGAGACCTCTGCTGTCTTTGTACAGGGAATCTTCCAGCTCTCGGACCAGTACACCGAAATCAATAATGGAGATACTTTTGGCGATATGGAGGTCACAAGCGTCTCTGAAAGTGGCATTATAATGAAAAACGATGATAGCATCGGTCTTGGAAAAGATGAAACCTCCGAGATAATGGGCAATGTCAGTTTCAAGACTGCTAATGACGATACTCTCAGGTTCTACCCCTTCGTGGAAGTTGAAACCGGCGGTAATGGAAGCGACAACAATTCCCTGAAAATAAGTGTTCCTGATAAGATTTATGCCGGAAATTCGTTTGATATCGAAGTAACTGCTGGTAATGAATCTATAAAAGGCGCTAATGTTTCGGTTAACGAAAGTAGTGTAGGCGAAACCGATGGTGATGGAGTTGTTGAGTATACAGCCAAAGACGTCGGAACTTTGAAGATAACTGCAGAAAAGGATGACTACAAAACTGCAAATAAAAATATTAATGTCAGTGCTCCAAAAGAGGAAATGACAGTTAATGTTTCACCTGAGACAGTTTATGTAGGCGATACCCTGAACATTGAAGCTGTCAAGTCAATCGGCGGCGATCCAATTGATGGTGCAAACGTATCGATTGACGGAAAAATCATTGGTCAAACAGATTCCAGCGGAAAAGCTACCTATAAGACAGATAAAAGAGGCACTCTTGAACTGGGCTTAACAAAAGAAGGATTCGAAGACCAGGAAATAAATGTAAAAGTAAAAGATTTGGAAGCTAACTACACATACTCAAACCTGGTAATCGATCCTTTAGAGGTAAGTGCAGGTAAGGATACGACAATCTCAGTTAGTGTCGAAAATACAGGCAATGCTGCAGGAAATGAAAGTGTGGAGTTGCTTATTAACGGAAACATAAGTGACTCAAAAGACGTTTCCCTGGGCATTGGGAACAATACCACTGTAACCTTTGAGCATGCAGAAGAGGTTCCGGGAACCTACAAGGTTGAAATTGGAGGAGAAAACTCAACCTACACTGTAAAGGAAAAATCTTCCTTAATGCTCTATATTCTTGGATTCATTGTCCTGTTAATAATCGGTGGAGCTGCTTATTACTTCACCAAGGGTGGCGGAGACATGTCAAAGCTATCTGAACAGGTAAAAGAACTTATTAACTCGGTGAAACCAAAGAAATAAAGCTACAGGAAAACAAAAAATTCAAAAACAAAAGAGAATATAACTTAAAATTCCCGCGTTAACCCAAAACGCGGGTTCTTCCTATTTTTAGAACAGTTCAAATTTGATTTACGTTCAGCAGTCTTTCAGGGTTTTGCTGACAGATATTCAGTATCTTTTATTTCAGGAAACTTTTTGTTCCACGCGACGCAGCATTTATTTCTAGCACTCTATGCAGTTTTACTCCATCTTTTTGAGCGCAAGTTCAATGGCGTCTATAAGGCTGTTCTTTGGAATAATGGTTGTTACTGGAATGTTGAGGATCTTTTCCACTGTCGGGCTCACTATAGGGGCGCAAACAAGGGCTTTTGCTCCATCTCTTTCAGCGTTAACGGCTGCTATTATGGCTTCTTCCATTGAGGTTGCCGAATATTCCCTTATTGTGACCAGCCTACCAGCTATCTTTTTCTTTGTTTCTACTATGTTGTCAAGCACCGAGCGAGCTGCAATCACAGCTATAAAATCTCCACTATCTGTTTCTTTAATATCGCGGATAGTTTTCACTATCTGGCGGAGAGTTTTAATGTTGGGGTCCCGGTTCCCTGACAGGATCTTGTAAAGAGTACTCGGCGGGATATTCGCTTTTTTCGCGAAATCCACAGCAGTGAGGTTAAGATCCTCTTTTATTACAGTGGAAAGCGTTTTTTGAAAAACTTCATCGGATTCAAATGCGGATTTGATAACTTTGTCTGCAACATTCATAAAATTCAACCTTTTAAGTCCTGTAAAGAGTTTTAAACAACAAAAAATAATGTACATTTTAATCTACATTTCACAGGAAATTTAGTCCTTAATGAGAAATATATCCCGATATATTAATACATTTGGGATATAATCAAGGCTACTTTGAGATAATATATATAGGAAATTGTAAAAATATTAATATACCGTTAGATATTTACTTTTTATTTTTACCGGGATTCTTCTGGAGAAGTACAAACTCTCTTGCAAAAGAGTTTATGGAAAGCTGACAAAAAAGATAAAAGTCTGTGATTTTTCGATAGGAAATCTCGATTTCAAACAGTATTTAGTAATGAAAGTAGTAATGAAAGTTATCATTTTATATGGTTCATTATCAGTATATGGACTATTGTCAGTACATGGTAATTATCAATACAGATTATCAGTACATGATTGATTATCAGTATATGGACTACTGTCAGTACATGGATAATTATCAATACAGATTATCAGTGCATGATTAATTATCAACACATGGATAATTATCAGCACATGGTAATTATCAGCACATGGATAATTATCAGCACATGGATAATTATCAGCACATGGATAATTATCAGCACATGGATAATTATCAGCAGGACTATTACCAGTTGTAAGGATTAATTGAGGTGGAACTTTGAAAAAACTAGGCATACTTATACTTACTTTCTTGTTGGTCGCATCTATTTTCGTATCCGGCTGTGCATCCAATAAAGGAAATGTATCTGAGAACGAAACCGGACCTGAAGAGACCACTACAATTACTGAGCTGAATATTGGTTATCAGCCAAGCACCCATCAGATCGCATATATGACTGCGGCTGAAAAAGGATGGTGGAAAGAAGACCTTGCACCATATGGAATTACGAAAATTAATGAATACCAGTTTCCTACAGGAGCCCCTGAAATGCAGGCTATGCTGGCTGGAGACCTGGATGCCGCCTATGTAGGGTCAGCTCCTGTAATTACAGCTCTCAGCCAGGGCCTTGACGCAAAGATTGTTGCGCCTGTCCAGATAAACGGTTCAAGTCTTGTTCTTCGTAACGAATACAACTACAAAAGCCCTCAAGACTTAAAGGGCCTTAAGATCGCTACTTACCCACCAGGAACTATTCAGGATACCCTGCTCAGAAACTGGCTCAAGGAAAACGGACTTGATCCTGATAAAGATGTGAAAATCCTTGGAATGACTCCAGGAGATGCTGTCACCGCTATTTCAGCTAAACAGGTTGATGCTGTGTTTCTGCCTCATCCCTCTCCGGCAGTTGTAGAAAAGGAAAATATTGGGCGTACTATAGTGCAGTCTGGAGAGATGGAAGCAAATCATTCTTGCTGTGTACTTGTCGTAAGTGGAAAACTTATCAGGGAGCACCCCGATATTGTGGAGCAGATTGTAAAGACCCATATTAAGGCAACCAAGTATAATCAGGAACATGTGGACGAAGCTGCTCAGATTTTTTCAAATAAGACTACAGAGGATCTTGACACTGTAAAGGAATCTCTTAAGGAATGGGATGGTGCATGGATCACAGATCCAACCTTGATTGAAGACTCAGCTGTCAATTACTCAAAGGTTCAGCATGACCTTGGGTATATTCCGAAATCTCTGACCAAGGAAGAAATCTTTGACACAAGTTTCTATGATAAAGTCATGAGTGAGAACTAAAAATAAGAGTAACTGAAGAAAAAGAGAACTCTAAATAAAGGGTTCAACTGCTTCGGCTTTATAGAAGGCAATTGAACCCTTATTTTTTCTGAAAAATGAAGTCTGCCGGAAAGATAAAAAGGTAAGAATTCTTTTAATTAGACATGAACGTTAACTTCATAAAAACAGTTAAAGAAAAAGGCGTTGAAGCGTTATCTCTCATAGTTGCAATTGCAATATGGCAGCTTGCAGCAGACGTGATTGTACAGAATAAATTTAAGCTGCCTAGTTTTTATGATGTGATAATTTCTTTTTCTGCAATTGTAAAGAGTGGGCTAATTTTTACAGATGTATCTACTAGCCTAATTAACTTTTCAATTGGTATTGCTGGCGCTTTTGTAATTGGAATTCCCCTGGGAATAGCTATGGGATGGTTCAAGAAAATAAACAGAGCAGCTGACCCTATAATAGAGATACTGCGTCCTATCCCTCCTATTGCCTGGATTCCCTTTGCCATCATATGGTTTGGGCTTACCCACCAGGCCGCAGGTTTTGTTGTGTTTGTAGGAATGGTTTTTCCAATTATCATTAATACATATACAGGCTTTAAGAACGTACCGAAGGTTTATGTTGAAGCCGCAAGAGTTCTTGGCTGTACCCGAAACATGGACCTTATACGTTATATTGCAATTCCCTCAGCCATGCCCTCAATTGTTGCAGGAATCAGGATTGCCATGGGTGTAGGTTGGATGTGCCTTGTAGCTGCAGAAATGATGGGAAGCGACAGCGGACTCGGATATGAGATATGGCACAATTACTACATGCACAGGATGGATTTCGTACTTGTTTATATGTTGCTGCTCGGATTTGTTGGTCTTTTAATTGACCGTTTCTTCAGATATTATGTAGACGCAAAATTACTGAGATGGACATCAGGAACTGTGGTATAAGATGGGCAGAGTAAGTGTAAAAAATGTTTCACGTATCTTTACTAAAAAAGAAGAGAATGTAGGCACTGAAGCTTTACACGATGTGAGCTTTGATGTAGAAGATGGAGAGTTTATCTGCCTTCTGGGACCGTCCGGCTGTGGGAAGACCACTCTGCTACGCATTACTGCTGGACTTGAAACCCAGACTTCAGGAGAAATTACACTGAACGGAGTCCCTATAACTGGCCCGGACCCCAAAAGAGGTATGGTCTTTCAGCAATATTCTCTATTTCCCTGGAGAACAGTCATCGATAACATTACTTTTGGACTTGAAATGCAGGGAATTAGTAAGACTGAAGCCAGGAAGCAGGTGGAGAAATATATAGACCTTGTGGGCCTGGAGCAGTTCAAAAATAGCTATCCATACGAACTCTCCGGAGGTATGCAGCAGCGTGCAGCCATTGCAAGAGCCCTTGCCAACGAGCCCGAAGTCCTTCTTATGGATGAGCCTTTTGGGGCCCTGGATGCTCAGACTAGAAATATCCTTCAGGATGAACTTCTGAAGATATGGGAACAAAAACACGTGACCTTCCTCTTCGTAACTCATAGTGTGGATGAAGCGGTTGTTCTCGCGGACAGGATAGTGGTCATGACCGCAAGACCGGGAAGAATAAAAGAGATTGTAAAAGTTGACCTGCCCCGCCCGCGCTCCAGGACAAGTCAAGAGGTTAACCGTTTAAGAGACCGCATCCTGAGACTTCTGGAAGAAGAAAGATTTCACAGGTAAAGTCTATGACTTTGGCAAAAAGGAGATAAAGCCACCGTGCGAAGGGGTAAAGAAAAAGTTAAATGTTCACTGGAAACTCTCGATTATTCTTCAGCCCGGATAATCACTTTCGTTAATGGCGCGACTTTCCTGACAAGAACTTTTCCAATAAGTTCAAGCGTGCCGTCTGCTTTTACGAAGTCAAGAACGCACCCAGGCCTGACGTGGATATCTCCCTGGCAGGCTGCGGTATTTATTTTAGCTTTATCGAGAAGGACAAGCTCAGAAGCTGTTTCGATATTGCCCAGAATTTTTGCCTTAGAACAGACAAGAGCACTTCTAGCTTTTACATTGCCTCTAATAACCGAACCTTTTCCGAGTTCAAGCTTACCAGTTACTGTGAGGTTCTTCCAGAACTTCACTTCCTGCCCGACGATTACATTGCCATCCAGAGTAAGATCCTCATCAAGAAAAGCTCGTTTTTCAATGACATAAGTATTGGATCTGGGGTGGTACTTGATAAAACGAATCATTAGAGATCACTCCGGGATACTTTCCCCGGTTATAGATATAAAGCAAATACTTATTCTGCAAGGCATTTACAAAAACTTTGTCAATTAAATTTCCAAAATATGATTGAATATCTATTATTTAACAGCATCGAATGTTCACTATCAGACGCCATGAACAAACAATTAAAGCATAAACGACATGCTAAAAATCGCAAAAATATTGTCCTGTCAAAGTAAGCTGAAAAATATAATCGATAGAAACAGCGAAAAACGTAGTCTGATTTGTACAATTTAAAATCACAAAAGTATAATTATAATGGTCAGCCATTAACCAAACGGCCAGTATCAAGTGATTATTTTCTTAAATTGGCAGGTATTCGGAATGTACGCGGTAATAGAATATCCGGAGATTATAATATCTGTGAATGGAAAAGAGACTGAAGATTAGATATAGATATCATTTTTCAGTCTCGGTTTTTCTCTTTTTAAATGACCTGCTTATTCAACGAGACTGGCGAAACCGTATTTGGGAAGAACCCTTTCGATTTTAATCCGGACTTTATCGTCAACTTTGGTGCCCGGGACAAAGATAACAAAACCTTCAATACGTGCAATGCCGTCTCCCTGGCGAGCGATATCCTGGATAGTTACATCGTAAACTTCGCCCTCTTCAACAGGAACAGAGCTACTTTCATCTCTGAACATGAAAACCATTCCTAATGACTTCATTGAAGTTGATATGGTTTATTTCCTGCATTTACTCGACAACGCTTGCAAATGCAAATTTGGGAAGAACCCTTTCAACTTTAATCCGGACTTCATCTCCAACTTTGGTGCCCGGGACAAAGATAACAAAACCTTCAATACGTGCGATGCCGTCTCCCTGACGAGCAATGTCCTGAATTGTTACATCGTAAACTTCGCCCTCTTCGACAGGGACTGAGCGACTTTCTTCTCTGAACATGAAAAATCATTCCTTTAATTTACTGAATTTAACGTGGTTACTTTATTTTCTGCATTTACTCGACAACGCTTGCAAATGCAAACTTGGGAAGAACCCTTTCGACTTTAATCCGGACTTCATCTCCAACTTTGGTGCCTGGGACAAAGACTACAAAACCCTCAATGCGAGCGATGCCGTCTCCCTGACGAGCAATGTCCTGAATTGTTACATCGTAAACTTCGCCCTCTTCGACAGGGACTGAGCGACTTTCTTCTCTGAACATGAAAAATCATTCCTTTAATTTACTGAATTTAACTTTAATTTAACGCAGTTATTTTATCCCACATTTACTCTACAATGCTTGCAAATGCAAATTTGGGAAGCACTCTTTCGATCTTAATCTGGACTTCATCGCCAACACTCGTATTCGGGACAAAAACTACAAAACCTTCGATACGGGCAATGCCGTCTCCCTGGCGAGCAATATCCTGAATAGTTACATTGTAGGTTTCGCCCTCTTCAATGGGCACAGGAGCACGTTCATCTCTAAACATTACATTCATTCCTTTAACTTCTATTAATCAGCTTAAGAAAGCTCTATCGACAGAAAAGAGTAAAAGCAGTACTTGACAAACCAAACTTGATAACCCAAATTCAGGAAGTACACATTCTACTTAATCTATTCTCTACTTAATCTATTTGATTAATTGATCCCCAACAGAGCTTCGGATAAGTCAATTAATTGGTCATACTCATATCCGCTTGTATATAACGTTTTGCTTTATTATCTATTAAAAAAGGAAAATAATGAAGTTTGGAAAATGTTCAATCCCTGGTTGTCAGACTTCTGGTTTCTAATTTCAAAGATATATAAATAAGGACAATTCATCAAAAAAATAAAATTATTCTGAATAAAAAGATATTTCTCTATTAAATCTAACTATTTTTGATGAAGTGTTTTCTTGAGAAAGCCTGAATAGACTCCATAAAATTAGGGTTTTATTTCAAAAAGATTAGAAGGATAAGGGATTGTGCCGAAACTTATAAATATTTAAAACTCCATTGTGAGAATCGCTCATTTAATGATAATAACAATGCGTGGGCCCGTAGCTTAGTCAGGCAGAGCGATGGACTCTTAATCCATAGGCCGGGGGTTCAAATCCCTTCGGGCCCGCTATCGTTATCTATTTTTGAGAATTCTTTAACTGATTATGGGTATATTTCACTTATTTTAGATATTCTTTCACTGATTTTAGGCATCATTTTACTAATTTTAGGTTATACTCTCAATAATTTGATAATAAGCTGACCCTAAAACTCAAAATTACTCTGAATCCCATATCCGCAATAATCAGTAAATTTTCGAATCACGAAAATAATTTTGACATTTTACTAATTTGACGGTGAAATTAGTTTTAGGATGGGCTCCTTATTAAAATATCAGTTGCATGTTTGGAAATGATTAATTGCTAAAAATAGTAATTGCTAAAAATAGCTTATAACAATTGTTAAAAATCAATTGTTAAAAATCAGTTGTTAAAAATCAGTTGTTAAAAATCAGTTGTTAAAAATCAGTTGTTAAAAATCAATTTCCAAATAAACTTTAAATATATAGAACATCTCAATGGGTGCAGCTCTAATGCCAAAAGTAAGTGTTGAAATCCCTCAAGAACTTCTGGATGACCTTAACAGGCATGTGGGAGATAACAAAAAATTTGTCAGTCAATCTGATGCTATCAGAACCGCTATTCGAAAAATGCTGGACATGATGGACGAGATCGATAGAAGGCATGGGAGACTTGAGAAGTGATTAAAAATCCTGATAATTGAAGTAAAACAGTTGAGGTTATAGCATTAAACCTTAATGCTATTGATTTATCAGTTCAACAATGTAAATCTTACACATTATAAAAATACCCCTTTATTTCCACTGTGTTTTAATATCTATCGCCTAATTTTTAGAATTTAAAACTTATAGTAAAGTTTCCACTGGAATAAGAAAAATAGCCTGATTTCTCAAGTCATGGACTTTTCAGGTGTGGATTTTCGGGATGAACTTAATATAAAAGTCAATTAAAAATTCAGGGGTTAGAGAGATTCCCTGAAATCCCTTATACCCTGAGATATATTGGAAAGCAATATAAATGCTATTTTCTGGTTAGGCCAGGAGCCCAGCCCGCAGTCAGGACCCACATACTTTATCAGGTTGCCAAAACGCCTGTAATAAACCTTCAGCCTTTTAGTTATAGTAGCCGGGGTCTCAAGTCCGCTAACAATTTCTGGAAGGTATTGCTGCTCTTTCCAGACGTTAGTACAGTACTTTTCACTAATGATTCCTGCCAGGGTATAGACATCAGTTCTTGCGATCCCAAGCCTCAGGAAGCAATCTGTGTCCTCCAGAGTTTTCTTGTCTATCAATTCCAGGTAAGATGGCGTGCCTGCGGATTCTACTCCTATGACGTTTATTGTGGGGACCTGACAGGCAATATTATAGTAGAGAGGAGAATGAAGGTGAATCTGTACGTCGGCTCCCCATTTGCTGGCTGCTTTTGAGGCGCTGGTAAGGGCAGAAATAATATCGTTCTCATCAAAAGCAAGCTCAGGATTCAGCCCTATACTTGGTTCATCAATAGAAACCGCTGCAATCTTGAAATTTTTTGCAGATCTCATGGAGTTTCTTACAAAATTATTCACGCTTTTTGCAAAAATAGAATAGATATCCGTATACCGTGTGCCTCCAAATTCCTTCAGGTAAAGTTCAGTTGGACCGGTTACACAGACCCGAACCTTGAGTGTTTCTCCGAATCGTTCCTTATAGGCTTTTGCAACCGTCTCTATAGCCTCAAGCTCCTCAATCCTGGCACATTCAAGTTTTACCTCAAAGGGGCCGTCACAGCAATTAGAGTCTCTAATAACCTTCAGGAACTGTTCATTCATATCCTGATACTGAGGATAGGTAGGAACATTAACACCTGCATCTATTTTCTGCTGAAAGGCGTCATTGATTACCGTAAAGAGTTTCTCATCTTCGGTTCTCGTTTTAAAGGCACTTTGGACCCATTCCTTACTGACTCCGTCAGGAAGGGGATAACTCCCAATATCGTCAAAGATGATTTCTTCCATATCCTCTTAGTAGACCTGTAAGGATTTAGCGTTATTGGAAAGACAGATAAAATATAAAAAAACAGAAAAAATTAAGAAAAAATAAAATTTTGTTCTGTTATTCAATTGTTCGAATATTAGAAAGATCGAACATTAAAACGATCGAATATTAGAAAGATCGAACATTAAACAGAAATATTAAAAAGAAATATTAGAAAGATTTACTCTTCCTGTTTTCTCTTCTCTTCATTAAACTCGTTAATGCCTTTTGCGGTATTCTCAAGAAGTTTAAAGGCAAGCTCCTGGTCCGGCCAGAAAGCCAGCCCGCAGTCCGGACTTGCATATTTTATCCGGTCTCCAAGGGCAGAATAAGCCGTTTCAAGCCTCTTTTTTACAACTGCCGGAGTTTCCAGGTCAGTAACGATTTTTTGCATATACTCCTTTTCCTTCCAGACATTAACCCCATACGTTTCATTGACAATGCCAATAAGACTGGAAATATCGGTTCTCGAGACTCCGAGCCTGATATAGGTGTCTGAATCCTCAAGCACTTTTTTATCCAGGAGGTTCAGATAAGAAGGAGTTGCCGCGTATTCAAAACCGATAACATTAATAGGGGTCTCGCAGACAAGTTTGTATTTTAACGGCGAATGAAGGTGAATTCCCACATCAGCTCCCTGTTTCCGGGCGTAAGTGGAAGCGACGGTGAGAGCAGAGACGATGTCGGCATCAGAAAATTGGATTCTGTCATTTATCCCGAGGCTTGGCTCATCCAGGGCTATGATCTTTATTTTGAAATTTTTCGCAGCTAAAAACGCCTGTTTTATGAAATCTTCAATATCCAGTGCAAGGATATGATAAGCGTCAGCATAACCCGTTGCCCCGAAGGCCTGGAGGTATAGGTCTGTTGGTCCTGCAATACAAACCCTGACTTCAAGCGTTTCTCCTGTTTCTTCCCTGTACTGTTTTGCAACCTCGTCAATGATCTCCAGCTCGAGGATTTTTGCATTTTCCTCTTTCAGTAAATAAGGTTCATAACAGTTTTTTTCGTCTTTGATAATGTCCAGAAACTGTCCTATCATATCCCTGAACTGAGGATAAGTGGGAACATGCAGTCCCACATCGATTTTCCTCCGGAAAGCCTCTCTTACAATAGAAAAAAGTTTTTCATCTTCGTCCCGGTTTTCAGCCGCAGTCTTTATCCATTCCCTTGTAATACCCTCGGGCGTAGGAAGGCTGCCTCCATCAGTAAAAATAATGTCCTGCATACCTCTTATGTAAGACAGTATCAAGTATTATAAGTATTGGAATTGATTTGAGCTAAAAATTCAAAATAAATAAGTCAAAATAGAGAATTCAAAGTAAAGAATTCAAAGTAAAGAATTCAAAGTAAAGGATTCAAAGTAAAAGCAAAAAAGATTTTATTTGTAGATATCCCGTCGGTGCCCAATTTTAAGCACGAGTATTTTCAAGCAGCTACCCTGAATCTCTAGAATCACTCTTATAGTCCCCGACCCTCAACTGGTAATTTGGAGACCCGACCAGTTTTGTTACATAGCGAAATGGGTCCTCCTTCAGCTCAGAGACCTTACGAAAAATACGCTTTGCCAGCTGGCGATCTATAGAAAGAAACTGAGAAAAATATCTAAATCGATTAGAATATACAAAAATAATGAAGATTCTCAGTGTAGTTGACGAAATGGGAAATGGGACCTGAACTCATTTTTCTTCAGTTTCAAGATCTTCGTCTTCCAGTTCAAGTTCTTTCAGCAACTCTTCTTCTGTTTCCTCCAATATTTTCATAACAGTAGAAATAGGAACAACAAACCCATTGATCATTACGAATTCATTCAAAGGATTATCATTTTTCATCCTTTCAGTAGAGAACTCCTCATTAAAATATCTCATTTTGAACATATCGCGGATTTTCTTTGCTTTCTGAGAGGTTGTGCTCTGGTTTGTCCCAAAATAATCACAGAGATCGGTAGCACTTACATAGGGCTCAAAATTTTTATCAAAAAGAAAATTGATCTGCCCAAGCGCATAAACTACTGCAGCAGCCCATATCTCCAGCTTTCCTGAAAGAAAAGGGACCTGCCTTTTCCGGCTCATTTTATTGATTAGTTTTTGACACAGCATTTTATAGTTTTCATCAAGGTAGCTGTCTGCAAATCCATCTGTCATCTGGATAAGAGTTTCTTTCTTTTGTTGCACAAGTTCGCGGTTGGTCATAGTTTATCCTCTGAATATCAAATAATATAAATTATAATTTATAGCTTGTGACTATTCAGTTTACAAATAATCAGTCGCTTAATCAGTCGCTTAATCAGTCGCTTGGTACCAATGGTAAAAAAGAGTATTACGTAGCATGATGAAATTTTTTAAAAAAAGATTTTTCAATCAAATATCAATTAAGGATACATGTTCCCGCTTTCCAGAACCCTCCAGTTGTTCCCTGTTTTTGCAATCAGGAGGCAAATAGTCCAACCCACCTTGCACATGGAACTGATTTTTTCTGAAACAAGCACAGGCCCAATATTTTTCCCTTCCGAATAACTCTCAAACCAGAGTTTTCCGGTTTTAATCTCGGTAATAATGAAGAAATCATCCAGAGTTTCAGAATAATTTTTAACAGGATTTTCAAGTTATTGATGGTCTCAACTACATTATAAGCAGTTGACTAAATTGTTGGAAGTTTGAAATGAAAGTAAAGCTATAATGCTAATTGATAGCAGTCAAAGTATCCAGAAAAATCAATGATGATAGAGATTTTGGTGATATATTTAAGAGAGCTCTATTTGATAGTGTTTACAGGCATTTGACTGGAGAACAGAAAAAATAAGACTGAAAAGAGCACGAAAGAGTGAAAAAAGGCAAAAAAGACAATATAAAGTGAAAAAAGTAAGAAAAGGCAAAAAAGAGTGAAAAAGAGAAGAAAAAGCAAAAAAGGATCAGAAAGTCAGTATTCAGTAATAGGATACACAACCGTACTATCAATTACCTTCCACACACTTCCTGTCTACCCTATCCAGAGCACTACAGTCCAGCCGGTCTTGCACATGGAACTGATTCCTTCGGAAACGAGAGCAGGCCCTGTAAGTTTTCCTGGGCCCATTAAATCCTCAAGCCACAATTTTCCGGGCTCGATTTTTTTGATGGTGAAGCGGCTTTTCAGCTCTTCCGTGTATTTCCCACGTGGAGACTTTGCAGCATATTCAGACATCAGGCCATTTACTTCTACCGCTATAGGGAGGTCGGCCTTGAGTTCTTTTACTCTCCTGTCCATTATTTTATAATCACCGTCAGCCAGATACCCTTTCTCGTGCAGCCACTTCACCAGTTTGTGCATAACCCTTCCCACAATAGCCAGGAAGTTTTTACTGGCTTCAACCCTCAAAACCATAAAAAGGCCGAGAAAAGACTCCATTTCCTTGAGCCCGAGATGACTGGGGCCAAAGATCTCACAATATTCCTTTCCTTTGCCTTCAGACAGCTCTTCGTATCTCTCCAGTTCCGTCTCTGTCAGATTTTCAGATCCATAGCCATTGAGATAACGCTCGAAATAGTTGATCGCAAGTTTACTTCCTGAATAGGTCTGAGGCTTCAGGACGCTCTGCTGCTCAGCCAGAAATTCCTGAAAAACTTTCTGTAGAGTCTTTTCTTTCGTACTTTTCATGGCATTTCCTATTTACAATCTTTTAATTAAACTAAAGTAAATCATCGATCTTAAAAATTGGCATGAAGAACTCATATTGGCTCTTTATAGGCCGTTAGAATACAAAACTGGACTTTCTTCTCATCGGGGCAGCACATTCCCACTTTCGAGAATCCTCCAGACCTTTCCCGTTTTTGCAACCCAGAGGGACACCGTCCAGCCAACTTTGCACTTTGAACTGATTTCCTCAGAAACGACAACCGGCCCGACGCGTTTTCCTGATTCCAGGTAGTCTTCAAGCCAGAGCTTTCCAGGCTCGATTTTTACGATATCGAAATATGCATCAAGGTCACTGGTATACCGGGTTTCAACCGGATGTCGCTCTACATAATCACAGATCAGGTCAGTAACTTCTCCAACTAACGGGAGGGCGGTTTTGAGTTCTTTTACGTTTTCAGCCGCTTCTTCATATTCTTTATCAGGCATGTAACCTTTTTCATGCAGCCATTTGACCAGTTTATACATGACCCTGCCTGTTGTTTCCATAAGGGTCCTGCTGCCTGCAACCTTTCTGACCATGAAATCGGCCAGAAAATCAGAGATTTCCGAAGAGCGAAGGTGTTCAGGGCCAAAAATGTCCCAGAACTGCTTGTCTTCGGAAGCTTCAAGTTTTTCATATCTTTCAGTCTCAGCCCTATTCAAGTGCTGATGCCCGAAGTTATTGAGATATGTCCTGAAAAAAGAAATTGCCTCTTCATATCCAGAATAGGTTTTAGAGCTCAGGCGGGCTTCCTGTTCAGCCAGGAATTCCCTCAGAATTTCATGAATTGACCTACTGACTGTCGTTTTCATTTTATCGACCTTACCTCCCGTTCTTTGATATTCTTTTTCTTTTAAAAATCCCGGAGATATTCAATAATTCCAGAAAGTGCCGAGCTTTTCAATAAGGACAGCGGGACGAAACTCCCTCTACATATACTATCTGCCAGAAGTCCCCGACTTTTACTATTCCGAAATTAAGGTACCAGCCTGTCTTTGCCAGCGAACTCACTTCTTCCGAAACCTTAACAGGCCCGATTTCGATGTAAGGGTCCAGATAATCCTCTACCCATAACTTTCCGGGTTCGACTCTCCTGATCTCAAAATCTCCCTCTTTCCACTCTGGACTCTCCTCAGCCGGATGTGCGTCCACATAATCGCAGAGCAAACTGCCAAATTTCTGAACTTGAGAAGCAGTCTTTTTCCCTTTTTTTCTTATATTCCCTACAACCTTAGCAAGTTCACTATAATGCTCTGGATCAAGGTAGTCTTTTTCATAAGCCCAGGGCAGGAATTTACGGAAAAAACGCCGCGAAGTTTCAACGAAAGCCGCGCTCCCTCCAAAATCATTAATTAGATAATCCTCAAGGAAATATTCAATATCTGAAGGCACAATATACGCAAGGTCAAAAATCTGGCAGTATTCTTTATGCTCGTTCTTATGCTTCTCTTTATAGAGTTCCTGATCCTCTTCATAAAGGTCATCAGAAGCACAAACATCGAGATATTCCTCAAAAAGAGAGATTAAATTTTCATAGTCCCGATGTGTCCTGGGACTCAACTCTCTTTTTTGCTCTTTTAAAAATTCCCGAAAAGCTTCATCTATCGTTTTCATGGCAGTTCTATAAGAGAATTGTTTTTCCAATTTTTCAAGATTTTGCCCTGCTTTTGAGAGTTTCCGACCTACTCCCTTTCCAAGGATAAATAAATTCAAAATGTTTAATAAATAACCGAAATAAATGGAATCCACAGAATTAACGGGATTAACAGAATGAGCAAAAAAGGAAAAGGACTACCTGAAAGCAGGCTTTTCAAGCCTCTATTTCAGAAAAAATTTCTTCAACACATTGTTTACTGTCTCGTCAACCCTCAAGGATTTAACGATTCTGAATAATTGCGATTGATTTTTACGACATTTTGCTAGTTACGCAACATCAGTACCTTTTCTTATATTTCCTGAGAACTTCGCTGTTTACTTCTAAAGCCTTCTCGTCAATGTAACCTTTTTCCTGAGCCCATTCAAAGAATTTTTCAATGACTTTCGCGGCTGTACCTATAAACTTCTTGCCTCCTCCTACCTCAACTACATAATCATCGAGGAATTCTTTAATTCCTGATGGGGTGAGATGCTCAGGGCCGAAAATGTCGCAGTAACTCCTGTTTTCGTTTTCGTGCCGGGTATTATAAAGTTCTCTGTCTTCTTCAGAAAAAGAATCTTCTGCACTGAATTCAAGGAATTCCTCGTAAAGAAGGATCACATCTTCAAGGTCCAGGAAGGTATCAGGTTTCAAGTTGCCTTCCTGTTCATTCAAGAACATCCGAAAAGCTTCGTTTATCGTTGTCATAATATCCTGCAGCAGTACTTGTAAATTATCCTTTTTGCTGCAAAAGATTTTATATTTTTCTTAAGGCCTTCTGTACAGGATTGGAGAACTGATTTTCAATAGCCAGTGTCTCTAGAAGGTGCCCAGGAAGTATTAAACTCGTACATCCACATAAATAGCAAAACAAAAAGTAAGACTGAAGAAAAAAAAGAAAGGAAAGATCGAGGGGAAAAAAGGAAAAAAGAGGGGAAAAAGGAAAGATCGAGAAGAAAAAGGAAAAAAAGGGGAAAAATCTTTACATAGATTCAGGCGCTGCAATTCCAAGCGTGTCAAGCGAGTTTGCAAGCACAATCCTTGCGCAGTTCACAAGAGCCAGTCTTGAAGCCCTGACTTTTTCGTCCTCGGCAGCAATTACAGGGACAAAGCGGTAGAACTGGTTAAAAGCATCTGCCAGTTCGCGGGCGTAGATTGCAAGCACATGAGGCTTGAGTTCGCGGGCTGCAAGGTCGATTATGCTGTCAAATGACGCCATCTTCTTGATAAGATCGATTTCAGTATCTTCAACAAGCAGAGAAGAATCTATTTCTGCCGAGGGGTCCCAGGCTGCTTCTTCTTTTGCTTTTTCGAGAATACTGCAGGCGCGGGCATGGGAGTATTGGATATAAGGAGCACCCTGTTTCTCAAAGTCCAGTGCCTCTTTCCAGTTGAAAACTGTGGACTTTTCCGGGGAGACTCTTACTATATCGTATCTTACCGCGCCAATTCCGACCATTTCCGCAACCTGCTTCTTGAACTCTTCAGAGGTTTCAGGACGGCGGGTTTCGACCTGCTCAAGGGCAGCTTCCGTAACCCTGTCAAATAGATCATCTGCACTTATGAACTGCCCACGGCGGGTGCTCATTGAACCTTCAGGGAGGGAGACAAACTCGAAGATAACAACCTCAGGTTCCTTGATCCCGATTGAGTTCAGCGTAGCCCTTAGCTGGCCTGAAATCAGCTTGTGGTCAGCTCCGAAGACATCGATTATGCGGTCTGCCTGTCCGGCTTTCCATTCATGGTAAGCAAGATCTCTGGTTGTGTAAAGAGAAGTGCCGTTTGAACGCTGGATAACAAGGGTTTTTTTAAACCCGTAGTCCGAAAGGTCTACTACGAGGGCACCTTTGTCTGTTTTTGTCCTTCCGGTTGCTTTGATCCGCTCGACAATATCATGTACTGCGCCGGATTTAAGGAAAGTTGATTCACTGACAAATTTATCATGGACAACATTTAAACGAAGTAAGGTCTCCTTGATCCCGGAAACCGCCAGAGAAACTGCCTTGTAAAAACTGTCGATTGTCTTGACATCCCCTATTTCTACCTTTTCCATCAGAGCGTCGATTTCCTTTACATACTCCGGGTTTTTATCCAGCTCGACATTGGCTTTGATATACACATCAGCAATGGCAGAGTCGGATTTTCTGGAAAGGTCAAGCTCAAAGCGTTCGCACGCCCAGGAAACTACTGCAATCTGGCGGCCCATATCGTTGACATAATACTGTACTTCCACGTCATATCCTGCTCTTCTGAGAATGCGGGCAAGAGTGTCTCCGATAATGGAGTTTCGGATGTGGCCTACATGCAGGGGACCATTCGGGTTTGCTGAGGTGTGCTCAAGTAAAATTTTATCCTTTGGAGCTCCACAGCCAAATTTCTCCTTCTCTTTAAGGACTGTAGTAACCGTTATGTCCAGATAGCGCCTGCTAGCATGGAAGTTAATGTAAGGGCCAGCAGCACTTACTTCTCCTATGTACGAACCATCCGGAATTTCAACTGCAGAAACAATACGGGCTGCTAATTCTTTCGGGTTTTGCCTGTACAGACTTGCCAGTCTGAAAGCGGCCCTGCTTGCGAGGTCAGCGTAAGATGAGGTTTCGAAATAAAGTTCGGAATCTTCAATTTCAAGTCCGGCCTTTTGGATAGCGTCTTTTAAGATTGATGTAGCCTGAGCTTTTAGTTCCAGGAACAAGATAAATCACCTGTAAAAACTACGAAAACAATGTGATAGCCTTGAGTTTACTAAGTTTAATTTACTGAGTTTAATTTACTGAGTTTAATTTACTGAGTTTAATTTACTGAGTTTAATTTACTAAGTTTAATTTTGGTTCACTAATCTCACTTTACTAAATTTTATTCACTAAACTTAATCTAACAGTTTTAATTCACTAAATTTGATTTACGGATTTTAATTCAATAGCTTTAATTTACTAATTTTGATCCAGTGATCTAAGGACGGTTTAATTAAAAAAGTATTGGGTAATAATTATTGGACGAAAAATATTGATGGGAAGTATTTGATGGGAGTCAGAGTGAAATCAGACTCCAGTACTGTACCTGAGAATTGCAGCAATGCCTCCGAAAGCATTCATAAGTTGCGAGCCTTCGTCAAAGTCTGTAGACACGAAAATAACTTTTGCATTGCTTTTGTCAGCAAGGGCTGAGAGCTCGTCAACGATGTCGGTAACATCCGTAACTTCAAGGGAAGCTCCACAGTTCGGGCAGTTCCCGGCTGTAGGTGCAGATTCTCCGGGTTTCCAGCGCCGTGTCCACTTATTTTCATATCCGCAAACACTGCACTTCGTGGTTACCCTTTCAGCTCGCAGATCTTCGGAAAGCAGGAGCACTTCCACAGAATTGATTTCAAGGTTTGCCCGTACCTGAGTTTCCCCATAGGCTACTTTGCCTGAGTCGGAAATAAGTTCTTTGAAGAAGGCCCTGACAGCGTTCTTCTGTCCCATGAGCTCAAGGTCCTGGAGCTTATCTGCGGCAGCATTCACAAGTTCCGAGAGCCCTGATTCGTCAGTGTAAGCCGTATCAAAGAGTCCAAGGATCTTTCTCATAAGCTCGTGGTGCAGAAATTCCCCGGCGTAGAACTCTTCCTTTGTAGGAGAAGGACCTCCTATCAGGATACCTTTGAGATCTTTAGGCTCAACGGCGAGGAAAATATCATCTGCGGCGTCTCCTATCCTCTTATAGAAATCATGGATAGCAATTAACCTGAGCTGCTGGAAACGATGAGAACTCTGACCACCTTTCCTCTGTTTTCCCGGAACTGTTGAGGTAAGATTGCGGAAAGCCTGAATCCTTTTTCCGACAAGAAGCCCTACTGTAGCTTCTCTTCGGTCAAGCACCAGAAGCCCAAAGGTGCCTTTATCCTTGAGCATTTCCTCTAAGGGTTCAAGAAAGAAAGAGGAGTCGCAATGATATTTATAAACAGTAATGGGTTCCGGAGGGATAATTACTTCGCTCTCCATGTTCGTCTTATTAGCCCCGATATCCACGGCTCCTGTGAAATAAACGATCCCGTTTTCAGGGACCTTGTTAAGATATCTGAGCCTCGAAAGAAGAGATTCGATGGCTCCCTGTACGTTAGTCCTGGTAAGTTTGGACTTGATATTTGCAGCCTGTCCGTGTTCGTCTTTCAACTGGTTCGTAACATCAAAAATCTGCTTGTCAGCAGGGATATAAAGAGAAATTAATTCAGTGCTTCTTCCTTTTTTGTCCCTCAGGCTTTCAAGCTTCTTTTTAAATTCGTACTTTTCGTGTGCAGATTGTTCAGCCATTTTAAATGTTCCCCGTAAAGATAATAGCAAAATTTTGGTATTTCTGGCAGGTTTGAGGTTGAATCCTTTATTGAATTTGAGATTGTCTTTTTGATCTGGATTGATAAATTAAACCGCTCTGAACACAAGAAACTAAGAGTAAGAGTACGCTGCCAGAAGAACCGACACTTCGAATCCGGGAAAGACACTCAGAAATTCCGGAAAAAGACGGCTCCTTTGCTACGTAAACTTTTCCTATTTCGTGCTCTGTTGATATCACTAGATGTGAGACATAATTTTACTCAAACTGTATATATAACTATAAAACTGGATAAGTCCATCTTGGAGTTATACCCCTAAATGAAACATGAGTTTATATTTGTTTCTATCCCCAAACGTATTTTATATGTCGATTAATATATAAAAACCATTCTGTGTCTCCACATTGGATGCTACTGGTACTAAGATCAAAAACTTGAATTTAGTCAAGGCCGGAAACTTTTTTGACAGGAGATTTTCTCCCATCCTTTGATAACAAGACTACTCTGCTGATTTCAGATTCATCTGCGATTTCATATCCAAGATGTTTTGCAAGTTCCTGTGAGAACTCGAGGACCTCTTCATGAGTAGGCATTGCAGAGCGGTCAAGCCTGAGTCTTGAGAAGCCCAGATGCATATATGCTTTTATCTCCACAAAGTCAGGGGAGGCTTTTTCTATTAGCCTGGCATAAGCCTCAGGCTTGAACAGGTTTTCACCTTTCACAAGGGTTGTTCGGATGACTGTCCTTGATTTTTTCTGCTTCATCAGGGACAGAGATTCATTGATCTTTTCCCATAAAGCAGGCGACCTGGGTTGGCAGACTTTCAGGTAAGTCTCAATATCTGGGGCGTCAAGACTCATATAGAGCTGGGAAGGGGAAACCTTTGCAAGCATTTCGGGGACTGTGCCGTTTGTGACAAGAAAAGTCGTAAAACCTCTTTTTTCGTACTCCTCGATAAGTTCAGGGAGATAAGGGTAAAAGGTTGGTTCTCCAGACAGGGAAATTGCAACATTATTCGGCTCATTGCCCTCAAGCCAGCGTTCCTTCAGTGCATTAGGAGAACCACCAAAGCCGGTAATTAGCTTACGCTGACAGGCAATACTTTCTTCCACTATCTTCTCAGGTGAATCCCATTCCTCGGGTGCAGGAACAGGGACCTCAGTCGGACGCCAGCAAAAAAGACAGCGCTGGTTGCACATAAGTGTTGGAGTCATCTGAAGGCAGCGATGAGACTGAACTCCATAGAATTTCGATTTATAGCAAAAGCCCTGGCCATTCATAGCGTGCCTTAGCCAGAGACAGGTCTTAACAGCTGAGTGGCGGCCTGCCAGAGCATAGCCCTGTTTTTTCAGGAGAGTTTTTAAATCAGGGATGTCAAAAGGAAGCAAAGCAGTATCTTCCCCCCTGTTTTTTTCCGGAACTTCGAGGAAATCTTCCCAGGTATTTTCTTTTTTTTCTTCCAGCGGCATTTTCCGCATATTAAATCTTTGTGGTATATATAAGGATCGGAAAATAATTTTGGAGAGGGCTTCAGCGATCAAGTTAAAATCGAATAAACCTCAAGGCAGTGCACCAAAATTCTGTAAAAATAGAAGCTAGGACGAGAAAATGCATAGTTTTTGTAGTAAAAATATGCGTCAATAAAAAAGATAACTCTGTTCAATCTCTGACATATCACTCTACATACTTCATTTTATGTAAAAGCTTCAATACATTCGATATTACCAGAGCCACGCCATGTCATGATATATGCCCCGCTCTCATCTAGGTATAGAAACGTATTTGCATAACACGTTATTCCATTATATTCGATGTCTGACCCAACCCAGCACCCGCTATTAAGAAATAATTTCTTCCCTGTTTCTGTCTTTAGCTCATAAGAGCTTGCAAAATGAGTATGACCGAAAACAACAACATCTGCATCTATAGTTTCCCTGTTTTTCTGGTAATACTTATCTTTAATGACTTGTTCTACAGTCTTATCCCTAGGTTTCGTGGAGTTGTAAATTATTCCTTGAGTATTGGCAACAATACCAGGAATCGAACTCAATGCAAAAAAGCCAATAATCATAGCCCAACTCAGATTATCAAAAAAATCAGGTTGTGGAAATTCTCTCATTAAAAAGTATTTATCACAAATTAACAAGCCTAAAAATATAGCAAAATTTGCTTTCCAGTATTTTTTAGTAAATTTGACATTGAAAAGATCTTGGAACCAATTAATGGGATTCCAGATTCTATTGACATGCTTTAAAATAGCTTGATTTTTATCAAATTGATGACCATGGAGAAAAAAATATGATTTGTTTCCAATTTTAATACCGTGTGCTTTACCAGATTTCTTATCTTTTTTAGGATAATGCCTATTGTAAATAACAATTTTTTTTCCATTATTTAAAACATCAAAATCACCCTTTCCTTCAAGTTCGCCCAAAGAATCGTCATGGTTGCCAACTACATATATTTTGTCGCAATTAATATTAGTAAGTAAATAAAAAGGCTTCATAACATCTTTTATAATGTTATTTCTGTCACTATTCTTTGGATTCCACAAATCCAAGATATCCCCTAAGAGAATTATTTTATCAGGAGTTTTAATTGTTATTTTTTTATCCTTGCATTTTATAACCTCAGACTGTTTTTCCAAGCCATGCACCCACTCAAGGAAATCACAAAAATCTTTATGATTGCATTCCCCGTTGCCTAAATGTACATCTGAGATAACTATATAAGCTTGCTTCATTTGAGAATTCATTAGATTACTGAAATAAATAATAATCTCAAGACAATTGTTTGGGCATCCATTGTAATCTAATTAATGTTTTGAGACACTGAGTTTATATAAATGGTACAATTAACTGAATCTAATGGCCGAAAAAATAAAAAAATACTTAAAAATTGCTTTTTATACTTTTTTGACCTTTTCTCTACTCACTTTTATATTCGGTTTCTTGATATTTTCAAACCCGTTATTCATGAATTTATTTGCGAATTCATTGATTAAATTTAATGACATAGATTCTGGCACAGTAAATTTTCAAGCCTATTCGAAAGAAGAATTTGCATCTGAATTTTTTAATATTTCACTAACCCCAGAAGACGATTTTATAAAGCTTTTTGAAAGCCACTATGGGACAGAAAACAAAAAAGAAAGAATATTCATGATCACTTATGATATCCAGGATCCTAACGATAAATCTAGGTATACGATTTATGGAATCAATAAGTACATGAATCTGGTCTATAAAAACACTCGGCAACTGGACTTATCAGATCCAAAACACAAGCGGATTAAACTCCACAGATCTAAAGGTGAACGACATACAGGAGAATGGGGCTTCAAATGAATTTTAAAAAGATCACTTTTTACCTGTGGATAATTATTATTCTCGGAGGTATGACTACATACCTATTATTTCCAGAAAAATTAAGCTTTTCATTCCTGGAAGAAACCGCTGCAAATTATCCTGTTGAAACTCCTATAATTTATTACCTTCTCCTTTCATTTCAAAGAGTGGTATTTATGCCCTCACCACTTATACTTGTAGGGACACTCATATTCAATCCAATTAAACTATTTGTAGTAAACATGGCTGGTGTAATGACCTCTGCTACAATAGTATATTATTTCTCCAGATACCTTGAATGCGACGTTTATCTTGAAACAAAGTACAGTAAATATACCCATAAAATGAAATCCAAACTCGTGGATAAAGAACTCCCTTTGATTGTTGGATGGAGTTTTTTTCCTATGGTTCCCACAAATTTGATCGTCTACATTGTGTCCAGCCTAAGAATAAATGTATTCAAGTGTCTCCTTGGGGTTTTCATAGGAGAATCTATAATTAATGCTTTTTATATAATTACAGCCACGATGCTTATAAAAGGCAGTTTATCATAAGTAATTTCAGCATCTTAATAATGATTCTTGGCAACAAATACCTTGATATTATACTTGAATCATTCCTTAAAGTTACTTATAAGCCTCAATAAGAGGCGTAACTGCCCTCTGATCCCCAATTTCAATAAGAATTAAGGCTGTTTCAGCTCTAATTTTCTTGTCTTCCGTTTTCAAATTTTCTATAAGGGGACCAACAGCCAGTTCCCCCTGATCTATGAGAGCTTCTCTTGCGATAGCCCCAAATTCTTCATCTCCCAGTTTTCCTACAAGCATTCCTACAGTTTCCTGGTCTCTTGTTTTGCTGAGCGCTAGAAAAGCCGCATTTCTAATATTTGCATCCATAGTTTTGTCAGCAAACGTCTGTTTGAGCGTTTCTACAGCTTTTGGATCTTTTATATTCCCCAGGGCTGAAGCTGCCGCTGTTCTGACTTCAAGCTCTTCTTCTTTATCGGTAATTATGCCGATTAAAATTTCACTAGAGTTAGTGCTCCCTATTTCTCCAAGGGCAAGGATGGCGCTTTTTCGGACATCAGGGTTTGCATTCAAGGAAGTACTCTTTTGCCCTTCTGTACTCTTTCCGGTTTTCAGGATTTCTATTAGGGGTTCTACTGCGGTCTCGTTTCCTATTTCTCCGAGTGCAAGAGCCGCACTACTTCTTACTTTGATTCTCTGGTCTCTCAGCCTATCTATAATATAGGGTACTGAATTTTCGTCCCCTATCCTCGCAAGCGCAATTGCGGAGCTGCCTTTAACATATTCGTTATCGCCATCTTTCATTTCTTTTCTTAGAACTTCTACTGCCCTTTCATCCCCGATCTTTCCAAGTGCAATTGCTGCACTGGCTTGTACTGGCGGATAATCTTTCGTTAGAATTCCAATTATGGGATCTACTGCCGCTTCTTCTCTCATTTCTCCAAGAGCCATCATAGCTGCAACTCTTGTGCTTCCTTTATTGCTTTTAAGAGCTTTAAGAAGTTTTTCGGTTTCACTTCCTGGTTCTTCAGGTCCAAAGTCTGAAAGCGCAAAAGGAACATAGATACTTGAATTCTGTGTTTCTGATTTAAGAGCCCTCTCAAAAGCGTTTGTTTCTCCCCTGTCCCCCGCCCTGGCTGAGTCCATAGCAATGGAATCTGCAATGTACTTTCTTGTGGCTGTATCTTTTGCTTCTATGGCTTGCAGAGTTTCTTCTGAGATCCCTTGTTTCCATTCTTCAGCTTTGCTCTCGTTTGTGGCATTATTCGAAGCCCCAATTTTCTCAAAGTTTTCGGAAAGGATATTTTCTGCCCTGTCATCTCCGGTTTCAAGAAGTGCGAGAAGCATGTAACTGTTTATTTCTTCCGAACTCGAATTATTTGACGCTATTTTGTCAACAAGATTATTTGCCGCAGGTCTGCCAATCTCCCCAAGTTCAGCTGCAGCATTCAGTCTCGCTTCATGATTGTCGGCTTCCAGCCTATTTGTGAGATTTATGATTGAATTGTTTAAACTCCCAGTTCCGGTTTGTGTGTATGTTACATTTCCACTGAATTCCATAAACCTATCACTATTTGCAAGAAGTGAAAAAAATATAGAAAGAGTGATAAGCGCAAATAAAAGAGAGACTCTCCATCTAACTCCGGACATTACACTATCTTTTTTTTTATTGTTTATATTACTTTCTCTCTTTATTTATACAGACAACGCGGACTTATAAGGAGGATGTATAAAGAGAAAGGGGTTTTCATCTTTTCTGCTTCAGATTTTTCTCTCTTATTCTGCACCCAAGGCCGCAAAGGAGCGATGTAACATCATATTCGACAGAATTAGCATCACAATCCCCAAAAACCGTTATCCTGTAAGTAACTCCGAGCCTTTTTAATTCTTCTTTTTCTTTTTCAGTTTCTATCCGGTTAAATTCCTTATAATCTTCCCCTTTATAGATATCACTTATTTCGCAGGCTGCAAGTTGTTTGTTAGTATTTATAGCGTTAAGTATAACTGCAGGGTCAGCCCCGTCAGGGATAAGGACTGAAATATCCCTTGTGGAATGTTCAAGGTTTTCTTTTCTCCATTCCCACAATTCTGATTCCGAAAGCATGCGAAGATTTTCAAGCTTGAGTTTTACAAATTTGTTTTTTATATGGGGGGAGGTGCCTTTTGATACCAGCTTTGTAAGAACGATCTCATCCGGTCCTGCCTTTTCCAGGGTGCCTACGTGGATTTTTCCGGAATAAAAATGGGAAAAACCACAGACCTTTCCAACAGAGTTCAGGATTGTCTCGTATTCAGTTATTCTGGAATTAATCAGTTTGTCCGATTTACGCAGGGCATGAGCCGTATCTCCGTACTTACGAGCAGCAGATTTCATTTTTTTCACAAAACTTTCTTCGTCATGGGCTCGCACCAGCCTGGAGAGCTCTTCACATTCCCTGATAAATGCGTCATGAACCTCCAGCACTCCGGGATTTTCCATCTGGATGAGGGCATACAGATAGGGGTTCTGGCCAAGAATCCTGCCTACAAAGTCCAGCATTATGGCGTAGACCGGGCTTACGAATTTTCTAGATTTTTTTATATCGAAATCTAACCGGTCAATTGTCGTTCCTATAGTAATATAGGCAAAATGGGTAAGCCCCTGCACAACCGAAACAAGCCTATCATGCTCGTCCGCAGTAGTAATTTCAACATGCGCCCCTCCTTCCTCAAAAAGCTCTCTTATTACCGGAAACCACTTCTCTGAACGCCCCTTTACAGGGACGAGAATGACAGTTTGCCCTCTGATAGTGGGAATTGTTGGGCCAAACATTGGATGTGTGCCGAGAATCTCCACATCTGAAGGGGCGAATTTTTTCATAGCTTCCACAGGCTTTACTTTAATGGAAGTAAAGTCCATAAGGAGACTTCCAGCCTTCATTTTTGGGGCAAATTCCGCAATAGTCTCTTCAGTTACATTGATAGGCACCGAGACTATTACTATGTCACTTCCCGGAATAGCTTCTTCAAGATTTAAGGCAAAAGGAACTTCTAATTTCTTTGCAATCTCGGTTTTCCCACCTTTTCCCCAGACTGTAACTTCGTAGCCTTTTTCTTTGAAAAAACGGGTAAACCATTGTCCCATCTCCCCAGTTCCGCCAAGGATCAGCACCTTTGTTTTTTCAGGGTTTTGATCTGTATTGGCCTGATTCCCTGGTTTCATATTAACACTCAAGCCTGCAAAGCCTCCAGAACCGTTTTTTTCATAAGTTCAACTGGAGGTTCGATTCCTGTCCAGAGTTTGAAAGCTTCAGCTCCCTGATAGACAAGCATTAAGACTCCACTCACAGTCTTTGCGCCTGAGGCTTTTGCTTCTCTTAAGAGCCTGGTTTCCAGAGGATTATAGACAATATCAAAAACAGTAAGGTCAGGGTGAAGATCTTCTGCTGTGGCAATTGTAGTTTCTGTGTTCGGGTGCATTCCAAGAGTCGTGGTGTTGATCAGAATATTGGCATCCTGCAACAGTTCTTTTAATCCGGAGAGCCCTCTTCCAGTTACGTTTCCAGAAATGGCGGCAGTTGAGATATCTTTTGCAAGCTCAATTGCTCTTTCTTCGGTCCGGTTTACTATTATGATTTCAGCGCCATCGGCTGCAAGCTGAAAAGCAATGGATCTTGCTGCCCCCCCTGCTCCTGCAACTACGATTTTAGACCCCTCTATTTCCACTGCAGAATTCTGAAGTGCCTGTTTTGCTCCTAATCCATCCGTGTTGTACCCTTTTATTTCTCCGGTTTCCCCGAAAACGACAGTGTTTACAGCTCCTATTTTTTCGGCAAGTGGGTCCGGTTTTATGCAGTCAAGTTTCAAAGCTACCTCTTTTAAGGGTACTGTCAGATTGAGCCCTCCAAACCCCATAGCTTCAGCCCCAAGAATTGCTTTTTCCAGTTTTTCGGGTTTTACCCTGAAAGCGTGATAAATACAGTCCATCCCAAGGGCTGAAAAAGCTGCGTTATGCATTGCAGGAGAAAGGGAATGGGCTATAGGGTCTCCAAATACGCCAAAAACTCGCTTCATTCGAGCAGCTCCAATATCTTCTTTATTTCATCCACCTGAAATTGCCCGGGAGCGGCAGAAACTTCACTATCAACAGCCGCATATGTCAGGACCGAACCGTAGAAAGGAGCAATTACCCTTGTATGTTTTCCAAGCTTGCCCATAGCGATCGTACATACAGCGTTTCCTGTCTCCATGGCATCCAGTGCAACTCTTAACAGGTCAAGTACGTCTCTTCTCGATTGCGGCATAACAGCAAGTTTCGCGATATCTGCCCCTGCCAGGAATGCTTCTTCCAGAATAGTTTTCATTTCTTGGAAAGCCGGAGTTTTTGAAAAGTCATGGGAAGAAACGATTACGGTTTTTCCGCAGGCTTTTGCCGCTTTTATTACCTGGTCTCTTGCTTCTCTTCCGGCAGAGAGCTCGATGTCTACTGCATCTGGCCCATCTTTCAGGGAAATGCCGTCTTTCAGGGAAATGAGATTCGTAGAAAAGAGATTTGTAAGAAGTTCAATTCTGTCGTCTTCTCTTCCTTCCCATTTCCCTCCTTCCTTAATTGAGCGATTTGTGAGGATTACCGGAAGTCCGGTTTCGGATTTTACTTTTCGGATTGTTTCTACAGCTGTTTCAAGGTCCCTGATTCCAAGTAAATCCAGCCGGATTTCGAGAAGGTCGGCCCCCATTTTGGCGGCCTTTCTTGAAGTTTCAAGAGGTTTTTCAAGGATTACTGCGACAACGGCAGCTTTTTTCTCAAGGTCAAGCTGACCAATATGAATCATTGTTTTCTCCGGTTTTTGTTTTCCGCTGATGACCGTTTCTTTTTCCGTTTTTCGTTTTTCCGCTGATGGCCGTTTCTTTTTCCGTTTTTCCGCTGATAACCGTTTCTTTTTCTGGTTTTTGTTTCCCGCTGGCAATCGTTTCTTTTCAGGATTTTTCCTTTTTAGGAGGTCATTTCTCTATAATTGTCTCTTCAATTTTTTTACCGAAATGCCTGGCTCCCTCTTCCAGGCGGACCAGAACCTCATCGCCTTTCTTGAGTTTGGCGACTGAAATCGGATTTCCGTCTTTTCCGACCAGCTTGATAGTTTCGGCATTTTGCAGGATTGCGCTCAGAATACGATTACCTGCTTTTGCTTCAATAAGCATGAGAGGACGGCTTTCTATCTTAACTCTGCCCACAAAACCTTCTCTCTGTCTCCCTTTTGAATCGATTATGGTTACCGTATCTCCGGTTTGGAGCTCCGAGAGGTAGCGGGTTTTATCTCCAATTTTTATATAAGAGTGAACCGCACCTGCATTTACCCTGAATGGGCGGGCTGCCACATATGGGCTGTCATCAGATTCGGAATTTACAAGGAACATCCCGCTTGCCTGAGAACCTATGAGCATGCCTTCCCCCTTTTGCATGAGATTGCATGTGTCCACACAGACTCTATCTCCCATTCCAAGAGGCTCGACCCGGGTTACAACTGCAGACTCAAGCTCAGCACTTTCGTTTTCCAGCTCCCTTGCAGCCTGGATGGTATCTTTTATTTCCTGGATGTTCCCACTGTCAAGAAGGACGCCGTCTGCTCCGGTCTCAAGGGTCTGGAAGGCCAGCTTTGCTTCTTCAGCACTCTTTACCCCAAAAATTATTTTTACGTCATAACGCTGAAGCTCAGCTATCAGGTTTTCCAGAGGAATAACCTTCCAGTCCGTGCCTGTCACAATCAGGAAGTCGCATACCTTTCCGAGTTCGGCTGCAAATTGCTCGTAGCGTTTGTCTTTGATTATGACATATCCGCCAACAGCCACCCCTTTATCCCTGAGAAGGGTTGCTGCGTTTATGTCAAGAGAACCTTGAGTTTCAAGGGGTAAAGGTTTCGTCCCGTCGCCTTCTCCTCTCTTCCCAACGACAATAATCTCAGCCCCGGATTTATTGTCACGGCCAAAGGTTGCTACTGGAATACTTCCCAGTTCCCTGGTTTTTCCGACATCTCCTGGGTTTACAAGTACGCAGTCAGCTCCTGATTCAAGGCCTGTCGTGATTCTTTCTTTCTGTTGTTCCCATCCGCCTTCATCGGCTTTTATCCACACGCTTTTCTTCTTCAAAGGCTTCAACCCCTGTATATTTTCTGTTTTTACTCAGGCCTTTTCCCTTTTTTAACTTCTGTTTCGGGTTCTGGTCTTGCTTTTCAATATCTAGCTCTCACTTTAGCTGTTCGAGGGCTTCTTCTACAGGCCTTCTATGATGTACTATTTCGCAAATAGCCCGGGTGAGTCTAACAGGGTCTTTATGCTGGAAAACATTTCTTCCAATTGCAGCACCTCTGGCTCCTGCTTCCATCGCCCCGTCAATCATCTCCAGGAGTTCCAGATCCGTTGAGGTTTTAGGTCCTCCTGCGATAACTACAGGTACAGGGCAGCCTCTTACAACGTCTCTGAAGCTATCGGGGTCTCCGGTGTATACCGTTTTTACAACATCAGCACCGAGCTCGGCCCCGATCCTTGCAGCGTGCGCTACATTTACAGGGTCGTGAGGATTTGTGATCTTTTTACCTCTGGGGTACATCATAGTAAGGAGAGGCATTCCCCATTCCGTACAGTCTCTGGAAATTTTACCTAGCTGCTCGAGCTGGTCAGCTTCGGTTTCAGAGCCGACGTTGATATGCATAGAAACGGCATCGGCTCCCATCTTAATGACTTCCTCTACTGTACAGACCTGCACTTTAGCATTGGGGTCCGGACTCAGGGAAGAAGAACCACTTATATGCACAATAAGGCCTATATCGTGGCCGTATCCTCTGTGCCCGTATTTTACCATTCCTTTCTGCATAAGGACGGCATTTGCTCCTCCTTCGGCAACTCTGTTCACTGTATCAGTGATATTGATAAGCCCGTCAATAGGCCCGTCTGAGATCCCATGGTCCATGGGAATAATGACCATGTTTCTGCTTTCCCGGTTCATCAGCCTTTCTATCCGTATCTTTTTACCGATTTCTGACATTATAATCTCCTTCGAGCGCAAAATGTTCTCAAATTATTGCTATATTTATTAAGAAACTCCATGCTAGCATGTGACACGTTAGCACACTAGACCTATTTAAAGCTATTCCAACTAGCTATGAGACAAAGTATGCACTTTAATAGTAACGGATATTCTTGAACTTTTCTGTATAATAATGTACTATAATGGTCACATCTGAGAGTTAATTCTTTGTTATGAGTAAATAGTATCATTGAAAATACATTCCAGGCCTTAGAAACATAGATTGGAGAAACGTACCGAGCTCCAAGCCTTCTGACGACGAAAACAATTAGCATTTCTAAACTTTGGAAACATACAAGAATTAAAATAGGATAAGACCGGCTAATAGAGTAAACTCAGAGCGTCAGAAAATACAATCAGACTAAAACAGGAACTGAAGGAACTATGAAAGAGCTGAAAATTCTTGTTGTTAATAACTACGGACAATTTTGCCATCTCATTCACCGGGCTGTTCGAGACCTTGACATGGATACGAAAATAATTCCCAATACAACGCCAATTGAGGATATCCTGGCAGAAGAACCGGACGGACTGATCCTGAGTGGTGGGCCGGAAATGGATAGGGCAGGTTTATGTTTTGATTACGTCCGGGAAATCGATCTCCCTATTCTTGGGATTTGCCTCGGGCATCAGGCAATTGCCCTGGCATATGGAGGGCACGTTCATGCAGGGAAAAAAGGCGGGTATGCAGAGGTTGAGGTAGAAGTTCTCGAAGAAGATGATATTCTGCGTGGACTCGGACCCAGGACTACAGTGTGGGCTTCCCATGCAGATGAGGTTGCCATCCTCCCTGAGGGCTTTATCCATCTTGCCCGTTCTGATGTATGTGAAATTGAAGCCATGCGCCACCCGACGAAACCTATTTACGGTGTCCAGTGGCATCCTGAGGTTTCCCACACAGAGAAGGGAGAAGAACTGCTTACTAACTTCCTTGAAATTTGTGAAAAATATTAAGATCGATGCTAATAATCGATATTAACAACCGATATTAGCAATCGATATTAGCAATCGATATTAGCAATCGGTATTAACAATCGATATTAATCTCAAGAATGAAATGTCCCTTAAATTTAGAATTATAAAAGAGAAATAAACGCAAATAAACACTATATAAAGATAAAAAAGATCTTCGGGATAAATTACATCCCGAGTCTTTTCTTCATCATTTTCTGAATATTGAATTTTCCACCCCTAAACCCTTTTAGAGCTGTCTGCATGGTTTTGTGATATTTCAGAAGCTCCCTTACTTCTTCAGGGCTGCATCCCGAGCCTCTTGAAATCCTTTTGATCCGGGAACCGCCTATAAGCTTGGGGTCATTCATTTCTTCTTCAGTCATGGAATCCATGATTATCTTGTAATTCTTCATCTTGTCACTTGTAGCCTGGAACATCTCATCTGAGAGCTTAGCGCCTCCCATTCCGCCCATTCCCAGTGGCAGCATGGACATAATCTGTTTGAGAGGGCCCATTTTGTTCATGGCTTCAAGCTGCTTGTACATATCCTTGAGGGTGAATCTCCCCTGCATCAGGGCTTCGACATTTACGTCTTCTTCGCTAAGGGTCTCTTCGGCTTTTTCCATCAGGCTTTTAAGGTCTCCCATGCCAAGAAGCCTTGAAATGAACCTGTCGGCTTCGAATTTTTCAAAATCTTCCGGTGTTTCCCCAACGCCGATAAAGGCAATAGGGGCTTTTGTTTCGGAAACGGCAGACAGGGCTCCGCCTCCTTTTGCAGTGCCGTCAAGTTTCGTTATGATAACGCCTGTAATCCCGACAGAATCATTAAATGCATGTGCCTGCTGGCTTGCCTGCTGTCCGATACCTGCATCCAGTACCATGAACTTGTGATTTGGCTTGGCAACGGCGTTGATCTGTTCCATCTCTTCTATTAGATCGGCTTCAAGAGCATGCCGGCCTGCGGTATCCACAATTTTTACGTCGTATTTTTCCAGGGCTTTGAGCCCGTTTCTGGTAATTTCAACGGCATCGGGATTGTTTTCTTCTCCATAGAAAGCTACGTTGAGCTTCTCACAGAGAGTTTTAAGCTGGTGATATGCGCCAGGTCGGAAGGTATCTGCGGCGATAACCCCTGCTTTAAGTCCTTTTCTCTGGAAGTATCGAGCAAGCTTTGCTGTACTGGTAGTTTTTCCGCTTCCCTGAAGCCCAACCATCATTATAATCTGCGGCTTGAGCTGAATCACAGCTCCTTTGCCGATAATTTCCATTAATTCCTGGTATACGATACGGATTACGTGCTCCCTCGGGTTCATACCTGCAGGAGGGTCTTCTTTCATCGCACGCTCTTTGATTCTCTGGGACATTCCCATAACAAGTTTTACATTCACGTCGGCCTGGAGCAGAGCCCGCTGGATATCTTTTACTACTTCATTGACCGTACGCTCATCAATTCGCCCCGCGCCGATCAGCTTCTTGAGTGCCCCCTGTAAGGAGTCTCCAAGTTTTTCCATTACCATATGAAAGTCATCCTGCTGGTTTTTTTGAGGATAAATGAAAAGATACTCACACTTTTTTGACCTTGTGTAAGAAAGTAACCTTCCTTAATAAGCCTTGAGTTTAGTAGCTTAAAAAAGGGATAAGTAAATGGATTCTATATATGAATCGGTAACCGGCTATAAAAACATTGCCGGGTATGAAGATTTGAAAATGTGTTATCTGAAAGATTCTTAAAAGCATAAAACACCATAAAGCCAAAAAACACCATAAAATCAAAAAACACCATAAAACCAAAAAACACCATAAAACCAAAAAACACCATAAAAAATCTATAAATAAACTTACTATAGCGGGGGATGGATTCGAACCATCGGTCTACGGGTTATGAGCCCGTCGGGATCTCCTGGCTACCCCACCCCGCTACCGGGGAATTAAAATCTGAAACTGTGTCAAACCACAAATAAACTCAGAAAAGAGCTTTACTATAGCGGGGGATGGATTCGAACCATCGGTCTACGGGTTATGAGCCCGTCGGGATCTCCTGGCTACCCCACCCCGCTACAGGGTTTTATTTATCAGGCCACCTTGCCTGGGACAACTATCAGAACATACTAACGATCGTTTATATACTTTTCGCTTGGCCTTTTAATCTTCAGAGTTTTATCGTAGAATTTAGGCGTTTCTCTAAAGAAATTCCTCAGTTAACTGCAATTTGTCATATTTCATATTCTGCCCTTTATTTTCTCAGGCTTTTCCGGAAATATATTTGATATTTCAAACCCTAAATCATATTATGACAAGGTGCTTATTCTGCGGAGCTTATTGCGAAGTTAGGTGTGGAGTTTACTGCGAAGGCTATCCTGGAGGCCAGGAAGAGAGAGAAAAGGAAGAAGGTGCGGAAATTCTTGGATGTACACAAATCGGTACATCCTACATCTGCGAAAACTGCCTTAAAGACTTGAAACAGGCTCTTGGATCTCTTTAAAAAGACCAGCCGGAGAGAATATACAGTACCGGATTAAAAGTTAAAAATGCCTTCTTCTTTACCGAATGGGAAAAATTTGGAAAAGGGTAGGTATTGCTGGCAACTCAGACAACCTCAACATTGAGTATAAAGTTCTCTTCCTCTCCGGTTACGTTCTCCCAGGGTCTTTTATATATTCCAGTTACTTGCTGACTGCCTTTAGATACGGCTTTAATCTCCCATAAATGGACTCCTCCCGCGCCCACAAGAGGTTGCTTTATTCCTTCAGGCTGCTCCGGTGGATAGTATTCCCCTGATATATTATTGAGCCCCTGGCTCAGATTGAGTTCCCATGAGTAACCTGTGGTTGGGTTTTCCTTAAGCCTTAGGAAAAATGTGCTTCCATTTTCAAGACTTATACTTGTTCCGTTGTCCGCTTCGGTTATTACCTGTTGTTTTGGCGACATAGAGCCGGAAGTTTCTTCAGGTACGTTATCTACAGGTAGCTCAAAGGACCCCGTTACTCCATTCACATTTACAGTGTAATTTCCTGCTTTGAGACCCTGAACTTCAAGTGGAATTGTTTCTGTAAAACTCTTTATAGCCTGTGTACAGAATGCATCTTTAGGGCGTTTTGTACTTATAGTGATATTAAAGGCATTTCCTTCGCTTTCATTCTTTATTTCGTTGATTTCAGTACATCCATCTGGGAGGTAGCCTTTCGCTATTACCTGTATCTGTACGGGAAATGACTCAAGGGTCACAATCTGTATGCTCTCTACCTTTGCAGTACCGTATATGTAATCTCCTCCAGTGGTTCCGTGACTACTGTTTGTTCCAATAATCCCCTGACTATCATTTGTTACATTTTCTGATTCGGTTTCGTTCTGTCCGTTGCCAACACAGCCGGAAAGAATAATCACAAAGGCCATAAGCAGAAACGTTGTAACTTTTGTATACTTCCAAAACTTATTATTTGTTCCTGTTTTCATTTTTCCCCTCTTTTTCTATCTACTCTTATTCTCTCTGATTCGTTTATGGAAAGATAAGTCTGTTTGGATTTATCCTTTGCTTAAACTTCAGCTCTGTTTGCAGCTTTACAGGTCAGTTCTCTTTTTTGTTGATTTAAATTGTATTGGAAATTAGTTTAATAGTGAATTTATCAATCAAACTAGTTCAAAAACTTCAAACTTCAATAACTCAAAAGCTTTAGATTAAATCTAATCAAAATTTTTGAATTTTAGATGTCTAAAATATTTAATTTTAGCCGTTTGAAAACTTTAATTTTAGCTTTCCAAAAGCTTGATATACACTTTTAAACAAGCTTTTATAATATTATGTCTTTATAAAACTTAATATATTTGGATATAAATAGATAAAACTCAATATTAAAGTCCGATTCTTAAAAACCCCATTCTAAAGTCAACTTTTGATTTTTATCACAGTTTCATAAAAATATACTAAAACTTACACAGTTTATCTGAAAAACCAACAGCATCAGACCGTAAACTGTCTAAAATATGACTCTAATTCACAGTCTTTGCCGTAATTGATTCTGTTGCTCAAATGCGTAAGTTCTATCTACTATGCCAACCTCATGTAACCACTAATAACAGTGTTAACTCTGTGCTTTTTGCTAGCAAGCATAGAGTTTGTACTTTTTACTTAGAGAGACAGTTTTTCTCAGCGGAAAATAATACTTTGAATTACTATTTAAGGAGGTCCCATCTTGAATTCCTGGAAAATACCTAAAATAAATTCAGTATGTATGTTAAAAGAAGTGATTATAGCAGATTTTTTCTTGTCTCGTCTCAAATAAAGATAGGTGGGATTTCAATTGAGAATTGCAGTTATTACACAGGGAGTTTCTAACGTTTTTGAATCCATTATTGAATCAGGACATGAGGTAGTGGGAATTGTTGAGTGCTCCCGGACAAGAGAACCTAACTCATTCCTTAAAGCTATAGGAGGGGCTTTTACAGACGTATATTATTCATTCACCTCCAGGCCTTTAAATTTAAAAAACTTCTCTACAAAACTGAAAATTCCTTATTACTACTTAAGGAAAGGAGACAACGAAACCTTTCAAAAATGGATGAAGCATTTACAGCCCGATATTATAGTTGTGTATTCTATGTCTCATCTCTTGAAGGAGAATATATTTACTATCCCGAAACTTGGGACTATTAATCTTCATTATTCACATCTTCCAGAATACAGAGGGCCATCTCCCCTTTTCTGGGAATATTACGATTATATACTTAATCCAGGAGTCACTCTTCATTATATAAACAAAGGCGAGGATACCGGCGATATAATTTTCCAGGAAAGGATTCTTATAAGTTCAGGTGACAAGCTCGAGGAAGTTGTTAAGAAGTTATCCTTAACAGGAATAAAATTTCTTCTAAAAACAATGGATATGATTGAGAGTGGAGATGTTCCCAGAATAAAGCAGTCTTCAACTACTCCAACTGTGAGAGCCAGAAAGATTAAACCTGGTGAATATAGTAAGCTCATAAAATGGGATGATTGGGGTGTTGAAAGAGTATTTCATTTTTTAAGTGGTACTCCGAAGTATCATTACACTCTGATGAAAAAACCCAATTTGCATAAACTAGGGTTCACGATTAAAATTCTGAATAAAGAAAAATGTAATACTTCCGGATATAAAGTAGGAGAACTTTATAAGGAAAATTCAAAAAACTTTTTAGTTTGCAAAAACGGAAAAATATATGTTGATGTTACATTTTCACCTGCGAGTTTTCTTGCCCGAATTTACCCTTATATATGCTGAGCCTGCTCTTTGTAATGCAAAACAAGGTCTTCAGTCCATCTCAGAGCTGCAGGCTCGAAACCCATAATAGTTTCCTGGTCAAAAATCCCATTTGAAGTAAGAAAATCAGCAGCCATGAAGTATTCGGTCTTAACCAGCATAGCAATCTTTATCTCGTTCTTACAGATAAAAAGCCTTCTTTTCTCTCTGGCCAAATAAAGTTTCAGTTCTTCTTTGAAATCAGTTTTCAGTCTTTCACAGATTTTTTCTGTTACTACAAGGGTTATTCTGGTATCGTTGTCTTTATTTGCCAGAAATATTTCAGAAAAGACCGGGTGAAATATTGATGAAAAGCAGAGTATCTTTTTTGATTTTCTTATGTTATCCAGGAATACGGAAGAAGGCTCAAAAATATTATCAGGATCAGGTCTAACAAGGAAGCAGAACTTCAGTTCATTAAGCCTTTCCAGAAATGTCCTGGGTAATTCGGAGAGATCACGATCCTGCCAATATTCCGCATTCTCCTCAATGACCTGCAGAGTATCAAGCAAAGGCTCCATCTTCTCAACCAAAATTTTTGCAAGAGGCGTTAGCCTGTACTCCCGATCTTCCTGAAAAACAAGATTTTCATCCTTCAGTTTTTTGATTTGGGGAAGCATGCCCGTCGGGTTAACGTTCAGACCTTTTACTATTTCCTCTATCGGCTTACCTCCGTTTTTGAGAAGGAGCAAAAGGTCTTTTCTCTTTTGGGACATAAAAATCAGGTCTATCAAGGTTTTTTCCATTGATTTCACTTTCCGGATCGTGCACTTTTGCGAAAGATTCTTTTTGTCTTTGGTTTTCAGAAAGATTTATTGAAAGAACTTTTCATTTCTACGAGAAATACCCAAAGATATTTGAAATTAACTTCAATCACGTCCTTTCTGTCGCTTCCTTTCTATTGCGTCCTTTTAGTATGGCAAGAGTTTATAACCTACCTTCAAATGTTCGTTTTTTAATCCTATAATACTCTTTTTACTCTCCTCTTCTTCTTTTTTCTCTTGCCTTCTTCTTTTTCCTCTTATTTTCCTATTTTTCCTCTTATCCTCTTCTTTTTTCTCTTTTTCGAGTTATCTTTTGACAAGATAAGAAAACTTAAAGTCTATAATCCGGATTATATAAGTCGAATATAGAGCTTGGAAAGTGATACTTCTTATCTGATAGTATCCTGACTGCGTATCGCGATTTCCATATCATGGAGGACTTTGCATAAAATCATTCAAGTGTGTGCTTACGAATTGGGATTACATTTATAGTTTGTGCCGAAACATATCTGCGGAAATCAAACGTTCTGGATATGAACCGGACGTAATTATTGCGCTTGCAAGGGGAGGCTGGTTTGCCGGGAGAGTGCTCTGCGATTTCCTGGGGCTTGATGACCTATCCAGTCTGAAAATCGAGCACTACATCGGAGACACAGCTATCGATACCGGTGAGCCTTATATTCGATATCCTCTTTCAAACAACGTGATGGAAGGAAAAAAGGTACTTATTGTAGATGATATTGTTGATACTGGAGAAAGTATGCTTAGTGCCAGGGCTTATGTGGAAAATCACAAGCCTATGGAAGTCAGAACCGCTTCATTACAATACCTGGGGAGTTCTAAAATCGACCCCGATTATATTGGCGAACGGCTTGAGGGTTGGGCCTGGATTGTTTATCCCTGGAACTTCATAGAAGATATGACAAGTATCTTGACTAAATGCATGAGAAAAGACCCTGCAAAACTCTGGAATCTTGAAGATCTTAAACACAGCCTTTACATAAACCATGATCTTGACTCTATTGTCTTTGAAATCACCCAGCCAGGAAGGCTTCCAGAAGTTCTGGAGGAGATGGAGAGAGTGCGCAAGGTCAATTCTGAACTAATCAATGGAAAGAAGTACTGGAGATTGTTATAAAAAACATTATTATAAATTTCTTCCTAAGTGGGCTAATAATTTACGCTTCTAACTGGAAAGTGGAGGGGCCTACAATCGAAGAGAATATTTTTACTTTTGCTGGGTCGATCTATCTTTCGTTTAAATGAAGGCGTTAAGTTGTAAGCGTTATAGTTGTAAGCGTTAAGTTGTAAGCGTTAAGTTGTAAGCGTTAAGCTGTAAAATACAAATATACATATCTATTCAGTGTATCTATATTTTAAGTACCCATAAGGATATCATTATAGCACTCTGTATATCATTTAAAATCTTGATCTAGAACACCAGATTGGTCTGAAATCCAGTATGCCAAACTGATCGGATTCAGGATACATGACTGGTCTAAAATTCAGAATACCAGATTGATTTAAAAAACTGAGTACATATAGTCACTAGGCTAAATTGTAGTCACTAGGCTAAATAATGCAATTGCCCATGAGGTACAATGAAGTTTTTTGTTGCAACAATTACAGGCGTGACTATAATTACATCATTTACAATAAATTAATTCATTTACAATAAATTAATTCATTTACAATAAATTAATTCATTAACATCAAATTAACCCACTATCTATTACCGGTGAATTCATGCCCCACAGATGTACCAGATGCGGAACCATTTTTGAAGACGGAGATTCTGTCATCCTGAGCGGCTGCCCAAATTGCGGTTGGAATAAATTCCTTTATGTAAAAACAGAATGTGAAGATTCGGAAAATCAGGAAAAGCTTGCTCTGGAAGGACAAAAGCTGGATCTGGAATCCTCTCTGGATGAAGTTGTCAGGAATATTGACGAGGCTCTTGCTTCTGAGCGGGAAAGCGTAAAGCAGGAACCAGAAGCCGAGAGGGAAACAGATGAAGATAGAGTAGAGTCCGTAAGAATCCTTGGGCCTGGCTCCTATGAACTTAACCTGGACTCCCTTCTTGAAAGAAAAGAACTCGTTATGGCAATCCGGGAAGAAGGGTCTTATGCTCTACACCTGCCCTCGGTTTTCAGCCAGCAAAAGGAAAACAAAAAGAAAAACTAAAAAGCAGAAATAACTTAGATTTTTCAAAATTTCCCAGAAATTTCTTGCCTGGGTGTTTTTGAGGAATAATTTCCGAATAATCTTATAGAACAAAGCTTAAAAGCCTGTGCTTTTAGCTTGAAGTATATGGTTAGCTTATCCTATTTTTGTTATTTTCAATTGTAAACTCTTTTTTTAATTATTCCTCATTGTACCGCAGCTTACATTTTACATTCTGATTCGTTTGTTTCTAAATTTGTTAGCTTTTCTTTCGAAAGATTATTCTATAAAGAGTCTAAATTTATACTAGATATTAAAACTTGTAACTTTTGTCTTTGAGCTGGGGTCTTAATGAAAATCAACATTTTCTGTAAAATACTCATACTTGCAGTCTTTCTTGGACTTGTTGTTTTCTCAGGAAGTTTTCTTCTAGTTAACAACGAAGAAACTATTTCTGAATATTCCAGAAAACAGCTTGTTGAAACCGTTTCTAACGAAAGCTCAATAACGGAAGCTACAGACTTTCACGAGAATGATATTGTTCAGAAAGTAAATCTTCAGGATAACCCTGTTAATTCTCAGGATTACTGGGACGACTCTGAAACTTTTGTTGTAGATATTAAAAAGTTCAAGGAATCGGCTGAAAGTGGAAATATTAATCTTAGATTACTGGACAGAAATTTTGACATAGAATTCGATGAGGTTTCAGTTCTCAACAAGGGAGACTCGTGTCATTACTCCGGGCACGTTAAAGGGGTACCTTACAGTAGAGCTGAATTTTATGTTTATGGCGAGGTTTTTTGTGGTTCAATTGAGTTTTGCAATTTGACGTACACCATTGCGGTAACTTCAGAAGAATATAATGGAAAAACAGTTCACGCGGTATTTTTGATAAACTGGGAAAATGAAAAAAAGAAAATGGAAGGTTTATTGAATCCTCTAAGTTTCCTTCGTGGTTCAGGTTCAACAAAGAATTGGCCAGGAGTTGTTGAAAGCAATAAGCAGCTCATCCTCTAGATTCATGAATGGCAACTATTATTGTTTTGTTAGCTTACACTCAAGTCCAGCTTTGTGCTTCTTACACTTCAATCCAATTTTGCTGTTATTTAAAGCTTCATATCCGAGCGTTCTTATTTTTGGTTACGAAATAAAACAAATAACTACAGAAACATTTATATATTATTGATGCTAACTATGGGTTACTATCATGAACATTCTCCTTTCCAGCTAGTCTTCCGGGTAAAGTTTCATGCAGGGTTTCCTGTTCTAATTTACTCAAGGCTAGATACTTATAATCACAAAATATACAATCACAAAAGTCTGGCACTATTGCCTAATATCTCACAAATTTAGATTATTATCAGAGGAAAATAATGGACCCGGCAAAATTACTTGACATTCTGGGGAATGAAAACCGCAGGAAGATTATTCAACTTCTTGCAAACCGTCCCTGCTATGTCAGTGAGATCTCTAGCAGGTTGGGAGTAGGACCAAAAGCCATAATAAGTCATCTAGGTCTGCTTGAGCAGGCAGGACTTATAGAATGCAGTGTGGATGAACAGAGGCGTAAATACTTCAATATCGCAAACAACATGCGGCTTGAAGTGTCAGTATCCCCATATTCCTATACGGTAACACTCCATGATGTTACTTTTGATAGGGGGAAAAATGAAGAGGATCCTGTGGAAAAGGAGATCCCACCAGGGGAAGAATCTTCGACTTTATTTCTTAAATTGAGCAGCAGGCTTAAGGAACTCAAAAAAAGGCAAGAAGAGCTTGCGCAGATGCAGCAGCAGCTTCAGGTTGAGTACACAGAAGCTATGGACCATTGTCTTGACTCAATTGAAGAAATAGCCAGGAATCCTGTAGAGTGTGAGCTCCTGTTTGAACTTCTGAAAAATGAAACCACTCTCGCTACCCTATGTTACAACCTGCGCTTGCACCCGAGTATTGTTAACGCTAACCTGATAGGCCTTACAAAGAGGGGGTTTATTGAGTATGGTATCAAAAATAACCAGTATTACTGGAAAATCCGTGAGACCGGAGTTGAGAACGAATGATTGAAGAAATTAATTTGAGAGTTGCTGAAGCTTATCATAAGGATGTGGGCAGGGGAATTGCAAGAATTGACACCCGCTTGATGCAGCAGATGGAACTTGTAAGCGGGGATATAATTGAGATCTCAGGGAAAGCTAAGACCTACGCAATTGTCTGGCCAAATGTAGAACGTGAACAGGAAAATCGGATCCGGATTGACGGTAACCTCCGCAGTAATGCCAAAGTTGGGATTGATGATAGGGTTACAATCCAGAAAGTCCAGGCAAAACACGCCCAGAGAGTTACCCTTGCTCCTTCTCAGCCTGTAAGACTTGTTGGAGGGGCTCACTACATCCTTAGAATTATCGAGGGAAGACCTTTGAACAAAGGTCAGCAGATCAGGGTGGAAACTGTAAATAACCCTTTGACTTTCGTAGTTGCATCTACAAGACCTGCAGGACCTGTTGTTGTTACTAAAGACACTGATATAGTGATTAAGGAGAAATCAGTTGAGGAGGCCCGGGTTCCAGAAGGTATTTCTTATGAGGATATCGGTGGGCTTAAACGGGAAATTCAACTTGTCAGAGAAATGATTGAGTTGCCGTTGAGACATCCTGAACTCTTCCAGAAACTTGGAATTGAGCCCCCAAAAGGAGTGCTGCTTCACGGGCCTCCAGGCACGGGTAAAACACTGATCGCAAAGGCAGTCGCAAGTGAAACCGATGCAAATTTCATTACTATTAGCGGCCCTGAAATCGTTTCCAAGTATTATGGAGAAAGCGAGCAGAAGCTTCGCGAGATTTTCGAGGAAGCCGAAAAGGAAGCGCCTTCTATTATCTTCATAGATGAGATTGATTCCATCGCCCCCAAGCGCGGCGAAGTAACAGGAGAATTGGAACGCAGGGTAGTTGCCCAGTTGCTCTCCCTTATGGACGGGCTAAAGTCCAGGGGCGAGGTAGTTGTAATTGCTGCCACAAACCGCCCGAACTCAATAGATGAAGCTCTCCGCCGTGGTGGAAGATTTGATCGGGAAATAGAAATCGGAATTCCCGATCGGAACGGCAGGAAGCAGATTCTTCTCATTCACACCAGAGGTATGCCTATTCAGGATGTAAGCCTTAGTGAAATTGCAGATGTAACTCATGGATTTGTAGGCGCTGATCTGTCTTCCCTCTGTAAAGAAGCAGCAATGCATGCTCTCAGAAGGATAACACCTGAAATCGATATCGAAGAGGAAGAAATTCCACAGGAAATTCTTGATAAACTCGTAGTCACCAGAGATGATTTCAAGGAAGCCCTGAAGAATATCGAGCCGTCTGCAATGAGGGAAGTTTATGTTGAGGTTCCGCATGTAGGATGGGAGGATATCGGAGGACTTGAAAATGCAAAGCAGGAACTTATTGAGGCTGTTGAGTGGCCCCTGAAGTATCCTGAACTCTTCAGCACTATCAATATAAAACCTCCCAGAGGAGTGTTACTGTTTGGGCCTCCTGGTACAGGTAAAACCTTGCTTGCAAAGGCCGTTGCAAGTGAAAGCGAAGCCAATTTTATCAGCATTAAAGGTCCAGAACTTCTCAGCAAGTATGTGGGAGAATCCGAGCGTGCGGTTAGGGAAACCTTCAGGAAAGCCAAACAGGCTGCACCGACGGTTGTCTTCTTTGACGAAATCGATTCAATTGCACCCCAAAGAAGTTCTGTTTCAGATACGCACGTGTCCGAAAGAGTTGTTAGCCAGATCCTCACCGAACTGGATGGAGTAGAGGAACTCAAGGATGTAATTATTGTTGCGGCCACAAACCGGCCTGATATGGTAGATCCTGCGCTCCTCAGGCCTGGCCGCTTTGATAGGCTCATCTATATCAAGCCACCTGATAACACAAGCAGGGAAAAGATCTTTGAGATCCATACGCAGGGAAAACCTCTTGCAGAAGATGTAAATCTCGCCGAGCTTGCTGATATGACCGAAGGGTACGTAGGTGCAGACATCCAGGGTATTTGCAGGGAGGCTGCGATGCTGGCCCTGAGAGAAATCGTCACTCCAGGAGCTGGCAGAAAGGACCTCGCGAAACGGGCAGGAGAAGTCAGGATTTCAAAGAAGCACTTTGAACGCGCAATCCGCCGTGTGAAGCCTACAACATCCAGGGAAAACCTCGTGGCTTATGAACGGAGTGCTGAACTCTTTGCTAAATACGCAACTGAATTTGAAGAAGAAGCTCCCGAGTCTGAAGAACAGGAAAAAGAAATAGAACACGAAAATGTCCCGGGTTTCTTTCAGGCTCAGTAAGCCCACGTCCTTATAAGCCGGCAACTCCCGGCTTTTTATTATCAAAAACTCAGGAACTACTGAAAAGAAACAATGACTGATTTATACTGGCTGATTTGATAAATTCGCTTAATAACGAGTTATCAATGGATGAATTAATAACGAGTTATCAATGGTAAGTTAATAACGAGTTATCAATGGGTAAATTAATAACGAGTTATCAATGGGTAAATTAATAACGAGTTATCAATGGTAAGTTAATAACGAGTTATCAATGGGTAAATTAATAACGAGTTATCAATGGGTAAATTAATAACGAGTTATCAATGGGTAAATTAATAACGGGGTAATTATATGGAAAGAGATAGTAAAAAAAGGAGAAATTTTTTCGATGAAATCTTCGGAATTGACCCGGTTAAGGACGTGGATGAAATGTTTGAACGTCTTAGCAGGGCAATGGGTATGAGTACGGAAAATTTCGGGCAGGACCCTTTCATCTATGGATTTTCGTTAACTCAGAGACCAGGGGAAGAACCTGAAATCCGTGAATTCGGGAATATTCCTATGTTTGAGCATACTGAGACCGAAGAACATTGTTATCTTGACACAAGAAAACCCCTGATTGATGTACTGGAAACCGAAGAGACGGTTCATGTGATTGCCGAGATTCCGGGCATTGAGAAAGAAAATATTAGATTAAACGCAACTGATTTAATACTTGACATCGAAACAATAGATGGGAATCCAAAATATTCCGAACGTGTGGAACTGCCGGTAAAGGTTGACCCCCAGAGTGCCAAAGCTACATACAAAAACGGTGTGCTGGAAGTTACCTTTAAGAGGCTGGAATCCATTTCCCGAACCTCAATAAATATTGAGTGACTTCCCGGGAATTGCACTGCAGGTGTAACAGCACGAGGAAAAGCAGAGGTAATAAAATGGTGGGCATAAGAAAAAGAAAGGATTTCTTTGAAGAGTTTGGATCTGAACTTTTTGACAACCTGGAAGAAATGATCGAAGCCCTCCTGGAAGATATGGGAGAGTCCGTCCCCTTCGTATACGGATTTTCTATCATTCGTCGCCCGGGGGAAGACCCCGAACTCCGAGAGTTTGGAAATGTTTCGGAAAGTTCTGAGGATGAAGAAAATCTATTCCCCTCCGAAATAAGAGACCCTTTAGTTGATATCTTTGAAAGTGAAGAACTAGTACACGTACTTGCAGAAATTCCGGAAATCGAAAAGGAAGATCTCCTTCTGCATGCGACTGCTCAAAATCTTGAAATCAGGATTCTTGGAGCTTCCGAATACTCTCAGGACATAGAGCTTCCTGCCCGTGTGGATCCTAAGAGTGCACAAGCCAGCTATAAAAACGGAGTACTTGAGGTTACTTTCAAGCGTTGTACTGAAGAAAGGCCCGTTGAAATCGAAATTAACTGACGCAAACGGCCTTGAAGAGTTGAGCGAGTTGAAGATCGAATTGGAGAATTAAGTGCAAAAATATACTGAAAAACGGTTTGAAAATTGTAGTTGGAAATACTTAGTCCTAAGTCCTGATAATCACACGTCGAATAGTAGTTGAAAACAGATAGTGTGCAGAACTCTCTATAGACAAAAAAATAACTCTGTTGTCAAGGCGAAGTTGAACTCTTAAACGCATGCTATTTGTATATCCTATTTATGTGCACGCTCTTTTAATAACTTTAATATTTTTTACCGCCCTACTTTATCTCTATTTCTCCCTACCTGTTTTCCCTCTCTATTTTTCCTTCCCTCTTTCTTACCTCTCTATTTTTTCCCTCCCTCTTTCTTACCTCTTTATTTCTTCCCTTCCTGTTTTTCCCTCCCTCTTTCTTACCTCTTTATTTCTTCCCTTCCTATTTTTTATCTTCCTATTTTTTATCTTCCTATTTTTTACCTTCACTTTACTATTTTGTGTCTTATTTTATGAGTCGCCCTTATTTTGAATTTGCAATATTATTATAGTGCGCTTTTGTAATATCTTTTCATACTCCATATCAATACCCTTTTTTTAACATGGATATTGAGGCTTTCAACAGTAATCGATCTATTATTATTATGGCATATTATAATTTAACAAATATATATCTAATAAAATAAAACATCTCCTAAAATAGTATAAAAATGATTCGATTGATTTCAAATAATAAAACTAAAAAATTTGTGGCTTTATGTCACAAATTTTATAATTATAGACTTTTGTATAATTAGTTGTACTTTTGGCATGAACAAAAGCAAAAAATATATACGCATGATTGCTTAACAGGGAATCTGTAGTCCCGAAATAATCCGAAGCATGTATAGTCGAGGACAAAAGCTCAAGTCATTATCTGGCTAGAGGAACTTGACTCCTCTAATCTTAAGGCCGGAATCAGTCTTGTGCGTAAGGTACTGGATAACCGTGTATAGTTCGAAAATGTAGAGGGCTTCTCAATAGAAAAACTCAATATTATTCGAGTAAGAAAGATAAAAGTGACAAAATATTTGTTGCCTTTTATGAGGTGATAAAATATTATCTCATAAAGTTAAGATCAAAAATATCCTATTCAAGAGCCAAAAAACATGTTAGATAAGGCTTCCCCATTGGGAAGCAGATTGAAGATCTTTCTTATAAGACAGATATTGAATTAATCTATGGAAAAATATAGAAGGTCTTTATAAAGCTAAAGAATTCGGGGCTTTTCAGTGTTTAACATTAGTTAGTTTATTAGTCAATTTATTAGTTAATTTCCAATCATTTTGTAATCTACAGTGCTCACAATTAATGATTTTCCTTATCAATAAACAGTATACTTGTTACATTCACTTATTGATCAACTATTTTATCCCCCTAAAAAGAGCTTTTTAGGCTGTTTAGAGGGCTCAAATGTATACAGCATAGTCTACAGGCTTACTTTACTGTGAACACTATAGACTACTATAGACTAAATAGTAAAGGAGGAAAAATTTATGGGTCTAGAACCAGGAATTTTAGCTGGATTTCTTGTAATATTCCTTGCCGTACTGCTCGGCCCTTTTAAAGTCAAGATTATTGAGGAGAATCTGGAAGTATTTTTGTTCCTATGCGGAGTTGCGACAATGACAATTTCAGGTTTTGTCGAACTCCCGGGTACAGAAACAGGCTGGAGGCCGGAGATAATCAAAGAAGCGTTGACTTCACCGCTGAACTCTTTACATATTGCTGGAATTCCAATCGGCATATTCCAGGTAGTTCTTATAGTTGGTTTAATTATCTATAAATGGCATGAGCCGATTCAAAAAGCAATAGGAAAAATTGCCTCAGCGCTGTCTGTTAAGGTTCTGGCTTTCATTCTCATTGTTATTCTTGGTCTGTTTTCCAGTGTGATGTCGGCTATCCTTGCATCAATCATTCTCGTTGAGGTGGTTAATGCAATGCCTCTGTCACGAAAATCCAAAATAGATCTTACAATTATCGCATGTTTTTCAATTGGACTTGGTGCAGCGCTTACTCCTCTTGGAGAACCTCTCTCCACAATCGCTATCTCTAAATTATCCGGTGCACCTTACCATGCTCAGTTCAATTTCTTAATGAAAATGCTTGGCATGTATATCGTTCCAGGTATCTTTATTTACGGGCTTTTTGGGATGTTCGTCCTTGGAAAAGCTGGTATGAACGACCCTGGAATGAAAGCCGAAGAATACAGCGAAACTGTAAAAGATGTCGTAATGAGGGCTGTTAAAGTCTACTTGTTTATCATGGCTCTCACATTACTGGGAGATGGTTTCAAGCCTATTATCTTTGAATATTTTGCACAAATACCTCCAGCAATACTGTACTGGGTTAACATGGTTTCTGCTATTCTTGATAATGCTACTTTAGCAGCAGCTCAAATAGGACCCACACTTACTGAAGCCCAGATAAAAGGTATCCTTATGGGACTTTTAATTGCTGGCGGAATGTTGATCCCAGGAAATATTCCAAATATTATTTCTGCAGGCAAACTGGGTATAACAAGCAAAGAATGGGCGAAGCTTGGAGTGCCTGTTGGGCTTGTCTCAATGGCTATCTATTTCGTCGTCATCTTTGTGCTGAAACTCTAAACTAAATTGCCCATAGTTATAAGATTCAGTTTCAAAATGGTGGAAAAATTATAGGTTAGATCACTGGATTTTGAAACTGAATCTTCAATTTGAGTTCTTTATATTTTTCCTGGAATATCATCCAGGCTTTAATTTCTTTTTTCTTTTAAATTAGCAGAACTTTTTCTTCGTTTTAAGAAGCCCGCAGTTCATAATCCTGCTAAAAGCTTCCCAAATGCAAATAAAAACAAAGAAACAGCTTTTGCCCTTCACCAGAAACCTGAAATAACTTTTCTAAGTGTGAGATTAAGGTCTGTTTCAAAGCGTGAAAAATGATCTTAAGCTTTAATTCTAAGAAGTCGTCACAGAACAAACTATACACAGGTTCCGATTTGATGTCTTTATTTTCAAGAGCATTATCACCAGTTAAAAGTTAACTGTATGATAATTTTGGATACTCAGTTTTGTGATAATTACTATGTGCATGTTAAAAAATATACATTGTTTTTTATTTTCTCCTATGTTTCCATATATATGCACAAAAATGACACATATTATCTCAACTCGACAGCAGTTTAAATATTCATTTTGTCTTTAAAAAAATAATATAGGACAATTAGGCAAATAAATTCTACATTTGTGCTCATTTTACAAATTATGAGTTCTGGATCTATTTGAACTAAAATTTTTGTACTTAATGTCTACTTTTATATATAAAACAATTTAACAGGTTTACTTATTAAATGAAATGGTGCGAAGCTATATGATTAATCCGAATTTTGGACCGAAAGTAATTTCTGTATATAAAAAAATGCATTATGGGTAAAGCCCATTTTCAATAAGTAAACAACCTTTATTTGTAAAAAATATAAAAATTAAATTGAATATTAAAGACTAATATATTACCAAAGAATAAATAGAGCAAGTCTTTATAAGACTAAAACATTCTAGGCTCTAACACTGTTTCACAGTAGGTTATTCAGACGTTGTGGTCTAAATATATTAAAGGAGGAAAAAAGTAATGGCTCTTGAACCAGGAATTTTAGCTGGGTTTCTTGTAATATTCTTAGCCGTGTTACTCGGCCCTTTTAAAATACACGTTATTGAGGAAAATCTGGAACCATTTCTGCTTGTGTGTGGAATAGCAGCAATGACTCTTTCAGGTTTTGTCGAAATCCCGGGTAATGAGACTGGCTGGCGAATGGAAATTATCGAAGAAGCATTTACTGCACCGCTACATGTTGGAGACATATTTGGCATTCCAATCGGCATATTCCAGATAGTGCTTGTCGTCGGCTTGATTATTTATAAATGGCATGCTCCGATTCACAAAATAATTAGAAAATTAACTGATATGCTTTCTGTAAAAGTTTTAGGTTTTCTTCTCATTGTTATTCTTGGTCTGTTTTCCAGTGTGATGTCGGCTATTCTTGCCTCAATTATTCTCGTTGAGGTAGTTAATGCAATGCCTCTATCTCGAAAGTCAAAGATAGACCTTACAATTATTGCGTGTTTCTCCATCGGCCTTGGTGCTGCACTGACCCCCCTTGGAGAACCGCTTTCAACAATTGCTATCTCAAAATTATCCGGTGCACCTTACCATGCAGACTTCATGTTCTTATTCAATATGCTGGGCAAATACATTATTCCTGGTATTCTTGCATATGGCATTATTGGAATGTTCTTCCTTGGAAAAGTTGATCCAAAAGACCAGGGAATGAAAGCATCCGAGTATAACGAGACTGTAAAAGATGTTGTAATGAGAGCTGTAAAAGTTTATGTGTTTATCATGGCTCTTACATTTCTCGGAGATGGTTTCAAACCTCTTATACTTGAATACTTCATTAAAATCCCGTCAGGTATTCTTTACTGGGTGAACATGGTTTCAGCCATCCTTGATAACGCTACCCTTGCAGCTGCTGAGATAGGACCTGCTCTTAGCGAAGTCCAGATAAAGAGTATACTTATGGGTCTCTTAATTGCAGGTGGGATGCTGATCCCGGGAAATATCCCGAACATTATCTCTGCAGGAAAACTTGGTATTAATAGTAAAGAATGGGCAAAGCTTGGATTGCCTCTTGGGCTTATCTCAATGGCTATCTACTTCGCCGTTATATTTGTGCTTGGGTTCTAAACTTAAAATCCCCATGCTCATACGTATTCAGTTCCAGAATCCAGTGAATACAAGATTGAAAATTCCCGGATTCTGGAACAGAATCTAATAAGTCCATTAATTGAAAAAAAGATTGCAATTTTCTCGTATTCTCTTCGAATCAAATGGAGAATTTCCACACGATTCGGAGAGGATCTTTTTGGCTCTTATTCCCTGAAGCATTTTATTTATTTCTTTTTCCTTTTTTCTTTTGTTTCTCAGGAACTCCCTTATTTTATTCTCTTCCTTTACCTTTTTTCTTTTGTTTCTCAGGAACTCCCTCATTTTACTTTCTTCCTTCACCTTTTTTCTTTTCGATCAAGGCTCACTCAATTTAAGTAAACAAGTTTTTATCTATGTTCCGTTACTTCCTTCAATCAGAACTATAATTCTATTTAGTATATTCTAACGTATTTCATTCTGGAGATTAACTTGTTCAGTCAGGAGGAAAACAATGCGAAGAGATTATATAGACATGGACTATAGCCCGAAGGATACTGATCTGGTATGTGAGTTCCATATCGAACCGTCAGCAGGAGTGAATTTTGAGGAAGCTGCAACCCATATGGCAGGGGAAAGCTCTATAGATTCCTGGACTGAAATCGCCACACTCAGTCCCGAACTTGCAGCCAGGCTAAAACCCCATGTTTTTTACGTAGATGAGGATGCACAGACTGTAAGGGTAGCTTACTCGGAAGAACTCTTTGAACTTGGTTCTGTCCCGCAGGTACTCAGTGCGGTTGCAGGAAATATCTTTAGTATGAAAATCGTTGACAATCTCAGACTGCAGGATATAGCTTTCCCGAAGTCAATGCTCTCCGAATTCAAAGGTCCTGGATTCGGGTTGCCAGGAATCAAGGAACTTACAGGTGTGCAGGACAGGCCTCTCATAGGAACTATTGTCAAGCCGAAAGTTGGATTAACCTCTGAAAAACATGCTGAGGTCGCTTACAATTCATTTGCAGGAGGCTGCGACCTTGTTAAAGATGACGAGAACCTTACGGATCAGAAATTTAACAGATTTGAAAAAAGAGCTGAACTTACCCTGAAGCTTGCAGAAAAGGCAGAATCTGAGACCGGAGAGCGTAAAATGTATCTCTGCAACATTACTGCTCCTACCTGTAAGGAAATGATCCGTCGCATGAACATTCTTAAAGACCTGGGTGCCAGCTATGCGATGATCGACATCGTACCTGTGGGCTGGACTGCACTTCAGACCCTGAGGGAAGAAGCAGAAGATGCAGGACTTGCTCTCCATGCCCACCGATGCATGCATTCAGCCTATACCAGGAACCCACGCCATGGGATAAGCATGCTTGTCGTTGCCAAGCTCTGCAGATTGGTCGGGCTTGATCAGCTTCACATTGGTACTGTAGTAGGGAAAATGCACGGAGAAAAACACGAGGTTCTATCTCTCCGTGATGAGTGTGTGTTAGACAATGTGCCTGCGGATGAAAGCCAGCACGTCCTTGCCCAGGACTGGGGAGGGTTGAAGCCTATGTTCCCGGTTGCTTCCGGAGGGCTTGCCCCTACTATGATTCCTGACCTGTACACTATCTTCGGAAGGGATGTTATTATGCAATTCGGTGGCGGAATTCACGCCCATCCAATGGGCACGGCAGCCGGAGCCACTGCTTGCAGGCAGGCACTCGAAGCAGCTCTTGAGGGAGTTAGCCTGCAGGAATATGCGAAAAACCACAGAGAACTTGAACTTGCCATCGATAAGTGGCTGAAGAAATAAGCCGGAGAAAGAACTACTGTTGAGTCAACAACAAAATGTCGTATAAAATCGATTGCAATTATTCGGAATTATTGAATCCTTGATGATTGACTCGACACTACAGAAAATTATAATTGAAAAGGAGTTTACCCCTGTGCAGGCAGAAAACGGAAGTAAAGTAAATACTCTGGTTTTTCGGGTTTCCGAAGAAAATTTTGATTCCGTCCTTGAAAGAGCGTCAGCGATTATCAAGCGTGGTGGGACTGTAGCCTTCCCCACGGAAACGGTCTACGGCCTTGGAGCTGACGGCCTGAACTCAGAGGCAGTCCTGAAGATTTTCGAGGCAAAAAAGCGCCCTCCGGGAAATCCCCTTAGCCTGCTTGTTCATTCAAGAGAAGATGTTGAGAAAGTGTCTAAAAATATTCCCGAAAGCGCTTTCAAGCTAATGGATGCTTTCTGGCCTGGCCCTCTTACGATTATCCTGGAGAAAAACGAGATTGTCCCCGATATTACTTCAGGAAGACTAAAATCAATAGGAGTTCGCATGCCTGACCATAGAGTCCCTCTTGAATTAATAAAGAGAGCAGGCACTCCTCTTGCTGCTCCCAGTGCCAACCTGTCAGGAAAGCCCAGTCCCAGTCTTGCAGCTCATGTCATCTCGGATCTTACAGGCAGGATTGATGCAATTCTTGACGGAGGGGAGGCTGCCATAGGGCTTGAGTCAACTGTAATTGATATGACTGTTGAGCCACCTGTTGTGCTAAGGCCCGGAGCCGTAAGTCTCGAAGAGCTTGAAAGCATTATAGGAAAAGTTAAGTCCGGATACAAAAGCGGCGAATCAGGGGATAAACCGGATCTGTCGGAAAAGAAGGCAGGCCAGAAATATGGGCATTATATTCCTGATACAAAGGTTGTGCTTGTCGAAGGAGAAGGAAAATCTGTTTCGGAAAAGCTTGTCAAATTACTTGAAAGTTACAGGAGCGAAGGGCAGAAAGTTGGGCTTCTTCTCAGTGAGGAAACCAGCAAGGAGACTGCACCTTTCTTTGCTTTAAAAAACCTGAGTCCAGATGAGTGCCTTTTGCTGGGGCCCAGGGCAGATCCGGGCGTAGCTGCCAGGAAACTCTTTGAAGGGCTCAGAAAGCTGGATAAGAAAGGGCTGGATGTAATCGTGGCTGATGGGTCCTTCAGCCGTTCTGGGCTTGGGGAAGCTCTCATCAACCGGCTGAGGGAAGCGTCCTCTATGAAGATTGTTGCTTAAGCTCAATTATAGTACCGTGTTTAAGCTCAATTGTAATACCTCGTTTAAGCCAATTGTAATACCGTGTTTAAGCCAAGTGTAATACAGTGTTTGAGCTCAGTTGTGATACAAAATTGAAGATTTAGTTAGTGTTTGAGAGGGAAGAACTTTGAACGCCGAGAAAAAGGAAAATCTGGAAAAAAAGCGGGCTTACAAAAAAGTCGTAGATCAGAATAAAAAAATAAACAAGATTAACCTTGTAGTGCTGGCTGTAGGCCTACTTTTAACAGTTCTGGGCATGGAGAAGGAAGGGAGCTATCTTATCTGGGTAGGTATTTTTGTCCTTTTTATAACCTCAATTTCAAGTATTTTTGCATCTGGATCTCTTCGTAAGAGGTAAATATCAATTTTTTTTAAAGGGGCTTTCAAATGGGTGAAACGATTGCAAGTACGGAAATGCACGAATATTTTGACGAACTCGAAGCAAGACTCAAAGAGGCTATCAAGATTGCAAATGCAGCTCGAGCTCGTGGAGGTGACCCAAAGCCCGTTGTAGAAATTCCTCTTGCCAAAGATCTTGCGGATAGGGTTGAGAACCTTATAGGTGTGGAGGGAGTCGCTGCAAAGATTAGAGTGCTTGAAGAAAAAATGTCAAGAGAAGAATGTGCTCTTGAAATCGGGCGGCAGGTCGCAGAAGGAGAAGTGGGAAACTTCACAACAAAAAAGGATGCAGTTGAAGCTGCGATCCGGGTTTCCATGGCCGTCATTACAGAAGGAGTGGTTGCAGCCCCGATTGAAGGGATTAATAAGGTCGAACTGGGAAAGAATGACGATGGTTCCGAGTATATCCGGATTTTTTATTCCGGGCCTATCCGGAGTGCAGGTGGAACAGCCCAGGCTCTTTCCGTGCTCGTTGGCGATTACGTAAGGCGTGGGATAGGGATTGACCGCTATAAGCCAAGACCTGAGGAAGTAGAGCGTTATGTGGAAGAGGTCGTTCTTTATAAAAGAGTCGCAAGCTTGCAGTATATGCCCTCGGAAGACGAGATTCGCTTGATAGTCAAAAATTGCCCTGTCTGTATTGATGGAGACCCAACCGAGGAAGCTGAGGTTGAAGGGCACAGAGATCTCGAAAGAATAGGGACAAACCGCATCAGAGGGGGAATGTGCCTTGTGCTTGCCGAAGGGCTCGCCCTTAAAGCCCCCAAAGTCAAGAAACACGTTAATAAATTGCATATGGACGGATGGGACTGGCTGGATATCCTCATAGGGGGTACAAAAACCGGAGGCGATGAAGAAGATGAACAGAAAAACAAGATCAAGCCGAAGGATAAGTACATAAGAGACCTGATTGCAGGCAGGCCGGTTTTCTCCCATCCTTCAAGGCCAGGAGGGTTCAGGCTCCGCTACGGGCGTTCCAGAAATACTTCTTTTGCGGCCGCCGGGATCAATCCGGCTACTATGGTTCTGCTTGACGATTTTGTTACTAACGGGACTCAGCTTAAGGTTGAAAGGCCTGGAAAGGCTGCAGCTATGTCTGCTGTAGACTCGATAGAAGGGCCAACTGTGCGCCTTCATTCAGGAGACCTTGTCCGTGTAGATGACATAAAGGAAGCTTATGAGCTCCGCTCGCAGGTCGAGGTAATAGTAGATATTGGAGAGATCCTGATTAATTACGGGGATTTCCTGGAAAACAACCATCCTCTCATGCCTTCACCTTATGTTTTCGAATGGTGGCATTATGACTATGAAGCAGCTTGCTCTGAGAAAATACCTGAAGACGAGTTGAAAGATCCATCGTCGGCTCTGGCTCTCAGGCTTGCGGAAGAATACGATGTACCTCTACATCCGAAGTTTACGTATTTATGGCATGACATAAATCGGACTGAGTTTGAGGCTTTAAGGAAATTCGTGGCCGAGAGAGGAAATTTCTCGGTTGAAGATGGAATCCTCAGGTTACCTCTGAAAGCCTGTATGGAAAATGGTGTCAAACTCGTACTTGAAAAACTCCTTGTACTTCACAGGGTAAAAGCTGACACAATCCTGATTAAAGAAGCTCTTCCTTTTATTCTTTGTCTCGGGCTTGACTGCCATCTGAAAGAGAAAGCCCAGATACCTGATACCGATGACATGGTAAATGCTGCGGCTCTTTTAAGTGGATTTAAAGTTCTTCCGAGGGCTCCTTCAAGAATAGGGGCAAGAATGGGAAGACCGGAAAAAGCCAACCTGAGAAAGATGTCTCCTGCAGCTCAGGTTCTTTTTCCTATAGGTAATGCTGGAGGACTTACGCGGAATCTTGCAGTCGCTTCAAATTATTCGGCCTCCATGAATGGGAAAATAGGCGAAATTGAAGTGGAGATGGGAATCAGGGAGTGTCCTGCCTGTGGAAAAGAGACTTATTTCTGGCGCTGTGATTGCGGAGAGTATACTCGTCCCAAACTCTTCTGTCTTCGCTGTAAAATTGAGGTTCGAAACTCTGAAACCTGTCCTAAATGCGGTAGAAAGCTAACTTCTGTTGCAAATGTCAAATTGGATTTTCATTCTATTTACAAGCAGGCTTTTGAGAATGTAGGGGAAAGAGAAAAAACGGACCTCATTAAAGGTGTAAAACGGCTAATGAACGGGCAGATGACTCCTGAACCCCTGGAAAAGGGAATCTTGAGGGCAAAACATGATGTCTATATTTTTAAGGACGGGACTGTCCGCTATGACATGTCAGATATTCCTCTTACGCATATCAGGGCTGATGAAATCGGGATAACAGCAGCTAAACTCCAGGAACTTGGTTATGTGGAAGACGTTTACGGAAATCCTCTTGAAAGAGATGATCAGGTCGTCTGCCTGAAGGTCCAGGACCTCGTGATTTCTTATGACGGGGGCGAGTATATGCTGCGTACCGCACAATATGTGGATGACCTGCTTGTGAAATATTACGGGGTTGAACCCTATTACAATGCCAAAACAATTCAGGATCTTGTAGGCGTACTGCTCATAGGACTTGCTCCACACACCTCCGCAGGCGTACTGGGGCGTTTAATAGGGTTTACGAGAGCTTCAGTCGGCTATGCTCATCCTTTCTTTCATGCTTCAAAACGCAGGAACTGCGATGGAGACGAAGATTGCATAATGCTTCTCATGGATGGGATCCTTAATTTCTCAAGGGCTTATCTCCCGGAGAAAAGGGGTGGAAAAATGGATGCTCCTCTTGTACTTACTACGAGAATCGATCCCAAAGAAGTGGACAAGGAGGCACATAATATAGATGTGCCTGCAAGATATCCTCTGGAATTTTACAGGGCTACTCAGGAGATCAAAAATCCTACAGAGCTTGAAGGTATTATGGATCTGGTGAGTAGTCGACTTGGAACTCCGGAACAATATGAGCATTTTATGTTCACACATGATACTTCTGATATTGCTGCAGGCCCTCTCAATTCTTCGTATAAGACTCTCGGAAGCATGATCGAAAAAATGGAGGCACAACTTTCCCTTGCTAATAAAATAAGGGCGGTAGATGCTCCTGATGTAGCTGAAAGGGTGCTCAAATCTCATTTCCTTCCTGATCTTCTAGGAAATCTCCGTGCTTTTTCCAGGCAGCGGATGCGCTGTATAAAATGCGGGGAGAAGTTCAGGCGCCCTCCGCTAACTGGAGCCTGCCCTAAGTGTGGAGGTAATGTAATACTGACCGTGCACGAAGGAGCTGTCCGTAAATATCTTGAGATTTCAAAAGAAATTGGGGAACGGTACGGAGTTTCTAGCTATACCCAGCAGAGAATTGAACTTTTGGATAAAGATATATGTTCTCTATTCGAGAATCACAGGGTTAAACAACTGGGACTTTCAGATTTCATGTCTGGATCTGCGCGCTGAAAACGAATAGCAAGAAATCTTAACACTTAAAATAAATTATTCTATTTGTTTGAAAGGAGGCAGGGCATTTTGAGAGTCCTAAAATACAGAAGTGTTTATTAACTAGTTTTCTAATTTTACTGTAAACAGTCTTGTCCTCCTTTCGAAAAGAGACTCTTTTTAGGTTTTGACTGTTTCTTACAGGGATAAGTCCACTCTCTTAAAGTTGATATTTTTTTCTATATATTTTTCACGTATTTATATAATTGATATGCTATTTATATACTATCTGTTTGATTATCTGTATCTTTAACAGGGTAATTTTTTTAATACTCTCACTGCTTTTTTACTCCGATTTAGGCTGGTTTTGATAATATGGTTTATATGACGAAGCGTAAAACCCCTGAGTCTTTACAGGCTGTCCGGCAATTATTGGTAGTAATAAAAAAGTGCTAAAAAAAAGCAAATAAGGCCTTTAAATAAAAAAAGAAGGAATTCTTTTATTACCGAAGTAATTGTCGGACAGCTTGTTTAGCTTAGGGATAGTTTACTTCATAGGTAGCCCAAGGGAATTAATCTGCCCTATAAGCTCGGTAAAGTTTTTAATTTCCAGTTCCAGAACTTCTTCTTTTTTCATCCCTATTGACATTTCGCCGTCTACGGAAAGAAGTTCCGGACCTCTGCGAACAAGCCTGTCCACTCCATCTCTTTTAAAGATCTCCTTAACTTCCATATCATGAACAAAAGCCCTCCCAGGGATGAAAACAGTCTCACTTACTTCAGATAGGTCCATATTTTTGAGATCTTCAATAGTAATGAGGCATCCAATATCTTTTTTTGGAGATACAACATTCACGGAACCTCCAAGAGCTTCAAAGATTTCCCTTAGTCTTGGAGCTGCTATCTGGCCTGTAATAATGGTGGCTCTTTTTGTTGTCCTCGGAAGTTTTTCAAGGGCTTCGGGTACATTCCTGATCGCAAAAGGAGAGCCAATTAAGGGATCTTCAAGCGGAGTTCCTGTTATCCTCATAGAAGGGTGCTTTGCTGCGGAATTACGTACCAGCTCCGTGAATTCCTCAATGTTATGTGGGATTATGCCCGGAATGATAGGAGCATTATTCAGGATAAGCCCGTTTTCCGAAAAGTTTGCAAATCTCATCAGAATAGCTCCTTTTGCACCCATCGTTTCAAGGCCACTGAGAGTCTTATCAAGGACCTCTCCATCATTTACTCCCGGAATGAGCACAATTGCCCCATATACATCACAATGGGCACAGAAGTCCCGGAGAACCTGTATAGAAGCTTCGGGTTCCGGGTCTTTCATGTATTCTGCTCTTAGAACCGGATCAGTCGCAAAGACTGTAAAACTTACCTCTGTGACACCATGGTCTATGTAGAAAAGAGCGTCATCAGGCTTGCTGAAACCTTTTCCGCTTGTATACCCCAGATGTATTTGGGTCTTGAACTGAGATAAGAAAGCGACAAGATTCTTCAGTTCAGGATAACAGCTTAAATCTCCTCCTCCGCTAATAGTGAATTTTTTAATCTCTCCACTTGCGAAATAGAGTTTTCTTGAAGTTTCCTCCAGTACTACCTGAAGAGGCTTGAAACCCGAATATGATTCCTTTACACTGCGTGTGCAGTAGTCACATCCTTTCTTGAAAGGGAGACAATACTTGCAGCCCAGAGGCTGAATGTCTTTAACCTTTTTGAAATAACAGTATTTGCAAAAGCCTCTACAGTCTACCCCTGGATTTCCGCCTACATCGACAACGACTTCCATATTAAACTTTCGTATTATCAAGGTATTAATAAATCTTTTTGGTATGACTCTCAGGTATAAAACAACATCTTAATAAATTTGACATCTATTCTCCGTTTTCTAACTAACTATTTTTTATAAGTCATATGGTATATTTTTGACGAGCTTTAAGTATATTAAAATTTTATTTTTCTATCGATGCCGCTTTTTTATATATTTTTATAAAAATAGATTACAAATTAATATATTATATTTTAAAAAAATACACAAATTAATTTATCGGAGAACACAAAAGATTTAAGTACCTTCTAAACGAATGAGATTTCATTGGGAATAGTGGACACTTAAAAACAAAGCGGTACTTGATTTATTGAGTGCAAAAGCACTCGAATAGGTGACCAATCCCAAAATGATTTTAATAAATTAAGGAGGAAATTAAAGTGTCTGACACAGTAGACATCTACGACGACAGAGGAAAACTGCTCGAGAGCAATGTCGACATTATGTCCCTTGCTCCAACAAGAAACGCAGCAATTCAATCGATCATCATGGACACTAAGAGGTCAGTTGCAGTCAACCTCGCAGGTATTCAGGGTGCACTTGCCAGCGGCAAGATGGGCGGAAAGGGCCGTCAGATCTTAGGCCGCGGACTTAACTATGACATTGTAGGCAATGCTGATGCAATTGCAGAAAATGTTAAAAAACTCGTCCAGGTCGATGAAGGCGACGATACCAATGTCATTAAAGTCAAAGGCGGAAAGAGCCTCCTGATCCAGTCCCCAAAATCCAGGATTATTGCAGGTGCCGACTTCATGTCCGCAACAACAGTTGGTGCAGCAGCAGTCACTCAGACTATTATGGACATGTTTGGAACTGATCCTTATGATGCTCCTATCGTAAAATCAGCTGTCTGGGGAAGCTACCCACAGACAATGGATCTCATGGGCGGTCAGGTTCAGGGTATTCTCAGCATCCCCCAGAACAATGAAGGTCTTGGCTTCTCCCTCAGGAACATTATGGCCAACCACGTTGCAGCAATCTCCAACAGGAATGCAATGAACGCATCCGCTCTCTCTTCCATCTACGAGCAGTCTGGCATCTTCGAGATGGGTGGAGCAGTCGGTATGTTCGAGAGGCATCAGCTCCTCGGTCTTGCATACCAGGGTCTCAACGCCAACAACCTCTTATATGAAATTGTAAAGGAAAACGGTAAGGACGGAACCATTGGAACCGTTATCGAATCTGTTGTCCGCAGGGCAATTGAAGCTGGTATTATCTCAGTTGACAAGACCGCTCCTTCTGGATACAACTTCTATAAAGCAAACGACGTTCCAAAGTGGAATGCCTGTGCAGCAGTTGGTACCCTTGCAGCCACCCTCGTGAACTGTGGTGCAGGCCGTGCAGCTCAGAACGTTTCCTCAACACTTCTCTACTTCAACGATATCCTTGAGAAGGAAACTGGTCTTCCAGGATGCGACTACGGTAAAGTAGAAGGTACCGCGGTAGGGTTCTCATTCTTCAGTCACTCCATCTATGGTGGCGGTGGGCCTGGTGTCTTCAACGGTAACCACGTCGTTACCAGACACTCCAGAGGGTTCGCAATCCCCTGTGTATGCGCAGCAGTAGCTCTTGATGCAGGTACCCAGATGTTCACAATCGAATCAACATCCGGCCTGATAGGTGACGTGTTTGGTGCAATACCAGAATTCCGCGAGCCAATTAAGGCAGTTGCAGGAGTGCTCTAAACATATAATTCAAAAGGTCTAAAGATGTCAGACTCTGCTTCAAATACGGAAGATTCTATTCAAATCGAAATTTTTCCCAGTAGAATCCTGTCCCCTGAAACAGCTCAGAATCTCATTGCTGAAATCTACAAGGTGGACGGAGTAATTCGCGTCATGGTGCAGGGAAACAGACTACCCGATAAGGTGTCTGCCGGTCCCGGTACTGGGGAAAAAGTAGAACATCCACTGAGAAAGCCTATTCAGATTGGAGATCAGGTTATTGAATTGAAGATCTGTGTAGGCAGGATCAGGGTTGAACTTTCAAGCGCCGAAGCTAAAGAACAGATAAGGGAAGTGTGCGAAAAATTGCTTCCGTTCCCCTTTGAATTCAGGGAAGGACATTTCCTCAGGAAAAAGCCTACTGTAACTGACTATGCCAAACTTGGTCCTGAAGCAGACCCTAGGTTGCTTGGTATGGTAGATCCTAGAACTAAGATAGATCAGCTCATCTTTATCGAGAAACAAAAGGAGCAAGAAGAAATAAAGGACAAAGATGAGTGAAAAATATGATGATCGATCGGGAAACACAGGTAGTTGACTGCCGATGCGGTGCGGGACTTGGCAGAGGAGGAGGACTTGCCCAAAGAGGCACTCTCTCAGAAGCCGGCCGTGCTGAGGTTGTAGCTATTGCCATGAGTCCCGGCCAGAGGCATATCACAAAACCGGTATGTGAGATCACATATGGAATGAGGAAAGAAAACATTCAGGTCAGTGTGCTGGTACTCTACTCAGGCTCCGGAATCCCTGAATCAGGTATGAGAACCGGATCTTTTGTACTGAGTCCAGTAGAAGTAGCACAGATTGAAATGCACAAGCTGGCCGTGATTCACCTCGGAAATATCAAGGATCATGTGGTTAGAAAGACCAGGGAAATCCTGAGTCAGGCTAATATTCCGGCGATTGTAGTCAGCCAGATCCCGGTAGATTTTGAGGATTTTGCAGAGGCAGGGATAAAGACGAGATTAGTAATGCCAAGGGATGAAAATATTCTTACAAAAGGAATTGTGATGGATATGGTGAGTGGAGTTACACGCGGTGATTCCTGTCCCAGGGACAAGCTAAATCTTATCATTAAATACGTCAAGACTACATTAGACCAGTTAGAAGATCATAAAGGAGTTGCATGAGATGGCTTACGAAAGACAATTTTATCCAGGCGCAACATCAGTTGCCGCTAACAGAAGAAAACACATGTCTGGAAAACTTGAGAAACTCAGGGAAATTTCAGACGAAGACTTAACTGCAGTTCTCGGGCACCGCGCCCCAGGAAGCGACTATCCAAGCACCCACCCACCACTTGCAGAGATGGGAGAGCCTGCATGCTCGACCCGTGAAAATGTTGCAGCTACACCCGGTGCAGCAGCAGGAGACAGAGTAAGGTACATTCAGTTTGCTGACTCAATGTACAACGCGCCTGCAACCCCATATTTCAGATCCTATTTTGCAGCAATCAACTTCAGAGGTGTAGACCCAGGTACCCTTTCCGGTCGTCAGATCGTTGAAGCCCGTGAAAGAGATATGGAACAGTGCGCAAAGGTTCAGATGGAAACCGAAATCACTGACCATGCACTCGCAGGTGTGCGTGGTGCAACTGTGCACGGTCACTCTGTCCGTCTTCAGGAAGACGGTGTAATGTTCGACATGCTCGACAGGAGAAGACTTGAAAACGGCACCATCATCATGGACAAGGACCAGGTTGCAATTCCACTCGACAGGAAAGTAGACCTCGGCAAGCCCATGTCCAGCGAAGAAGCCGCAAAGAGAACCACCATTTACCGTGTGGACAATGTAGCCTTCAGGGACGATGCAGAAGTCGTTGAATGGGTACACAGGATATTCGATCAGAGGACAAAATTCGGTTTCCAGCCGAAATGAGGTGACCACAATGGCAGCAGACATTTTCTCAAAATTTAAAAATTCAATGGAAGTCAAGTTCGCACAGGAATTTGGTTCAAACAAGCAGACAGGTGTCGACATCACCGGCAAGACTGAAAAGTTCCTGAGGTTAGGCCCTGAGCAGGACCCCAGAAAAGTCGAAATGATTAAAGCCGGTAAAGAAATTGCTGAGAAGAGAGGTATTGCATTCTACAACCCAATGATGCACTCCGGTGCCCCCCTTGGTCAGCGTGCAATTACTCCTTACGTCATTTCTGGCACTGATATTGTTTGTGAACCTGATGACCTCCACTACGTAAACAACGCTGCAATGCAGCAGATGTGGGATGACATCAGAAGGACCTGTATTGTCGGTCTTGACATGGCTCACGAGACCCTCGAGAAGAGGCTGGGTAAGGAAGTCACTCCTGAAACCATCAACCACTACCTCGAAGTCCTTAACCACGCCATGCCCGGTGCAGCAGTGGTTCAGGAAATGATGGTTGAAACCCACCCTGCCCTTGTTGACGACTGTTACGTGAAAGTCTTCACAGGCGACGACGCCCTTGCAGACGAAATCGACAAACAGTTCCTTATTGATATCAACAAGGAATTCCCTGAAGAACAGGCAGCCCAGATTAAGGCCTCCATCGGCAAGACTACCTGGCAGGCAATCCACATCCCAACAATTGTCTCCAGAACAACTGACGGTGCTCAGACCTCCAGGTGGGCAGCCATGCAGATCGGTATGTCCTTCATCTCCGCATACGCAATGTGCGCTGGTGAAGCAGCCGTCGCTGACCTGTCCTTTGCTGCAAAGCACGCAGCTCTGGTTTCCATGGGTGAAATGCTGCCCGCAAGGCGTGCACGTGGTCCTAATGAGCCCGGTGGACTGTCCTTTGGTCACATGTCAGACATTGTCCAGACAAGCCGTGTCTCCGATGACCCAGGAAAGATTTCCCTTGAAGTCGTCGGTGCAGGCACTATGCTCTACGACCAGATCTGGCTCGGATCCTATATGTCCGGTGGTGTCGGATTCACACAGTATGCAACAGCTGCATACACTGACGATATCCTCGACAACAACGTGTACTACAACATTGACTACATCAATGACAAGTACAACGGCGCTGCAACCATTGGCAAAGACAACAAGGTAAAGGCAACCCTTGAAGTCGTAAAGGACATCGCAACCGAGTCTACACTCTACGGTATCGAGACCTACGAGAAGTTCCCAACAGCCCTTGAAGATCACTTCGGTGGTTCCCAGAGAGCAAGCGTGCTCGCAGCAGCAGCTGGTATTGCAAGTGCCCTCGCAACCGCAAACGCCAATGCCGGTCTCTCAGGTTGGTACCTCTCTATGTACCTGCACAAGGAAGCATGGGGAAGGCTCGGATTCTTCGGATACGACCTGCAGGATCAGTGTGGTGCCACAAACGTTCTGTCCTACCAGGGCGACGAAGGTCTCCCAGACGAACTCCGTGGTCCAAACTACCCCAACTACGCAATGAACGTCGGTCACCAGGGTGAATATGCAGGTATCGCTCAGGCAGCTCACGCAGGCCGTGGAGACGCATTCACCGTCAACCCCCTCATCAAGGTCTGCTTCGCTGACGACCTCATGCCCTTCAACTTTGCAGAGCCCAGGAGAGAGTTCGGCCGCGGTGCAATCAGAGAGTTCGTGCCTGCCGGTGAGAGATCCCTCGTCATTCCAGCAGCAAAATAAACTCAATAAATTCAACAATTTAAAACAGAGTAGGCCTTCTGGCCTACTTTTTGTCTCTTTTTTATACTTGTTTTCTCTTTCTGTTTTTCAGGAAGCTTTATTTCAATTAAGAAGATGTCTTAAAAATATTATGTATCAATTATAAATTTGAACTTTCTTTCACGAAGTTGATGATTTCATGGAAACTACAACTCTTTATTTTCTTTTCTAAAACTCACAAGAAACTGAATAAAGCTCAATGTACTAGTGTCATGGCAACTTAATTATTGAACATAATTTTTAGTAGTTTCTTGTCAGCACACAATGATTCTGAGCTTTAAATGACCAATAAAATGACCAATAACTAAATTTTCTTGACACTAGTATTTTAAAAGCAAAAGAAAAATAAGAGCGTAAAAGCAGTAATGGTAAATTGAGAGATGGGTCAAAAAAGTACACTAGTGCTTTGATTCCAAAATACGTTCACAAACCTGAACTTTTTAATTCGTCCATTGATCAATGAATTCTTCTTCCGTTGATAGTTAATTTTGGAATCGAATGCTAGATTGTCTATACTTAAATTTACTATATAGAAAAGAAATATAAATGAATAAGGAACATTCAAAGAATATTATGAAAAGAATATATTATAGAACCATGCAATCAGGTGAAGAAAAATATATCTGTGCTTTGATCAGGAAAGTCTTTGATAAGCTTGTAGCACCGGATTTTAATGATGAAGGAATAAAAGAGTTTTATCGCTTTGCAAACCCTGTGTCTATGGCAGAACGTTCTGCATCAGGCAGTTTTGTATTCTTAGCCTTTCGATACGAGAAAATAGTTGGTATGATAGAATTTATGCCACCTGACAGGATAGCTCTTTTGTTTGTAGATTATCGTGGTCATGGTATCGCTAGGGAGCTTCTAGCTAGAGCAATTATTAAAGTACAAGAAGAGCAACCGAATGTTTCATTTATCTCAGTACATTCATCTCCTTATGCAGTAATAGCTTATGAGAGACTTGGCTTCGTTATTACGGGGGAAAAGACTACGGAGCACGGCATAACATATATACCTATGAAGCTGAAGGTGAGTCGTTGAAAAAGCTTGTTGAGAGGACTAAGAGTCGACTCGATAAACGAATAATACAAAGGACTAGTCAATATATAAATCAAGTTAACGAAAATCAGTCTTATTTATGTGAGAACATAAAATAAGAAAGAGATGTAGTTCTGGTAAAATAATAGTCTAAAATGGATTTATTTTGGAATCGGTTCACTAGGAAAGATCTTTGGCTGCTTAGAGTCTTCAATAATGTATTCCAAAATATTAAACAAAAAGACTAAATTTGATACATTCTCAATTCATATTATTCTACTTTAGATAACGACAACTTTTTTGCCTAATTTGCCTGCGGCTTCAACAAATTCTGTTGTATCCACACCAGGAAATGTGTCTATAATACAAACATCAAATTTTTCATCCAACCAATTCACTAGTTCTCTTACGTCCATACTATAAACTTCAAACTTGTCTCCAGATGCTATTAATTCACCTTCACTGCCTGAAAGTTTGACTGGAAATCCATTAGCTTCTAAATTAACCAAAGTAGTTTCTATTGCAGGGTTCCATATATCATTAAAAACAACCTTTCGTGCACCTGCTTTAAGGCATGCGATTCCTAAAGTACCAGGGCCACATGTACAATCAAGAACAGTAGGCTTATCATAATCTTTCAAAGCTTTTTCAAGTATCTCTATTTTGGGTGATTTTATCTGTGGGAACTCTATGTGAATTTCACGCTGATATTTGTATGTTCCTAAAGCACCGTAAGGAGTCTGTACAATATCACATCTCAGATCGCATCCGGCAAGAAGTTCATATACATGAGGGTTAGAATCAGAATCTTTTACGCCCACAGTTTTTCTTATATCTCCCTTTAAAACCCCTCTAACTTCCTCAACTTCCTTTATAATTCTTTCAGCACATTTTTTATCCACTTCATTAGATAATATTACTAAACAACCCTTAGGCAAATAGGGAACAGTATCATTTGGATAGCCAGGAGTCACAAGAGGAACACATGAGTTCCTTAAATTGGCTTTTTTATCTTTTATTCCTTCATCGATCATTATTTTTAGCACGTGAGCCATTACAATATCAAGTTGCCTCTTCCCGCATTTACAACTTCCAAAATAGTTATCTATTTCATCTAAATTAATCTGTTCTGCTAGAGGCGAGAATTTCTTTATTTTTTCGGTTTTGCAATCTTTGCATTGTTTGTAGAATAATTCAATGTCTTTTAGCGCTTCCGAAATAGGCTTTATGCATCTATCTCCACACCTACACCTCATTTCCATATACTAAAATATAGAATATTTTGTATAAGTACTATGTTATTTTTTATCAATTCTGTATTTCATTTCAGATTCACTTAGAAAATAACTAATTTTTTGACCTCTCGGAGGTTATCAAAAAAGAAAACATTGCAAGAAAACATTACAAAAAAACAGTAAAAACAGTAAAAACAGTAAAAAAAACATTAACAAGAAAACATTAACAAGAAAACATCAAAAAAACATTAACAAGAAAACATTAACAAGAAAACATTAACAAGAAAACATTAACAAGAAAAACATTGAAAATATGAGGATACCTTTTACGATAGGTTATCAAACTCATATTAAATCGGCATCTGGCTTTATTTAATATTCTTCTAATCTGCTAATTCGCACTTAGAAATCTGTACTTTCAACTTAATTCTTCCGAGACTTTCTCCATTTTTGCTCCAAGGCTGCGCATATCTTTAAAGAAGTCCGGGTAAGAAATCGATACAGACTCTGTTGTGTCAACTGTTGTATTTCCTGCAACTATTCCTGCTATTGAAAGAGCCATAACTATTCTGTGGTCATCCCAGCCATGCACTGATGCTCCACGCAGTTTTCCGCCGGTAATTGTCAGGCTGTCTCTTTCCTCTTTTAGGTCTACCCCAAGCTTCGGAAGTTCGGTTGCGAGGGCTCGCAGGCGGTCCGTTTCCTTATATCGGACATGTTCGGCATTTACAATCCTGCTAGTTCCTTCGGCAACTGCAGCCAGAACAGCAACTGTAGGGACAAGGTCAGGAGTTGCTCCGGCATCAAAAGTTATAGCTTTTAATTGTCTTCCTCCTCTGACGGTCACATTGCCTGCTTCTTTATCCCAGGTAATATCTGCTCCCATCTGTCTCAGGATTTCAATGATTACCTTATCCCCCTGTTTTGAGGGAAAGAGGTTCTTGACTGTAACCTCAGACTCACTCGTCATAGCTGCGGCTGCAAGGAGGTAAGATGCAGAGGAAAAGTCGCCGGGAACAGTATAATCTTTGAAGTCATACTTCTGTTTTCCCGGGATTATGAATCTGGTGCCATTACTGTCATCGACATGAACTTTAATGCCTGCCAGTTCAAGCATTTCAAGGGTTACATCCACATAAGGTCTGGACTTAAGTTTTCCTGTAATATAAAGGGTGGTACTGTTTTCGGCAAGCGGGCAGGTTATTAGAAGGGCTGAGATAAACTGGGAACTGATAGAGCCGTCAATGCTCGCATCCTGTCCTTTAAGTCCGCCTTTTACGACAAGTGGAGCTCTCTCGTTTCCTCGAGTGGAACAGGCTTTTACTCCCAATTGATTAAGAACTTCAAGAAGAGGGCCGTTTGGCCGGGTACGAAGGGAGGCGTCTCCGGTTAGCACTGTAATTCCATCAGTAAGTGCTGCTACTGCGGTCATAAAGCGAAGAGTTGTCCCTGAATTTGCAGCATCAATTACATCATCCGGGACATTGGGTTTCCCATTAATTCCGTGGATAATAAGCCTGTCTTCTTCCCTCTCAACTGAGGCCCCAAACATCTCGGAAGCCCGGACTGTGGCAAGTGTATCGGCCGAAATCAGGGGACGCCCGACGGTTGATTCTTTTGAAAGAGCTGCCAGGGTTACAGCCCTGTGAGTGTAGCTCTTTGAAGGTGGGGCAAAGACTTCCCCTTTGATCGAGGATTTGTCAATAGAAACACGCATATGTACCAGATCTCTTCTATTTCTTATTTGGTTTTTTCATGAGATTCAGGTGCTTACTTCTAGCTTCTGAATAACCTTTTTACAACGCTGCTAATAACTTGAACAGAATTGAATATTTTGAATATGATTTAAAGGCGGTTTAAAACTCAATTTAAAACTCAGTTTAGAACTCAATTTAAAACTTAGTTTAAAGTTCAATTTAGAACTCAGTTTAGAGTTCAATTTAAAACTTAGTTTAAAGCTCAATTTAGAACTCAGTTAACCCCTTTTACGATATTTTCTGCCATATCCCAGTCATGATCATAGATATGTGCTGAGATGCTGATAGTTGTGATCGTTCCGGGTTTTGTTCCTACCCTATCAGCCACGTACTCCAGGAGTTTCGAGAGCCCGTAAAGGTTTGCCGGATAGGCTCCTCCAAAATCGTGGCTTCTGAAGAGAGTTGTGAGGTGTATCTTTCCATCTCTTATTTTAAAGTCGTCGAGCATCATGCAGGGAACTTCATTAACTTTTGTATCTACAGGAGGAATCCAGGTAACTGCGATTGCTCGTCTGGAAGTAGGATTTTGCTGTAGCTTTTCGATCACATAATCTATTTGATCTACTTTTCCATGCCAGTTCCTAAGGCGCTGTCCGTATGTGTATTCAAAGTCCTGTGTATTTTCTCCTGAGATCAGTTGCTTTGCATACTCTTCAAGCCTTTCTTCATTCCAGGCAGTCTCATGCGGGATTCTGTCAGTGTAGGGATCTTCAATTATGATCATCAAATCCATAAATTCCCTGATCTGGCTTCCTCTTTCATCCGTAATAACCTGTCCGTGATTCTGGATGATGTTAAGCCCGCGGTACCATGCGTCAGAGATAGTTTTTGCTCTGATAATCCTGCCAATTTCGAATCTATCTTCCATTGAAAATTCCCCGATAAAATCAGAATAGGGTGTGCACAATTGATATCCTGATCCGAAATATCTCAAATCCAGCACTTTGATCAATGTCTCTAATTTTTGGGATTTTTCGGACAACATTTTCCCATAGCTAAATATGGCACAATATTCTACATAGGTAGTTATTTATTCTTTTTTCTTTATTCACCACTTTCTTTTATAAGTGCTTTCTCTAAGATCTAATTCAAAATCTCACTGTGTATATTGATAGCATATATCATACCAGATTTAAAAAAATTCCGGGCAAAAAAGGATATGGAAATTCCGGGTAAATAAAGGATATGGAAATTCCGGGTAAATAAAGGACATGGAAATTCCAGGCAAATAAAGGACATGGAATTCCGGACAAAAAAAGGATATGGAAATTCCGAGCAAATAAAGGACATGGAAATTCCGGACAAAAAATATGGAAGGGAGAGTAAATAAAATCTAAAGAAAAAAAGCAGTTGGATATAAACTGAATTAAAATCCGGATAAAACAAAATCTGAATAACAGGATCAAGATGGAAAACCTGGAAAACTAAACAAAAAAAGTATGAATAAAAGAATTAAAAAATAAAGGTCTGAGAAATATTCTCAGAACCTCATTGCCTTAAGACGCCTTACCCTTTCATCGGTTGCTGGGTGAGTGCTAAAGAGAGACTGAATTGCTCCTCCTTTTAATGGATTGACAATAAACATATGGGCGCTGCTTTCTTGTGCCTGCACGTCTGAAACTCTCGGACTGTAGTGAGAGTTCCCATATTCGAGTTTTTCAAGGGCACTGGCAAGAGCCCAGGGTTTTCTGGATATGCTGGCTCCTTCCGCATCGGCTGCATATTCTCTTGACCTTGAGATTGCAAGCTGAATCAAAGTTGCAGCAATAGGCGCTACAAAGATCATTACAATGAGGCCTATGATTCCTCCGTTGTCATCATCCCTGCCGCCCAAGCCACCGAAAATTGCAGCTATCTGTGCCCAGTGGGCAAGCATTGTGACAACACCTGCAAGGGTTGCAGCTATAGCACTTATCAGGGTATCCCTGTTCTTCACATGTGCGAGCTCGTGTGCCAGCACGCCTTCCATTTCTTCATAAGAGAGTAGCTGAAGAATTCCGGTTGTAGCAGCCACAGCCGCATGCTCTGGGTTTCTCCCGGTTGCAAAGGCGTTTGGCATTCCGGACTCTACGATATACACTTTAGGCTTTGGGATTCCTGCTTTCATGGCCAGTCCATCGACGATCTTGTGCAGGTTTGGAGCTTCCGCAGGTGAAACTTCCTTTGCCCTGTACATTTTGAGTACTATTTTGTCGCTGTACCAGTAACTTCCAAGATTCATAATTATTGCAAACAGGAACGCAATAATCATTCCGCCTGTACCCCAGTGGCTTCCTATCAGAACCAGGAGACCTGTAAGGGCGGCAAGCAAAATTGTAGTTCTAAGCATGTTCTTCATGACTTCTCACACGACGTCCTCCCAGGCTAATGTCTGGGTTTTCGGTCTTTGATTCTTGTTTCTGAACTTATTTTTATAAATTAAGCAGATTAGAATCAGTTTTATATCACCTGAATATAGATATATATTTATTCTCCTGCAAGCGCAGGTTATCACATTTGTGTTATTTCGATTTCCTTATTTATCCTGAATCAACTTAAAATTCTCTTAAAAGGCAACTTTATCTTCAAATTGGGAAATCTCATTCAAGAAATTATATTTTCCTCTGGAATCTCCCCCTCTCAAAGCTTACATCAATAACCAATATCTCTTTTTTGATATATTTACATTTGCATGTTTCAAATATTTAGTTTGAAATCAAACTATTATTGTGACTTCAAGTATATGTATCTATTGAAGAACTGTTTTCAAAACTCAAAATTGTTTATTTGAATCCCATATTCAAAATAATCAATTGTTTTTTCATCACAAAAATAGTTTTGAAACTTTACTTATTTGAGGGTAAAATTAGTTTTGGGACGGACTCATTCAGTAAACAAAGAAAAAAATAAAAATATAGTTACGTTAATCCGTCATCAAAATAATCCGTGTCAATCTTTTTAACATCATAAGATTTTACTTTTGAAACTCCCACATCATACTCAATCATTAGTCTTGCAAGCGTTTCTCCATCAATCAATACAATGTTCCCTGTGAAATTGGCATATTCAAGAGCTTCTCTTGAAAAAGTAGAGGTTGTTATAAAGACTCCTTTCTTTGCTTTCTTTCCTATCAGAGCGCCTGCAAATTTCTGGATTTCAGGTCTTGGGACAGTGCCTTCCCAGCGTTTTGCCTGAATATAAATTACATCAAGTCCAAGCCTATCTTCCTTTATGATTCCATCGATCCCACCGTCGTGGCTTCTACCGACTGCTTTTCCTGCATCTGCTCTTGAACCTCCATATCCCATTTTTGTCAGGACATCGATTACTGTAGATTCAAAGAAAGTGGGAGAACACTTCTTTACTGCCGAGAGTATTTCTAAGACAAGCTCATTGTGAAGTTGTTGGTATGAGAGTTCAAGAGATTCCCATGGGTCTAATTGCTCAGTTTTATTTTGGGCTTTGCCTAACTCAATATTCTCGACTTGTTTTCCTCGACGAAACTCGTTAAATTCTTTGTATCGAGTTAAAAAATTAACATCAATATATGCAGGATTATCTTTAAGGACATTCAGTCCTCTCTGGGTAATAGAAAAATATCCTTTTCTTCCCGAAGCAAGCAAACCAGCTTTTTTCAGGTAAGTACGTGCCCATCCAATACGGTTATTAAATACAGCTTGCTGGCCACTTGGCAAAAGTTCTCTTCTTTCTTCTTCGCTTAATCTTAACTCTTCTGCAAGATGCTCAATAGCATTGCGAATTTTATGCTCTTCTCCATCTCCTGCATATTTAAGCAGAGGAAGCATTAAGGATTGATAATCTGGAACTGCCATTAGATCACTCAAAAAATATGTTAGTCCTACTTAGAACTTTGAGTATGTATCTTTTTATAGTTTATTATTTTGTATCTATTTACGTGACCCTGATTCGATTTCAGAAATTACTCCTCCTCAAAAGACCGCTTTCCAGTAAAACACCGTAAAATCCAAACCTTTATACCTTTTCCTTTCCCAAAAACTCATCATGTCCTCTTCAGGCATCATGCATCCTCTCAAAACAGAACATTCTATTAAAGACCGCCTCTACTGGAATTTCTTAAACGTGATACCTTTCCTGATCGGTTCAATAGGGATTGCCAGAGATTCGCTCAAGTGGGTAGCGGTTTACATAGGAATAGCCCTTTTTTTCTTCCTGGTTATAGAACTCCGGTTCGCATGTACTCATTGTTTTTACTATATCCGGAGCAAAGGCTGCGTAAAGTGCATGATGCTTCCTGGAGTACCAAAACTTTTTAAAGATCGTCCCGGACCTCACAGCCGTTTTGAAAAGATTATTATTGTTCTTGGGGCTTTGTCCGTGTTTCTTTTTCCGGTTTACTGGCTGATCAGTGACCCTCTACTTCTGGGAGCTTATATTGTTGCCTGGATACTGTTTTTTCTGACAGCCCATCGGTATGAATGTGTAAGATGCATTAACTTTGAGTGTCCTGTGAATCGGGTGCCGGATAAAATCAAAAAAGATTTTAAAAAGAGAGGGGACCTCTCAGATAACTTTGATCTTTCTGAAAATGAATTCAGGGTGTCAGGCTCAAATAGATGCGTTTCCCTTAAAATAAAACACGAATTTAAGGACTTTCTCTACTGGTACTTCGTAACGCTGGTTCTTCTATTTTCGGCGGGACTTGCAATTGGCATTTACTCAACAGGGTGGGTACTTGCCTATCTTTTCTTAGTCTTCTTTCACTTTTATGTCCTGGAACAGCGTTTTTTCTGCACCCATTGCCCTTACTATGCAATGAGTGAGAAAAAAGTGAGATGCATGATGAATTGGGGTTGGCCGAAACATTTCAGGCCAAGGCCGTATCCTCCAGGAAAATTCGATCTCGCCATTACGAGTCTTGGGTTCATGGCCGTGATTATCTTTCCGCTTCCCTGGCTTTTGAAAGAACCGTTTTTATTGGGTGCTTACCTGGTTTCTATTTCGATTTTCTTGCTAACGATATGGAGGTATGAGTGCTGCCGCTGTATCTATTTTGGATGTCCTTTTAACAGGGTTTCGGCTGAAGTGAAGAATGAATTCGAGAGGATAAGAGAGTTGAGTGCGAGTTTGAAGAATATTAAATTGTAAGGTTGAGGAAGAAGGTCAGATAGCAATTTAAAAAAATTCTTTGTTAATAATAATGGACTTGAGCCAGGTTTCTCCGGATAGCGCGTCTGTACTTTACTGCAGGGTAACCGAAAATGACCACTATTCCCGGTTGGTTTCGGATATTGATTCCGTACTTTTCTTTTACTTCCTTGCCCCCACTTTTCAGCATTGGACCAATGGTTCCTATCATGCAGCTTCCAAGGCCCAGGGTTTCGGCAGCAAGCATTGCATAGGTGGCTGTGATAAGTGGATCTGCGGGATCAGCATAAGGAGAAACATGGAAGTACATCGCAAGGGGTGCTTCATAGAGCAGGTAATCAGTGTTTTCTTTTCTCATTTCTTCAAAGGCTTCAATAGCCGGATACATGAATTTGTCAACAACTTCATACTCTTCTCTCTTCATGAAAGGCCGCATCAGGAGAAGTACGGGTTTCGAAAATATCCATTTCTGGCTTTTTATAAGCTTTAACATGTCATCGGAAAATTCCCTTACTTTTTCTTTTCCTTTTATAACCAGGACCTCAACATCTGAAGGTGGAATTCCCATGGGCGCCGTGCTTGCTGCTGCCAGGATCTTGTCTATTTTTTCCTGTTCAACTCCTCTGTCCTCGAATTCCCGGACGCTGCGCCTGGAAAGCATGAGAGCCATAAGTTCTCCGTACCCGGCGCGGGTCTCTTCCACTGGAATATCTATAAAGGAAGTCTGGGTTATGTCTCTTCCTTCAACCGCAATGGCTCCTGTTGGGCAAACTGCAACACAGTGCCCACAGCCGATGCAGCCGAAATAGCGGGTTTGGTCGATCTTTACTTTGTTATTTTCAAGGTAGAGAGGGGCTCCTTTGCAGACTTTAACACAGAGGCCGCAGGCCTTACACTTTTCATAATCTATCTTGACAGTTGCGGTTTCAGAGTACCTGGCTGTAGGGATGGCCATATATTTTTTTCTGAACAACGGTTATAAAAATCTTTGGTTAAATGAAGTTGACTGGAAATGAAAGTTTTTTCCCGTCGGTTTGGATGTCTACTTCAAACTTTACTTTCAAAGAAGTGCGATTTTTGCCTGGATTTTTCCTCAAAACCACTATCAGATGCCTTTTCATTTCTCTTTGATTTGTTGATCCTAACTACTAAATTCACTTTAATAAGTCTATTGATAATGATTTACTTGGAAAAGTATATATAAAGGTTGATCCTAATTAAAGAGTATGGTATTTTTGAGAAAGAAACTTATCAAAGGCAAACCTTACTGGTACATTGTAGAAGCTGCCAGGGTTAACGGAAAGGTAAAGACTGTTTTTCAGATTTATCTGGGTAGTGCAGAAAAAATACTTGAAATGAAAAAACAATGTGAATCGATGCCTTATGATAAACTTAAGTCTTTTGAGTACGGCAAGCTTGCCGCACTCCTTCATGTAAATGAAGAACTTGGATTCATTGACATAGTAAACAAGCATACTGACAAAAAATTAATAGATGGATTGAGTGTTGGAGAATACCTTTTACTCGATATAATTGGGAAAAGTCACGGCATTTTAAGTGAAAACGGGATCGAAGACTGGTTCAAAAAATCCCCAATATCTTTCATGTGGAAGTTTCCTCACAAACTAAATTGCCAGAATTTCCTGAACCAAATGAGTTACATTGATTCAGATACGATGAAAAAGATTGAAGACGACCTTTGTCGGGTTCTTGTTGAGAAGGGGTTAACTCCATCAATAATGTTTGTTGATGAATCAAACTGGTTTACCTTTGCCACTAATTATGATGAAAAAAGTGAACTGCTTCATAAAGGATATAACAAAAAGCATCGTAAAGACAAAAATCAAATTTGTGTATCACTGGCTGTAAATGAAAACAATATACCCTTTATTCACGAAACTTATCCTGGAAATGTTCCTGATTCGGAAGAATTTTCGGGTATTGTAGACAAAATCATAAATCGACTAACTGAATTAAATATCTGTTCTGAAGATCTTGTTCTTGTTTTCGATAAGGGTAACAACTCTAAGGATAACATTGAAAAGGTAATCTCAAAAATGAGTTTTGTAGGAGCCGCAAAAGCAAATCAAGCTGAGGATCTCCTTGATGTTCCACTTTCAAGGTATGAATACCTGTATAAGAATACAAAAGGTAACGAGATTTTTGGGTGCCGGACAAAACATCAGTTCTACGGAACAGAATTCACAACCGTAATTACCTATAATGAAGGGACTTACAAACTCCAAAAAAGCACTTATGAAACAAACAAATCAAAAATAATTGATCAACTGAAAGACCTGCAGAGAAGATTAGAAAGCAGTAAAGGAAAAGAGAGAAACAGAAGCAGTGTCGAAAATGAAGTTGCAGAAATTATTCTTAAAAAATTCAGGACTGTCATTAAATACGAAATAATTGAAGCTCCTGAAGGTAGGAAAAAACCTCAGTTGAAGTTCTGGGTTGATGGGGAAAACGAAAAAAGGTGTGAAAAAACGTTTGGTAAGAATATTCTGTTTACGGATAAGCAGGAGTGGCATACTAAAAAGATAGTGAAAACATATAACAGTAAAAACCTTGTTGAAGACGATTTTAAGCTGTTGAACGACCATTTACTTGTCCCTGTAGGACCAGTTTATCACCACAAGGATGAAAATATAAGGGTTCATGTATTTTTGGCTATGATTGGCCTGCTTTTCTACAGATATTTGGCCTGGGAAGCAAAGATATATGGGTTTTCTATGAAACAACTGATTGAAAAACTGTCTGAAATTAAGATTGCAGTAGTTCAGGAAAAAGAATCCAAAAAAAGCAAAATTATTGTGGAAGAAATGGACACTAAACAAGCATCGTTATTTTCTTTTCTGAATATGGAGAAATATCTGCCATCGTAATGGAATCGTTGTTGGTAGGATTATTCTTTTGTTAGGCATACACAGATAAAGCCGCCGGATAACGTAAAATCACTCATCTTTGAAAGCAAAGTCAAAGATTTGGGAAATATGTTAGTTGCATAAAGTGTGAAACCTTTTTTAAATTAACTTATTCAGTATGAGGGAAATTTATTTATACTATAACACGGTAATTTCTTTCCGTAGTTCAAGTGTCAAATCATGGACTACCACAAAACAAATGGAGTTTCAGAAATGAAAGACGCAACCCATAAGACTTCTTCCAAACCCGTTTTGCATGGGTTTTTGTTAAGTAACGGAATGTTTATCACACCAGCGGAAATGAAAATTATGGAAAGCCTTGGGGTTGTCCGGTCAACAAAAATCTGAATTCCAGAAATAAACCCAGAAATAAACCCAGAAATAAACCCAGAAATAAACCGGAAAAAGACATATGTTTGGACAGGCCAAATAACTTTTCGGAAACAATCTGTAATAATGCCTTAAAAAGTTTCGATTCCCTCAGTAACTCTACAAAAGTCTCGATCTGTTAAGTAATGTAAAAATTCAAAAAACCTCAGAAGAACACCCTTTAAAAACCAAACAAAAGTGACTCCCATAAATCAGCGAAACCTCCAATTCCTGCACAAGTCTATAAAAAGCTGGAGAAGTTGTAAATAATATTGATTTCCTCCATAAGCTAATTCACTCAAAAAACGTGGACTCTTAGTCAACGAGACCAGAAAAACGGATTGAATAATTTACTGATAGATCCTATTTGCCTGTTCTCTTCTGTCCTTTCCGGTTGAAGTTTTTCACTGTCTCTTTTTATCGATTTCTCTTTAGCAATCTCTCTTTTTCAATCTCTCTTTAGCAATCTCTCTTTTTCAATCTCTCTTTTGCAATGTTTCCTTGTTAGGAGAATCCTGTAAGTTTGAAGTTTACATGTTCCCTGTGTGTACTTCGCCTGTAAAACCTTGTTTGTGGTCTTTCAAATTTTTTTCAGCTTTTATTGCGCCTCCAATCTAACACTATGAAATGGAGTAACTTTATGAAGTAAAATAACTTATAATTCGTGCAAGGAAAGAGTGAAAACCATGAAAGTTGCCTGCATCCAGATGAATATCTCCCTTTGTTCAAAAAAGGAAAACCTTGAGCGTGCCCTCTCCCTGGCAGAAGAAGCGGTTTCGAAAGAAGCTGAACTGCTTGCATTTCCGGAAGTTTTCTCCACCGGTTTTTGTTATGACCACATATCTGAGCTAGCTGAAACTGCTTCCGGTCCTACCATTGGAGCCTTATGTGATTTTTCAAAGGAATATGATTGTATCCTTGCAGGGTCGATGATAGAACAGAGAGTAGGCTCAGAATTCAGTAATGAAATGAATATTCCTCCTCAGTTCAACCTGGGGTTCTGTATTGAGTCCGGAAAGCTAGCTGGCATCCACCGAAAAACCCAGCTTTATGGTCTTGAAAAAGAATATTTTGCACTTGGAGAAGATATACATCCTATTCGGCTGAAAAAGTATGGTCTCTCCATGGGGCTTATGGTCTGCAATGAAATCCGGTATCCGGAAGTTTCCCGAAAACTTGCCCTTGAAGGAGCGGATTTTCTGGTTTCAGCTTCTGACATGCCTGATTTTTATATCTATCCCTGGCGCATTATGTCCCTTTCTCGAGCAATTGAAAACCAACTGCTACATATCGCCTGTAACAGAGCGGGAAATGATAGGTTTTCAACTTATCCAGGCAGATCTTTTATTGCCGATGGATGGGGCCGGATTCTGGCAGAAGCCGGAAAGGAAGAGTGTGCTCTAATAGGGGAAATCGATCTCGAAGAGTTAAAAGAGATCAGAAAAACTGGTTCCATCATAGAGGATCGGAGGCCTGAGATTTATTAATTCAGGATTGAGTTAATACACATTTAGAAGACCCATTTTGAAAAATAAATCCTGAATTAGGGTTAGAATGAGGATTAGAACGAGGATTAGACTGAGGATTAGAAGAGCTCAGGTTATGAAATCAACTGAATACTTTATTAAGAAACGTAAGATAAGTTAAAATGTAATAAAAAGGTGAACCCTGTAGGGTTACCCTTTCAGTTCTTTAATTATCAGTTCGCGTGCAGTTTTTGCGTCTGCCGTACCTTTTGTCTTTTTCATGACTTGTCCCACAAGGAAGTTCAGGGATTTCTCCGTGCCTCCAAGATAGTCCTGTACTGCAGCTTCGTTTTCGGCGATTGCTTCGGCAATTGCTTTAGTCACCAGGTTGTCTTCAGCTTTGAAAAGGCCTTTTTCTTCGATAATCTGGGACGGGGTCTTTTCCTCCACAGTGTCCAGCATAGTTCGAATGACTTCAACGGCAGCCCGATCACTGATTTTACCTTCGGCAAAAATATTAACCAGTTCTACCATAGCCGAAACCTTGATAGAATTCTTTATCTCCGGGTCTTTTGCATGGATAAACCCTATTCTCTCCCCGTCATAAGAAGAGATTACAAGGTCACGGTAATTTAATTCCCCAAGGAAGACATCAGCCGTCCAGGTAGCTGCAATCTTCGAGTCCACTCCTTTTGCACAGACGCCTTCATAGAAGTCAGCAAGCATAATCTTTGATGTAAGAGACTTTGCATGCATATCTGTAATTCCGTACTGATCTATGAAACGAGCACGTTTTGCATCCGGAAGTTCAGGGAGAGTTTCCTTAATTTTAGGGATCCAATCGGTAATGCGCATAGGCATAAGGTCAGGTTCTCGGAAGTAACGATAATCCTCAGCTTCCTCTTTTGTCCTCATTGAGAGCGTTACACCTCTACCTTCATCGAAGTGGCGAGTCTCCTGTGAGATTTTTCCTCCACGACGGATTACATTCTTCTGTCGCATAATCTCATAGAGAAGAGCTTTTTCAACTCCTTTATGCGAGGAGATGTTCTTAACCTCAACACGGGTACCCCAGTGGACTGAAACGTTTGCATCCACACGCATTGCTCCTTCAAGATTGCCGTCAAAAACATCCAGATACTCAAGGATATTCCTGAACTTATCAAGGAACCTTCTAGCTTCTTTGGGGCTGCGCATATCAGGTTCTGTAACAGTTTCAATCAGAGGCACGCCTGATCTGTTATAATCGATAAGGACACCTTTTGACTTCTCTATACTTCCGATGTGCACAAGTTTGCCGGGATCTTCTTCCATATGGGCTCTTGTGATCCCTACTGTATATTCTCCATCTTCTCCTTCAATTACGACTTTTCCATTGCTTACGATTGGAAAATCATACTGCGTGATCTGGTAACCTTTGGGAAGATCAGGGTAGAAATAGTTCTTCCTGTGGAACTGTGTCTCTTCCGCAATCTCTCCTTCAAGGGCAAGCCCTACTTTAATTGCAGCTTCAACTGCTTTTTTGTTCAGAACCGGAAGTGTTCCCGGAAGGCCCAGACAGATTGGACAGGTGTGAGTGTTTGGGGCTGCATTGTGATAGTCTGTAGAGCAACCGCAAAACATCTTGGTCTTAAGTTTATTAAGCTGGATATGGATTTCAAGCCCGATTCTTACTCCGTCAGGATTTTGATAGACCATTTATGCCACCTCCGGAGGTCTCTTTGTGTGATAATCAGTATTTTGCTCGAAAGTATATGCTGCACGCAGCACAGCAGGCTCGTCAAATGGCTTGCCCATTATCTGAAGCCCTATTGGGAGGCCGTCAGTGAAACCGCAAGGCACTGAGAGTGAAGGCACTCCTGCAAGATTGATCGGGCAGGTATTCACGTCAGAAAGGTAGAGAGTAAGCGGGTCTTCAATTTTTTCTCCTATCTTAAAAGCAGGGTTTGGCATAGTTGGAGCCATAAGCACATCAACTTTTGAGAGAGCCTTGTCAAAGTCCTGCTTCACAAGAGTTCTGACTTTCAGGGCTTTTAAATAATACTTGTCGTGATAGCCTGCTGAAAGGGCATAGGTTCCAAGGAGAATTCTTCTTTTCACTTCTGTCCCAAAACCCTCAGCTCTTGTTTTTGAAACCATAGCATGCCAGTTTTCACCGCTTGCTCTATATCCCTGGCGTGTTCCGTCAAATCTTGCAAGGTTTGAGGATGCTTCACTCATTGCAATGATATAATAAGAAGCAAGGGCATATTTTATATGAGGCATAGAAACCTCTTCCCAGGACGCTCCGAGATCTTCGCATTTGTGTATGGCATTCCAGACAGCCTTTTCAACATCTGGATGGATGCCTTCCCCGAAAAACTCTTTCGGGACCCCTATTTTAAGTTCTTTTACATCATCGACAAGAGCTTTCTGATATTCGGTTTTACTGTCAATTGAAGTCGAATCCTTACGGTCATAGCCGGCTATAACATCCATAAGCACTGCAATGTCTGTCACATTGTTTGCAAGAGGTCCGACCTGTTCAAGAGAGTTTGCATAAGCCACTACTCCATATCTGGACACGGCTCCGTATGTCGGTTTAAGTCCAACAACTCCACAGAAAGCTGCAGGGCAGCGTACAGATCCTCCTGTATCAGATCCGAGGGCAAAAGGAGCTTCTCCTGCTGCAACAGCTGCTGCACTGCCACCTGAAGACCCACCAGGTACTCTTTCAAGGTCCCATGGGTTTGCAGTCGGCCCAAAGTAGCTGGTTTCAGTAGAAGAACCCATTGCAAACTCATCCATGTTGGTCTTTCCTAGAATCACTGCGCCTGCAGCGAGAAGCTTTTCAATAACATGAGCATTGAATGGCGGGATATAGTCCTCAAGAATTTTCGAACCGCAACTGTTTGGCAGTCCAACTACGGAAATATTATCTTTTATTGCAATTGGAACGCCTGCAAGCGGACCATCGTGCCCCTCGACATCAATTTTCTTCGCCTGCTCAAGAGCTTTTTCAGAGACCGTTATATAACCATTAATTTTGCTCTTTCCTATAGCTTCGAGGTACTGAGCTGTTACTTCTTCGGCTGAGCTTTCCTCAATTTTCTCTTTTACCTGTGCAACACTCATCCATTTTGCCATTAAAACCACTCCTCAGCCTATCTTCGGAACCCTGAAGGCTCCGTCCTGTTTGTGTTCGGTGTTTTCCAGAACAACTTCCTGCGGGAGACATTCTTCCACCACATCATCCCTGAACACGTTATAAATCTTAGCCACGTGGTATGTGGGAGCTACATCTTCAGTCGGCAACTCGTCAAGCTGTCCGAAATACCCCAGCACTGAATTAAGTTTTTCCATGTATTCAACTGTTTCCTGTTCGCTAATATCAATGCGAGCAAGCCAGCCGATATGTTCTACATCTTCTTTTGTGATCATGAAAGTCCCTCAAAAATAGAATAATTCCGAATAAATGCCGTTGGTTGCTGCATAATACAAATAGGTTTATGTGATAAATATATATTCTTCGTATTTTCAAAGACCAGGGGAGGAGGAAGCTTTCAACATAGCTTCTCGTAAAAATTGAGAAATCTTATTTATTAAACATCATTCATGGTCTCTCATATTTAATCAATATTAAATTTTTGTGATTATATCGATAAATCTTTATACTTTAGATTAAATTTGAAAGTGGTAGTAACAGTGAGAACTAAGAGGCATTTTTTTAACTGAAACTCATGTATCTGGAGTAATTGAGATCGAACGATCGTAAAATTATCAGTGTTTTTCTTTTTCCAGATTGGATTGAAGTATAATAACAATTAAGGTGCTTTTAATGTTAAATGCCTTTGATTCTGACTTTTTCTATCGTGTTCAATGCAGATTATTCCCACATTAACTGAAAGTATACTTTTGCATTAATGATCTACATGTTTATAATTCTAAATTATAATTCTAAATTTTGTTGGCGTTATTCTAAATTATTTTAAAAGTCTCTTGAAATTATCTTAAAATTCTGGTATCTATAAAAGTTATCTTAGAAAAGAGGGGCAGTGTGCCAATTTTTCTGTAAAGTCACAAATATCAAAAAGTTACTGTGTAAAAAATTACGTCTCGGAAGATTAATTTTCTCCATAGTACGCAAAAACTTGACTTCAAATTTACAGCAAATTTGAGATACTGTCAAAAGAGGTGAACAATTGATAGTTAATAGAGTAGATGTTGATAAATTTGGTGAGACTCTTCAAAAAGCAGAAAATGATCTTTCAAAAACCAAAAAAATAGTTGAGTTTGAAGGAAATTGGGAGATAGGCAAAACAGGGCCTCAATTCTCCGTAAAAATAAATACCGAAAAAGGAGGAGAATTTTTAATTCAATCGGATGAAACAATAGCTTTAGGAGGTGGAGGGACTGCCCCCAATCCCGTACAGTATGGTCTGTATGGGATAGCATCCTGTTTTGCAGCTACTTTTGCCAAATGGACTGCAATGGAGGGTATAGAACTCAATCAGTTCAAAGTAAAGGTCAAAGCTGATATGGACATGAGTGCAAGTTTTGGATTTTTCCAGGAACCTGTAATTCCTATCTATGAGCATATTAAATTCGAGATAACAATTGATTCGGAAATGGACAAGGAAGAAATTGAAAAATTTAATGAGATTACAAAGCGGCGTTGTCCATGTTATTACTGTTTGACCACAGCAATCATTCCTGAAATTGTGTTCAAGAAGGAAGATCAGGAACCTTTAGCCGAGTCTCTTCATCCTGAGGAGTTAGTTGAAGCTAATTAGAACAGCTGAGTAAAGTTTTTTCCTTTTGAAGGCTCTGAACTGCAGTCCGCATTCCGTCACCCGCGTTCCGTCACCCGAGTCCCGTCTCGGGAGGACGGTGCCCTTTTCGCTCACTTCGTTCGCTCAAGAGGGCTGAATTATGGTCAAGATAAGCTGATTTTTAACTTTGAGTTCGTGGGTGTAACGGGGTAGGTTTTTACTGGCTGCAGAATCTATTTTTAAGGTCTTTACTTTTTTTGCCTTCTGTTGAGGTCATACATTTGGACTTTCTTCATCTTGGCGAGGTTGAGTACTCTTTCAAGTTCGTCGTCGGTAAGGTGTCGGGCTTCGATGTAACCGTTGTCTACGGCTTCATTGAATATTTCGTATCCCAGAGCTGAACGGGTAAGGACTGTAGTCCAGCCTCTGGGGCTGCCAACTCCGCCAAAAGAGATATCTGAGTTTTCGGCAGTAAGGTCCGTACAGAAACGACAGGAAGAGCTTCTGTATTCGTCAAATTCGCTGAGGTCAAGGATTTGTTGTTTTCCGTCCTTCAGAGTAATCTCAAACTTCCCTTTCCGAATTTTCATGGCATCTACATTTTCCAGCGTAATTCCATAACTTTTCAGTACTGCTTTAATTCCTTCATAGGAAAAAGTGTCCATACAAAAGAGCCCGAGTTTGAGAACCTTTGCTCTCATGAAGAGATGTAGAAATCCATAGGAACTTTTCTGCATTTTAGTGACTGCATCAATATTACAGCTCGTCCCTACGAACGCAATGCTGTTCATCCCCTGTTTAATTGCACTCATAAGAGCTTCAAGCGTCATTGAGTGAGAATAGATGCTGCCGCTACTCTCAAGGACCTCTTCCCTTGTTTTTGCAACTACTGGTACAGGTTTCCAGGGCTCTTCCTTTGAGCGAGTAGTAACCACGGCAGAGTCAATTAAACCCTCATCAAGGGCATACAAAAGCAGAGATGTTACAACTCCTCCATCCTGTCCCCTTATTTCGGGAATAGCAGATCTTGCTGCATATGCGAAGCGGAAGCTCCCTATAAGTCCCTCTTCTGTGGTGATGGTTCTCGGACACTGGTAGTAGCAGACCCCACAGGCTTTACAGGGGCCTACCAATTTTGGTGCGCCGTCCTCTATCGTAATATACTCGCAACTTGCTGCGCAGGCTCCACATAGAGTACATATTCCTGGTTTTATAATGTCCTTTTTTAATTTTCCAAAGGAAATCCTCTCTTTCTCACTAAGATTCCGTTTGAGCCGGATTACACTTTTTTCTAGAGCATCGAATTTCTGTTTGCATTCGGGACTGCAGAAATAATAGCTCTTTCCCCCATAATCTGAGAAATACTCAGTATTGTCAGATATTATTTTTTTACAAATAGGATCCAGCGGCATTGAAAGCCTCCGATGCAGGTTACACGAAAACTTCAGGAAATACCATAAGTGCAATCAAATGCGTAACTCCCACACGAATTTGATGCTGGCCTTAAAGAATATTGATCTTATCCAATCAAATCAATAATTAATAAAAATAGTCTATAATTGATATAAATCTTTTTATAATTATAATATTTCTTATAATCTTTCTAATAATATTTCTAATAATATTTCTAATTTTATGCCTTTTTCCTTTCCTTCCTCTTTTCTTCTTGTTTTTCCTTCTCTTTTTCTATTTCCTTCCTCTTTTCTTCTTATTTTTTCTTCTCTTTTTCTATTTCCTTTCCCTTCCCTTTTTCTTCTTGTTTTTCCTTCTCTTTTTCCATTTCCTTCCCCTTCTCTTTTTTTTCCTGTTTTTCCTTCCCTTTTTCCATTTCCTTCTCTTTTTCCATTTCTTTTTCTTTATTTCTCAGATATATTTTCTTCTCGTAGTATGCCAGAGGATGACTGATTTTTTCACACAATCGGTCTTTACCTATGCAGTTCCCATATGTTCTCATAGTGTCACATGCAGGAGGCTTGTATACGTTTCCTGTTGCGCCTGCAATATGTTCTATCTGATAAAGGGTTAATTCCGCGTTAAAATCAGGAGAGACATTGAAAAGGTTAAGAATTTCATCCACTGACATTCCCACGCTGAGCAGGAAGGAGGTCATGGCAAAACGCATAGAATGGGCAAGATTCACTCCGCCCTGTACGTTTGCAAGGGCATGGGATATACAGGGGGGAAAGAGCTCGGGTTCCACTACACCAAAGTCCGTTGTCCCGAATTTTTTCTTGTGGACCTCAAACTTATCTTTTATTTCAGCAACATAAGGGGCGCAGAAACTTGATACTTCAGAAGGGATTTTGGGAATGGGGAATGATTTTTCTATTCTTTCTTTGATCGCTTCTTGAAGGAGTCTTACAAAGTCTTTTTTCATAACTACGACCATTCCGGATCGAAGCTGTCGATTTGTTAATTTCCATATTGGTTCCCTTATCGAAGAAGAAAAGCGTATATAATCTGCAAAATGCATACTGAACTGTAACTCTTCAGCTTCTGCTTGAATCCCAAAATCCTCCCCGAATTCAAGCAAAAAATCAGTACTTTCTTTTTCGAGCCATTTTGAGGCTGCTTCTGCTTCTTTTAGTGCGTATCGTTTGGTGAATAACTGGTCATCTACGCAAGCGACCAGAATTTGAGCAAAAGGATAAGAGAGAGTTTCGGAAAGAAGCCAGCTTTCATCTTTTATGAGCGATTTTTCAATCTCTCCTTCGATGGATTGCATTACTCTTTCCATCCCGCGAACTCGAGATCTCCGAAAAGCTGGAGAATTAAGCAAACTCTCTAGCGAGACTCTAAGGCTTTCTACATAAGCAGATACTTCTGAAGCAAATGGGTAAAGAGCGATATGTTCCTCGTCCATTTCAGTCCGACTCAATTCTTGGAGCCAGGAGGTACGAAATCCTTCCTGCACCGTTCGCAATTTCGAAATCTATGAGTATTGGGAAGTCTTTTCCAAGGGAAAGAGTAACTTCATTGATTTTATTCGTGGGTTTGACTATATCGGTCAGATAATCCAGAGAGAAAAGAGAACATGCTTCTCCTGCCTTCAGGTCGATTAGCTGATCCCTGCCCATCTCGAGACGAACCTTGTCGGTATCGCCTTTTGCTTCCATATAGAATGTGTCGTCCGAAACTCCCATGAGCATATGGTCGCTTATTTTTTCGGCAGCTTTAACAGCACGTCTGAGGTCTGTACCGTTAAGGACGACTTTAGCAGGCAATTCAAGTTGTGGAACTCTTGGCTCTGCCCGAATTGTAGAAGGATCGAGAAGAGAGAGTGTATAAGACAGTCCTCCGACATCAATCAGAAGTTTGTGATTCCCTTCTTCAAGTTCCATCCGGACTGTGTCGTTCTTATCTGCGATTCCCAGCAGGTCCATAATCTTGTTCAGATCAACTCCGATTTCACATTCATCAGCGTTATACTCGTCGAAAGCAGATGACCCAAGCTCGAAAATTCCCATTGCAACGTTGGCAGGATCAACGGCTTTTACCGAAATACCTTCCGGGTTTATCTTGAATCTGACCTCATCTACAATTACAGCTAGTGCGGCAACCGCGTCTTTCAGAAGCTCTGCATTAATTGCTGCCTTAAACATATTTCTTCTCCAATAATAAATTTAAGTCTAAACTATTTATTACCCTTGAGATATATAAATTTCTTTACAGATTCCTAAATTCCAGCTCATCTGAAGAATTAATTCTCCAAATGTGATCAAACAGGGTTCTGGAATCGGAAAAACCATTAGATTCAAACTCCCGGCAACTATATAAATCTTGGTCAGAAAACAGGGCGGCTTCAGGCTCTGCTTAAAGCAGAAAGGAAGCTGTAGCCTGATGGGTCTAGTTTTCCGGGAAATGTACTTTTCAAGGGGGAATAGAAGGGCAATTAAATTTCAGTCGTATTCTCTCCAGGTAAATCCGCATTTCGTACACTTGAAAAAGCGGGTTTCGGATTCATCGGCAGACCTCAGTTGTCTGAGCCACCAGGCTGCAGTATTGTTCCCACATTCTGGGCATTTTGCACTTGTTGTCGGCAGGCCTGAAGTCTGCTCACCTTCCAGAACCACTATTTCGTGATCATCTATCTTGGCTCTGGAGACAAAACTTTTTTCATCACTTTTTATAGGTATTATGTTTCCACATTTTCTACACTCAAAATTCCCATTTTTAGGAAACATCATACTTTTACATTTGGGGCAGAATTGCATTAATATCACTTTTTGCATCATTTATAATTTTATTGTGGTCAAAAGCCAGTTCAGGAACGGACTCAAGCTCAAAAAGATCGGCAGAAGCGGCATCAGACCCGGATTTCAGCTCTCCAAATCCCTTTGCAAGGTAACACACTGAAACCGTATGTCCTCTGGGGTCGCGGTCAGGATCAGAGTAGACTCCTACAAGTTTGATAAGCTCTACAGAAAGGCCTGTTTCTTCAAAAGCTTCCCTAGCTGCTGCTTTTTCTGTAGTTTCCCCGATTTCTACGAAACCTCCAGGAAGGGCAAATTTTCCCTGATATGGGGGATTTTTTCTCTTCACAAGCACAAGCCTGTTTTTAAAGAGGATTACGGTATCAACGGTTAAACTAGGAGTTTTGGGTTTCATAAAACGCCTTCATATTTCCTTTCCTGGAGATCTCTTTTTCCGCCACCAATCCCTTTCTGAATCAGCTTTTCCGGCAGGAACGCCAGAATGAAATATTATTATTATGCATAACGTAGAAATTCTTCATGTTATTTCAATTTTGACATTATAAGTCAAGTTCCTGTCAAGCAGAAAAATCTCTTATGTAGTTGTTTCTCTTAAATGTTTCCCTTTTATCGAAACAAAAGTTTTCCTGTTCCTGAAATTCTTCAATCTCTATATTTTTTATACAAACGAGAACATGTTGGTAATGTTCTATTTGTAACGTTATTCTTCTATAATAGGAATCTATTATCTTATTTGCAGGCTCAATTACTCGGTATCGTTATCTTGATAGAGGTAATAATTCTGCATTTCCTGATCAATACGAAAAGTAAAATCCATAAGCTTTGAATTCCTAAATACTAACGATTATGAACTAATTGGACTTATTGGAAACTTATATGAATATTTATCAATTATTTAGATAAGTTTATTTGCCGCTTCCCGGAAATTTCATAACTTGCCTGAGGTTTTCTGAGCTTTCAGAAACAAGATAAATAATATTCAAAACTAAACCTTACCTCTGGCAAAAAAGGTGCGTGAAAAATGATAGAAAGTATACTCTGGCTCGCAGTCGGGTTAATGGTTGCGTCATCCGTCATCCCCAGAACTTCAAGGGTTCGTAAACTTATTGGAGGGATTGGATGGGGTGTATTTTCCATCCACTGGAGTTATCAGCCTCTTCATTATCTCAAAATTATGGACTATGCTAATGTGCTCCTAACAATAGTAGTAGCCCTATTTTGTCTACTTGTAGCGTATATCATGTTTCTGGAGTACAGAAAAGGTCCTCTAAAGATAATTAATAATAGAGAAGTGTTGCACTCCAAATTTTCAGATCAGAGTGAGGCTGATTCCCTTGACATAACCTCGATGCTTACAAGTGCCAGTGCACTCGGAGCTCTTGTTTATTTCCCGTTTGCGAATTTCGCCTCTCTGAATACCTTGATTATAGGAGGGGTTACTTCTCAGGTTACCTGGGTTCTTCAGTATCTAGACATTCCTGCGTATATGAAAGCCTGGAATATGATATCACTTAATGGGTATACAGTGGAAATCATTCTCGCCTGTACGGCTATTGAAAGTATTGCTCTCTTTATGGGGCTTATATGTGCAGTAAGAGCTCCCCTTAGTCGACTGGCTATGGCGTTTATTGTGTCAGTACCCGTGATCTATATCCTTAATCTTATCAGGGACATTTTCGTGGTAGTTGCTTATGGAGAGCAATGGTTTGGGGCTGATAGTTTTATAATTGCGCATAACTATATCGCAAAAGCGGGTTCAGGCATTGCTCTCTTTGTAATTTCATATGCAGTACTCCGGATTCTGCCCGAGCTGTTCGGAATGATTGATGGCCTCTGGGTCATTCTTTCTAATGAATTGAAATCTCTTCTGCTAAGGTCCGAGGGGGATTAAGAGAAATGCTTGCAAAAGGTTCGGAACCCTGGCTTTTTACAGCTGCGTCTATTACTGCATTATTTGCAATTCTCTCTAAGGCAATGAACAGCTCCCACTTAAACCACGCTGCTTACTTAGCAATGTCACTGACTTTCTTTATGGTTCTTTTTTTTAGAGATCCAGAAAGAAAGGTTGAAGTTTCGGATACTTATATGATTTCCCCGGCTGATGGAACTGTCATAGATATTCGAGGCCGGAAAATCTGTATTTTCATGTTTCTCCAGAATGTACATGTAAATAGAGCTCCGATTTCGGGGACTATCAGGGAAATCACTTACAAGAAAGGCGGATATCTTCCTGCTTACTGGAAAGACTCTGAAAGAAACGAAAGAAACGAGTTTATTATTCACAGCAAGTATGGGGATGTTAGTGTCACGCAGATTGCAGGCACTATTGCCAGGCGAATTGTCTCTTATTCTCAAGTAAATGATATGATCGAGCAGGGACAGCGAATTGGAATGATTCGCTTCGGATCAAGGGTTGATGTAACGATTCCTCATGATTTTGAAATTACAGTACGGAAAGGGGAACGGGTACTTGCAGGCAAGACTATTATAGCAACAATAAAAAATGATAGGGACTTTTGAACATGAACGTATTTCAAATGTTAAGACTCCCGGACCTGGTCTCTCTTTTGAACCTTATCTGTGGAATCGGCTCAATTGCAGTAGCTGCTCAGGCTACAGTCCAGGCTGCCACACTTCAAACTGGGGCAAACCATAATGGTTTTGTCCTGGCTTTGATCTTACTTCTTGTTGCAGCAATTGCAGATGGAGCGGATGGGTACATTGCCAGGAGGTTTAAAGGAGGAGAACTCGGGGAACAACTTGATTCCCTGGCAGATGCAGTTTCTTTTGGGGTAGCTCCTGCTCTTCTCATATACTTGCAGTTTGGACAAATAAACCCTCTTGTGGGAGATCCAGACCCTCTTGTTGCGGTATTTCCGGTTTTCTATGCTATCTGCGGTGTGCTCAGACTCGCACGCTTCAATTCCATGACTGCCAGTAAAACTGGATTTGAAGGCCTTCCCATTACTGCAGGCTGCGTTATGCTTGTCACATATATGTTGTTAAGTGAAAACCTTGTCAAGATAGACTTTCTTCTAGCACTTACCCTTTGTCTCTCTATTCTTATGGTGAGTTCGGTAAATTATCCGAAGATCAAGAATGTCAAGGTTCTCGTTTTCATAGCTTCCATTTTTGGAATAACTATGCTTCTCTACCTGTATAATATCGAATATATGCGAATTTTCTCGATCCTGCCTTTTATCCTGATGTTGATCTACATCTTTTGTCCTTTTTTCAAAGTCCCTGTCTTAAGCAATCTGGGTAATAAGGAATATCGAAATAAAGGACTGAGAATCGGGAAAGAAAAACAATAAAACCAATTTGTCCGAAACGTCAATTAATGAATTCCAAGAAGGAAGTGATTTGTTTGGTCCAAGAAAAAGCAACTGATAGAGATAATGCACTTTTTGAGGCAGGAATAAAACTAGGAGCCCTTTACCATCAATTTACGGGTTCTCCTGTAAATTTAAATACTGTTTCAAGCCTTGAACAGGCTATCCAGGAAAGCATTTCAGTCCAGCCCTACGTGGAAGAAATTTCCGTAAAAATTGATAGAGATATGTTGAAAGGCAAGTTGAATGATGAATTCGGTTATTCTGAGCTTCAGGGGCCTATGCTTAATGTAAAAATAACTGTAAGATACGGCTCTTCAAAGATAAAAGTCGGAATGGAATATAACTCCGAGTTGAATTATCCGCTGATGAAAATTCTAGAAATCGAAGAGATAAACGTTTGAAATAGATAGCCTCTAAAATAGAAAACGGATTAAAATAGAAAACGGATTAAAGTAGAAAACGGATTAAAGTAGAAAACGGATTAAAGTAGAAAACGGATTAAAGTAGAAAACGGATTAAAGTAGAAAACGGATTAAAGTAGAAAACGGATTAAAGTAGAAAACGGATTAAAGTAGAAAACGGATTAAAGTAGAAAACGGATTAAAGTAGAAAACGGATTAAAGTAAAAAACAGATCTTAACATAAAACATAACTCAACGTAAAAATAGAACTTAAAGTAAAGAAATTAAGGCTTTTAACCCTCTTTCTTTACAGTTTCAAAAGCCCTGATAACTTTTTCATTCTGTTCCGGAGTTCCAGCTGTTACCCTTATAAGCGTATCTCCAGCCTCCCTGAAAGAATCACAGGAACGTACAATAATTCCCTTTTTCATGAGATTCTGTGTAACGGTTTTTGCTTTCATAGGAGAAACATCCACAAGTACGAAGTTTGCCTGGGAAGGATAAACCTTAAAGGGAATTTTTTCTCTCAGGTATTTTCTGCCTTCTCTTGCGATTTCTACGCTTCTTTTGTGGTGTTCGGGATCTGAAAGGGCAGCTATTCCTGCTTTTAAAGCCGGAAGACTTACTGAAAACGGTGTTGCTGCTCTTATATACTCTTTTGCCAGCCATTCGGGCATGATTCCATAGCCCAGGCGCAAGCCTGCGAGCCCAAATACCTTGGAAAAGGTTCTGCCCACAACAAGGTTATCGTATTCTCTTACAAGCCCTGCAAGGTTCCTGTCCGCAAATTCGACATATGCCTCGTCAACGAACACAAGAGCTCTGGTATTTTCAAGTATTTTCCTCAGATCATTTTCGGGAAGGAGGTTGCCTGAGGGATTATTGGGAGAGCAGAGGAAGATTATCTTTGTCCTGCTAGACGCAGCTTCCAGAATCTTTTCAGGATCTATCGAGAAGTCCTGGCTTCTCCTGACAAAGACTGGCTTTCCTCCGCATGCCCGTGCCGGAAGTTCGTAATAGGCAAAAGTAGGAGTAGGAACAATGACTTCGTCTCCTTTTTCAATAACCAGCCTGCAAAGCCCGTCAAGTAACCCGTCCATTCCCGGCCCTGAGGCTACGAGGTTTGAAACCGGGAAACCTGTGTATTTCGAGAGGGCCTCCCTTAGTTCAATCGCGTCTGCTGAGGGGTAAATGTTTGCTGAGGGAGCTGTGTCTACCAGGGCCTGAACAGCTTTTGGAGAGGGCCCAAGCGGGTTTTCATTTGAGCCGAGTTTAATAATTGAGGCCGGGTCAAGCCCATAGGCAGAAGCGATTTCTTCAATGGATTTCCCTGGAACGTACTCTGCAATATCAAATATTTCTTTTTTTATCAATTCAGGCCTGCTCAAGAACATCAACTACCTTATCGATCTGTTCTTTTGTAATCACAAGTGGGGGAACCAGACGGAGCACCGATTCCGATGTGCAATTTACAAGCACTCCATGTTCCCTTGCAAAGTCCACGAAATCGCTGCAGGGATGGTTTACCTCTACTCCTATCATGAGCCCTTTTCCACGGACTTCTACAACATCTTCCCTTTCCATATTCCTGAGCTTTCCCATGAAATAAGCCCCGTTCTCTTTTGAGCGCTTAAGGAGTCCTTCTTCCTTTATTGCCTCAATTGAAGCGAGTGCAGCTGCACAGGCAAGTGGCCCGCCTCCGAAAGTAGAAGCGTGCTGTCCGCGCCCAAAGCTTAGCTCCTCCCTTGCCGTGATCGCGCCCATAGGAAAGCCTCCACCTATTGCTTTTGCCATGCTCATGATATCGGGTTCTACTCCGAACTGATCTTTACAGAACCATGTACCCGTCCTTCCAAAGCCTGTCTGCACTTCATCAAAGATAAGGAAAGTTCCGGTTTCGTCACAGATTTCCCTGACCTCTTTAAGGTATCCGGGATCCGGAATATTAACTCCGCCTTCTCCCTGAATGGGTTCAAGGATCACGGCTGCCGTGTTTTCCGAAATAGCCTTCCTGATAGCGTCAGCATCGGAGTACGGGACAAAAGTAGTTTCGGAACTTACAGGCGGCATGAAAGGGTCCCTGTAAATGCTCTTGTGGGTTACGCTGAGTGCCCCTATAGTCCTTCCGTGGAAGGAGTGTTCAGCAGCTACAAAGGCACTTTTTCCGGAAGCCATACGGGCCAGTTTCATCGCAGCCTCTACGGCTTCAGCTCCTGAATTACAGAAAAAAACGCGTTCCATTCCTGTAACCGAAACAAGGGCTTCTGCAAGTTCAGCCTGAATCTCAGTGTAATAAAGATTAGAAACGTGCAGCAGCTTCTCAGCCTGGGCCTGGATTGCCCTGACAACAGCCGGGTGGCAGTGTCCAACATTGTTTACTGCAATTCCTGCTACACAGTCAATATACTCTTTTCCGTAAATATCCCGGACAACCGCTCCCTTTCCTTCTGAAAGTACAAGGGGCTGACGACCATAAGTCTGCATTACATATTTTGAATCTTTTTCTATAATTGAATCGTATTTTGCCTGTAAATTCTCAGGCTCTGTAACCTGTAGATTTTCAGGCTCTGCAATCTCTGTCAATTGGATCCCTTCATGAAATTTGTTCCTTTAAACTGATTGGAAAGTTTAACGAGTAAAGTCTGGAATATTTTAACCTAATTCTGGTTATTTTAACCTAATTCTGGTTATTTTGATCTAATTCTGGTTATTTCGAATTAATTCTGGTTATTTCAACTTAATTCTGGTTATTTTAACCGAATTCTGGTTATTTTGATCAAATTCTAGTTATTTCGAACTAATTCTGGTTGTTTCAAACTAATTATGGTTATTTTAGAGTTATATCTAAATCTGGAGCCCAACTAGCTCAAAATGAATGTATTATTAAGATATTAAGATATTAAGATTTTTGAGAGCATTTTCTTTTGAGGGTTCAAAAAGTTTACAGTTAAATTTCAGAGTTGAGTTCTGCTCTTTCATCTCCAAAGCCCAGATAATTCCCTGATTCCCTATGAATGTTACTGCTCTTTCTCAAAAAAGAAATTTTTTCCGAAGACATTTTTTCCGCAATTCTTTTTCCCAAAAGCATTAGCTCACACCCTCGCAGGGTAAGATTTGCCATATCTTTAACGAAAATTAAGCTGAAGACTTTGGTCAGAGGAAATTCGGAATTTTCCTGGGTGTCAAGGACATACGAAAGGACTCGGGTCGGATTAATCACTCTCAGATTACTCTTCGGACTTTTGTTCCTTTCTGTGAGTCCTGGCTCCTGTGAAGTGTCTGGTTCTTTCCAGGGCCCTTGTTCTGGCCGTTTTTCTTTTTCTGCCAGGTACAAAAACATTCGCACTCAATTTGGCAGGTGAACCAATTTCCATCACATTCAGGGGCTTTACGGGTTCATCCCGGGACCCTTTTTTGATTTTGTCCTGAGGTTCTTTTTCAGGTTCGTCCTGAGGTTCCTTTTCAGGTTTGTCCTGAGTCTCATTTTCGGGCAATTCATGAGTCTTGCCCATAATTAATTTCCCTAAAGCATTGACCTCTGCAAGAACAGGCATTTCTGCAGCATCCCTTAAGAAAGATACTCCCGAAGGGGCTTTTATAGTACCGTCTACCCTCGCGTTTTCAAGCAGTAAGACCGAGTTGGCTTTCACTCCACCGAAAACTCGACTGTTCCTGCCAATCTGCACATCTCCTTTTGAAGAAAGATTGCCATAGACAGTGCAATTTTCACCGATGAAGATCTTGCCTTCTGAGTAAATACTTCCCTTAAAGGTCAGGTTTTCCCCTGTAGAGACAGCCTGTGCTCGAATATTTCCTGTTATCAGGCAGTTTTTTCCTATAATGGCTTCCCCATCAATCTCAATAGTTTCATGGGAAAGCTTTGAGTCAGCTGGTACAATCAGTACTTTTTCAGCGGGCTCTTTCCTTTCAAAGCTCTGTATGTCCTCAGAATCCTCAAAAAGTTCTTCTACGGCTTTTTCAATCTCTTCGCCTTTGCCGAGACGCATCATTTCCTTTATGTAAAGAAATAGAAAGATAATTACAGGGATCGGATTTCTTACCAATATCCATCCCTTGGCTTCAAACCCTCCCCGGATTTTAACTTCTTTTCCTACGTCCAGGTCTCCCTGTACGAGCAGTTTCCCGTCAATGGTTACAAATTCTCCCAGGTAGGCGTTTCCTCCAACCTCTACCCGGTTACCCAGTTTTGACCACATGTCAATCCTGATATCGTTACTGGCCGCAATATCCCCTGAGACGACCACTCCTTCTCCCATAATGACAGTATCGCCGATTATATTGTATTCAATATTAGAGTGATTGCCGACAATAACGTCTCCCTCGACTGTAATTTTGTTTGCTTCGATTCTGGTGTTATCTGGAACCAGGAAGTATTTTAGAATCTCTTCTGACTCTGAAATAGTGCTCACTCTCCGGGAAACTGTTATCTTTGGCTTTATTTCTTGAAAATCTTATTTCTTTATATACTTCTACTTCAGGATTGAAGCTGCCTTTTAAAATCCGTTTTTTTAAATGGCATTCATTCAAAAATTACTATCTATGATATATTCTTATTCATTTTATCCGCTCATTATAAGAATATTTGAGCAATATAAGTAGCATTTTATATCATATTTAACTATATGTAAATTTGTGTAAAATTTAAAAAGCGTCGATATTTAGCATAAAACTTAACACTTTTTCTCTTTTCTCTTTTCCAATGTCTCTTTTATATCTCATAAGTTTTTCTAAGTTCTTGATTCACCTTTCTTTTTTCGAAGCCACTCCTACTCTTACATCCACAGCTGCACCACTGTTGAGAGCCAGAATCTCTGCAGGAGACAGAAGCAGTTGCCCTGTTGCAAGCAGCCTGTTAGTCTCATCTGTCACAAGTACTTCTTCTCCGGCCCTCAGTTCAGGATCAATGTCAACCACGTGTTTTATAAAAGCGGTTTTACCTTTCTCCACAAAAGGAGCAGCTTCCTCTGAGATGACGACCCTGAGCTTCTTTCCTGGCAAAAGCCTGTGAACGATGGAAGCTCCTTCAATACTGAGGGTAAAAAACCCATCCTTTGCTCTTGCTGTAGCCATACGTTTTCCAGAGTGTAAGACCTGGCGCACTCTTTTTGTCCTGGATAACTGGAACGTTGAGCCATCAAGAAAAAGTTCTTTTCCGATGCCTTTCCCAAACTGGTAGTCTGCTATCATGCGGACTCTAGCTAGTCTTTCGGTGTCACTATTCATGAGAGTACGTAATATATGCAGACCTTAAAGCCGTTCCGGTTATGCTGATTTTTTGTGACCGTAATTCTACGTTCTCTATTTTATCACATATTCTATATTTTTCTTCTATTATCCTGACATTTGAGCTTTCTGTCTTTCTCTAAATAATTTATTTTTTGCTCTAATGTAATTGTTTTTTTCTTTTTACATCATGCATTTTTTTATTTTACTATATGTTTTTTTTGCTCTTCAATCTAGCAAAAATATTAAGAAGTATAAGCAACAATCTATTATCGGGTTTACGAAAATGAAAACGTGTGTATATCAAGAACTTTGATCGGGTTTACGAAAATGAAAACATGTGTATATCAAGAACTTTGAGCTGCTTACAGTCTCAAGAAGGCAAGAGAGGGAATCCGCTTGATAGTCCGAAAGAATATCTCTATTGACCAGTGTTATGTGGATAAATTAAAGCCCTTTCTGGAAAAAAATAATGGAAACTTAAGTGCGGCAATAAGGGATACTATCGAAACTGCCTCTCTCACCCTGGCTGGGAGAACCGATGAAAATGGGGAAAAATCTTCATGTAAGGCCTCACAGAATGCAGAATTTCGTAATGGACTGATTGAGGAAGAAGAATTCCTGCTTGTTCATCATACTCTTTTTGAATGGCTTGTTAAAAACACTTCAGGGTTATTAATCGACGAATCAACTGTATATGAAATAATTAACCCTTATAAAATTAAACGAATCCCTGATGTTGTCAGTTATATAAATTTGCTCAACGAGAAAATGGGCTGGAAAATTAAGGTCGATGCAGAGTACAGTCAGGGCCCTGAGCCTGAAACTGCAAGTCTGACTCTCTCAAACGGAAACCCCTGCTTCAGGGAAATTATGGCCCATAGCCTGGCTCTTTATCTGGCAAAACAGATGAAACTGGATGTTCAGGGTCTATTCTGCAAATCAAACGTAACAAAGGTCTACTTTAAAAGGTTCGAGTTTCTTGATTTTCAAAAAGTTCCTAAAGGGCTTGAGGAAAACTTTGGATGTATGGAAAGTACTTTCCGGGAAATTCAAAAAAAGCCGGAGTTCTGGAAGAATCTTATCAAAACCTACAGGCAGCAGAATTATCAGCGGCTTAGCATGCAAAGAAAAACTTTCGAGGCTTTTGTTTCAGGAGATCTTCCATCCGTAGCTGAATTGAAAAGAAATTTTGAGTTGATTACAGGAAATCCCCCGACAGCCTTCACCCTTGCCGAGCATATTGTTATTTTCAAAGAAATTTATCTCACGGATGGTATCGGAAGTGATATAGAAATTTGCACGGAAAAGGGCAAAGAATATGTGAAACTTATTCACGACTATTCTGATAGAAAAGTATGTGACTCTCTTACAAAATATTACTCTACTGTTTTCACGTCAATTAACTACTCTTTTAAAGTCACCACCAGCCCACATATGATTTTGTTCGAGTTCGGAAAAAACCTTAGTTCAGCCGACTTTTCTGTGGAATAATGGATCTCGAACCCTGGATCTCTGCTGCTGAATATTCACCTTAACTTCCATAATTCTCTGATATTCAGCAAGATAGATAAATTCATATGTGGGATTCTCCTATCCTTTTTCATGAGTGACGTAATTTTACTCTGGGACGGCCCTCTTCTCTTTGAAAAACTGTTTGTGGAATATGGGCTTGAATGCACTCGTGCACTCTCAACGTCCCTTTGTACTCCTTATCTTCCTGCCTGCAAGGTTCTGGTTTTGCCGACAGGTTTTGCAAATAAACAGTATACGAAAACAGGCGCAGGACTTGAACGCGGTAAACGTTCCCTTGAAAAGTTTGTGACAAAAGGAGGGACTCTTCTTGTTTTCAGCCCTCTTGTCCCAAAATACGAATACGAGTGGCTTCCTTTTTCTCTAAAATACGTAATGGAAGAAAATCCATGCACACCTCAGCCTGTGGGGCAGCACGAAGCCCAAAAGCTTGTGGAAAATATCGATCCTCCTGTAGGATGTGACGGTTACTTCACGGAAACCGACGGTGATGTGGTATTAACGGATGATAGAAGCAGGCCGATAATGGTCGTAAAAGAAGTTGGAGAAGGCATGGTCGTTGCAACCACAATACACGAGCTTCCTTCATCCGAATTCTTTGAGTGCAGGGTCGCATGTACAAAAAAGGTAAAACCTTAAAAGAAAATTTAAATCAAAAAATCAGAATTAAACATAAAGATTGGCACTTTTTAATATCTTCTGGAATCGCCAAAATTTACCATTAATTCCGCTAGCAATTGACTGCAATCAATTAAAAACCCCGAAAATAATAAAAGGTCTCCTCATTTAATCTTTTTTACATTTTTATCTATTTTGTACTGGTTCCTAAGCCTCTCTATTTCTTCGGTTTCGTTTTTCAGTTTGAGCACAAATAAGCCGAAGCAGGGCTTTGTGAACTGAAATATAATATCGCTTCCTGAAAAGCCAACAGGGGAAACTGTACCCATGAGCATGAGATCTCTTACTTTGTACCCGCCAGGTACGAGGTATACATCCTCTGAATTCTCCATAATGAGTTTTTCACACTCTTCGAGGGTTGTATTCTTCAGGAGAACCTCATAGTTATATCCGCTTAAACATACCATTTTTGTACCCTTTATTGTTTTTTTCTAGATATATCCAGGAATATTCTGATAGCTGTCCATGCTTCAAATGGCCGTTAGTTTAACTCATGTTAAAATATGAGTCGATGGTATAAGAGGCAACTCATTTTGAAAAGCGAATTTTAAATTCTATGAATGACAGGCACAAACAAACTATTATCGTTTCAATCTGCGGTCAAAAGTACTTGACAGGGCTTTCGTGCCAAAGGACTTTCATACCAAAGAGAGTTCTGTACAAACACTATAAACTTGATTCATATTATTTATATAATTGTTCTTTTATAATTTTTGGAATGCTTGCAGGCGAATGCATATTCGTCTTGACTAAACAGTTTTAACCTCTATTGACAATTTAATATAAATTTGACAATATAGGCTTGTTAAATAATGCTTTAGATCTAATAGGCTTGTTAAACAATGCTTTAGGTCTAAATAGGCTTGTTAAACAATGCTTTAGGTCTAAATAGGCTTGTTAAATAATGCTTTAGATATATTGGGAATAGAAAGTTGGAAGATGTATTGAAGCTGATCTAAAAACTCAAGACAATTTCTCAGAATCCTATATTCTGAATAATAATTGAGCTTCAGATTATAAAAATTGTTTCTAAAATATTCTCATTTTTTTACGAATATGGTTGATTTTGGGAAGAGTTCTTAAACTATCAATACTGTCTCGATTTCAAGAATTTCAATTCAAATATTGATTGCAAAGATTAAAATTCAGGATAAACCCTAATCTTACAGATAAAATACCTAAGAGATGAAATATTATGACCGGCGCAAAAGTGCTCCTCATGATGGGATGTCCAGAGGTTCCGATTCAAACCAGCATTGCATTATATCTTTCCCATAAACTGACTAAACTGGGATTTGATGTAACCGTTGCCGGGACAACTGCCGCAAGCAAGCTTTTGAAAGTCTCCGATTCCGACGGCTATTATGTAAAAAAGCTGGTAGATCTCGACAAAACTATAGTAGACGTCATTGAAAAAAGAACGGATTTCGATATGTGCTTTGCCTTTATGCATAACGATGCAGGAATGACTTATGCAACGACCATGAGCTCCATTTCTCAGGCCAGAATGTATTCAATAGTCTTTGGCAGAAATGCTGAGGTTCTGGCCGAAACCATAGAGTTCGACTGTGAAAAGATTGTCGCACAGGACGTTCACAACCCCGTTCGTCTCAAGAACAAGCTGGATAAGGTTATGGAGGAGATCGTTAAATGAGCTGTATTGAGCAAATGAAGTACACAATCCACCTGCAAAAAACAAGCTTCAAGGAGGCCAGAGAGTATATTGAGAAAAACTCGGACGAGGTTTACTATGTATCTCCTGGATATAAAATCTTCAAAGATTATTATATAATCGGAATACCGCCCATTGCGATGGGTGTAAAAGGCAATGCTCTGGTCTTCCCCTATACAAAGCCGTGCCATGGGAGCTTTGTCCTGAGCATAGACGACGAAGACAGCATAAAAGAGATCAATCGGCTCAGGGATGCGGAAAAAGAAAAAGTAACGCCTTCAGCGAAGAAAAGTAAACCTGCTGAAAGTTCCAGGACATCTTTATCCAGCTATGGGGATATGTGGAAAAACTAAAATCTGAAAAGTTGATCATAGAGGAAGAAAATCTTACTCTTCCTCTAAATTGGCTTTCAAAATCGAATTTTTTATAGAATCCTTTCTAGAATCTTGTACATTTTTCACTCTATTACCAGGTCTTTTACCCTGATACCGCTTTCCACAATTTTTCCTACGATTTTTCCACCGGTAATTTCTGCAGCTTTTGCAGCATCTTTTTCCGGCAAGATAACAAGGAAACCCATACCCATATTGAAGGTTCTGTACATTTCAAGATCCTCGACTCCGCCTTCCTTCTGCAAGAATTTGAAAATTTCCTGTGGTTCAAGAGGATCGTAAAAATCAAAACCGAGTTTTGTCACTCTTCTCAGTTTCAAAAGTCCGCTGCCTGTTATGTGGGCAAGCCCATGGACTTCACATGCCTTCAGGACATCAAGAATCTCAATATAAATTCTTGTTGGGGTTAGGAGCTCGTTTCCGATCGTTTTTGAATTGTCATAGGGACAGGGGTCGTGATAAGAGTACCTGGATTCCTCAATGATTTTCCTTACAAGGGTATAGCCGTTGCTGTGAACGCCTGTGCTTGGGACACCTACAATCACGTCACCTACCCTTACTTTCTCTCCCTCAACAATCTGTTCTTTCCGGACAATTCCAAGGCATGTACCTGCAAGGTCAAAACCTTTAATTATCTCGGGCAGGGTTGCAGTTTCTCCACCAACGATGGACATCCTGGATATTTCCGCGCCATTAACCAGTCCTTCCCCGATCTGGGCGGCAAAGCCTTCTTCATGCTTTTCCAGGGCAAGATAATCTACAAAGGCTACAGGTTCGGCCCCTATGGCTAGAAGGTCATTCACATTCATTGCGATACAGTCTATGCCTACTGTATTCCACCGCTGCATTTCGTTTGCAATAAGAACTTTTGAGCCTACCCCATCAGTTGTCAGGGCAAGGGCATATTCTCCGAAGTCCAGAAGCCCTGCATAATGCCCTATTCCTGTAAGGGGGGCTCCTATACCTTTTCGAACATAGCTCAGTTTTTCGATAAGGGTCTTGACGGTTTTTTCTTCCTTTGTAATATCTACGCCTGAATCCGCGTACGTTAAGTGTTTTTCACTCATCTTTTGCCCCTCCCTGCCTGCTTTATAGCTTTTTTTCAATTCCGTTTCCGTTATATAGTTCAAATTCATCGTGCAGGGTCTTGACTGCAGCAAATGCATCATCTTCCCGCACTACGAAAGAGATATTGTACTGGGAAGAGCCCTGGCTGATCATGATGATATTAATCAGTGAGTTCCCAAGCGCTCCGAATACCCGTTTTGCTACGCCTGGAGTCCCTGCCATACCTGCACCCACGACTGCAACTACACAGACATCTTTGTCTGACGTGATTTCTTTTACGATTCCGCGGTTGAACTCTTCATGCAGGGCTTTTAATGCAGTTTCCACATGTGCTTCACTGATCACGAAAGAGATATTTGATTCGGACGAGCCCTGGCTTATCATAATAACATTAACGCCTGACTTTGCAAGTACTGTGAAGAGTCTTGCTACAGTTCCGACAGATCCTACCATCTCTGCGCCTGAAATATTGATGAGCGCCACGTTTTTGATCAGGCTTACGGCTTTTACTACATTCTTGCACTGGAACTTTTCCGCAACTACGAGCGTGCCAGGTAGCTCAGGCTCAAACGTATTCTTGACACGCACAGGAATGTGTTCGCGCATAGCAGGCTCAATCGTGCGCGGATGCAGTACGTTTGCCCCGAAGTAAGAGAGTTCCATGGCTTCGGCATAAGAGATTTGCGGGATAGTTTTTGCCTCTGGCACTATTCGCGGATCAGTAGTCATGATACCGTTTACTTCTTTCCAGAGCCAAATCTCGTCGGCTTTCAAAGCTGCGCCCAGAATAGAAGCTGTAAAGTCAGAGCCGCTTCTTCCCAGAGTGGTAATAATTCCTTCTTCGTTTTCTCCGATAAATCCCGTAACTACAAGAATCTGTGTCTCGAGTCTGCATTCAAGCCTCTTATTCACAAGTTCGTAAGTTTTCTCAAGAGGCCTTGCATTCCCGTAATCCGATGATGTTATAATCCCTGCTTCTCCACCTGTGAATTCAGTTGATGAAATTCCAAGGGAACGGATAGCCCCTGACACAATCGGAGCAGCCAGGCGCTCTCCATAAGAGCAAATGTAGTCAATTGACCTTGAAGTAAGCTCACCAAGATAGCAGATTCCGATCAGGGCTTTTTCGAGCTCGTCAATGCGGAGGTCAAGTGTCTGGATAACTTCTTTAGCGACTGTTGGATCATCAATGGCATCCTTCACGGCCTCGTGGTGTTTGTTTGTGATTTCTGTTTTAAATTCTTTCACAAGGGCGACTTTGCCTTTTGTTGAGGCAAAGAGTGCATTTTCCAGAAGCTCATCGGTTACTCCACCGAGCGCTGAGGTTACTACCACGATCTGGTTGCCTTCTTCACGGTACCCCTTTAGAAGCTGGGCAACATGACGGATTTTTTTTCCGTCCCCAACGGAAGTTCCTCCAAATTTCATTACAATTTTCATGATCGGATCACGTTTTGTCGTTAACTGATTATTCTCACACCATTTACTTAAACTGTTGATAATAGTTTTGGTTATCTTCACTAATTATTCAGATTGGAATTAATAGTTCTCCAAAATTTCTGCGGGTTTGCAGATTGCTTTCAATAGCATGATTTTTTTGTAGAGAAAGATATATATTGGCTCTTTCGTCACTTAATACATTTTATGCTGAGAACCTGTTCTGTATAGGATATGGATACTATATTATAACGTTTTTGTAAAATGGATTAGAAATTAATCTCCAGATCAGCAGAAAAACCTGCTGGCAAATACCCGATAAATCTAAGTAATCTGGATCTGGTAGAAAATATTATATTTAATTCCCGAGATGAAAGACTAAGATATTTGGAAAGAGATGAAGCAATGAAATACGCTGTACTTATAGGAGACGGAATGGCTGATTACCCAATAGAGAAACTGGGTGGAAAGACCATTCTCCAGGCAGCCCGAACCCCTGCTATGGATTATATCGCAGCCCATGGAAAAATAGGGCTTGCAAAAACGATACCTGATGAACTTCACCCCGGGAGTGATGTCGCAAACATGTCTATTCTCGGGTACGATCCAGCAGTATATTACTCTGGTAGGGCCCCTCTGGAGGCTGCCAGTATGGGTGTTGCTCTTGCATCTGATGATGTGGCTTTCAGATGCAATCTTGTGACTATTGAGCATAGGAGAATAAAAGACTACAGCGCAGGGCATATCAGTAGTGAAGAAGCTAGAATTCTCATTGAAACCCTTGATGCGGAACTCGGTAATGAAGAACTGAGCTTTAATCCGGGAATCAGCTACAGGCATCTTCTGGTCGCCAAAAATAATCTGGGAGCTGAAACAGAGTGCACTCCCCCGCATGATATTACTGGAAAGAAAATTGAGGAATATCTGCCAGGAGGAAAAGACGGAGATTTCTTTTCCGATCTGATGAAAAAATCTATGATCGTTCTTGAACTGCATCCGGTTAATCTGAAAAGGATTGAAGAGGGTAAGAATCCCGCAAATTCAATCTGGGTCTGGGGCCAGGGATATGCTCCGAAGTTTACGCCATTTCAAGAACTATATGGAAAAACTGGGGCAGTTATTTCGGCAGTCGATCTTCTGAAAGGCATTGGAGTTTATGCAGGAATGGATGTAATTGAAGTTCAGGGAGCAACCGGTTATCTGGATACCAATTATGAAGGAAAAGCCAGTGCTGCAATCGAGGTTCTGAAAACCAGGGACCTTGTTTTTGTCCATGTGGAAGCTCCGGATGAAGCCGGGCATGAAGGGAGCATTGATAAAAAGTTAAAAGCTGTTGAAGATTTCGATAGCCGAATTGTAGTTCCTATTCTTAAGCATGCGATGGCTTCAGACGAGCCTTTTACAATTCTCGTACTGCCTGATCATCCAACTCCTATTTCCATAAAAACTCATGCTCGAGATCCAGTTCCTTTTGCAGTCTACAGAACTGATAAAACGGAATCTGATAGTTCAGAGACCTTCGATGAGGAATCGGCTAAAAAAGGTTCTCTTGGCCTTGTAAAAGCTTCGGATCTTATAGGAATACTTGTGAAGGCTAAATAACTGCTTTTTCTCGTTTTCCATTCGATGCTTCTATTTGTTCAGCATCCTAATTTCCAGAAAATCCTCTGCTCTGGATTTTCTGATTTTTTTCTGTTATCATACTGGCTCTTTTTTGTACTAAGTTTGTGTAAAATCATTCAGGAAAACATATATATCCTTTCTCAATATATTCAAAATAGCACATAAAAGCTGTGTTATCATTTTAACTAAGGGGGATTTTTGTATGAGATGGCCTATGAGAAGATCATTTCCAGGACCTGGACGCTGGGATCCTTTTGAAGAAATAAGAAGGACGCAAGAGCGCCTCAATCAGTTGTTTGAAGACTTTATGCCGATGGAAGAATGGGGAGGCGGAAAAGTATACACTCCTGCTATCGACATTAAGGAAGAAGACGACAAACTTGTAGTCACTACCGACCTGCCTGGTATTAATAAAGAGGATGTTCAGATTAACCTTAAAGAAGACATGCTTGAGATCAGTGCAAAGACCGGGAAGGAAAAAGAGACTGAGGAAGAAGGGTACCTGCGCCGGGAGAGAGCATATACTCAATTTTATAGGGCTATTCGCTTGCCTGCAAGCGTTAAGGAAGAGGGAAGCACTGCAAAAATGGAAAATGGTGTCCTGAAAATAACGCTGCCGAAAATGCAATTGGAAGAGCCGACAAAGAAAATAGCTATTGAGTAAGCTTTTCGAAGCGAAAAGTATAATATTAAATTTAATTTCAGACTGCGAAAGAAAACCGCAGCCTGTCTATTTTGAATTTTTCTTGTTGATTTTCCAACTTCACTCATTCTGATTTTCACTCATTCTGATTTTCACTCACTCTGATTTTTACTCACTCTGATTTTTACTCACTCTGATTTTCAATCAATCCGACTCTTAATTTTCATAATCTGGTTCTATTATTTGTTCTGGATGTGTTCTTATCATAGTATTTGGAGTCAGGACATGGCTCCACATGAATCGAAAAGTGACCGTTACTGCCGCAGACCTCTTTTAGCCTGTTTTCTATCTGCGTTGAGATTTCATGTGCATCTACGATATTTAAATCCCGGTCTACCTCAATATGGACATCTGCAGCCATGGCATTCCCTATTTTTCGGGTTTTTAGCTCATGGAAGCCTAAGACACCTTCAGTCGAATCAAGGACTCGTTCAATATTTCTGTAAGTCTCCGAATCAAGCGAAGCTTCCAGCAGTTCATTGAGGTTTTTGTAAGAAACATCAAATGCCACTTTAAAGATAAAGAAACTTAATACAATTGCAGCTAGTGGATCAAGCACTACCCACTTGCCTCCAAGAAAGATCGCGCCTCCTATTCCTAGCATGGTTCCTACAGAGGAGAGAGCATCCGAACGGTGATCCCAGGCATTTGCAATTACCGCATCACTCTTAAGTTCTCGACCGCATTCTATAGTGTAGCGGTATAGCCATTCTTTTAACACAATTGAAATGGCTGCTGCAGCAAGAGCGATTTTACTTGGCTCTGGCAGACTCTCTCCCTGATAAAAAGTAATAACTTTCTGAAGACCGCCCCAGAATATTCCAAAAGCAGCCGCAATAAGTACAAGGCCAATAAATGCGGCAGCTAAAGTCTCAATTTTCCCATGTCCATAATTATGTGTGCTGTCCCTTGGTTTTTTAGCGATTTTTAAACCTACAATCACTGCGATATCAGTTATAAAGTCTGATAGTGAATGAGCTGCATCCGCTATCATTGCTGAACTATTACCAAGGATCCCAGCTGCAAACTTAAAAGTTGTCAATAAAAAGTTTAAAAGCATCGAGACTTTTGTTACATGAGACGCTCGGGAGTACCGTGTATCGTCATTATCCTCATAACTAAAAAGAGTCTCTTTATTTGTATCTCCAGCACTTTCCATAATTTCTCATATTGTCTTTACTATTTGAATATATTTGAGATATTATTCTTTGAGATCTTATATTTCAATATATATTGTTATACTATTAAACCAGAGCATATAAATTAGCAATCAAGAGATATAAGGGTATCTATCACTTGGTTAAGGAGCTTATATGGCTTAGAATCGGTTTTTGCAGGTTCACTCAACTTTAATATTTCAAACACTTATATAAATATCACTCTTATAAAATAATGAATTGAAAAACACCATAGGCTCTCAGCAGTAATGCGGAAAAATATATTTTATTTCCTTTATTTTCTCTTCTTTCTCTCCTTCTTCAGGAAATTCTTTACTTTTTCTGGCTTCAGCCTGTGCAACCTCGGGGTGCTGTTTTAGAAATTCTATTGAATATTTAGTAGTTTCTTTTGCTGATGCTTGAAATGTCTTGTCGATTTCTTCTTTACTAAACTGCCCGTGATAAAGAAGAAGCTGAGTTACCTTTTGCCTGGTGGCTTGAGGGTCTTTCTCATATTCCAGGGCGTAGTACAGCTTACTTATAATTACTCTTAAACTCCAGATTCTGCTTCGTTCGTTGTCCTTTAACTCGAAAGGGATTTTTTCCTTTATTTTTTCTATAATTTCGTTCAGGTCATACTGTCCCATTTTAACACCCTTATAAAAAACAATTTGCAAGCAGATAAAAGCTTTTAAAAGCTCTTAACTTTGCTCCCTAGAGAAACATATTATTGATAACTAAACAAGATCGAAAATAAAGTAAGTTGGGAAATAAAGTAAGTTGGGAAATAAAGTAAGTTGGGAAATAAAGTAAGTTGGGAAATAAAGTAAGTTGGAAAAATAAAGTAAACTGAAAAACTAAGGTCTGCCGAAAACAAACATGATATTCTTTGAATAACATGCACAATCAATGAAAGTGCTTGCAGATAGCAGTATTTTCATGCTAATAGGTGAAAAGCGCGGCATCAGGAAATTGTTCTCATCATCTTTTGCTCAGTTGGGGTAACTCTCATCATCGCCGCAAGATAAAGTATATCGGTGGTCTTATTTATGGTTACTGCCTTTACTGCTGCAAATTATTCATTCAATGAATTATGCCCTTTATCTTCTGTATCTAATTGCACAAAATTCAGGTACTCTTATTAACTCAAAGCTTTCTGAGGAAAAGACTTGAAATTCGAAGCCGTAACCGTTGAGAATATCCCCCTTATACATACTGGGGACAATCTGCCCTCGATCATTTGTGATAATCTGGAACTTCAGGACAGTGACATTGTTATCGTTGCCTCGACCATCGTTGCTAAAGCTGAAGGGGAGGTCTTCAGGCTAGAAGATATTACTCCAGGGAAAATAGCACTTGAGATGGCATCCCGAAACGGAAAAGATGCGAGGTTTATCCAGGCCGTACTTTCCCGGAGCAGGGAGGTGCTTGTGGAAAAGCCATTTATGCTTGTGACAACTCTAGCAGGGCATACCTGCGTAAATGCAGGGGTTGACGAATCAAATATTGAAGACGGATTTTTGCTCTATCCTCCGGTAAATCCAGATGCCAGTGCTTCAAGGCTCGGGCAGGAGCTTGAAAAGTTGAGCGGGAAAAAGTTAAGTGTGATTGTCACAGACACAAACGGGAGAGCTTTTAAAATAGGGCAGACCGGCGCTGCCATAGGAATTTACAAGATGAAGCCTGTAAAGCACTGGATTGGAGAAAAAGATCTCTTCGGAAAAGTCCTTGAGGTTACAGAGGAAGCAGTTGCCGATGAACTTGCAGGTGCCGCAAATCTTCTGATGGGCGAAGGGGCAGGCGGAACTCCCGTAGTTTTAATTCGTGGTTTTGATTATTATTGTGAAGAAGAGACCTTTATAAAGGAAATGTATCGTCCTGAAGAACTGGACGTAATTAAAAAAGGACTTCGCTGCCTTCAAAAAAAAGTTGAATGAAAATAGCTGAATGAAAATAGCTGAATGAAATAGCTGAATGAAAATAGCTGAATGAAAATAGCTGAATGAAAATAGCTGAATGAAAAGAACCTAATTAAAAAAGTAAACTTCAGAGCTTAGATATTGAGTTAGAAATATCATAACTTCAATTTTATATAATGTTAGAGTCTCGGGAGTTTGATTCCGTGTCTCGACTTACCTGGATGAAAAACAACTTGCTGCAATGTGAAATGGGACTCAATAGTATTAAGAGCGGATCATAGTTAGAATCATTTTGAACCTTTCCAGGGCATGGAGTGAATGGGGTTCGTTGGCAGGCATTATAATCATGTCCCCTTTCTCCAGAACATTTTTATTTCCCGAGATTGTGATTTCTGCCTTTCCAGCTGTTATTTGAACCATGGCGTCAAAAGGAGCAGTATGCTCGCTCAGTCCCTCACCTTTATCGAAGGCAAATATAGTTACGGTTCCGGTATTCTTACGGATAATTTCTCTGCTTACAACGGCTCCTTCCTGATAATCAATCAAAGTTTCTATCCTTAATACTCTGGCTTTTAATTCTTCAGACATTGTTCCACCTCTTACTCTTCTATAAGTCCATATAGCCTATCTAGCCATCTGACAAATTTTTGAGCGGATAAAATCTAGTCACGCCAGACTTTCGATCTTTTATGATTTCTAGGTAAGGTATCTCCCTAAAGTGTTTTTACGTTCTTTTATATCAATATCTTAAATAACTGAACCATAAACAGTTAAACTATTTTTAAACTCATTATATAAATATTCTTCTGCAAGCGTGAGAGCAGGAGATTCTTAAACTCAGTAAGTTCAGTTCACGCTTGAAGTCTCGCTTTTTAGTTCAAAAGGTATATATTCCACTTTCACACCCGCGTCCCTAAAAAACTCAAGTGAATCGTTGTCGGGATAGTAAGTTGCGTATACTACTCTTTTGATGTTCGAGTTGATAAGCATTTTTGCGCAAAGGATACAGGGCTGGTGTGTACAGTAAATGGTTGCGCCTGCTATGCTTACCCCATGGATTGCAGCCTGGATAATTGCATTCTGTTCTGCATGTACTGCCCTGCACTTTTCCTGTCTTGTGCCTGAAGGAATCTTTTCCAGATCCCTGATACACCCAATTTCAAGACAGTGGTCCATGCCGCTAGGTGCCCCATTATATCCGGTTGCGAGGATTCTTTTATCTCGTACGATAACAGCTCCCACATTCTTTCGGAGGCATGTGGCCCGTTTGCCTACTACAAAGGCGATTTCAAGAAAGTACTCATCAATTGAAGGTCTTTGGGTCATTATTTTTAATGAACAGTAACTGGTATATATAGCTGTGACGTTAAAGTCTGTACCATTTTTAAGAGTTACTTTTAAGTGGAATAAATTAAACGGTATATAGAGAAGAATTGCTAGAGGAAGAGTTAATATAATCTGTGAGAATACAGAGGTAAAACAAATTAACTTATTTATAACACTAATTTGTTTCTAACATGCTTGTTTATATATACTTATTTATAATATTAAAACATCCAGAACGTTATCCCCCGTTACCTGAACCCGAATAGCAAAGTAAATTCAAGATTTTCAATAAACTTGATTATAAACTTCGTGTTCTGAATTATACATCAGGATTATATATCTGGATGTAATGAGCTGTTCGGATAGGTTCAATAAAATAATAGATACACGCATCCGGAGTATTAAATTATGGCAACAGGTTTGGCCGAAATTTTAGATAATTTCGTGAAAAGTCATGATGACCGCCAGTTGCTGGCCCTCCCCCTTGCGATACTCGCAGTTTCTTTAGCAATACTGCTAGTTTCCTTTGTGAGTAGCGGATCGCCGGTAAAACTGGGAATGGATTTCCAGGGCGGTACTCAGATTTCGATAGAAACGACTGATTCTCCTGCTGTACTTGAAAAAACGTATTCTTCTTACCCCATCACCGATGTCCGGCAGACCGGAAGCAGGGTTATCATGCAGTTTGGGATCATGGATGATGAGCAGCAGCGTCAGCTTGAAAAGGATATTACGAGTCACAAATATTCCAATGTGCAGATTCAGCAAGTTGGGCCTATTTACGGCAAGACTCTGCAGGTACAGGCCCTAGAAGCCCTAATTATTTCCTTTATAGGAATGGGAATTGTGGTATTCCTGCTCTTCAGGACTTTTGTTCCTTCCTGTGCAGTGATACTTTCTGCATTTTCAGATATTGCTATTGCAGCTGCTTTCATGAGAGTTGCAGGGATTGAACTTTCCCTGGGAACACTTGCGGCGTTGCTTATGCTTATCGGTTATTCTGTAGACAGTGATATCCTGCTCACAAACAGGGTAATTAAACGCCGGGGTACGGTAGAAGAGAAAGTTTCCAAGGCGATGCATACAGGTATCACCATGACTACTACAACCCTTGCAGCGCTTGTGTCCATGTACATAGTCTCAACTTTCTCCTATCTTGTCATTTCCTCATTCACACAGATTACTCTGCTTTCGCAGATCTCAATTGTGCTGATTGCGGGACTTATTGCAGACATGATGAATACCTGGCTCCTGAATACGGGAATTTTACGATGGTATGCGATGAAACCCGAATTCAGAGGGAGGTATAACAGATGAGCGACAAAAAAAGCCTTCTTAAAAATCCAAGAGTCATTATCTTTATTTTAATCCTTCTTGGCTCTATAGTGGCTATTCACCCAGGCTATACCCCCGGAAAAGGGACAACTTCTAATCTTAATTTTGGACTTGATCTGGAAGGTGGGTCCTGGCTCCAGATACAACTGGAAGGAGCACTTGCCCAGGTAGATGTAGATTCCGGAAAATTAGTCAGCGGAATTGTAGAGCCTATAATTGGAGCCCCTATTGAGATCACAAAAAATACCCTTGATGCCGGCGGCTCTGCCAATAAATCTGTCACCTTTACAACATCTGGGACTGTCAGCGCATCCCAGCTTGAGTATCTTGGCACGATAAGTGTGGACAAGCTGAGTGGGAGCACAACTCAGGTAACTATCTCTGATACCAGCAAGGAAGGTCTCATCCAGTCGTACCTATCAAAAGCCCTTGATGCAGAAGTAATGGCCCAGAGTGATGAGGACGGAACTGTCTATGAAATCAGGACTGCAGTCACGGAACAAAAGCTTGAGTCTCTACTGGAAAAGGTTGGAGGTTCGATCCACAAGAACGAAGATGGGACTTCAACCTACGAAGAAGGAGTAAGCACCGATACCAGAGACCTGACAAAGGAGATCCTAAGTGATAAGCTGAACTCTCTGGGTATCAAAGATATTCCTGTAAGAACCGTAGGGGACAAATACATCCTTATTGATTTTGCAGGCATTGACTTGGCAACTGCTAAGGAAATAGCTGAAAAACCTGGGAAGTTTGAGATCCGGATTCAGACAACTGGAAATGAAACCGAACATGTCCTTTACGGCGATTCGATTGTAAGTGTGGGAGTTCCAAGCTTCCATGATGAACAGTGGCATACTCCTTTCACCCTGGATGATGACGGAGCTCGGACACTCCAGAAAGTTGCACTCGAAACCGGAGCAATTGATGATCCTGATTCTCATTACCTGATGATGTATCTTGATGGAGTTGAAATTTATGGAGCTCCTTTAAGTTACTCTGCAGCCGAAAAACTGCGAGAAGGTCCAATTTATTCCTGGGAAGCTTCCACGGGTACTGATGATGCTGCAAAAACCGAAGCTACAGCACTTCAGGTTCACCTTCGGGCAGGGGCTCTTCCTGTCAATGTAGAGCTTGTAGGTTCAGGACATGTGGATGCAGGTCTCGGAGCGCAGTTCAAGACTGCAGCCCTGATTATAGGTTTGATTTCCCTGATTGGGGTGGCAGCCGTGGTTTACTTCAAGTACAGGAGGCCTGAAATTCTGATACCCATGGTTGGAACTTCTACCAGTGAAGTTATCATGATCCTCGGAGTTGCAGCACTGATAGGGTGGCAGCTTGACCTGGCGTCAATTGCAGGTGTTATAGCTTCCATAGGTACTGGGATTGACCACCTCGTGATCATTACAGATGAAGTGCTTTCCGAAGGCAAACTCCCTCCAACAAGGGTTTTTAAATCCAGGATAACAAAGGCTTTTACAATCATTTTAGGAGCAGCCGCCACAAACATAATTGCCCTGTCCCCTCTGGTTGTAATGGGCTTTGGTACTTTGAAGGGCTTTGCAATTACTACCATCATTGGTGTCTTAATTGGTGTGGTTATCGCAAGGCCGGTTTATGGTATAGTAATCAAGGAACTTCTGAACGTAGATGAAAACGGAACTGCAAGCATAACTGAATAAGTATTGAGCGAAAAGTAAAGTTCTTTGAGGTTGATTGGTATCCAGGAGTCAAAAATCAAGGTGGAATGTATGCAGGATCTCTGGACTTTGAAATACAGGGCGGGTACCCTGAAGGAAATGCTTGGAAACGAACATGCTGTAGCCACGCTTTCCGAACTTGCCCAGTCCGGGACTCTTCCCCACCTTATTTTCTACGGCCCTGAAAATTCCGGAAAAACGACAGCAGCTCTTGCTCTTGCCAGACAGCTCTATGGGCGTACCTGGAAAAACAATTTTGCATACTTCAATGCTTCAGATTTTTTTGACCAGGGAAAGCGCTATCTCGTCCGAGACAAGCGTTTCGTGCGTTTTCTGGGTACTGATGACCCAAAGAAAATCTATAAAAGTGTCATTGATATTTTCAAGGAAATTATCAATGAATATGCTGGAATGGCATCGCTGGATGCCGATTACAAGTTAATCTACATCGACAATGCTGAGTCCCTGAATTCTGATTCACAGCATGCTCTAAGGCGAATTATGGAAAAGTACAGTGCAACATGCCGGTTTATTCTTTCCACTACCAAACCTTCCAAACTTATTGCTCCGCTCCGCTCAAGAGGTCTTCAAATTTTTTTCACATATGTTCCGGACACGGTTCTGAAAACTCATCTTGAGAAAATCTGCTGTGCTGAAAAGTTACAGCTTTCGGAAGGCGCATTTGATGCAATCCTTTATTCTGCGAAGGGAAATGTTGCAAAGGCAGTGCAGACTCTACAGCTTGCTTCTTTGGTTGCACAAGATCCGGTTATTACTGAAGAGATGGTGTATGAGGTTACTCTGGGCAGGGACGAAAATATTGACAATTTGCTTTCTGCGGCTCTTGCTGGAGATTTTTCCAGAGGACGGAAGCTCCTTGATGAGATGATAGTTGAAAAAGGGCTTTTAGGAGTCGAGATTCTTGAAAAGCTTTCAGAAGCTCTCGCAGATTCGGGAGAAGCGGATACAGACATTGCCCGGATTATTGTGAAAATTTCCGAAGCCGATGCCCATCTTAAGGATGCTGCCAATGAGAGAATCCAGCTTGAGAAACTGATCTCTTCTCTTTCCTAATTTTTAGGGTCGTTTTTCCTTCTGTTTTCTTTCGCTGTCTTTTTACTGCTTTTTGCTGCTTTTTCTGCTTTATTAATATTTTTTATTGATTTCTATCGTTTTTTACTGCTTTTACTACTTTTTACTGTTTTTTACCGTTTTTTGCCGCCTTTTACTGCTTTTTCTGCCTTTTTGTGTCTTATATATCTGTGAAAGCTCGACTCTCTACTGATTTTGTGGTCAAGAATCCTGTTTTTATCTCTACTTTCCTTCCTTTTTAATATACTATATATATGCTTCTCTTTGGAGTTATCATAAAATAAAAAACTACTTATATTTTAACCATTTAATCAAAATTAACATGGTAAATTATATATACAATTAGCTTTTATTTTTTATTGTAGATAGGCCAGAATCTCAAGCTTCTAAGGAGTTAAGGGGCTCCGTTACACTTTTTAAACGAGGTGTGGACCTTAGGGTTCAGAACATCCAGTGTGATGTGCTGTACTTCCTGAAGGTGGTTCAGAGCCTGGACTTCCTTGAGTATATGCCAGATCAGGCCTTTTCTAAAATCCACAAATAAATCCCTCCATTACTCCCTGAAGAACTCCCTCTTTTCAGGGAGGTCATGCTCACATGGCAGAATAGAATCATGAAGTACGATTGAAAAAGATGATATTCGGCCTTAATTTTAAAAAAGGTTGTCTGCCTGAACTATTCCTTCAGGCAGTCATTCTATTAAACTTTTTTTTCAGTATTTATAGTGCTTTACTGAATGATATAAAATCACAACAAAGAAAGCAACTATCACCAGCAAGAGGCTGAAGAAACCAACAGGGTCCCAGACAAAGCCTATCCCAGATCCTCCTTCTTCCCAGGAAACGAGTACTGCTCCCTGGATTTCTGTAGGAATTACCACACAGGCAAAGGCAAGCACGAAGATAAATAAGATGTCAAAGACTTCTGCCATAATGCTCTTTTCTGCCATACTTCTGTCTCCTCAATCATAATATTTGAACTCGAACATGTGGGTTTTGATTGATTCTCTCACCTTCAGGCACCCTATGGTCTCGATCAAAATGATCAGTCCTATGAAGATTACGTAGAGGTAGAAGAAACCTGAAGCAATCTCCCATGTCTCGGAGAGAATCCTGTATGCTAGAAATCCTTCCACACATATGAGCAAAACAAGCATGCCTACTACGAGAGACGTATCTCCGGTAAGTTTGCTGTGATATTTGCTTTCCAGTGCCTGATCATTCGTCTCCAATGCCCGTCGCCTCCTTCTTAATTCTTCTATTTTCCGATCCTTTGGGTGAGGGCCAGCCCATTTCAGCCCAGTTATTTTCAATGTTTGATTTCTTGTGTTTGTGGCTGAAATAGAAGTACGCAATACCGTAGAATACAAAAGCGAAGATCAGGTTATACTTGTAGCCCCAGAACAGCGTTGAAAGAATCGTAATTGCGATTGCAATTGCAAAATAGGCAATATACGGCTGAAGAGGGCCCACAAAAGGCCTGACTTTACTCGTAGTCTCCGGGAAGAGTTTTCTAAAGCGTATCAGGGAGAAAGGAATCAAAACGTAGCAAAGCAGCCCCGAAACAATTGAGAAGGTAATTACCTGGTCAAGATAACCGCTGAATGCAAAGCCGATTGCAACAGGCATCGTGAAGATTACTGCTCTGTATGGAGTATTATACTTCGGATGCACTGCTGAGAACCAGGAAGACACGTAATTGTCTCTTGAGAGCGCAAACCAGGAGCGTGAGGAGTCACAAACGCAGCCGTTTGCACTGGCAACACATGTCAGAAATGTTCCAAGCCCCAGCAGGGCAACAAAGATTAAGATCCCACTGTTCTGTGCAGCCTCAAAAAGCGGATAAACTGAAACTCCAAGTAGATCGGCAGGGATCAGCACTGCACATAAGTAGAGGGTCATTGCTGCTCCTATGAGCAGAGTAATCATTCCAGCCTGCTGTCCAAGAGGCACTGCCCTTGATGGGTGTTTGCACTCTTCTGCGCACATTGCCGCTCCTTCTATCCCTAAGTAAAACCATGGCCCGAATTGTAAAGCTGCAAAGAGGCCTATCATGCCGTTTGGTAGAGCACCCTGCAAAAGGTACTCAGGGTGAATATCCCCTATTCCAAAGGCAGTTGAAAAGAAGAAGGCCAATATTGCAATGAAAGCGATCATGGTCAGGACAAAGTTCAGAGTTAATGCCGCAACAACGCCACGGTAATTAATGAAGGTTAGAAGTGCAATAACAAGCAGAGTTACTGGATAAACCTGCAGCTCCGGGAAGATACTCTGTGAAATGGATGCAACAACAATAGCATCTGCCGCTTCAAGGGCTATATACTCCATATACACCGCAAGTCCCACACTGGCAGCCGCCCCGGGCCCGATAAATAATCTTGCCCAGTCATAGGGTCCTCCTGCAAGTTTGGTTGCTGATCCAAGTTCACTGGCACAGAGGGAGATTATGACATACATTGTTCCTGCAACCAGCATGGCAAGCAAAGACCCGAGAACGCCTCCTTTTGCAACGGTAAAGTTCCAGCCCATGTATTCTCCGACCAGCACGATACCAACTCCTAGAGCCCATACATGGAAAGGCCTCAGAGTTTTCACTAAGCTGGCAGACTCATGTTCAGACATGTCTATCAGCCTCTTCTTTTTGAAACCTTACTGGCATCCAGTAAGACCCAGCCCATCAATCCGAAAGCCAGGAGATATATAAGTCCGTTTATTAAAGTCCAGATATCCATTTTAATATCCCCTTTTTAATACTAAGTTATTATATTTTTTTAGTTATTTTTCAAAAAATCCTTAGCATTTGCAACATGTCTATATAATTGTTTCGCCTGAATGTTGTTAAAAAAATTAGCCAGCGAGCTAACCCGCTGGCTTTTCGTTTCCGTCAGTATATATTTCAGGCTCTGGACTTTCAACTTAGAATACAAGTCCTAGGTCTTCGAGCTTCTTCCTTGCTCCGTCGTATACCTGCATGTACTCGTCAGTTGGGGTTACGGTCTTTACGTCGTAGCATTCCTGGAAGGTCTTTCCTGCTGGTGCGCTTGCATAGTTCTTCTCATAGAGTGCTACAAGCTTGTCGAGTATCACATTTACTTCTGATATTTCCACACCTGCGGTTGCCCTTGCTACTTCTCCCATCATTCTGGCTTCCATACCTGTGGTCTTGTCGGTAACGACACCCTTTGCTGCGGCTACTCCTGAGAGGATTTCTCTGCCTGATGCTGTGTCGGTAATGGATTGGGCTGAAGCTTCGAGCAGACACATCTCAGTACATGGGCCTGCACATGGGTAGTACTGGTTACCTGACAGTATGTCCGTAAATTCGGAAATTGTTGCACATGCCCATCCTGCAATCATAAGGGTTTCCCTGGTGTTGGTTGAACCCCAGCGGATGTGGACTGGGCCGTCAAGATGCCAGCTTGCACTGCTCATGAGAACAGCGTTAATGTGGGTTGCAACATCTACAATTGTGGTTTCTTCAATTCCACCTGCATACCCTCCAAAGATGGGCATCTGTTCGTCCATAATGATGTCGCTGTTCCCTTTGTAGTGAGCAATAACTGAAATTGCATCAAGGTCGATCTTGAGTTCGTTGAGTTGCGAGACCTCGTGGCTGTCCGTACAGGTCATTCCACCGGCACAGTCAGCGGAAATGTTTCCCTGAGCGGACAGGGAGGTCTCTGGGCCCTAGACAGCCATGCCAGGCCTACCGGCCATGGCGCACGCGTTCTTAATGAGCCTTGTTTCGGTCTTTGCAGCAAGGACTTCGTAAGGGCTTTTTGGAATAGGAGCTTTTCCGCGTACCGAGGTCATGACACCGTTAACGATGGTGTCTACTTCTTTTTCCAGGGCATAGCTCATGTGAACAGGCATAAATACGTCTTCTGAAATTGGAGAACCAGTAGGCCCACCCTGTACGATTGGCTTTGCCTTGTCACCAACACTTCTCTTTCTGACATTAACGGCATCCCTGCCAGTTCCGAGCACGAATTCTTTCTGCACGTTGTTAATTGCATCCCAGATTTCGTCTTCAGTGTATTTTACAATCCTGTGTGTGTCGGTACAGTAAATTCCGCACTCAAGGAGCATCTCAAAGCCGGCCTTGAAGAGTTTTTCCATCATATCCTTGTCTGTTGGGATAAACTCTCCTTTGAAGTCAAGCCCGTACTTCTGCTTGAGCTCCATTGCTTTCATAGGGATCTTCATAAGGTCCCAGTCATCCTGGGTACACTTTTCTCCTACTTTAGCTCTGTCGTAGAAATCATAGCAGTCAAATGATTTTTTAAATGTCATCGTCTTTTGCCTCCAGGATTATTTCATTACCTCAAGTGCTACTTTTGCGGCTTCTGCAGCGTTTTCTGCAGTTGCATCTGCTCCGATTTCGGCAATCCATTTATCAGATACAGGAGCTCCTCCGAACATGCACTTTACACTGTCTCTGAGGTTTTCTTCTCTGAGCCTGTCCATAAGGTCTTTCTGGCCGAGCATGGAGGTGGTCATAAGGGCAGAACCAACAAGAAGAACCTTTTGCCCTTTGTGTTTTGCAGCCTCTTCTACAACGTTTTCATTAAGCACATCAACTCCAAGGTCAACGATCTGGAATCCATTTGCTCCGAGCATAGTGGTAACAAGCCTGTGACCAATGTCGTGAATATCTCCTTCTGCAACAAAGGTGATGGCAAGTCCAGCTTCTTCTCCTTCTTTCTTGTTCTTTTCAAGTTCAGGGGTAAGAACTTCCATTGCATTGCTCATCGCTTTTCCAGACATCATGATCTGAGGCAGGAAAATCTCAGCGGCTTCAAACTTATCACCGACAATTTTCATTCCAATGGAAAGGCCCTTTGTAATAATGTCAAGTGCCGGAATTCCTGAAGCCAGAGCCTCCTTGCATAGCTGTGCGGTGCCTGCAACGTTTTGATTTACGATTGCGTCGCGTAACTTATCAAAAATCTCTTGATTTGCCATTTTTATAAACCTCCACTGAGATTCGTAGTTCTTTGCAGCATCGTTGGGCAGTAAAATATCTCCAGAGTCATTTTCTCGCAAAGGCTTTATGCTTGAACACAGACCCAAGCTCCGCTAGCTAAAAAAGAGCATTTGCATGGGGTTCTTATTTTAGGTTCAGATCCCTCTGCTGCCTTATATTTTTCAGCCATTAGGCGCGAGGATGTTACTTTACGAATTTCTAATTATTTATCTTCAAAATTATTCACTGTCATTTGCCATTTTGCCCGAATAGGTTCGGGTCCGTTGTGAATAATTTCTTCTCTTATGACATTGTTACCGGGGAATTTACTTGCCGGAAACTGCAAATTTGTTTCCCAGTCGAATTAGCTTTATATCCCGAATTTTCCAACAGTATGCCTGTTGGAACTGCCTGGAATTGTCCTGAACATTCAAGGCTCAATCCCTAAATAAAGATTAAAATTATACTATATAAACGAATACTATATTCCCATTATTTTTTTCTCTTAAATTTTAAAATATGAGCATTAAAGACAAAATATAAATACTGGAATTTCAAGCCATTGCAATCTCTTTTATATATGCAATCTCCAGCTTCAAAGTCCTGTGCTTCAAATCTGTTTTTATATCTGATCTTCAATATTATTAACCCCAAAAGCAAAAAGTATAAATACTATAATTTGAGGTCGCGGTATTCTTTTTCGAGATCTTCAATCTTCTGCCGCAAGATCCTATGCGGTATATTTTTTAAAAAGAGGTCTTTAACTAATAATTTCATACTTGCGGGCTGAATAATGGTTTCTTCTGAAAAATGCTAGATTGAAGTATTCTAGCTTGAAGAATGCTGGATTGAAGAATGATAAATTGAAATATGCTAGATTGAAAAATGCTAGCTTGATGAATGCTAAATTGAAATATGCTAAATTGAAGAATGCTAGCTTGAAAAATGCTAGATTAAAAAATGCTAGATTGAAGAATACTAGATTAGATGAAAGAAAACAAGCCTGATAAAGTAATTTTTTTGGAAAATTATTAAAAATAAGGCCGGCTTAAGGCCGGCTTATCCGTTTTTAAATTTCATTAATACGGCACACCATCAGTGTCCGATATATTCAGTATCTGAATCTATTCAGCAATGTTTTTAGTATGTGTGGCTTTTTGCGCACTCAATCATCTTTTGAAGATTGACTGTTGGTGTCATACTGACAGTCCCGCAGCCAACGGTGAGTAACCCAACGCCTGCGTCAAGTGCCTTCTTTGAGGCTTCTTCAATCTCCTCCGGATTTCCGTTCCAGAGCACGGCTACAGGGTCAAGGTTTCCGACAACGATTGCATTTTTCACATTACCGGTTGCGGTCTTGATGTCTACCTTCTGGTCTACGCTGATCCCGTTTACGCCGGTCTTATCCATAATTCCAAGGCCGTTGGTTGTGTTTCCGCAAATGTGAAGCACTGTAGCCACATCGAGTTCCTTCATTGCATCAACTATCTTCTTCTGATAGGGCAGGGCATACTTCTCGTAGAACTCTCCACCAATGAGCTCATAGCTTGCTGTCGGGTCAATGATGGCTATGGTGTCTGCACCGTTTTCAACCATTGCTTTTGCATATGCTACATTGAAGTCCGAGCAGAAGTCCAGAAGCGCGGGGACAATCTCTTCTCCTGTGAAAAGGTTTCCGAACCAGGCATCTCCGTTAATATGCTGGGCAAGAGAGAAAGGACCTATCATGGACCCTATAATCGGGAGCTCTTTCCCGTATTTTTCGGAGAGAATCTTGACAGCTTCAAGGATTACTGCAATTCTGCCTTCTTTCAGGTTGTAATTCTTTAATTTCTCCAGATCTTCCAGGTTCTTAACACTGGGTTTAATCACTGAAGGCTGCTGCTTCAGGTCGCCAGCCTTTATACCGCAACCAAAAAATTCAGCTTCAGCTGTAATGTCAAAGGGAACTCTCACAGCTTCAAAACCTACTACGGTATGCGCTGCTTCCGCAAGAGTCGCCATTTTCTCTGCGTCGGCATGGGCTTCTGGCCAGTAGGCTCCGCAAGCTTCCATCTGTTCGACAGTTGCAGTCTGAGTGAAACAGACAGCTGGCATCCTGTCCACCTGCTGTTTCCTTAATGCACGGTACAATCTTTCTTTTGGGGTATATTCTGCCATTTATAATCCCTCTTATGTTTATAGGTGCATAAGATTATGAAAAATACATACTATTTAATAAATATGTATTTATATCCTTTAATTACGGATTATGTTATAAAAACTTATCAATTGAACAGCCGGAACAAGCCGAAAAATCCTTCAAAACAAGTAAATTTGTTTTATTTACATTCGGTGGACGAAATACTTAAAATAGCTGGGAAATTTGAGGCTTTGACTGACATTTTAAATTAAAGAACTGCCTAATATTATATCAAATGATATATAACTTTCGAAATCTTATGAGCTACCGTGAAAGAAAAAATACTAGCCTTTGATTTATTGAGAGCAATTGCCATATTAGCTATACTCTTAACACACAGTACTGCCTACCTGGGATATAAATACATCAGGTATACGATTTTAATATTTACTCCTTTTTTTGCCAAAATCGGATTGTCACTTTTTAATTCATAAGCGGATCTCTTATACATTATAATAACAGCAAAATTTCATCCATCAAAGATGTATTGCTTTTTTATAAAAAACGTATTTTACGGATTTTTCCACTTTACTGGGCTGCTCTTGCGGTTTTCACTTTCGTTTTTTATGATTATTTCGGCATTCTTTCCTCGCAATTCACTATGTCAAATGTGAGTACGTTGTTTAGCTTCCATAATCTCTTAATACACCTACTAGTGTCTACGCAATTTAGTTATGGATCATTATAATTAAGAACCGGGACTACAGATGAAGTATTGTCTATGTATTGATGTATCATAACTAAGTTGCCAGGACACTAGGTATGCAAATGCTACTTGCTCCTACATATTCAACACCATTATTAACTCTTCTGTAAATTCTAACATTTTTCAGACAGGCTCTTAATAGCCAGTCGCTAATCCCTCTAGAAACAATTAGTAATAGTTTACATCCTCTCCATAATCATACAGGTAAAAGTAATTTCACAATTATGCTGAATATTCAAAAATTTAGCCAAATATGAAAACCATGCTCAAAAGGGGCATTCAACTTTATAAATGTGTAATAAAATGATTTCCATGTTCTTATAGTTGGAAAATTCGTCCTTGAATTTGCAGAGGATACATAGTTTATATAATTCCTAACTATATCTATATAATTAAAATTCTAAAATTATTATATCCTTTCCCTTATTGATGCCGAATTAGAAACTTCACTAAAATTACAGTCCTCATATCCCACCCCTTGTGTGAGGTAGTTCATACTGCCGGACGCCTCAACATATTATATGCTCCCGGAGGACCTGAAAAATGTATGGAATAGCACTTGATCTGGGTACCAGCGGTTTTAGAGCCCAGCTTATTGATCTTGAAACGAAGAAAACCTTAAAGACAGTTATAACCATGGGTCATCCCCTCCCCGGGGGAAATGTCATGGATCACCTGGATTTTGCAATCACAACAGGTGAAGATGTGGCTCATGAGGTAATTATCGAGACCGTCAGGAGAATGTTCCTGCGGTTCGATGTTGATCTTTCCAGGGTGGAAAGGCTGGCAGTCTGTGGAAACCCTATCCAGCTTTCCCTTTTCCAGAATACTGAAATAAGGGACCTTGCCTATGCAGGAGAAAATAAACAGAAGATGCTTGGAGTCAGGAATGTAAAAAGAGATGCCCGTGTGTTTCCTGCGTCGGAAATTTTCGGGAAAAAAGACCTGCCTAACTGTGAAGTTATCGTCCCCCCTGCAATCAAGCACGAGATTGGAGCTGACGCCCTGGCTATGATGCTTGAAACCGATTTTCTTATCCAGCCCGAACCTTCTCTTGTCACGGATTACGGAACAAATGCCGAAATGGCTCTGAAAATCGGGGGTCGAATTATCACTGCAAGCGCAGCAGCAGGACCTGCGATTGAAGGGCAGGGTATAAGTTCAGGCATGCTCGCAAGTCCTGGCGCGATCTGTGATGTAAAACCTGAAGGACAGTACTGGAGAATTATGGTTCTTGACAGGGAAATGGAAAAACAGGACGCTTACCTTATAGATCCAATTACAGGGGAGATAAAGGAGTCCTATGGATTCGAAGCCGTCGGAATCACAGGCACAGGAGTTATCTCGGCTTTTGCTTTAGCACTGAGAATCGGGTTGATTGAAAAACTTCCTAAACTTCCGAATGGAAAGCTGATCCTGGGTCCAGGGATTGAGATCAATGAAAAGGATGTAGAAGAAGCCGGAAAAGCTATCGGAGCAATCCGGGCTGCCCATATGACCCTGATCGTTGAATCCGGAATCAAGTATGAAGACCTGGAGTACGCATATATGTCAGGAGCCTCTGGAGCCTATGTGGATGCTGAAGACGCCCGCAGACTCGGAGCCGCACCGGGTTATGCAAAAAAAATTGTTCAGTTTGGAAATACCTCGCTTGCGCTTGCTCGGGAACTTGTGCTGGAAAAATCAAGGCTGAATGACGTAATTGATATTGCAAAGAAAATTACTGCCGATCACCTTATGATGGCGACCAGTGAGACTTTCAATAATTTCTACCTATGCGAACTTTCCTACTGGACCCAGGGCATGCCACTTGAGACGTATGACCAGATGCTTGAACTCTACGGCCTGCCCCCCCTCCCGAAAACTCTCGAACATGTAAGCATCGAAAAGCGAGTCAGCAAAGACATCGAAGAGGTCGGGTCAGGCGGGCTTTCTATACTCAAAGAAATTGGCATAATACTCGAAGTTCTGGTGGAAAAGTGCGTATACTGCAAAAAATGCGTAAAAGAATGCCCAGAAGCAGCCCTTGAAATAGTAGAAAGAGACGGCCAGAGAATCGCAAAATACGACAGCCAGAAATGCCTTGGTACAAGCTGCCGCCGTTGTGTCGGCATCTGTCCCGAAGATGCTATTGATATCACGAAACTGAAAATCACAGCGAAGTAACGAAATAACATCACAGCGAAGTAACGAAATAACTTATGGTGGGCTAAATTTTCACCCACTTTCTTTTATTTTACCTTTTCTTCACCAGGCTTGAAAAGGGTTGTGATCACGCCGATAGTGTTTTGGGACAAGTTCATCAAATTCAAATGTTGCTGAGGTTTTCGGTCAAGCCTTTTTTGAAAAGGGTTGTGATCGCGTCGATAGGGTTCGGGGATAATTTCCTAAAATTCAAACGTTGCTGGGGTTTTCGGTCAACCTTTTTTTAAAAGGCTTGCAAAAAATTTATAAATAAGAACCTGTTTTTCTTAGATTTCCACCAATAATCATATATACTAAATAATATTATTTTATATTATTATTAAGACCACCATACAGGAAGCAAAACGCTTTGTTCAATCTATTTTGCCGAGGAGGAAACCTGATCATGTAGATCGAATGGACTCTAAATCCGTTCAGCCGGGTTAGATTCCCGGGGTTTCCGCCATATTTCTGAATCCCGGAATGGTAATACAATAACATTCTAGATACATTCAGAACATTCCGCCGAAATCTTTTATAAAAGCTGGAGATTTTTTTCCAGACTATATAAATTGTTTCTGTTGTGTGGATCGCTTCTATTTTCCGGGTAGCTGTCAGCAAATTGCTGGCTCCGTGCTTATATTCCGTAAGCCGGGATTTTGAAATACTATTTCTTGGAAATCATCCGGGCTTTTAATTCACCAGGGGTGACACTATGGACAAAAAACCATTAGATGTTTTAATATCTGCAACCGGGCTCTGGATGTCCAGGACTGGAATGCTCCACAAAATCAAGCACTATGAGGTCTCAAGAAGTAAGATATCTATTGAAATGGCGTGTGGAGAGCATCTTGTTGTGAATAATTCCAGGAGTTGTAGAACAGCCAGAGCATTCAGACATCACAAATACAGGAAAACCTGCAAACGATGTAGGGTTTCGGACGAGGATATCAATAATTTCCTCACAAGATCAACCGAAAGCAAAACCAGTGTGAAGGTTAAGGTAGTTTCTGCTCCAAAGGTCAAAAAAGCCATGCCAAAATCAGTTTCAAGGGCTTCGAAGCCTCTGGAAAATCCTGTGTCTGCACAGGCATCAACGAGCACATCCAGACCTGTGCCTTCGCCTGCAAAATCAGCTCCAAATTCGTCTGTTCCCGAGTCGGCTCCCGCTCCTTCACTTACAAGAAGCCAGCTTGATAGGGTTGAGGCTCTCTTAAGTCCAGAGGATAAAATTTCTCTGAATATTGCAAAGCCTTTCAGGGAACTTGAGTCCGAACTTGTGGCAAGAAGAAAAAACGATTTTCAGCGTCTCTATGTCAATGATAGAGAAGACTACCTCGGCAAACTCGAACGTGATATTACGAAATTTTTCGTAGACCGGGGTTTTCTGGAGATCAAGTCTCCTATCCTTATTCCGGCAGAATATGTGGAGAGAATGGGTATTAACAGTGATACTGAACTTTCAAAACAGGTCTTCAGGGTGGATAAAAACCTCTGCTTGAGGCCAATGCTTGCCCCAACTCTTTACAACTATCTGCGAAAACTCGATAGGATTTTACCAGATCCAATAAAGATTTTCGAAATCGGGCCCTGTTACCGGAAAGAGTCTGATGGCAAAGAGCACCTGGAAGAATTTACCATGGTGAACTTCTGTCAGATGGGTTCGGGATGTACTCGGGAAAATCTTGAAGCCCTCATCAAAGAGTTTCTTGACTATCTGGAAATCGACTTCGAAATCGTAGGAGATTCCTGTATGGTCTATGGGGATACCCTTGATATAATGCACGGGGACCTGGAGCTTTCTTCGGCAGTCGTCGGGCCAGTCCCTCTTGATAGAGAATGGGGTATTGACAAACCATGGATAGGTGCAGGTTTTGGACTTGAGCGTTTGCTCAAGGTTATGCACGGCTTTAAAAACATTAAGAGAGCATCAAGGTCCGAATCTTACTATAATGGGATTTCAACCAGCCTGTAAGCTGGAAAGTCCGCCCAAAGTAACTAAAAATCGCTAAACACCGGTCGAAGATATTAAAACACTGTATTAAATGGCAAAAAGGAATTGCGATACTGGATGTCAAAAAGAGTTGCAGTACTAAATGGCAAAATTAATTGCAGCTCTGAAAGGCAAAAAGAATTGCGATACCTAATGGCAATATCAAATGGCAAAAGGCAAAATAGCAGTATTAATGGCAAAAAGTAAAATGGCAATATCAATGGCAACATTGACTGACAATATTGAATGGCAACATTGACTGACAATATTGAATGGCAACATTGACTGACAATATCAATGGCAACATTGACTGACAATATCAATGGCAACATTGACTGACAATATCAATGGCAACATTGAATGGCAATATCAATGGCAATATCGAATGGCAACATTGAATGGCAACATTGAATGGCAATATTGATTCAAAAACGGGATGGTAAAAACTCAATATGGCAAAATAAGCTAAATGGTGAGATTAAATTGACAATCGGCTCTGATAGGGCCGTCAAATATCTGAAGAATCTATGAGAGGGTGAAATTTTGATCCAAAAAATGGCACTTGATGAATTTGACAGTTTGGGAGAAAAAGTCATTGAAGGGTATCAATTAACTGATAACGACCTGAGGGCTCTTCTTTCCCTTGAATCCATAGAAGATCTGGAAAGGCTCTATTCTGCAGCCCGAAAAGTAAGAGATCATTATTTTGGCAACAGGGTATTTCTTAATTGTTTCATTTATTTCTCCACTTACTGTAAAAATCAATGCTCCTTTTGCTACTATAACTGTCGAAACGAGATCAACCGCTATCGACTGACCATGGAAGAGATAAAAGAAACCTGCAAAACCCTGAAAGGAGCAGGTTTTCATATGGTTGACCTGACCATGGGGGAAGACCCCTATTACTATGAAGACCCGAACCGTTTCGTTGAGCTTGTCCAGGTAGTAAAAGAGGAACTTGGGCTTCCCATTATGATTTCTCCAGGCTTGATGGATAACGCTACTCTTCTCAAAGCCAGGGAAAAAGGAGCAAACTTCCTGGCCCTTTATCAGGAAACATATGACACCGAACTCTACCGGAAACTTAGAGTTGGGCAGTCATTCGATGGGCGTGTCAATGCACGCCGTTTTGCTAAAAATCAGGGGTATTGTGTAGAAGACGGAATACTCACCGGCGTTGGAAACGATATCGAATCCACCATTCTGTCCTTAAGGGGAATGAGCACAAACGATCCTGATATGGTCAGAGTTATGACTTTCCTGCCTCAGGAAGGAACTCCACTTGAAGATTTCAGGGATAAATCAAATCTCTCGGAACTGAAAATTATCTCTGTTCTCAGGTTAATGTTTCCCAAACGCCTCATCCCTGCCTCCCTTGACCTTGAAGGCATTGACGGCATGGTTCGCCGCTTAAATGCAGGGGCAAATATTGTTACTTCTATCCTCCCTCCCGATTCCCAACTGGAAGGCGTTGCAAACTATGACCGTGGACTTAAAGAACGGGATCGGGACATAAAAAGCGTGATCCAAAGGCTTGAAACCATGGGAATGAAACCTGCTCGGCAGGCTGACTTTGAGGCAGTCCTGGGGTGCTAGCTTGAAAACAATCTGTCTTGTAGGCGGGAAACTCCAGGGCTTCGAAGCTGCGTATCTATCTAAAAAAGCCGGAATGAAAGTAGTTCTGGTGGATAAAAATCCACAGGCCCTCATCCGTAATTACGCGGATGAATTTTACTGTTTTGATGTAATAAAGGAACCTGAAAAACTCCTTGAGCTCTCACAAAAGGTTGATGCTATACTTCCTGTGAACGAAAATCTGGCCTGCATCGAATTTCTGAATTCAATAAAAGAAAAATTCTCCTGCCCGGTACTTTTCGATTTTGAAGCTTATCGGATAAGCAGGGATAAAAAACGCTCAAAAGATTATTTTAAGTCCATAGGAGTCCCAACTCCGCAGGACCGGCCCTCCAGCCCTCCTTATTTTGTAAAGCCTCCCTGTGAAAGCAGCAGTGTGGGCGCCAGGATAATTTATGAGGACAAAGAGCTTGAGGCCCTTGAACCTGACATGCTGGTTGAGGAATATGTGGAAGGCGAAGTTGTTTCTCTCGAAGTTGTCGGGGATGGAAGTCATTTCGCCGTGGTAAAAGAGACCCTGGTCCATATAGACGAAACTTATGACTGCCACATGGTAACTCCACTTCCTGCGAATCCTTTATTCAGGCAGATCTCCCATGCTCTTGCAGCAAATCTTCCCTTGAAAGGTATTATGGACGTGGAAGCAATCTTCAGCCCAAAAGGTCTCAGGGTAATCGAAATCGATGCCCGTTTCCCAAGCCAGACCCCGACAGCAGTTTACTATTCTTCAGGAATCAACCTGATAGAACTTCTTTTCCACGCCTTTACTGACGGTGTTGAGGAAATCAAATCTCTTCCAGAAAAAAAATACTGCATTTACGAGCACCTACTGCTCGGAGAAAACGGTGTTCTTGTTCCTGTTGGAGAACAGGTACTTTCCATGGGTAGCGACTATGGAAAATTCTACGAAGAACCCGGCATTGAGATTTTTCTTTGCAAAGGAGAAAATCCGGTATTTACCCTGATCTTCTGGGGTAAGGACAGGGAAGAAACCGGAGCAAAAAAATGCAAAGGACTTTCGGTTCTAAAGGAGCGTTTCGGAGCGATTTTATGAATGAATAAATTTGAGGACAAAAAAATAATAAAAAGGATTAAAAACTTAGATTTTAAGAAATTAAAGCTCTAAAACTTAGATTTAACGAATTTGATGTCTAAAAAACTCAAATTTCAATAAATGGGTATTAAAAACTTATATTCATGAAAATTATAATTTATAATCCCCAGGTTTAATGAATATAAAATTTAAATTCTCCTAAATAGGAAATGGCGATAAAAATGGCACTTTTAACCCCAAATGATTTGATAAATATTAATAGACAACTTCAGGAAGCCGACTCTGTCGTGCAAAAAGTAACAGGGCTTGATATAAAAGACGTCTGTCAAGCTCTCTACGGTACTTCCCCGCTCTCCGAAAAAGTAGGTATCGTGCCTGTAACTTCAGGAAATGGGATAATAGGAAACTTTTCTGCTTCCCTGCATGCAATTACGCAGTATTTCGGATTTGACAGTTTTGTTACGGATATGCCGGATGTTAGCGGCTATTATGAAGCTGTGCAGAACGGAGCCGAGATCATCCTTATGGCAGACGACCACACTTTCCTTGCCCATAACATCAAAAATGGAAAAATGGCCAATAATCAACCCTGCACAGGTGTAATTTATGCTGAGATCGCTTCCAGATACCTGAAAGCCGACTCAAAGGACGTACTTGTTATGGGGCTTGGAAAGGTAGGTTTTCCCGGAGCAGCCCAACTTGTGCAGAAAGGCTTCAGGGTTTACGGGTATGATCCTGATGCAAGACTCCTTAAGAGAGCTGTTTCAGACCTCGGGGTTATCCCACTCGATCCTGCAAATCCAAAAAAGTTTTCCACTATTTTCGAGGCGACCCCATGCGCAAACACGATTCCTGAGGCCGTACTTTCGGAGAATTGCGTGCTTTCAACTCCAGGAATTCCCTGCGCAATTTCTGAAGAGCTTCGAAAGAAATACGACGTTCAACTTGTAGCTGAGCCCCTTGGAATAGGAACGGCATCAATGCTGTATTCTGTGCTTTAATACCTTAATTTCGCTTGGCAGCCGGTTGCAGCATTTCGGCAGTCTGCTGCCCTTTTCGCTATTAATTAGTTTAAACCCTATGTATTATTGTTTTTAATTCTAAGAGTTTTGGATATTCCTTCCACAACAAAATTTTTTATTTTATCGTTTGTTTAACCAGTACTTACTTATATGTAAGTAACTATCTTCTGTATTGAGGATATATTCAAAATGGATTTCTAATAACCCAAATAAGAGCTAATCAGCACCTTCGGTGCGCACTGAAGGGAGTATTTTATGAATAGTGGTTATGAACAAATTTATGAAAACCTCATACCCAAATTGAGCAAATGCGATTTTTTTGAAGTTGCCGAACGGCTTGGCCTGTCTCTTCACCCGGACGGTGCTCTATCTGTCAATTTTCTTGGCCGAGAGTATGAGATAAGTTCTCGCGGTATTAATCCGACTGACGGTAAGCCGTTTGATGTCAACAACCTCAGTGTTCTGGCTTACTATTCATTGTCCAAAGGTATGGGTGAACCTGCATTTTCATATATGCCGATTTCTAATCTTGCCGGTACAGGAATAACATTCAGCACAAATACAAAATGGATGACTGATCCGCTTGGTAAAATATTCAGTGGAGATTATGCAACATTCAGTGAAACCATGTGCAAATTAGGCGGGGTTTTTAATGGCAAGCTGAAATCTGGCGGTTATTCGTGGCTTCTGAAAGCATTGCCTAAAATCCTTCTCCAAATCGTTTATTATGATGGAGACGATGAATTTCCTTGTGAAGTTCAGGTTCTGTTTGATAAAAATGCTTCATGCTTTCTGGAATTTGAATGTCTGGCTTTTTTAGAGGGATGCCTTATAAGAGCGATGATTATGACAACCAAAACAGAAGATACAACCGGGTGGGTGTGATACAACCGGATGGGTGTGATACAACCGGATAGTGTAATACTTGTGTATATAATGTGAAATGCAAGATGTTTCTCATCTAATAAATCGGAGGACTAAGTTTATATGAATAAAAACACTATTCAATTAACTTATTAACGAGTATAAATGTTTTTTATGAATAGATATGAACGAGACTAATCAGCAAATACTATATTACGCAAGGAATTTTTTGCAATGTCGGGGCTATAATGGATTTAGTTACAAAGATATTTCTCAGAAATTGGGAATAAAAAATGCAGCAATTCATAATTATTACCCCAAAAAAGAGGATCTAGTTGCAGCTTTGCTCGAAGACAGCAGAAAGAATTTAGCTGCAAATATTGCTCAAATAGTGGACTCCGGAGGCTCAGCCCGTGATCAGCTTCAATACTACTTTGATTACGCATTAAAAGAGTTTGATGAAGGCAAAAGAATCTGCCCTCCAGGCTCGGTAATTCTCGATTTTGAGGAACTTCCGGAGAAAGTTAAAAAGCAAAACCTTTTGTTGATGGATGACATCCTGACCTGGATTTCCAGGGTTCTTAAAATGGGTCTGGAACAGGGGGAGTTTAATTTCTCTGGTTCTGTAGAAGCACGTGCAGAATTAGTAGCTGAAGCCTTGATGGGTGCCAGACAATTCTCCAGTATAAGAGGAAGAAAAACGCTTGTTAGATCTATTTCTCTAATTAAAGCCGACATTGGATGGAAGGACTGATTTTTTCCTAACCGGTACTTACTTATATGTAAGTAAGTATATTCTATTACTACAATCGATCTATTGCTTAATCAATCTGTTGCTAAAAATTATGTTTGCTAAAAAATTAGGTTTTCTGGCATAACTTCTGTGGAGATGCTTCAATGCCCATTATGAGTATTATTTCATGCAAGATAATGCAGGACGAAATTATCTGGATTCTTGAAAATGACTCTTCCATTGATGAAGTCCTTGTAGTTGATAATGAAAATATTCGGGAATTTGTAGAAAAGCTGGATAAAGTAAACCTTCAATATAAAGTGCTCTCTCTGGAAGACATTTCCTCACTTCCCGAAATCAAAAGCGAATGCAAGAAATATACGGTTCTGATTCATCTGATGGAACTGGGTCTTCATAGAAGTCCTAAAGAGTTGAAAATTAAGGTATATGAGACTATACAGACTCTTGCTCCTTTTTCATCTGGGATTTTGCTCTTTTACGGTTTATGTGGGAATGTACTGGGGGACGTTGAAAAAGATTTCCAACGTAGCTCAATCTCGTGTCCGGTCCGTATTCTTAAAGACAAAGATCACAGGATTGTAGATGACTGCATAGGGGCTACTGTGGGGGGAGTCCAGAACTATCTAAGGATACTTAAAAGTGTTAGTGATGCTGGAACATACCTTTTTACTCCCATGTACAGCAAAGGCTGGAGGGAAATACTCGACCTGAATAAGCTAAACAAAGATCCAGCCAAAGCATTGAAATTAATGAAAAAAACCCACGAAATGATTGGTTACAAAAGAGTCGCCAAGATTAATACCGGCCTTAAATATACTGAAAATTTTGACGCTTCTATTCGGGAATTTGCAGATTTGTTTGATTTTGAAATTTTGGAATTCGATGATGGTAATCAGGAAATTTTTAAAGATTGCTATAACGAACTCAAAATGGAGATTTAGGAAAAATCAAAATGTTGAAAAATTTTAAAATTTTATATTTGTAACTGAATGGTGAGCAGATGCCTGTACTTAGCATAATTGCCTGTGAAATGCTTGAAGACGAACTGGCATATGTCCTCTCAGAAGACCATGACTTAAATCAATTGATTGTAGTTGAAAACAGGCAAAGTATCAGGTTTGTTCGAAAGCTTAAATCCATAAATTGCCAGCCAAAACTTTTTCCTCTGGAAAAAGTACCTATTTTTTTAAAAGAGGCAAATAACTCTGTATATAACTCTGTATATAACTCTGTATCTGTGAATATTTTGAAACTTTTATTGAAATTTCCGTTTTTTAATAAAATACCTCATAATACCGGAGGAAAGAGTAAACAAAAGAACAGGGAAAAGCCTATTGTCGTTGTAAATACTCTGAAGCTTGGCCTGCACGCAGATTGCGAACTCTTAAGGTCTGAAATCTACCAGAATATCAGGAAAATGGCAGCTTTTTCAGATGGTATTCTTATTTTCTATGGAAATTGTGGGCACTCTTTAAGGAACACGGTAGCGGATTTTAAAGATCTTCCCTGCTCTCTTTATTTTCTCAAAGATGAAAAAGGAGAGATTGTGGATGACTGTATCAGCGTAGCTCTTGGGGGCAATGATAATTATGCTGAAGTTATGCAGAGCGGGAAAGGAATAGGTATGATATACTTGACTCCTATGTGGGCTTCCAGCTGGAAAGAAATGAGAATGGAGTCAAACAACACTTCTGACTTTAATGACAGTTTTTTGAAAAAGCATTATAAAAGGGTCGTCAAAATCAGTAATGAGATTTCTATGGGAAGTGAATTCAATAAAAATGTCTTAAATTATGCCCGGACTTTTGATATGAGTATTACTGAAATGGAAGGCAGTATGGAAATCGCAAGTAAGTCCTATCTAAGTGCCAAAAATGATGTCTGCAAAAAAGCAGTGTCAGATTAAAAACAATTGAAGTGGTATGCTGAAAATAAAAGAAGGAAAAACAAAATCCTAAAGACAAATCCTGAAGACAAATCCTAAAGACAAATCCCGTTAGACTCTCAATTTTTTCTATAAAGTCCCAGGGTACTTAGAGTCAGTGCAGTGGCATTGATATCATCGTCTTTATTTCCCCAGGCTCCGTTTTCGTGGACATTTTCAAGGAGCCAGTGGACTGAATCTTCAACTTCATCTTTAAAACCTGCAAGAAGCAGGGCCTGGATTGCAAGATTGCTTGTGGAAATATGTTTCCAGCCACCGTCCGGCTCTTTTTTTGAAAGGATCCATCTGGCTTTTTCCTGGATAAAAGTCTCAAACGTTCTGGTTTTTGCCAGATTATCCTGCTTTTTGAGAGCTGTAATTATGAGGGATGTGGTGCCGACCTGTTCCCAGGCAGGGCAATAGTTTTCGGATAGCCAGTTGCATCCGTCTTTATCCCGAGTTCCCATGTCTGCAAGAGCTGCAATGGCGTAGGCTGTATCGTAAACGTCCCCATTCCAGGAATTTTCTTTTTTTCTGGCAAGCAGCCATCTTGCTGAAGCCATGAATACGATTCCTTCTGTTGAAAGGGCTGAGCAGGCCCTTGCGGTGTCCCTGATTGAAGAGTTCCAGGAACCGTTATTATCCTGTTCAAGAATCAGGCGGGTTATGTAAGGGTTTGGGAGTGCCCAGAGGGCGTGTGCGGATAAGGTACTTGAAAGTTCCTTTACGGACTGAATTTGCTGGGCAGAGAGCCATTCAAAACTGTTTTTCACAATATCGAGTTCCAGGTTGCTTGACATTTTATTGTGCTTTTCAGGCTTCATATATTAATACCTGACTGCATAATCCTTTACTCAATTTCTAAACTTTCTTTCTTAGGTATTGCACAGAATGATAAATTATATCTAAAATTACGCATTATTATGCATAATGGTGCGCCCAAGGAAACGAAAATTGGTGAATTTCGAGCATCAAATGAGGCACTTCAAACCTGGGGATTTAGAAGAGGATAATTTAGAAAAGGATTATCTGAAAGAAGTAGTCCTGACAGTTGATGAACTTGAAACCATGAGATTAAGTTTCCTGGAAAATTTATCCCAAACAGAGGGTGCAACCTGCATGGATATTCACCAATCTACTTTCCAGAGGACACTTAAAAGAGCACTTGTAAAGATAACCGAAGCACTTGTTTATGGAAAATCAGTACGAATCGAAGGAGGAGACTATAGGATGCCAGGAGGAGACGGTAGTGGTCCCGAAGGTAGGGGACCTGGAATGGGCATAGGTGGAGGAGGCAATGGAAGGTGCAGTAACCGTGGAAGAAGTTCTGGAGGTCCCGAAGGAATGTGCATATGCCCTGAATGCGGATATGAGTTGCCTCATAAACCGGGTGTTCCCTGCATTGAGGTCAAGTGTGAAAAGTGTGGCACTCCAATGGTCAGGAAGTGACTTTTGAAGTGGACAAAAATAAGAGAATTGAAAGAAATAGCTTCCCGGATAATATTTTTTGAATCGAATCAAGATTTAAAATAATTATCTGGGTGGAAGTCTTTTTGCCAGCTCTTGGTCAACTGAGGGAATGACATATTCGTTTTTATCGACACCTCTCAGTTTGGCAATAATTTCGTTGTCATTTTCCTCTTCTTCTACCTGCTCTTCAACGTACCATTGCAGGAAAGAAGCTGTAGCTTCATCCTTTTCAGCGTTGGCAAGCTCTACCAGTTCATGAATTGAACGGGTGATGAACTGTTCATGCTTCAATGTCTGCTGGAACATATTCATAGCTGTTCCGAATTCCATAGGTGGCTCTTTGATCTCCTTAAGTCTAACCCTCCCACCCTGGTTGTTTACGTAATCAAAGAGCTTCATTGCATGAATGTTTTCTTCTTCAACCTGGACTCTAAACCAGTGGGCAAAGCCCGGAAGCCCAACTGATGAACTATAAGCTGACATCGCAAGGTACAGATAAGACGAGTACAGTTCTTTATTGATCTGTTCATTCAGTGCTTCTTCCATCTTTTCACTCAGCATTGATTTCCCCCCATTCCTTTTTTGAAAAATTTTCCTCCGGCTTTTCATTGCGTCTTTTTCACTCAGCATTGATTTCCCCCCATTCCTTTTTTGAAAAATTTTCCTCCGGCTTTTCATTGCGTCTCTTCGTATACGATATTTTCTGAGACTTTTTTATCCCTTTTACCGTAACTGAAGACTCTTTCAGGTTTAAATCTCGCACGTACGACAAGTACCGGGACCTTTGCATGCCTTACAACTTTTTCTGATACGCTTCCAAGCATAAAACGTTCAGTCCCGCTTTTTCCAGTAGACCCTATGACAATCATGTCAACTTTATGATTCTCAGCAAAATCCAGGATTTTTTCAGCCGGATTTCCTTTAAGTAGTATGGGCGCAGCTTCTATTCCTGCAGCTTTTGCATTTTCTTCTATGAGACTTATTGCTTCACTACCAATTATCTCAAACTCTGCGTAGACATTTTTTACCGACGTTTCATCCATCAGAATTGAGTCAAGAAAAGTTACATCGATGACATATACAGCATAGACCTTTGCCCCACTGTTCTTCGCAATTTCTATCCCGAAATCCGCTACGTTTTCAGAAGCTTTTGAGCCGTCAGTAGCGATCAGAATTCGTTTTTGCGGTTTGGATTCAAGTTCACTGCTTTCCTCTATACCTACTCCCCCCGTACTTACTTTCCTCTGTACTTACTCCCCTCATCCGTACTTACTTTCCTCTCTACTTACTCTCCCCTCTACTTACTCCCCTCATCCGTACTTACTTTCCTCTCTACTTACTCTCCCCTCTACTTACTCCCCTCATCCGTACTTACTTTCCTCTATACTTACTCCTCTTAGAGTACGGATCTATTAATTAGATCTATTAGATCTATTATTATTGAGACAATACCGGAATTCATCTTATTGTTTACTAATTTATATTTTTAAATTGCTTTCATGATCGGAAACTTGATTATTCAAAAGATCAGTTCCAGGATAAGCTTCAAAATAAAAAAATTTGAATTTGAGATCGACTCACTAAAAAGATTAGATTATCTAAGTTGGCTAGATTGCCAAGTTGGCTAGATCGTTTAATTTAGGAGTGTCTAAGGCTCATTCCCGCGACTTTATTTTTGGGATACAGCCGTCAACTCTCTTATAATGCCTTCACTGATAATGTTTTTGCATTTTCGAGTATATACTAGATTGTCAAGTTTTGTTCGGAAGCTGTAAATGCTACAGAAACCGTTTGACTTTGCTCTGAAACTCCGAGTATAAGGTTCTTTGAAGAAGTTTCAAAGGTAAAACTTGAAACGGTGGACGGCGAGACACGAATCTTTATTCGTGGGAGCTGTCACCTACTCAGAACTGGTTATTCCTGTATCAATTTTTTCTCACTTTTATGCCGTTCTCGAACAACCAGAACCGGAATTTTTGCATGCCTTATAACTTTTTCAGATACGCTTCCAAGTAGTACGCGCTCATATCCACTTTTCCCAAGCGAACCCATTATGATCATATCGATATTATTATCCTCTGCAAAAGTGACAATTTTCTCAGCCGGATTACCTCTAAGCACCCTGACTTCCACTTCCACTCCTGCAGCTTTTCCAATCTTTTCTATATAAGAGGTTGCTTCACGGCCTTCTTTTTCGAATTCTTCAAGTACTTTGTCTGACCAGATTTTATCCAGTGGAACTGAGCGATAAGGTGTCGTGTCGATGACATAAACAGCATATATTTTTGCTCCACTGCACCCAACCATTTCGATTCCAAAATCTGCGGCTTCGTTTGCAGTTTCTGAGCCATCGGTAGCGATTATTATCTGCCTTCTCGGTTTAGATTTAATTTCAATATCTCCTTCCATAATTACCCCTCATGTTCTCTATTTGTGTTTCTGAATTTGTATTCTCACATTCCGGATTCCCATCCTTTTTACAGGTTTGAGACTTTTCAGTATGTTCAAATACACAGGCCGCAATCAGAATCCTTCAAACTTGCATTCGATGTTCTGACCACCACATTTTACCCTCTATCTGAATATTGATGTGTTCATATTAATAATTTTCATTCAATTGTTTCCCAAAGAAAAGAAAGAGTTGTCTATGAAGGCAAAAAGTATATACATTGGAATATAATTACTAAAGAGGAGGGCAGATCTTGAGAAAATTGGGAACCAGGTCTACTCAAACATTATTTTTGAGAAGTTTCTTTTTAATATTCTTTGTTACTATTTTCACCTTTGGGAGCGGCTGTATTAAAAGTTTTGAAGAAGAAAGCTACTACAATGTTCGGGATATGGACATCTCAGCAGACCGTATAGGGGCGGCTTTCATAGACCTGAACGTCACAACGTATGTTGAAAAAGTTCAGGGGGACAATGCGAAGAACACCTCGCTTCTCCTTAAAGCCTATAGCCGGGGAAGCGGGCTGCTTGAAACTCAGAAGAAGATAGAACTCGGAGCGTTAAAGAAAGGAACTACGAAATCAGTGAGTCAGGTCCTGACACTTCCGAAAGCTGGAGGATACGATCTTCAGAGTGTCCTTTTTGAGGACGATGTGCAGAAAGGCAATGGCAAAATCAAAGTTTACAACCTGGATGCTCTGCCTGCCGATGTACAGGAAACAGGTCTTGGGATTCCCGAAATGGATTTCCGGGTGAAAAAAGTGGAAGACGGAAAAGTCCTTGTTGAAAGTGATATCTATCTGACAAATGAAGGTAGGGAAACCAGCAAAGATTTTCGTATGCTTGTTAAGGTCCGTGAAATGGATGCCGGACTGCTTGCGGATAAAGTCTGGGCGCACACAGGAGAAATCAAACCTGAAGCCACAGTTATCCAGACTGTCAATCTGACAATGCCTGACAAATACAATTACGTTGTAGAAGTCCTGATCTGGAACAATGATACTATTGTCGAGCGTGGAGAAGACTATATTCAGCTCAACCCCATAGTCGAGGTTAAAGATAAAAGTACCACTAAAGCTCGAGAAATTCAGACAAGTGAATTTGAAAATTTGGTGGAAGCCGAAGAAATTCCTGAAGAGGGATATACAAGTGAAAAAGAAGCTGCACCAGGATTCAGCTTATTTTTATCCGCGGTCCTGTTCTGTTCGGCAGTAATTCTGAGGAGGCGGTTTGCATGAGTGAAAACTTAGACATGAAACCAGAGCCAAAAGCGGAAAAAGTGTCAGATATGAGGGAGAATTTCAAAAAAGGGGCCTTCCTTATTTCAATGCTGCTTCTTCTTGTAGCCACTTTCCAGCTCTATTTCTCCATAGAGCGGATAATTGAAATCTGGTTTGAGTATCAATATATTCCAATTTTCAGGGCGGTTTACAACTTCCTTGTCTTGATTGCAAGTCTGTACATCATCAGGCTGTACATTGTAAAGCGCTGAAAAAGAAAATACTGGAAAAAGAAAATACTGGAAAAAGAAAATACTGGAAAAAGAAAATACTGGAAAAAGAAAATACTGGAAAAAGAAAATACTGGATAAATAAAATACTGGATAAATAAAATACTGGATAAATAAAATATTGAATATCTAAAATAATGGAAAAAGAAACGACTGGACAAATAAAATACTGAATAAGTTTGAAAATTAAAAACTGCTAATTGAGAGAGGTCTGAAAGGAGAGGTTTGAAGGTTTGAAATCTCAGGCCTCTTCAATCAGCTCTTTTACGGTTTCAAGCACTAAAACGGCATCTCCTCTTTTTACGTCAACCTCATTGCCTGTACAAAAATCCAGAACGGATTTTTTCTTTTCTTCCGGGATCAGTCCCCTTTTCGCCCCTTCTTTTACAAGCCCGAAATAGCTACGGTCGGGGTAATAAGTGTCAATTGCAAGTTTCAGAAGACTGTCATGTTCTTCCTCACTCACAAGTCCTGATGCGAGTGCGGCTTTCAGCGTTTCTCTTATATTGACAAGAGGCACGGAAATGGGCTCGAATGTGTCAGGATTTGTGCTTACTGCAACTTCATCATCGGATTCGATTATACCGTCTCTATACCATTCGTAAACCTTTCCTACACCTATCATCCCATGGGTGTCCAGTTCTGAAGCTCTGAGGGCTCCCATGCTTGCGCCTCCTACTACTTTTACTCCTGAAGCAAGCGCAGATAGAATCTCCCTGTGTCCTACAGCCGCCCTGTCAAAAAAGATGCCATCTATTATTCCTATAACCTTATACCCTTCTTGGACGAATTTTTCAAGCTGGAATCTGCGTACAGGAGGCTGGTAATTTGCCTTGAGGATTTTTCTTGCGTCCTCATGGCTGATGCTGTTGCCTGTAAAGATTACCGCTTTTGTTTTCATCGTCTCTTCCATGGCTTTTCATTTTTGTTTCTGGAGAATTCTTTCTTCCTTTGAGAACCGATCCTTTTTCCTTTCCGATCTCTGTCAATAGTGAAAAGTTCGAATCCGGGAATTATTACTCGGACAACCGGCACTTTAATCTCTTCTCTTGAGAGGTCTACCACCAGCACTCTTTCGGCAAGATCCTTAAGTTTTTCGAGGATCACATCGATGTTTTCTGCAGGGCTTTTTCTGGACAGGTCCTGCACTTCAGAAAGATAAATTTTTTCTCCTTCTTCGAACCAGAACCGGTTCAAACGTTTCATGCGGTCGTATCCTACACTTCGGATAAAGCCTTCTCTATCCGTATCTTCCCTTGCTCCCTGGATTTGAACTACTCGCGACTGGGCAGCTTCGGTTATGGCCCGTGAAACTGCAATTTCGGGTTTCAGGTGGGAGCCTGCCCCCATGACAAGAAGCGCGGGATCTTTGAGTTTTATGTCGTCAGTTACCGCAATTACTGTCGGAATGCCGGTATCGCTCGGAACCAGCCAGATTTTGAGCTCTATTCCTGCATCTTTAAATTTGCTGGCAAGTTCGTACAAATATCCGTTTTCTTCAGTCAGCACGATTTCTTTTCCAAGATTGCGGGAAAATTGTGCTATGCTGATTGCATCCCTTTCTATAACCTCGAGCATCCCGTGGAGAATAGCTTCTTCAATCACGTTTCCGGACGCCAGCCCATTGGTATTGCTCAGGAAGAGTTTCTGGCATTGTCCGGGCGAGTCGTACGGATGGTAAACCGAGTTAGAGCTTACGAGCACTTCTTCATTGTTCATCAAATCGTATGCTCCAACCCATTCAAGCAAAGACTGGGGAAGATAAGGCTGGGGTAGCAGTAGTGTTTCCGGGTCGAGCACTGTGCAGTTTTCTGTGGCTCTGATATAGGACTCCACAAAAGCCGGGGCAGAAATTTCCCCTTTAATATTTGCGTTCAGGCCAGGCCTTTCTGCAAGGCAGCGCTCAAAGCTCTCCATTATCGCTGAAATTCGGGCCCGCTGCTCGGTTGAGCCCTTGCCTGAGTATATACTGATCGCTCCCTTTGCGGCACTGGGGCGGATTGCCGAAAAAATAGGGATTCCGAGCCGATCAAGGTTTGTAATATCTGCAATTCGGGTAACTCCTATCTTTTTTACCTCATCTTTAGTGTTTTCCAGGGTTGTGGCTTCGTCATATACTCGCTGTGTACCTTCGAGATATGAGATCGATCTGTCAAGTTTTATTTCAGGCATAATTAGAAACCTTCCGTCTCTTGTTATATATTTTTTGATTTTTCGGGTATAGAGTCTTTTCAGGGGATTTTATGTAATTTCTCTTAAAGACTTTGGAAAGATAAACGTAATGCAAACACGGCGCAAACATACTGCAAATTTAATACAATGCTGCGGATATCTGCGAACATCTGCAAGCGTCTATGAACATAATACAAATAGAGTACAAACAGAATAATGCTATATATTGAAGGATCTATAAGTATGTAAGAGGGCTTATAAGGGGGTTTTGTCCGATGAGTATCAAAAAATTGTTTCTGGAAGAGAATGTAGGAGGCTTTGATCTCCTGTTTCGAACTATGTATGGGGTACTTTCAACTCTTGCACTGTCAACAGGTCTTGTAAAAAGATTTCCCTGGAAGTGGATTGTTGTGGTGATGGCTTTTACGGGGCTTTGCAGTTCAATTCTGAGGCACTGCACTCTCTATTCTATTCTTGGGATCAGTACCGCAAAGAAAAAGGAAGCTTCTATACAGGAAGCTTGTCAATAAACAGTACTTCAGGAGATATTAATTCTCCATTTTATTTTTCAACAAATACCAATATCAAAATTAAATTTCTAAGTTCAGGTCGGTTTTTCTCAGAATTCTATACAATGTTTGCTTTTTCTCTATGTTTTGAATTTTCATTCATGCGTCTTCGGTTAAGTGAGAAATCATGACAAATTGAGTTAATCTTCTCACATCTCATATATCTTTATAAATTAAAAGCTGGAAAAGGATATCGATTTCATGTAAATCGTCCAAAATTTAAGGCAGGTTTCCAGTGCAAAATCGATAGCTTTCAGGCAAGAAAATTCCTTAACCGATGTTTTCAACATTTTTTTACTGACTTTTCGAATAGGCTCTTACATGCTTATTCTGATATTTTTGCAATGAATCTTTAAGATCGTCTTTAAGACGATTTACGATAACATTTCATTGTAAGTATACTCAGAGTTATGAATAAATATGGGATGATAGCTTCCAGTAACGATATAGTGCTTGTAGTTATAACAATAAAAATAGGATCAGTAAACCAGAAACTATTATGCCATGATTTGTTGTAAATATCGTAATGCCAAAAACTGTTATACATATTATATATGTTATATAAGAACAACGGGACAAAGAAAGCAATAAACAATTTCAGGTAGTTCGATTTTTTCATCAAATGGTGGCAATCCTTTCTTTTCACCCTACCGAATAGATATAAAATAGCTAATATTACTAAGGCGCCAATTACAATGTATATAACAGGTATCCCATATACTGTTACAACATGACTAGAAACCGTTTTTTCTGCAGCACTAGAGCCATAGATTGCAGTTTCATTATTCATGCTGCTTTATACGTTACTAAAAGTTAAGTATTTTTTTAAGTGCCACATGCTTATATGGTGATGATCTGCATTCTGATTACTATGTTTTGAGATTACTGTACAAAGGTTAAAACATGTAATCTAAGTAAATGATATGGGTGATTTTTATTGAAGTCAATATATGGTTTAATTTTTCTTTTTGGAGTTTTATGTCTTATCTTCGGAACATTAGATTTTATATCTCTACGTGATGGTCGATTATTAGCATCATCCTGGATTTTGGGCGTTTTTCTTATAGGATACGTAATAAAACAACAGAAGAAAGATAAAGGCTCTTAAGCACAAAGTGATGCATTGAAGGCCATAATACCTGATTGTTTCTCATGTGTTTTTGGCTAATTGAGGAATTGTGATAAATTGTCTCCATTTCCACAACATTTGTCAAATATTTCTCTAAATTATGAGGTGGAATAGAGAACCGATTTCATATAAACAGGCCAAAATTTAAAGCCGACCTCTAATGCAAAATCGATAGCTTTCAGGTATGAGAATTTCTTAACCGATGACCAATGATTCCACATTAATAAGAACTATTTTCCTGGTCAGAAGACCGATTAATTACTCTAAATTGGAAATTTAACAGCATAATTCTAAGTTTTGAGACAGGCTCATAAGTTAAAATTATTCTTTTAGCTAACGTCCGACTCAGTACCAAAATCTAGTGATGAATGTAAAGTTCAAAATCATTGGACCTTGTAATTAGTCACAATCCTTGTGATACGACTTAAGAATTGAAGTCTTTAGATATCGAATATTGGTTTTGACTTTACTTTCAAAGAAGTGCGATTTTTGCTTGGATTTCTCCTCAAAACCACTATCAGATGCCTTTTCATTTCTCTTTAATTTGTTGATCCTAACTACTAAATTCACTTTAAAAGGTCTAATACTAACGATTTAATTGGAAAAGTATTTATAAATGTTGATCCTAATTAAAGAGTATGGTATTTTTGAGAAAGAAACTTATCAAAGGCAAACCTTACTGGTACATTGTAGAAGCTGCCAGGGTTAACGGAAAGGTAAAGACTGTTTTTCAGATTTATCTGGGTAGTGCAGAAAAAATACTTGAAATGAAAAAACAATGTGAATCGATGCCTTATGATAAACTTAAGTCTTTTGAGTACGGCAAGCTTGCCGCACTCCTTCATGTAAATGAAGAACTTGGATTCATTGACATAGTAAACAAGCATACTGACAAAAAATTAATAGATGGATTGAGTGTTGGAGAATACCTTTTACTCGATATAATTGGGAAAAGTCACGGCATTTTAAGTGAAAACGGGATCGAAGACTGGTTCAAAAAATCCCCAATATCTTTCATGTGGAAGTTTCCTCACAAACTAAATTGCCAGAATTTCCTGAACCAAATGAGTTACATTGATTCAGATACGATGAAAAAGATTGAAGACGACCTTTGTCGGGTTCTTGTTGAGAAGGGGTTAACTCCATCAATAATGTTTGTTGATGAATCAAACTGGTTTACCTTTGCCACTAATTATGATGAAAAAAGTGAACTGCTTCATAAAGGATATAACAAAAAGCATCGTAAAGACAAAAATCAAATTTGTGTATCACTGGCTGTAAATGAAAACAATATACCCTTATTCACGAACTTATCCTGGAAATGTTCCTGATCGGAGATTTCGGGCATGTAGAACAAATCATAATCGACTGACTGATAAATATCTGTTCTGAAGGAAGATCTTGTTCTTGTTTTCGATAAAGGTAACAACTCTAAGGATAACATTGAAAAGGTAATCTCAAAAATGAGTTTTGTAGGAGCCGCAAAAGCAAATCAGGCTGAGGAACTCCTTGATGTTCCACTTTCAAGGTATAATTACTTGTATAAAAACACAAAAGGTAGCGAGATTTTTGGGTGCCGGACAAAACATCAGTTCTACGGAACAGAATTCACAACCGTAATTACCTATAATGAAGGGACTTACAAACTTCAAAAAAGCACTTATGAAACAAACAAATCAAAAATAATTGATCAACTCCAAGACCTGCAGAGAAGATTAGAAAGCAGTAAAGGAAAAGAGAGAAACAGAAGCAGTGTAGAAAATGAAGTTTCAGAAATTATTCTGAAAAAATTCAGGACTGTCATAAAATACGAAATAATTGCAGCTCCTGAAGGTAAGAAAAAACCTCAGTTGAAGTTCTGGGTTGATGAGGAAAACGAAAAAAGGTGTGAAAAAACGTTTGGTAAGAATATTCTGTTTACGGATAAGCAGGAGTGGCATACTAAAAAGATAGTGAAAACATATAACAGTAAAAATCTTGTTGAAGACGATTTTAAGCTGTTGAACGACCATTTACTTGTCCCTGTAGGACCAGTTTATCACCACAAGGATGAAAATATAAGGGTTCATGTATTTTTGGCTATGATTGGCCTGCTTTTCTACAGATATTTGGCCTGGGAAGCAAAGATATATGGGTTTTCTATGAAACAACTGATTGAAAAACTGTCTGAAATTAAGATTGCAGTAGTTCAGGAAAAAGAATCCAAAAAAAGCAAAATTATTGTGGAAGAAATGGACACTAAACAAGCATCGTTATTTTCTTTTCTGAATCTGGAGAAATATCTGCCATCGTAATAGAATCGTTATTGGTAGGATTATTCTTTTATTAGGCATACACAGATAAAGCCGCAGGATAACGTAAAATCAGTCATCTTTGAAAGCAAAGTTTGATGATAACTGGATTCTTCTTGCGAATTCAGATTTTCAATCCAAAAATGCAAAAATCACTAGATTTTGGAACAGAATCTAACGTCCTCTCAGCTAAAAATAACTCTTTTAAAAAGGGATTCTTCCAGTTAAATATAATTTACTGGATAAAAATAATTTTTTCAGTTAAAAACAACTTTCCTTCAAAACATCCTTTCCAGAGCTTCCCTGCCAGTCATTCCGGGTTCGACCCCGAGTTCCCTGGCAAACTGGGTTACTTCAACGACCTGGGCTTTGAGCATGTCTTCAAAACTCTGTACGCCTTTTACCTTCGCTGCCGTGTCCCCAAGTGCCTCTGCAGCATTTACATTCAGGTATCCGCACATCAGAAAGCCTTTCTCCGCTCTTATAACCAGAAGAGAGTATTTTTGCATCTCAAAGCGGAGGCCAAGAGCACACCCTTTTTCAAGCTGAATCTGTTCAATAAGCATATTTTTCAGAATAGTTTTAAACCAGATTAACTTTTTGGACTACCTGATAAAACCATATAAAGATGTCTTTGAAAAATCCAGAGGATTTACTGACTTCTACGGCTTTTCCGGCAGCTCCGGTTTTATTTACGGTTGCATTGGTTTTGTTTTCTGCGTTCTGCTCAATGATTCTTTCTCTTTCCTGCATCTCGGCTTTGTAGGTTTCATTTTCAGAAATCCAGAGAGTTATATTTTTTTCCGAGCTGAAAGTGCCTTTAAGAACTGTGGTGTTGTTCTCATATTCCTGACTTTTGCTATTCAGCCCTTCTGTCCTTTCGACATCAAAGCCTGCAGGCAGATTGATTGTGACACTCGAGGTCGGGGTGCCCATCAGCCAGATATTCGCTTCCCGATCAATAGGTTTCTCAAAAATATAACTTACAGTTGCAGAATTAGTAATTGATGAGGTTTTTTGAATCTTGCCCAGAGCTTCTGTTGAGAGTACGAAGTCAACATCTGTTACTTTAACTGGCTCTGAAGTGCCATTGAGTTTCACATCAGGTTTTGTTTTTATAGATTCTTCCATTTTATCTCTGAGAATAGATCCTGCTTTCAGGATTTCCCATGCATTAACAAATCTATCACTGTTTCCTGCTTCCAGGTCTATGAAACTCCTGAAGACAATAGATTCATTGCCCGTAATTTGTTCTTGATATTCCCAGGTCATTCCTCCCCTTTCCAGCGTAATATTATTGCTGGGTACAAAGGCAGCGGTACAGGGCTCTGCCAGAAAGGCAGGCATAAAAAGGGTTATTATCAGAAAACCGGTTAAAAAAAGATTGTATCCTTTCAAGGCGCTCAACTCATGTTTTTTTAGTTTTTTAGTTTTTTAGTTTTCTGGCTTTTTGCTAACCTTTACTCTCTCCATCTTTTTAGTCCCGGTTCATTTTCAATTTATTTACAACTTATTTTAATTTATTCTCTATCTAGTTTTCTCTCTATTTTCAATTTCATTTTCTCTTCATTTTTTAGGTTTTACTTTGTTGTAACCTCGCAGCCGTCCTGGGTTATTATTATAGTGTGTTCTGCCTGGGCTACAAGCCCTCCTGAACTTTCGAGAAGTACAGGATAAGAGTGAATAATTCCTGTCTTTTCGAGCTGGAGTAATACGAAATCCAGTTTATCGGATTCAAGCCAGCGCTTTGCAAAAGGCAATTCCCTGTATTCTTCAACCTGTTTCAGGACATTCCGGACTGCAGGCAAACGGACAGGCTTTTTCCTTATAAGGCTGTATATCTCGGCCCAGTTTCCGTCATGGACAGCACCGCCTCCGTCCGTTGCAAAAGGCTCGATAGCGAGCACGTCTCCTTCTTTTAGAATCACTCCCCCTTCCACATGTCGGTTGGGGACTGCAGGATCATCGTGGGCTTCGTACTGGGAAAGCCCGTGACCTGTCAGGTTCATTATCGGGTTCAGTCCGTAACCGCGAATGCTGTTCTCGATTGCAGCTCCTAATTCCCCGGTAGAAATTCCTGGCTTTGCAAGGTCAATGGCTGCGGCAAGAGCCTCCTCTGCGGCTTTCGTAATGTCGGAATTTCCTGATAAGTCAACAGTTACAGCCGAGTCTGCAATATATCCGTCTACGTGGACCCCGAGGTCCAGTTTAACCATATCCTTCCCAAAAACGTCAGTATCGCCTATCTTAGGGGTTGCATGTGCAGCCTCCTGGTTTCTTGAAATATTGCATGGGAATGCAGGCTTACCTCCTAGCTCTATAGTCCGGTTTTCCACAAAATCTGCAACTTGCAGCAGAGTGTTTCCTACCTTGACCATTTCCACGGCTTCGGCCCTGACAATTTTCAGAATCCTGCCTGCTTCCCTATATTTCTCAAGGATATCTTGCTTATTGTGCACATTATCGGTCATATTACCCCTTGTGAATATTGTTATTGTAATTTATTGGAGTTTTATTGAAATCTTGTTGAAATCTTATTAGAATTATTGATAAATTGTAATTTTACTGAAACATACTTGAATTATTAAAGTCTTATTGCAATTTTATCTGAAAGTACTGAAACTTTAACAGTTTTCCTGAGTGTATTGTGGATAATCTTTTCTTTTAACAGACTATCTTCGATTTGAGCAAATTAAATATTGTCATTTAAATATAAATATAACAAATCCTTTCAATTGTAATTCTTTTATACTACAAATCTCTTTTCCAGCCCTGTAAAGTTCTGACATCCATTTTCGGTGACCAGGACCATATCCTCAATTCGTATTCCCCCGATTTCAGGGTAGTACAGACCAGGCTCGAGAGTGATCACATTGCCTACCTCAAGTAAAACCCCATTTTCTCCGACTCCTGGGAGTTCATGTATGTCGAGCCCTACCCCATGTCCTGTTGAGTGGATAAAACCTACCTTTGCACCACTTCGGTATGTGTCATAACCTTGCGCTTCGAAGAAATCGCAGACAGCATTATGCACATCAGATGCCTTTACTCCTGGCTTAACCATTTCAAAGCCTTTTTTCTGGGCTGCAAGTACAGTTTCATACATCTTTTTGAGCTCTTCCGAAGCTTTTCCATGCAGGACTGTGCGCGTCATGTCCGCAAAATATCGTTTTTTCTTGCTTCTCGGGAAAATGTCCAGGATAATTGGGGCGTTTGCCCTCAGAGGGCCGTCAGTCGTTCCATGGGGATTTGCTGTATCCTTGCCACATGAAACAATAGTTTCTTCTGCCTCGCATCCATAGTCCAGAAGGGTATGATCTATAACCGAAAGCACTTTAGCTCCTGTCAGTACTTCCCCTGAGTAATAGAGAAGGCCGTCCCTTTCTTCTGCTTCTGATATCAAGGCTATCGCGGCTTCCATAGCCTTTTCTCCGGCCATCTGGGCATACTTTATGGCTTCAAGTTCTTCCGGCCTCTTCAAACTCCTGATTTTTCGAAACGGGCTTTTTATTGGGACTACGGAAAATCCCGCTTCTTTAAGGTAATTTGATTCAAATACCGGGAAATCGTATGGCACTGCGACTTTCTTAATTCCTTCTCTCGCAAGCAGCTCGGATATGCAGGCTGCATAGGCAATAGATGGATCTTTTTTCTCCTTCATCTTCTCTCTATAACCAAGATCCTGCAATGTTTTTATTGTTGAAACCCTTGACTCGATCTCAGCTCTCCCTTTTTCCATATCCGAAATAAAAAGTATCTCTTTTTCTTCGTCGGTTTGCAGATATGCAAAATCGTCGGAAGCCAGGAAGCGGGTTACGTAATAAATATCTGAATTGTGAAGATTCCCTGTCATAAGATAGGCATCGGTGCCTGCCTCTTCAAGGGCCTTCTTTATACTGAACTCTGGTTCGGTCATGAAGGGTAATTCTAGCTTTGTGCATAAAGGTCTTATTGTCAGGGCTTTTTTCCTTCCATCCGTAAGATTTCTTCTTTAATTTCATATTTCAGAACAAAAAGCTCCTCAAGCATCCCAAAATAACGATTAAGAGAGGCTGTCATTTCATCCGAAAACCTGAGAAAACACACATATTTTCTTCTCCCCAGCTCGTTTACCCAGGCTTTATTCTCAGTTTCTCCTTTTTCGATTTTCCAGAAAAGCTCGGTAGCGCAGCCAAGAATTCTTCGAACGCTTGAGTTCAGTTCCTTTCTAATTTTTTCCTTTTTAAATTCCATGTAGTCTCTGGAAATATCAGGCTGAAACAGTGCGTTTCTATGGATCCAGTAATCGCCGTGGTTAAGATGAGTTTCTACAATATCTGAAATTTTGAGGGACAGCCCCTTCAGGTCTAAGTTTGATTCCCCGGGTTTTTTGTTATGAAGTCTTAAGTTCTCAGGAAAAGCTGCATTTTCTGGAGAGTGGGCAGCTATTTCAATTTCTCTTTGAATCCATTCGGAGGTGAATTTTTTGGTAGCTTCAATAAAATCGAGGGTTTCAAGCTCCATTTTTTCTCTGGTGCCTTCTAACTTTTCCTGTATGATATCCAGCTCTTCCTGAGGATCGTCAGACTTGACAGCTTCAATTTCCATCTTTCATTCTTCCAGCTCTACCTTTCCAACTCTACATTTTTTCGCAGTAATCACTAGTTCTATTTTTTTATATGCTACGTTTACTTTAAATACTGCTCGTATAATATGAGAATTTATATAAACTCAGATAAGTTTAATATACCTGTTAAGGCAAAAGAGAGCTCGTAAGAATCAAGGTGACCCTAATAAACTCTAATATTAGATGTGGAATGCCTATATCTTTTTTATTTATCCAGTTTGCTGGTAAGGGTACAGAGTATGTGAAAAAAGAGGAAGTATTAAGAAAATGATAGAAGATATACTTTACTTTGGAAACTTAATTTTCTTTCTTTTTTTATGTGAGGTAACATTTCGGGTTGTGTTTAGCGTTATCCGAATATGCTTGAATAAAGGCGGAAGTCCCAAAAGCAACGAATACCACAGATTATATGAAGAAAGTATGGAATGGATGAGGCAAGGAAGTCGAAACCCTCACAGACGATGAATACTACAGATTATATGAAGAAAGTATGGAATGGATTCGGAAGTGATGAGTTCAAACGTATTTAGAAAAGTTTTTACTTTTACTCAAAAGTAATGAGTTTAAAAGGCTAGTGTACAATAATTTCTGTAAACTTTGATTTTACCCATTATGCACAGGTTTTATTGTAAAACATGTTGCATTTTGCACGGTTTAGCTTCAATTTTTGAATAAATTTGAGCTTAAAAATCGTAAAAATACATAGCTTTTATTATAACCTATGTATTGAATATAAACGAAAAGAAGGTTTACCTTCAACATACAAAGATAAATAATTAAATTTCATGAGCTGATAGCGTGTAAATATACAAATCACGCTAAAATTTCATCGAAACTTAGTTCTCCGGCAGCCACTGGATGCAAGAGCAATTTGGACTCATAAAATTTCTTCATAATAATATCTATTTTCCTTGAAACTTCTGGGGTATAATATGCTTCTCCGCAGTTTTCACATATGTAGGCAGAAACATCTTTAATGGCAATGATCTGCTCTCCGATTTTTGCCACAAATTCTGTCTTACCTTCAACAAGTCTACCTTTACAAAAACTGCACCTGTCAGGTTTCATCTTTGATCTCTCCTAAATATGTAGTCTATCCATTTATTATTTTCCGGGATATATACTGTAATAATTCTTGCATGATCCTCACATTCTGCTACCACAACATGACAGGGTCTACCCTCAGAATATGCAAAAAACAAAGCTGACGGACATGGTTCGTCTTCTGGATAATCCTCAATTATTTGGCCATAATCTATAACCTCTTTTATGTTATCAGTTTTGAACAAATACTTAAGTTTTGAAAAAAGAATAGATTATTTAACCACTCTATACAGAGGTTCTCCTAACTTTTCATTTCCGTTTTCATCTAGCTCTCGTATCGTGTACTCTGTGACTATCAAATTAAAAGTTTGGTCCGGATCATCCGCGAACTTTCGGATATCATCAATTTCTAAATCAATTAAAGTAGGTTCATCATCTTTGATTTTTACTAAAATTTCTTCGTAGTTGTTGAGCTCTGCGAGTTTTTCAAGTGCTTCAATTATTGTCATTTCAGTCATGCTTTTATTCCTCCTTTTCCGTAATTCAATAGTTTTCTAGCTCGTTCGTGGATTCGGTTTCTTCTTTTAGCACCACAAAATCTTTTATTATGTAATCGCAGGATGACGAAGGGCAAGCCCATCCATACGGGGAATATCGCCACTTACTGTTTATTCTCTCTCTTTTATAGATTCTTTTCAGATATTCACTATGCTTTGGACACAGTGGTTTAGGAATTGATTTCTTTCCATTAAGCTTTAGTTGTCCCTGGTGTTTGTTTTGTTCTGTTATATATTAAAGTAGTGTATAATCTTCTGTGAATTCGTTTTATTACTAAGCACTGGTTTTACTATAGAATGTTCGTATTTTAAAGTTCCTCACAAAACAGGCACTGTAAAGTCTTAGGAAGATGATATTTCATAGGTTCAATGCTAATTGAGAGATATTCATAGCTCCCCAAGACTTTACAGTACCCGACTTAGGGCTAATGTTATGGGGCAACATTCACTCAAATTCTCCTTTTAAGAATTCCCCATTCAATGAGTCTCTTTTCTATATATCTCATTTCGTAATCAGTAAAAGACAAGCTCTGATAATGCCTAAGACTTGTAATGTGAGCATGTCCCTGACGAGAGTAAATCTCAATCTCTGGAATCCCTGCCTTCAACCTACTTTCGGCAGGTCGACATAAAGAATTTGAATATTTTTCTTGATATTGTTTTTCAACATTTGATAATTATCTAGCAGAGTTAAAGCTGGTTAACGTGTGGCTCAACTCCAACGATATATATAAACACTGAATCCTTTTTCTATCAAAGTTTAGCATGAAAGATTATGTTTGGATCATATGTAAACCTAATAACTACATACGACAAGGGATAATTATTTCCAAATCGACATCAATAAAATTATAAAAAATGAAATGTCGACCTGCCGAAGGCAGTGTGCTTAATCTTCTGTAAATTTGACTCTATACCCCTGATTCTTCTTTTTTGATTACTGCTCCATTACTATATACCTGTTTCCTGTAATCCAGTCTTCATTTATATCAATCAGTATTGAGACTACTAGTCTCAATACTGATTCCTGATTCGGAAATGCTCCCACAACTCTGCTTCTTCTTTTTATTTCCTTGTTAGTTCTCTCCATCATATTTGTTGTCCTTATTCTTCTCCAATGACTCTGTGGAAACTGCATGTAGTTCATTACATCATACTGAAAATGTTCAAGAGTGTCAGCTGCACTTTTATATCCCATATTATCCAGTTCTCTGATCAAATCCTGTAACTTCTGACGGTCTACCAGTGCTTCTTTTATTTTCTCTGATACTTCCTTCTGTTTCTTTTTTGGAACCTTTTTTAGAGCTTGTCTTATCAGGTGAACGTGACACATCTGCCAGCTTGATCCTATAAAGGATTCTGTAACTGCTTTTTGTATTCCTTTATGACCATCAGAAACAACTAACTTCACACCTCTTAATCCTCTTTCTTTAAGGTCTTCGAATAGATCTTGCCAGAATATAGAGGCTTCACTATCTGCCAATCTTACTCCAAGAATCTCACGCAAACCGTCATCTCTTATTCCAGCAACTACAAAAAGAGCTTTGTTTTCATAATGAAGCCCGTCTCTTACTTTGAGATATGTAGCATCAACAAAAAGGTAAGGAATTTCATGTTCTATTGGCTTTGAAAGAAATTCTTCAACCTTCTCATCCAGTTCTTTAGTAATTCTGGAAACAGAAGAAGCTGAGATTCCCTCTACTCCTAAAGCAGTCATGACCTTTTCCACCCGTCGGGTGGAAACACCTTGAAGGTAAGATTCCGCTACAGCGGCTAAAATGGACTTTTCAACCCTGGAGTACTTTTCAAATACTTGAGTTTCAAAGGGAAATTCACGGAATTGGGGCTTTAACAATTCGAGTTCTCCATATTTGGTAAGGAGAGTTCGGGGTTTGTAGCCGTTTCTACTAGTTTTTCGTGAAGTAGTTCGTTCATAACGTTGTGCACCGGCTTGGAGAAGGGCTTCCTCCTCCATGACAAGGTTTTAAAACCAGGTAATTAGCTGGCGAATTCCATCTTCCTGATCGACAAGATAATCTTTTATGAATGAGAATAGATTAACCATTGACTCTGCTTCCTATTTTTTGTGATGAAGAAAAAGGATACAGAGTCAATCATAATTTACAGAACTTTCGCTACACTGCCGCAAGAAGAAATTTGTTAGAATTGTAGTAAGAATAAACAGTTTAATAAAATTTTCAGGAATTAATAGATTCCTAATGTGGATATGAAATCTTTTTAAAAAACTTCTCTATTTGTGTTGGAAGCACTGCCTAATAATAAATTCTCATAAAATACTATAAAAAAAAGTTTTCGCTCGATTAGTGACAATCGAGCTTTAATTTAGTCAATAACGCCCGGACCGGGATTCGAACCCGAGTCGGAGCCTCGACAGGGCTCCATGATAGGCCTCTACACTATCCGGACACTTCGGTGTCTTTTGCTATTGTTTTTCACCCGCGTTGCGAGCAAAACATAAACGCTTTTTTAATATATAAATGTTCCCGTTGAAGCTTTTCGATTCTGGAAATTGTTTAGGTCCCGCCTCCCAGACTCGAACCGGGGACATCGCGGTGCCTGCGCGGAAATGTACGGGTAATTTTACCCGCACGAGCCGAACTACAGCCGCGCACTCTACCACTGAGTTAAGGCGGGACAATGTTTATTGTTCCACTGTTGCACTGCTTGAGTGCACCATCTCATATATGGTGATGATATATATGTTTTACGCTAGATATGGGCTATAGGGGCATTTTTATGAATATTTTGAGCATGTAAACTCATTCTATAGCCTACTTTACTCTAGACTCTCAAATGTTCTCTCATGAGTTCTCTTACGAGTTCTCTGGAGTGTTTTCATAACTCGATGTTACTCTCCAGTTCTTAAAAATAAATTTGTTTTCCAGTAAATGCCCACATTTGACCTGAAAATAAACTTATTATGCCTAAAAATAACCAGCTTTAATCTTAAATCCCCGGATTTCACATCAAAAATGAGTAACTTCTTATTAATTTATACACTAAAATTAAAACTAGTCCAAATAAAAGTATTATGAAAAGAACCCAAAGGTTCTTCTCGATAATGTTTTCCTTGTTTAGAAAGTGTTCAATTCTCCTTTAATTACCATTTCGGTAATCTTTGTCACATTGGAAAGCCAGTCATCCATGACAACTTCGGCTTCGGCTTTGACCTTTGCAAAAGAAGTGCCTTCTCTGGGGATAATCTGCGCACTTGCTACGAGTGGCTGGTCAATTGGTTTTCCGATCTGGGAAAGCAGCCTTATGTAAACGTCCTGGACTTCCGGAACCTGCTTTACAATATCACGGGCCATCTGGGTCGAGAGGAGGTTGTAGATTTTACCGATGTGGTTAATCGGGTTCTTTCCGCTGGTTGCCTCCATACTCATAGGCCTGTTTGGCGTGATCAGCCCATTGCAGCGGTTTCCGCGCCCTACCGAGCCGTCATCCCCCATTTCAGCTGAAGTGCCTGTAACTGTGAGGAAAACAGAGCTGGTTTTCAGGTCATCTCCTGTGTTGATGCAGACCTTTACATTGCGCTCAGTATACATGGTTGCCATCTCCTCAACATAAGTCTGCATTTCCTGGGTCATATTTATGTAGCTGTCAAGGTCGTCAATATATCTCCCGATCATGCCGCTGCATATTGTAAGAGTTATGTCCTCTCCATCCCTGAGTCCCATGACCTTCATATCTTCTCCGATTCCAGGCATGCGCGACTTAAGGTCTGTGAGCAGTTGCCTTTCGGTGTTATATACGAGGTTTTCAAGCTCGGAAAATGGAGCATGCCCAACCCCGAATGAGGTATCATTTGCAACCGGAATCCTGTCTCTTTTGAAGACATCTCTCAGGTCTGAAGACCCTGTCCCGAGTTTGCAGTCCATTATGACATCTCTTTCGAGATCCATGTTTACAAGGGTATTCTTAAGATAGCGTCTGGCAGCTTGTAGAGCTACAGACTCGGTAGCAAGATCTACCCCCTCAAACTCCTTTGTTGCCCTGCCTACCAGTAGAATATATATAGGCTGCAGTATTTCTCCGCCCCCGAACTTTGGGCTGGACCTCCCGGCTACAATCTGGGTTTCGTCAGTATTATGGTGGAGTACGGCTCCACATTTGCTTATGTATTCCCTGCATAGTGCGCGACTTACGGCTTCGGCCAGTCCGTCTGATATACTATCAGGATGCCCTATCCCTTTGCGTTCTACAAGCTCTATCCTCTGTTTCTCAATAGGAGTTTGGAAGAGCTCCTCCACTTTGATATTTCGGGCCATTTAGATCCTCTTTTTTCAAAATCGATAATAGTTTTTATTATTAAATGGGAATGTTATTGATTTACTATTTTTCGGTCAGTTGTACCATCAGTCTGCTATACTTAGCACTCTGTTGTGATTAATTCTTTTGTTACTCTGACATTAATAATTTCTAATATATACTTCAAAACTCATTTCCCTATTAAATTACTATGACTATATAATTTTTCCCCCTCCTTAATTACTAAAGGTAATAATTACTCTAAAAACGATTTTTTACCTTCAATTCTGGAAGTTTACTGATTTGTCATCAAAATTAATTCGTAATGAGTAGGCTTTTTATCTATGGACTTGCCTTTCTTAAAGGAAAACTTCTATGAGATCTTACCGTGAAGTCTATATTATACTAGAGTATTCTGGATAAATGTTTTTACTTTGATGAGCTTACCCGGGAAAACACCTCCCGGCAGATTATTTATAGAGGACATAACAGATGATTCGCATTGCAATACCCAATAAAGGGCGCCTTTACGAACCCACAATCTCTATTTTCAAAGATGCAGGGCTCCCAATAAGTGGAGGGGCCGAAAGTCGAAAACTTTTTGCAAAAACTACCGATCCGGATATCCATATCCTCTTTGCCAGGGCTGCTGACATTCCTGAGTACGTACAGGATGGGGCTGCAGACGTAGGTATTACAGGCATAGATCTGATTACGGAAAGAGGAGCAAAGGTTGAAACTCTTCTGGACCTTAAATTCGGAAAGGCTAGCCTTGTTCTGGCTGTCCCTGAGGACTCTGATTTCCAGAAAGCAGAGGATCTTGAAGGCCGAAAGATTGCAACCGAGTTCCCGGAAATCACACGCCAGTACTTCAACAATCTTGGAATCAATGTTGAGGTTATAAAGGTTAGCGGAGCCTGTGAAATGACTCCACATGTGGGAATAGCGGATGCAATCGTGGACATCTCAAGTTCCGGAACCACTCTGTTGATTAATCATTTAAAGCCTATTGACACCGTTTTTTCTTCCACAGTCTATCTGATTGCAAATAAGGAAAGCCTCAAGAAAAAGGAAAAAATTCTGGACATAAAAACTGCACTGGAGAGCGTGCTAAATGCAAAGCATCGGCGTTATCTTATGATGAATGTTCCCGAGTCTTCCCTCAAAGCAGTAAAAGAAGTCCTTCCAGGAATGTCAGGTCCGACGGTTATGAAGGTCGAGTCCAGCAAATTGCCCGGAGAATCCATCCTTGCAGTTCATGCTGTTGTGGACGCAGATCTGATTTTTACCATTGTAAATAAGCTGAAGAAGGTTGGTGCGCGTGACGTTCTTGTCGTACCTATCGAAAGAATAATGCCCTGAAAGGAAAAAATCCGGAAAATGGGTTTTCAGGCAAGACAAACAGAATGGGATTTAACAGAATGAGATTTCTCAAAGATAGAATGAGATTTCTCAAAGATAGAATGAGATTTCTCAAAGATAGAATGAGATTTCTCAAAGATAGAATGAGATTTCTCAAAGATAGAATGAGATTTCTCAAAGATAGAATGAGATTTCTCAAAGATAGAATGAGATTTCTCAAAGATAGAATGAGATTTCTCAAAGATAGAATGAGATTTCTCAAAGATAGAATGAGATTTCTCAAAGATAGAATGAGATTTCTCAAAGATAGAATGAGATTTCTCAAAGATAGAATGAGATTTCTCAAAGACGTGTCGGAGATGTGACTTTGGTTTTTGAAGTAATTCCTGCAGTGGATATGAGGGGCGGAAAGTGCGTTCAGCTTGTGCAGGGAGTGCCTGGCAGTGAGATTGTGTCCCTTGACGATCCTGTTGAAGCTGCTCTTGATTGGGTTCGAAAAGGGGCAAAGACCCTGCATCTGGTAGATCTGGACGGAGCAATTGAAGGAGAGCGTAAAAACGCCCCTATAATCGAAAAAATAGTGAGTGCATGCCAGGAAAAAGGGGTGCAGATTCAGGTTGGAGGAGGCATTCGGAGTTTTGAGGACGCAGCTTCTCTGCTTGAACTGGGAGTCTCGAGGGCGATTCTCGGAACGGCTGCGCTTCAGAACCCGGACCTTGTAAAACAGCTCTCAAATGCCTTTGGAAGCGAACGTGTGACCGTTGCCCTGGATGCAAAAAACGGAAAAATATCTATCAAAGGTTGGACTGAGGAATGCTCACAAACTCCTGTAGAAATGGGCAGGAAGTTTGAAGAACTGGGTGCAGGCAGCCTGCTTTTTACAAATATCGATACCGAAGGCCTTATGCAGGGCGTAAATCCTGTCCCTACAAAAGAACTTGTGGAATCTGTCAGCATTCCGGTAATCGCATCTGGAGGAGTAAGTTCCCTTCAAGACCTTCAGGTCCTGAAGAAAACTGGGGCAGCAGGAGTGGTGGTAGGCAGCGCTCTATACACAGGCAGGTTCACACTTGAAGCAGCGATTGAAATAATCCGGCATGAGTGATCTGAACCTTATTTTTACTTCCTGGCAGAGACCTTAGGCATAATTCCACTTTTTCAATCTTCCGGAAAAACATAGAAAGGAATTCACGGTAGCCAGATAGAAAGTATTTATAAATTTAAAGAGAATGTGATGCTGTATGAGAACAGGCAGATTGTCCCGCAAAACAAAAGAGACCGATATCCAGCTTGAGCTGAACCTTGACGGCACTGGGATTGCCGATATTAACACAGGGATCGGGTTTTTTGACCATATGCTTACTTCTTTTGCAAGGCATGCAGAGTTTGACCTTAAAGTACGTGCGGACGGCGACCTGTACGTGGACGAGCATCACCTTGTGGAAGACACAGGAATAGTTCTCGGAAAAGTGCTTGCAGAGGCGCTTGGAGATATGGCAGGAATTGCCCGTTTTGGGGAGGCCAGAATTCCAATGGACGAAGCCCTTGCCGAGGTCGCCCTGGATGTAGGCGGACGCAGTTATCTTGTCCTGAAAGCTGAGTTTTCATCTCCTCAGGTAGGACAATTCAGTACCCAGCTTGTCAAGCACTTCTTTGAAACGCTGGCCTCAAATGCAAAAATTACCATCCATGCGAGTGTCTATGGCGATAATGACCATCACAAAATCGAAGCTCTTTTCAAGGCTTTTGCCTATGCAATGAAACGTGCTGTAAAAATCGAGGGCAATGAGGTAAAAAGCACTAAAGGTACTCTGTGAGGCAAGCCTTTTGAAATAATTGCTTTCCCTCAACCCTTTTCAAAAAACTGCTTGTCCGCAACCCTTTTCAAAAAAGGCTTGACCGAAAACCCTTTTCAAAAAAGGTTTGACCGAAAACCCAGGCGTTCAAGCAACAAGGTGGTCAGCATGATCAACCGGCGTAACTATTGAGGGTCAACAGTTGCACTCAACCCAGGATGATGAGATTCGTTTGAATCTTATCTGATTCCGCAGGTTCAGATGCGTAGTTTTTCGTTTCCTGTCGCTTCAAAAGTTAAACGACCTTACTTTTTTATTCTGGAAAATGAATTTAATATATAATTTGGGGGAATGAAATGAAAGTTCTTTATGTTTACGCACACCCGGAACCTAAATCGTTTAACGGCGCTTTAAAGGAAACAGCACTTGCTGCCCTGCAGGAGAAAGGGCATGAAGTAAAGCTTTCGGACCTTTATGCAATGAAGTTTCATCCTGTCTTGAAAGCTTCGGATTTTCCTGAACGAAAAAAGCAGGACGTTTTCAAGCCTTTCTTTGAAGCGATCCAGGCCTCTAAAACAGGGGCTTTTGCGCCTGATATTAAAGAGGAAATGGAAAAGGTAAAGTGGGCAGACCTTCTGATTTTCCAGTTCCCTATTTATTTCACTTTCATGCCAGCTATAATGAAAGGATGGATCGACCGCGTTCTGGCTCCTGGGTTTGGGTTCAACCCGGTTACGAATAATGACTACGATACCGGGCTCTTTAAAGGAAAATCCGCAATGATTGTTGCAACTACCGGAGCTCCGAAAGCAATGTATTCTGAGGGAGGGGCCCACGGAGACCTGAATAAGCATATGGAATCAATAACTCATTGCATTTTTGAATATATGGGGATGAACGTGCTTCCATCTCATATAATTTACGAAGTGAGCCTTATGTCCAGGGAAAGGGGAGCTGAAGAATTAGAAGATTACAGGCATCGAATACTTGACCTTTAAATGAAAAAATACACTTCTTTACTTTTTTATATCTTGGTCCGGAGAACAATAAGATTTTTTACCACTCTCCAATTATATTTATATAAAATGTTTTTATAATAAGTCCTATTAATCGTTATGCATATTCAGACATATCGTCTAAATTCCATGTGAGGGTTTTGCATGAAAAAGGTCTGCGCATTCATAATTATCATGGTGTTGGCTATGGTTATGGCTATGGTTATGGCTGGCTCCGGATGTACTGAAAAAATGTCTCATGGTCCTGCTTCTAATTATTCGGAAAATGAATTTGAGGGACAGAAGCTCACTGTTTGTGCCGGAGCAGGACTTATAAAGCCCATGAATGAATTGATTGGGAATTTTGAAAACGAAACTGGAGCAGATATCGAGGTTCGTTATGGAGGAAGTGCTGAAATCTTCGGATTTCTGACCTCTAAGGAGTGCGATGTCTTCATTCCCGGAGACTATCACTACACTGAACAGGCTATGGAAAGGAATTATGTTTTCAATGACAGTGTGGAAAACCTGACCCGACATATCCCGGTTATCGCAGTACCTGCGGGAAATCCTGCAAACATAAGCAAACTCGAGGACCTGGCAAAACCCGGAGTAAAGCTGGCTCTTGGAGACCCGAATGGGCCTGCAATAGGCAGGGTCTCGGAAAAGATCTGTACACAGGCAGGAATCCTTCCTGAAGTACAGAATAACACAATTGTCAAGACTGCAACAGTAAATCAGCTCCTTATTTACCTCACGTCCGGAGATGCGGATGCAGCAATTATATGGGAAGATATGGCAAACTGGAGTGAAGCCAGTGGAAAACTCAAAGTAATCTCTATCCCTGAAAAACAGAATAAAATACAGACCATACCCACAGCAGTTTCCACATATACAGAAGACCCTGAACTGGCAGAAGCATTTAACACTTACATTGCAGGAGATGAAGCGAAGGCCACCTGGGAAAAATGGGGCTTTGAGCCATGCAGTTCTTAAAATACCCGGGTATGAAATACTCCTGGTTCAGGAAACTCACAGTGGGCATTGCCCTGTTCTTCACTTTTTTGCTTTTCTTATCCATAGGAACCTTGTTCTTCGTCCTTAGTCCATCAGAAATCTTTTCAGCCCTGCTTTCGGAAGAAATGCTTTATTCAATGAAACTTTCCGTGCTGACCTCTTCAATCTCAACATTTTCTGTAATGTGCTGTTCAATTCCGACAGCTTATGCCCTTTCACGTTTCTCCTTTCCAGGAAAAAGCATTATAAAAACCGTACTCGGGCTTCCTATGGCATTTCCTGAACTGGTAATGGGCCTTGCCCTCCTGCTTCTTTTCGGGCAGAGCTTTCTCGGGCCTGCGCTTGAAGCTGTGGGGATAAAGGTAACCTTCAGCAATCTCGGGATAATAATTGCCCAGTTTTTTGTAGCTTTTCCCTATGCTATAAGGATTATTTACTCTACCTTTGAAGACATCAACCCAAGATACGAACTGGTCTCAAGGAGCTTTGGGTACGGGGAATTCGAAACCTTCAGGCACGTGACTCTTCCAATGGCAAAGAGTGGGCTTTTTGCTTCAGGAGTGATCACCTTTGCTCGTTGTATAGGGGCTTTTGGAGCAGTGCTGGTGCTGGCAGGGGGATCATATATGTATACCGAAGTTCTGCCTGTGACCCTCTACCTGAACATTTCCTATGGAAATCTGGAAATGGCAATCACAAGTGGAATTTTGCTCATGGGAATTGCTTTTCTTGCAATCCTCAGCTTTGAAAGGTTTGAAGGGGGGAGGCTGTGAGTTTTCTTGAAGTCAGGGACCTCTGCCTTGATGTAGGGGGTTTTGAACTCGACAGGATAGAGCTCAAAGCCGAAAAAGGAGATTATCTGACTTTGATAGGCCCTACAGGAAGCGGGAAGTCCCTTCTCCTTGAGACCATAATAGGGTTTTACGGTCCTGAAAAGGGCAGGATTATTCTCGAAGGAAAAGATATTACCGATCTTCCTCCGAATATGAGGCAGATAAGCATAGTGTATCAGGATCACATGCTTTTTCCCCACATGAATGTTTTCGAAAATATAGCATATGCAATTCGAAAAAAGCTCAGAGACAAAAAGCAGATCGAGGCTGAAGTAAGGCAGATTGCCGGAGTCCTCGAGATAGGTGAGTTGCTATACAGAAAACCAGGTACCCTGAGCGGAGGGGAAAAACAAAGGGCAGCCATTGCAAGGAGCCTTATAGTCAGACCAAAACTGCTCCTTCTGGACGAACCTTTCAGCGCCCTTGATGCAAGAACAAAAGAAAAGCTCAGGAAGATGCTGAAAAAAGCGATCAGTGAGTACAGTACTACTGTTTTGCATGTGACCCACGATTTTGAAGACGTCTGGGCTCTGGCGAACCGCGTGGTCGTATTAAGGAAAGGGAAAGTTATGCAGTCAGGTGACCCTGAATCGGTTTTCAGGCGACCTTCTCCTGATTTCGTGGCCGAGTTTCTGGGCACCAACGTGCTTGAGGGAAAGGTAAAGGCTCTCGAAGGAAAACTTACAGTGATTGAAGCCGAAGGACTGAAAATCTATTCATCAGACCCTGCCGAGCCCGGAGAAGAGGTCGCTGTCTCTATTCGCCCGGAAGAGGTTATTCTTGCCAGAGGGGTCATGGAAAGTTCGGCCCGAAACACTTTGAAAGGAAAAGTTTCAGGAGTTTTCAAAAAGGAACATCTTGTCGTGGTCGAGATGGATATGGGACATGCAGAAATTAAAGTCGTGGTTACGCCGACTTCATGTGAAATGCTCGGGCTCGAACCAGGCAGGGAAATATATGCTGTGTTCAAAGCTTCAAATGCCAGGATAATAAGGTGAATTTACAGGAAAATTCACAGGAACATTCACAGGACAAGGAAAATTTGAAGTTGGAATGAACTAACGCATATTGGGAGCAAGATTAACAGAATCATAAGTAAAATGAAAATACGCCGGTAGCAAAGAAATTGATACGAGGTTGATACGAGATTAATATAAAAACCGGCAGCTAAGAACATTGAAACATAAAAGCAAGGAATTTATAACGAAAATCTCTGAGGTAAAACATGATAGACCTTTTTGATCTGTATTTTTATGAAGACTGTCCTTATCAGGATGAAAGCGCAGAACTGCTCAGGCTTGAAGGCAGGGGAAAAATGAGGATTGTTTCAAGAGAAAACGGGATATGTGCCTGTGCTGGCGACCTGGCAGAGTATTATGAAAGAAAAAACCTGAAGACCCTGAATTACCTTCGAGACGGAGAGACTTTCAAGCCCGGGGATGCAATTTTCGAAGCCGAAGGAGACCTTAAACTCCTGTTCAGGTACTGGAGGGTTTCCCAGACTTTCCTCACCATCATGTGTGCAATTGCCACGAAGACGGCATCTCTCGTTAGTGCAGGCCGAAAGGCAAACCCTGACCTTATTATTGCAACAAGCCGTAAGACCCACCCCGGATCGAGGATATTTGAGATTAAAGCCGTGCGGGCAGGCGGAGGAGACATTCATAGAAACTCCCTCAGCGATTCCATTCAGTTCAGCCAGAATCATCTGGAAGTTGCAGGCGAACTGGGAAAGCCCAAGGCTATTAAAAAGATAGAAATAGAGCCCAGAACGAGAGAAGAAGCGTTCAAATATGCCGGAATGTCGGATATTATGCTCCTTGACCATATTTCTCCGGAAGAACTGCGGGAACTCGGGCCCGAACTTAAGAAACTAAATCCAAAGCTTGAACTTGCAGTAGGAGGAATTAAAGGGCTCATGATTCCTGAATATGCTCCTTTTGTAGATATTATCGTTATAAGCGCTCCCTATTACGCAAATCCGCTTGACTTCTCAACAAAAATCGAAAGAATTTGAACAGAGATTAATAGAGATAAAAAGGTAAAAAGGTGGCAGCATGCCAGAAACAGAATATCCCGAAAAAAGAAAATTCCCGGAAAATGAAGAAAAAAAGGAAAAAAATGGACTGAAAGGAATAGGAAAAGGAAAAACAGGGGAAGTAAATAAAGGGGAAAGAAAAAAAGAAGAAACTGAAATTCTGCCCACCCTGGTGAATGCTCTCAAAAATGACCTGGACCCTGCTCTTAAGGACGTAGAAGTAAAGGATGTAAGGATAGGGCTCGCTTATATCGGAGTCCTGCTTTCTGAAAACTATGGGGGCGTTGCCTGTACCCCTCTTTACGAGTTTTCAGGCTGTCCTGCTCTCGGGTTTGCGGGCTCTCTGAAAGGTAAAACTGCAGATAAAGTGCTTGAACTTGCCCTGTCCAAAAATCCTCTTGAAGCTGCGGTCGGAATTGCAACTGCAAATGCTCTTTCTCACATGCTGCTGGATACAAAACCTGAAAAATTCCTGACATCAAACGTGGATATCCTTGACCTCATAAAACCCGAAGACAGGGTTGCAATGGTAGGATATTTTGGTCCCCTTGTCCCTAAAATCCTGAAAATAACCGAGAAACTTACGATCCTCGAAAAGCGTGAAATCGAATCTCCGAAAACCCTGACTCTGCCCTCGGAAAAAGCCAGAGAAGTTCTCCCTGTATCGGATGTAATCATTCTCAGTGCAAGTACTCTCGCCAACAGGACTTTTGATGAACTACTGTCCCTGGGGGGCGCAGCAAGGGAAGTTGTCCTGCTAGGCCCAAGCTCTCCTCTTTACCCTGCCCCGTTTTTTGAGAGAGGAATTACTGCAGTAATGGGAACCCGAATCTTTGATCCTATGACTATGCTTACCATTGTCAGCGAAGCAGGAGGTACGAAAAAACTTCACAAGTACTGTGGAGAGAAAGTGGCATTTAAAAAAAACAAATAAATCAAAAATAAGTCTGCTTGAGCGAAGCAAAGCGTAGCGAAACAGACACCGTGCTCCCGAAGCGAAACTCTGGCAGCGAAGCAGGAGGAACGAAAAAACTTCACAAGTATTGTGGGGAAAAGGTAGCGTTCAGAAGAAACGAACAAGAATGAGTCCTTTTGAGCGAAGCGGGAAGGGAAACACCAATGTATTGAATAGCCAGTGATCCCGTATATTTATAGAAGAACTTTCTCCATAAAACAAACAGTAAAAGACATATGTTCAAACTTTTTTAATCCTGTTTCCTCAAACCCATATTTCTTATACCAGTTCTTTAGCCTTTCATTCTCATTTATGATTCCAATTGAGACTTTCTTCCCCCCATTTTGTTTAGCATATTCAACTACAAAGTCTATCAGTTTTCTTCCGTAGCCTTTGTGTCGCGAAGTCGGATGAACTGCTAATCTCTCCATATAAAAAATCTCATCGTTTGCTTTCTCAATTGCCACAAAACCTTCCTGTTTAATTCCAACGTATAAACCGTACATCTTTACGCCATTTACTTTCATTTCTTTAAGCTTAGTAATATTAGTAAAGGCAGGGTTTGAAGGATTATCCTTTTCTGTAAGGTTAAAATCCTTTGCGACCGTTATGAAAGAAGTCTTTACAGTCCGCAAGCTTTCTTCTAAATCACTTTCAGAAGAGACTTCTCGGATATATATATTATCAGTATTGCTTTGTTCTGCAGTGATCATAAAAATACCGGCTTAACCATTCAATTTAAACAATACCAGATATCAATACCAGATATCAATACCAGATATCAATACTTATAACGCTACATGTCGTCTGAATTCTTAGCTCAAGCAAATTATCTAGCTTATCCACAACAGTAAAGCATGCAACATTATCAGTAAGTGTGTCTCATAGAATCGCTTTCTTTAATCGTTTGCCCTCATTCTGCTGGTTACGTATCATTCCATACCTTCATTTGCAACTTGTTCATAATATAAGCAATCTCCATTACCATTAAAACTGGATATAATGGGAGTAAGATTGTTTCCAGAACTTTCGGTACGTTCTCGAATATATCCTGCAAAATAAAGCTTTAAAACAAAGCTATTAAGGCTTATATATAAAAATTAAGCTTTATTTCTATGAAAATTGTATAATTGATCTTTAAATTTAAAATAAATTCATTTTTTCCCTCTTATCCTGCAAGTATTTTTATCTCTTTTTCTGGCAATTTAGCGGGCACACAGCTATAGGCTTGAATAAAGGAGATAAAATGAATATGCACTTTAAATTTCGAGGCATAGCCACACTGGTACTGTTAGCCAGTCTGGTTACCCTGGCAGTTTGTGGGTGCGTGTCCGGATCGGAAACTTCGAGCGAAGCTACGACGAGTACAACCACCGATACGACTAATAATACCAATACTACTTCTACGGCAAGTGAAGCGTACACGCAGAGCGGAGGAACTGAAACCAGCTCAAATCAGGCTTTTATTGCCTCTAATACCGATGAAAACGGAATCAAAGTTACTAATGGTGGTACTTTCACTCTTTCAAATTCGACGGTGACAAAAACAGGAGACACCTCTTCGAATGATAATAGCGACTTTTACGGCCTCAATGCTGGTGTACTGGCAGAGTCCGGAAGTGCAATAGAGCTCACCAATTGTACAGTAACTACAAACGCCAATGGCGCCAATGGTGTCTTTGCTACGGGATCGGGTTCTTCAGTAACTCTGTCCAATGTTACGATCAATACTTCTGCCGACGGCTCCCGTGGTGTGGATGCAACCCAGACCGGTAACATAACCTGTACGGATGTAAATATCACCACAGTCGGGCAACACTGTGCAGCCATTGCAACAGACCGTGGAAACGGAAATATTAATGTTACAGGCGGGACTATGAACACAGCCGGAGACGGTTCTCCAGGAATCTATTCTACAGGCAATATTACAGTTTCTGATTCCGTTATTACAGCTACAGGATCGGAAGCTGTCGTAATAGAAGGAAAGAACTCCATATCTTTGACGAATGTCACCATTTCAGGTGAGAAAAAATGTGGAGCTATGCTCTACCAGAGTTTCTCAGGTGATGCCGAAGTAGGTACCAGCAGCTTTACGATGAACGGAGGCTCACTCAATGCGACAGTAGGTCCTCTATTCTATATTACAAATACAGAATCCATAATAGAGCTAAAAGATGCTAACTTGAGTGCAGCATCTGGTACACTTTTGACAGCCAGCGCTGACAGGTGGGGCAATACAGGATCAAACGGCGGTGTTGTAACCTTTAAGGCAGAAAATGAGACTCTCAATGGTAATATTACCTGCGATAATATCAGTTCAGTCACAGCCATGTTGCAGAATAACACTACCCTGACCGGAGCAATTAATGCAAACAATACGGCAAGCTCGATGAACATGACCCTGGATTCAACCAGTACCTGGAATGTGACAGGAACTTCATACCTGACAAGTTTCACAGATGAAGATTCCACATTGTCTAATATCAAGGACAATGGAAATACCATATATTATGACTCAAATTCCAGCACAAACAGCTGGCTTGAAGGTAAAACTTACACTCTGACTGACGGAGGCCAGCTAACTCCTGTGACAGTTTCGCAGTAATACCTGAATAAAAAAATTATTCTTGTAGCCTTAAAAGGCTACACTTTTTTCTGAACTAATCCAATTTCCACAGTTCTTTGGTTACTGTTCTTATATTTTGAGGAAACCTTTGTATGGTGGGAATGATGACCTTGCTTATTTATATGAACGCTTGAAAACCAGTAATGATAAAAGCCCTAAAATAACCATTATTGAAGTAAAGCCAGGTATTTGATTGGTTGTTTTATTACCAGCAGTCTCTTCTTCATTACCTGAGGAGTTGATGTCATTACTTTCATTCACATCTGGTATCTCATCTGCTGGTAAAAGTTCTTCACATACTGTTGGCACTTCTCCCCATTCAAAAACTACTGGCGCTTCACTTACGCCTTCTTGTTTACAGTGGTCGTCAATTATTAGGTAAATTTCATCAATTATTGACTCATTAACGTTTTCAGGAGATTTTTTATCAAACTCCACAAATATGTATCCCCTATAGTCATAACCATAACTAACAACTGGTCCACCATTTTCTAGCATATAATGACCAAGTTCAGCTCTGAAGCTATGAATACAATTCCCTGCTGTTTCTTCCCATCCCACTTTTTTATTAGCGTCTGTAATAACAGGCATTGTTCCCCGACTAGCTATGAATCCGGGTTCATTTTTAACTTCGTCGAAAATCTGAGGGCCATAATCCGGTAATGGGAGATCCTCCTCATCCTGTGCCCACATAAAGACCACAGGAACCTCACTTACGCCTCCCTGCTGTTCGCAGTAATCCTCAATTTTCTGATAGATCTCGTTAATTCTGGAGTCATTTACTTCTTCTTTATAGACGGACCCCAATTCAATTATTAGCATTTCGTTATTGGAAGCAACGCTTTTTATAGAGCTGTCAAATTCGGAATATGATGGCCCCATTCGTGTAAGATTTAACCAGCAATTTACAATTGAATTTTCCCACTTCTGATCAGTTGTTTCTGGTAAGGTTCCTCTGTATGCTATAAACGAGGGATCATTTTCAAATTCCTTTATAGAAGGCTCAGAGATCTCATTAGATTTGGAATCGTTAAATCCGCTATCATCTGCACTTGCAGAACTATATACAAAAAGAGAAACAAAAGTGATAAGCATTAGCCATTTGCAAATATTCCTTATTTTGGGCATTTTAATCAGACCTTATCAGTTACTTAATAATTGTAACTTCTATTATTGTCTTAAATTAGTCTTAAAATCAAGCAGCTTCGAGTTTGTGCAAAGTGAAATCTAAATCAGTAGACCGAGCTTTTATGCGACTGGTCTCATAGTTCAACTGCACTATTTCTTTAAGTAAGATAGTGATGGAGCATAAAATACTTTTCAAATTTTCAAATTTTATATGACGCAGCGTAAAACGAGAATTTTAAAAATATTTTTTTCAGTCGAATACCCTGCTAAGTCAAATACTCTGCTAGCTTGCTGCGGGAATGAAAATTTGGAGCGTTGGTACGAAAATACCCTGTTCTTGCAGTGGGGTACGCTAGCGCAACTTTGATTTTCCATGCTGGCTGTATAACCTATAAAATTACACTTAATTAAAGAATACCGGGTGATTTCATGCCTTCCGCACTTCTTCGCATATATCTAAAGCAAAACGCAACCTTTCATGACAAATCCATTTATGAGAAGGTTATCGAATTTTTACTTGATTCAGGTATTAATGGCGCAACTCTTCTCAGAGGAATTGAAGGTTATGGAGCGGATAAAAAGATCCATACCATCAAGGTCTTACAGCTAAGCCATGACCTTCCAGTAGTTATGGAAGTAATTGACGATGAAGAAAAACTAAGATCCTTAATTCCTCAACTGCGAGAGATTGTTGGAAACGAGCTTATGACGATTCAAAAAGTAGAAATTGTTTGATTGGATTCATAAAATAAAATATTAATGGAGCTGACCAAAACTCAAATTTATTTCTCTGAATTCCATATTCTAAACAGTTAATCGAGCTTCCGATTATGGATAATAATTTGGAAAATAATTCCAACAATTTGTTAATTTTTGAAATTAGAATTGGTTTTGGGATGAGCTCATCACTTATATTTACTTTTATCGAGTTGACGAGGGCTAGAAATTTCGTAGATTCAGCAGTCGGAAAAATATTTTAGTTCTTGCCAACCTTTTTACGGGAAAAACGACTGCATTTTCTGTCCTGCTTTTTGTTATTTTCTGCCTGTTCTTTAGTATTTTCTGTCCTGTTGATCTCCACATGACTAATCCAATGGAGAATATGTACTCACGGTTATGAATAAAAAAGACCATATAATAACTAAAGGCAATATTAACGCTTATTCAGGGGAGTGATTAGCATGGTAGAGAATGAGCAATTGTATAATGAAATCAGGGAAGCTGTTAATGCTATTCCGATGAAGATTGGCTTTGAGGACATAGATGGAATTTCTGAGTACGTTACGAAGAGCGTTTTAGTTGGATATGCAATTGTCCAGTATACAGTCACAGAAAAGGGGTTAGACAACAGGGAAATCACGAAGAAGTTTGTTAAATCAAATCCAGTTTATCAGGATGGCTCAGGTAGTGATATCTACGGTGTGGATACCCACATCAAAGATGAGGAAACTGTAATTGGTGTTGTGCCAGCTACATGTCCAACATATGGAATTTTTGGATTAATGCCTCTTGATGACCTATCACTCGAACAGGTCGCTTCACTTTCGTTTAGCCATTTTGGCAAAGATAAGTTTTTAGGATTCGAATATGAAGGCGTTGAACATCCCAACTGGATCAGTATGCTGCGTGAAAAGTGGATAGAGATAGTTTATGAACATGAAACGGAACGTGAGCTTTGGGGCTAAATCTAAGGATAAGGAACAAAAAGTCACAGAAATTTCTTTGGAGGCTTAGCAACAACTAAGTAAGCCTCCTATCTGGCTTTCGATATCGAAGGAATAAAGACGCGGGGATCAGCAGTTCTGGACATACACCACATGACTGTGATTTGTAATCATAACGGTGATTTGTAATCATAACGGTGATTTGTAATCATAACGGTGATTTGTAATCATAACGGTGATTTGTAATCATAACGGTGATATGTAGTCTCTACATGGAATTTACAAAATAATCTAGGCTCTTAGTCATTTTCTATGGATAAGATGATTTTCAATTCAAGACCGTATTGTTTTTAATGAGTACATTACGAGAATATCCACACAAAACAACGAAGAGCCATAATCTACATTATCAAGAGGTAACTGGAATTTATTCAACGTTTAACTTTTTCTTTACCTGCTATTGTATTTTATGTAAACTTTCAACTGGTTTTGAATCTGCGAAATCATTTCAGGATACAACACTTACGTTGTATGGGTGAAATAGTGAGAAAAGCGCTGATTGTATTGGCAGTGTTGTTCGGCATATTCCTCGCAATAGGATGTGCAGGAAATAAACCGGTAACTCCAAATGAAACAGGAAACTCTGAACAGGCTGTAGCTCCAGCTGGAGCTATAACTGAAGCTGTAAATGAAACTCCTATTACAGAAATAACTCTTGCTGAAGCAGTTTCTCCAACTGAAAGACAGAACGCAACTGAAATGCAGAATGTGACAGGGGTATCGGAACTAAAAGAATATACACTTAAAGAACTTGCAGAGTACAACGGTAAAAATGGGACGGTATACGTTGCCTATCAAGGCCAGGTCTATAATGTATCTGATAGTGATATTTGGAAAAATGGCACTCACAACGGATGCAATGCTGGGACAGACCTCACTGGAAAAATGGACAAGACGCCACACGGGGGTAAAATATTAAAGGGTTATCCTGTAGTCGGGACTTTGAAAAAATAACCTAATCCTGGAATCTGAGTGTAACCAGGGTTCTATTAGACTTACTATCAAATTAGACATTATTTCTCTTTTTTCCATCAATTAAGGTGAATAATAATTCTCTAAAATAATTATGTCTTAATTTAGGCCTAAATTTCGATTTAGGCCAATAATTGTAGAGATAAGCGTAAATTACTACGGTATTAAAGAGGGAATCACAAGCCTTTCCCGAATGAAAAAATAAATAGGGTTATATTTTTACGATTTTAGATCGAACACAGAAAAAATAAGGAATATAAACTGCTAAACATAAAAATTAAATGTCATTAATAATTTAAATAAGATATCACTGATTGAAATATTGTCTTTTTAGTAGAAAATAAATAAGGATATATTTAAGCCGCCATGCGATATAAGCTCTTAAATAATAACTCATTTTTGATATTATGGGAAGATATAGAAAAAAGTGGGATTTGGGGTAGAGGAAGAATGTTTGGGGAAAGTGAAAAAAACGTATCCAAACTAAAGGATTTTTGGGTAGAATTTTTTGCAGATCGGAGAGACGGTGGCCACAGATTTTCAGATGAGGAATTTATTTCCATGGAAGCCAGGGAAAAACTATTCCACCTTGGTGGGGGCAAAACCCTGCTTGACTTTGGATGCGGTGCAGGCGAGCTCCTGGTTTACTATGCGCCGGAATATGAACAGCTTGTAGGAGTTGATTTTTCCGCATCCATGCTTGATGAAGCAAGCAAAAAAATCAGGGAAAAAAAATGTGGGAATATATTGTTAATTCAGGCTGATGATAAAACTGTCTGGGACAAACTGGAATACTCCTTTGATCGAATAACTGCAGCTGGAGTGGTTCAGTATTTGACATTGCAAGAAATTGATAACTTTATCTTTAATGCATCAAATTATCTTAATAAAGGGGGTAAAATAGTGTTATTCGACATACTGGACCCTCGATTATATCCATTATGGAAAATAGGACTGTTTTCACAAGACGCAAACTTCTTAAGTATTTTGCGCAAAATCGCTTTTGAATTTAAAGTTATATTATCGGCAAGCTTGAATAGTCACCCCAGAGATATTCTCGGGTTTTCTCATAATCCAAGTGCAATTAAAAAAATAGCCGATAAATATAATTTTGAAATTACTTTTGTAAAATCAATGTATTACGAATACAAATATCATGCAATAATATTTCGAACTTCAGAGGCTCAGGAATTTTAATGATCAGCTCGCTCTGGCGCAGTCTGCTTCAAGCAACAGGATATGTCCATGTCACCGCTTTAAATTCCGTTATATACTCTATTCTATATTGTCGTTGCCGTCTCTGCCATTACAATTTAATTACACCTTCGCTTATTAATCTCAAGGTCTCCACATAGAAGGAGTTTTCTTTTTCAAGTACCTTTTTTGACAATGTATCTATTGTATCGCCCTCCAGAACTTCAATTTCACATTGCCGAATTATCTTCCCTGCATCATATTCCTCCTCTACCAAATGAATTGTAACCCCCGTTGTATTCTCTCCTGCATCAATAACCGCTCTGTGTACGTGGATTCCATACATTCCTTTGCCACCATATTTGGGCAAGAGTGAAGGATGAATGTTAAGTATACGGCCTTTGTACTGTTTTAAAACCTTAGGTCCTAGTTTTTTCATATATCCTGCAAGGGCGACTATATCTGCGCCACTTTCAGTTAGGACTTTACATATTGCTTCATCTAATTCTTCTTCTTCTGGATGTGTTTTATTACTTAGGTGATATTCAGGAATCCCTGCTATTCTTGCTTTTTCCAGGGCTTGCGAATTTGAGTTATTGCTTATAACAGCACATATTTCCCCGTTCAAATCTCCTATTTTGCAAGCATCAATAATCGCTTGCATATTAGTTCCTCTGTGGGAAGCAAATATTGCGATATGTAATTTCTTTGTATTTTCACTTTCCATAATCTGTAACTCCGGCGGTGAAATTTAATTATTGTCAGGACATTACGGTCATATTTGCGGCAGGTATCATATATGTGTCTAATTCGTCGTTCATCAATCATCTTTTTTCTCTTCAAGCCCAGCAGCGATTTTTTTTACAGATTCTCTCCATAACTTCAAGTTCTTCTTCGTTCAGAATTTACTAAATCTTCTCAAAAAACTTCATATCTACCCAGTTTCCGATCTCAACCACCTTTTTTCCTTTATCGGTGAACTCTAGCAGGTAAATCCTTCCGTCCCTCGAAGAATCCTTTGTTTTCAACAGGCTTGGTGGTTAAGAACATCGGTTTTGACCGTGCAAAAGTAGCACGAAAAGATAAATAAAAACGTCTTTAAATAGTAGAGGGCCTGGGGTGTTAAGGAATCCAATTCTAAGAACATGGATAATGTAAACAGGACTGGTTGGTTTTCTAACTCGATGTGTTCTTAGTTCTTATCCGAAAAGCGGTACTGTTAAGTCTTAGGGGGATGGTTATAATTGCATGTTCACATATAGCTAGAAAATGTCTTATCCCCCTAAGACTTAACAGTACCAAAAAAGGAAATGATAAAATGAAACCAACACGAGTTCCTAATAATCCTTGTTTTTCGTCTGGGCCTTGTGCCAAACATCCAGGTTATTCTGTTGAAGAGCTGAAGGATACACCTTTTGGCCGGTCACACCGGAGCAAACCTGGCAAGGAAAAATTAGCTGAAGCGATTAAAAGAACAAGAGATATGCTTGGACTTCCTGATGATTATCTGGTAGGTATTGTACCGGCTTCCGATACAGGCGCTTTTGAAATGTGCTTGTGGTCCATGCTAGGGTGCCGCGGGGTTGATGTCCTTGTTTGGGAATCTTTCAGTAAAGGATGGGCAACCGACATCACTAAACAGTTAAAATTAAAAGATGTCAGAGTTTTTGAGGCAGAATACGGGAAATTACCAGATTTAAAGAAGGTCGATTTCAAGAATGATGTCGTCTTTGTCTGGAATGGAACTACTAGCGGAGTCAAAGTACCCAATGGCGATTGGATTCCTGATGACCGGGAAGGGCTCACGCTTTGCGATGCCACATCTGCTATATTTGCTATGGATATACCCTACCATAAACTGGATGTCATTACCTTCTCATGGCAGAAGGTTTTAGGTGGGGAAGGTGCACACGGAATGCTGATTTTATCCCCGCGGGCTGTTCAGCGGTTAGAAAGCTATACTCCTGCCTGGCCATTACCCAAGATTTTCCGACTGACCAAAGGCGATAAACTGAATAAGGAGATTTTTGAAGGCTCTACTATTAACACCCCATCTATGCTGGCTAATGAAGATTGGCTGGCAACACTAAAATGGGCAGAGTCTGTCGGAGGGCTTAAGCCACTTATTCAGCGGACAAATGATAATCTGGCGGTCTTTGAGGCATTTGTTGCTAAAAACAACTGGATTCATTTCTTAGCGGAAACAAAAGAGATAAGGTCCAGTACCAGTGTCTGCTTTAAAGTTGATTTATCCGATGAAAAGCTTAAAGAACTGATTAAAACGCTTGAGAAAGAAAAAGTTGCTTATGACATCGGTTCTTACCGTGATGCCCCTTCGGGTTTGCGCATCTGGTGCGGTGCTACCGTCGAGAAAGAGGATTTACAATGCCTCTGTGAATGGATCGAATGGGCTTACAATCTGGTTAAATAATAAAATCCTTTTTGTTATCAGCAAAGAAGGGTTCGTGAGAGATCGTTAATATCTTTTTTGCTGATAGCAAGAGAATGTTTTATCCAAAATAATTTTACTTTTTAAAGATATACGCCACTATCTAATAATATTTAGATTTTCTTACAAGACTTGTATTCTCGTATCTTCAAAATACGAATCTTTTGAACTAAAAGTTCGTATATTGAATAGGAAAAATATACAGGTTTTACTACAAATCCGTGTATATCAAAGAGAGTTTTAAGGCGAAATTATTTCAGGATAAATTTCAGGATAAAATACATTCCAGCTCCCATAAAATCACATATAAAAAGTAAAAAAAGAAGCCCATAGGCGTCAATCGATAGATTATACAAGAAGACGCATTGATCTGAGAAGTTGCAAATAACCTTCTTTATCTGCAACTCCTGATCATTTATATACTTCAGTGCTCAAACCACTTGTCTAAATCCTTATTCAATGTAGTAAGTGACCTGTACTGACATTGAGACGGTAGACTCGCCTGGCTGAATTGGAGTGGACACTGCTCCTGCTGCTGTTTCGGTTTGCATGTCGTATTTGGAATCTACTCCGGAGACGCCGGTTTCACTTACAGATGACGTCTGCACGCCGTTTATCTCAACACCCAGGCTCTTAGCAAGCGTAGTGGCTTTAGAGGATGCATCTGCTACTGCCTTATTCATCAGGTCTTCACGAAGCTGTTTTTGCTTGTCATCTGATACTGAGAATGAAACGCTTCCAATATTATTAGCGCCTGCGGCTGTGGACCTATCAATGATCTCACTCAGGTTGTCGAGATTTTTGGTTGTGACCTGCACACTATTGGATGCAGAGTAACCTTTGATTGTTTGCGTATCATTTGCATCATAGTTGTATACTGGGTATACGGAAACATACGATGTCTGTATTTCCTTGTCCTGCAATCCCATTGCTTTGAGTTCTGCTATTACAGCGTTCATAAGGGCTGCGTTTTTATCTGTCGCTTCCTTTGCAGTTTCAGATTGAATTACAACACCGATGTTCATTGTTGCCGTATCAGGGATAACTTTCTGTTCAGCATATCCACTAATGGAAATAGTATTTTCCGTATTATCTTCGGACCCACTCTGTGAAATGGCGTATATCGTTGCTGACATCAACACCAGAACAACGGATAGCGCAACGATAACGTAATAAAGCTTATCGTTTTTATTTTCCTGTGACATTTTCACCTACTCCTTTTTCAATACTTTGTTCACTGGCTATTCAGACAATTCTAGCAAGTCATAGATGTACCCGCACATATTAAATAATTACTTAAACTTCAACTACGGTCGCAGTTATGAAAGCTTCCCGATATTGAAGAAAAAAATATACTAAAGTAATGGAAAGAAGAAAGGGAAAGGGTTGAAAAATAAGAAGTTGAGACCTTACGGCATCAAACAGCAGGCAATATTAAAAAATTTTGACACTCTTCAAAATATTCAAAATAAAATGATTTTTAATTTGACCTTTATCGCCAAATTTTGGCATTCTGCCCACAGGAAAATGAAAAGAAAAAAAGTGAGAGCTTTAATCACTCTCACACCATCTATTTGTTTTGCACTATCCTTTAAAAGAATCCGTGAAAACAGGTTTAACTTATTTTCGTGCCTTGATTTTCTCAAAGAGCTGCTTCAGGGTATCTTCATTGCTCTTCGTAAACTCGAAAGGCGAGCTTGTGAAAGGTTCGAAGTGCACGGCAACGTCGTCCAGCCTGTAGAAAGTCCCATCGCATTCCATAGCGTCAATGACTCCTGGAAGTACAATATCCGAAGCAGCCACGGTCGGGCAGGGAGCGATATCCAGACAAATCATGGGCATCTCAGCAAGTAAAGAAGCGCAATCTGCAGGGATGTGGCAGACAAGGTCAGCACACATTACAAGAGCTGCATCCACGTCCTTTTCTCTAAGCAAATCTACGGTTGTGAATTCTCCAGGGTTGTAACGTGGATGTCCACGCATGAAGTCAAGCCCGAAGGGGTACCCGTACATGTAGGAAGCAACCTGGTTAAAACCTGCAACGTTACAGTGGCCACGGAGAGCTCCGAGGGTAAACTTGGAGAAATTATTCAGCTCCTTTACAAAATTCATGGCAATTTCGGCATTCCTGTGTTTTCCGATGGATGAGGAAAGCCCGAGCCCCACTGAGATTGCTCCGAAGGTGCAGTTCTTCATCATATCGAGCATTTCTTCCATGACGGGAATAGGAACTCCTGTGATCTCTTCTACCGACGGATGGGGAGTTTTTCCGTGAAGAAGGGTCATAAGTGCGCTAATCAGTTCGTAATCCGAGCCGGGTTTGAGCTGTACGTGAAGGTCGGATGCTTCAGCAGTTGGAGTTTTTCTCGGGTCTATAGTGATAACTGTCCTGTCGAAACGTCCGCGTTTTGTCCAGTAACCTCTCGGGAAAACTGCGTACCTTGACATCTGTCTCGGCATGGATTCAAGAGGATTGGTTCCCCAGTAAACCAGGAGGTCTGCCCTGTTTTTCTTTTGACCTTCAGTTGCACCGACTTTCCCGGATTCCTGAATTCCCATAGCTGTTGGCCCGTGGCAGATAGTGGCATTGGAATCAACAATTGCACCAAGGTATTCCCCTATCTTGAGCCCTATTTCATGTGCTTCACAGGAGGTTTCACTGCCCATGAACAGTAGGGGGCGCTTTGCCGAAACAAGGATGTCGGCTGCTCTTTCAAGAGCTTCATCCCAGGCGGCAGGGGTTAATTTTCCTTCGCTCTTTATAAGGGGCTGCCTGAGCCTGTGGGAACTTACAACTTCCTGAAATTTGGCATTTCCCATCTTACATGCGTTTTTAGCTTCAATCTTTCCGTCTCCGAATTCAACCTGGATATCGTCACAGGATGCCCCGCAGACCGGACAGACTATGTTTTTGTAAATCATACTCACTGCCCTCCGATATAAATTTTCAATACTACATCTTCGGCACTAAGGACCTCTTCTTCAGTGGGCTCAATTGTTACCGGGGCACCCTTATAGAGGGGAGAACCCGTGGAAAGAGTATCAGGATCAATGATAACATTCGACCAGATGGCTCTTGGCATAAATACCTGTCCTGGCTGGACTGCATCCGTACATTTTGTGTAAACAACAATCGAATGTTTTCCGTTCCGACTTGTTACTTTTACTTTAGAAGGAGAGCAAAGTGATGCAAAATCTACAGGTGAAATCCAGCACGATGCACACTCTATAGTGTACTCGTCTGTAAACTTGTCCCCGCCTTTGGCAAGCCTGCCTTCATTAATCGTACTTCCGCTAATGAGTATTACTTCCATAGTTCTCACCTCAGAGTTCAGGGTTTGTATCTGCAACCACGTAAAGCGCTCCTTTTGCCCGCTTGCTGATCGCAAAGTCTCCTGTAAATTTCTTGAATTCGCCTATTAGTTCAACCTCTCCGGATGTGACGCTGTTTTCCATGGATACAAATTCGAAACCTGGGGAGAAGCGCTCGATTTTGCCTCCAACTACTATGGTGCCTCCTGCCATTTCAGCACCGACTCCACGAAGAGCGTTTCCTTTTACGAAGATTAGCCCGCCGTTCTGACGGATTCCGCAGAAGCTTTCAACATTGCCTTCTACAAGAATTTCTCCGCCATCCATGCCGCCTCCAAGCTGATGGCGAGCAGAGCCTTCGATAACGATCCGTCCACCTTTCATGCCGTGCCATTTTCCTCTGTAAGCGCAGCCCACGTGGTCTCCAGCGTTGCCTTTTATGTTCAGGAGTCCGCCTGTCATTTCCATACCTGCCCAGGAATCTGCGTCTCCGTAAACGACAATCTCTCCTCCTTTCATCCCGGTGCCTACGTGCATGCCAGCAGAACCTTCAATTTCGATTTTTCCTGCGCTCATGCCTTCACCAATTCTTTTTACTCTTATTGCGTCACCTTTTATGCGGATGAGGGTCTCGGCTGCAGAACTTCCTCCGTTGCCTATTACTTCAAAAAACTCGGAGAGAGGATAGGTCTTTGGCCCCTGCCAGATTGCCAGGTTTCCAATTTCTTCGGCACTTTTGCCTGCAAAGGCGTCAGGAGTTATAACGTCGGCTTCCAGTTTAATGTCAATCTCTTTTTTAGGAATAAGCATTACTTCTGCTATTTTTTCCGCGCTTTCGCCAGCAAATGAGCCCGGCTTTATAACTGCCTCAAGTTTACTTTCAATTTCATTTTTATTAATAAGAACTCCCTCTGTCATTACCTCACCTCACCACGTTAACCTGTATGGGAGTCGGATTTTTCAGATACTTTTCTGGAGTTGGATAGTTAGCAAAGCCCAGGGTGTAGTACCTGAACCATTCCTTCACGTCGACCAGCATCTCCTTTTCCCGCTCGTCTTCCACATGTACTTCGGAATAATAGGTCCGTTTTTCAGGTACGGAAACAATATCTCCTTTAACAGATACAATTTCGCCGCCCTTTACAGTGTATTCGGCCTTCCTGAAAGCCTGAAGTAGAGCCTCATAGTTGTTTGTGTCAAGCTGCTGTGGATTTATGTTATAGACTGTGACATCTCCATCAGCGCCCAATCCAAGAGAACCTTTCCTGTGGGCCATGCCAATTGTTTTAGCAGGGTTTGCCCTGGTCAGGATTGCAAGGTCATAGAGGGAAAGTTCCCGGTTTATGCTTCCGAGTTCACTCCTATCGTTTGCCCATTTATGGCATTCGCTAAAGGTCTGTTTCCTGAAAGCTTCGGACATGATCCAGGTCATAACTTCCGGATATTTCGTAAACGGCCCACCGTTGGGGCTGTCAGTGGTCATAATTGTCTTCCAGGGGTCATTGATAAGCAGGAGACATTCAAGTCCCATTGCCCACTGCAGGCTGTGTACCGGATTAGCTTTTAAGTAAGTGAAGGGGATAACACCTGACCCGCCCTCCATCTCAACGTCAGTATTCGACCACTTGTTTCCTGTAAGCTTGTACATATCCTGGATGGCAGGCCCATCTCCTGTCATAACCGTGGCTTCTCCGAAGGGCGTGCATCCACTATCGATTACTACATGGTCTTTGTTGTTGATATATTCTGCAATATCTTTTACCCCGGATTCACAGTCTCCCCAGGTAGTGCCTGCAAAACTGTTGAACATCATGTGGGCGAGGTATACGGAACGGTCCCTTGAAGGATCAATTTTGGTTTCAGCCCATTCCACATCCATATCCTGCCTGGGTTTTATGCCGTCGAGGATTTTGAGGGAATCTTTAGTAATTGTATAACAGCCGGGATGTCCCAGGTTATTTGCGTGCAGGTGAAGAGGTACAGGCATGCCGAGGAGTTCATTGACCTCGCTAAGCCCTTTTATAGTTTCTCTTGGGGTAATTTCGAAATGGATGTTGGCTTCATCAAGAGAGTGTACGTTTTTACCCCAGCCCCAGTTTTCGACTCCTGCAGGGTTGACACACTTAATTCCATAGGACTTGTGAGTTTTCATCATCCAGGCCACATAAGCCGCAGCCTTTTCGATATCTCCATCTCTGAGGTAGCGCATCAAAAAGAAGTTGTTTCCAAGTATCAGGTATCCTCCCATGTCAAGGAGCGGAGTCGCACGCATCTCTTCATGGGTATGGCGCGCTTCAAGAGGGGGAATCGCGGCCTCAAAAACAGTTGTATAACCCATTGCTGCGTAATCGTATCCCTGTTTGTAAACAGAGGGAACAGTGTAACCTGAGCCTGAATGGGTAAGTGAAGTCTTCTGAAGATTTGATTTATAATGGTCTTCAGGACGCATCGACCTGCCGGCGTTAACCTTTGCCCCTGCAACGTGAGAGTGGGAGTCAACCCCTCCGGGCATAACCGTCATACCAGAGGCATCAATAACCTTTGCGTCTTTTAGGTCGGCTGCAGAAAGCTCTCTTACAACTTTTCCGTCCTTGATGAAGACATCCATAATTTCCCCATTTATTTCATTGAGGGGATCAAAGACGTATCCGTTCTTAATTGCAATTGTTCCTGCCATTTATTCCACCTCTTTTTTTACAAGCCTGATAGCGTCAACAGGACAAATCATGGCGCAGGCTCCATCTGCTCCACAGCGGTCCTGGTCTATGACTGAAATTCTCCCGTTCTTAACCCCAAGAAGAGCTTTTTCGTCCATGTTGTTCAGGTGCCCGGCTGCAAGTTCACGGTCAGAATAGGCATTTACCGGACAGACAATTACACAGTTTCCGCAGCCCAGACATGCAGCTTCATCGGTTTCCAGGCGAGTACGGAGCATAGCCTCTGGAGCAGGGGTTTCAAGCAGCTTCTTCTCAAGAACGCCCTTTTTCTCCATTTCCGGGAGAATTGCAGTTTTTCTGACATCTATGGCGTTAACAGGGCAGGCAACTGCACAGGCTCCACAGTAAATACAGGCATCGGGGCGGTGACTGATCTTTTCGACTCTTTCTCCAGGTTTAGCTTTTTTATTGAAAATAGCATTTGCAGGACAGACTTCCACACAGGTGTGGCAGGTCTGGCAGACATCCTCATCCCTGGTCCAGCGCCCTTCAAAGGGCTTTTCTACAGAAATAGCATTAACCGGACAGACTGCTGCACACCAGCCGCAGTGGACACAGCATTCGGTATCAATATTGGTTTTTCCGACAAGCTTCAGTTTTCCATCCGCTGAAATATCCCGTGTTACCTCAATACAGCCTTGAGGGCAGATATCCTCACAAAGCCCACAGTGGACGCAGCTTTCGTTTACTGACGTCGGTTTCATAGCCCTGAAAAGATAAGAAATGTCAGTGAGGGTTTTTCCTTCCTGCTTCATTTCAAGAGCACCTGTGGGGCAAACTTTCGCACAAATTCCACAGACCAGGCAGGCTTCACTTTCTTTCATTTCCAGGAAATCCGCATCTACCAACCCTCTTGTTATAGCTCCAACAGCCCCTATGGCCAGGTTACCTTTGGGGCATGCCTGTACGCAGGTCCCGCAGCCAATGCATTTTTCGGGGGAATAGATCAGCTGCTTGTCTTTTTTTTCGGCAAAGACAGACAATCGCATATCTTCTTGCATTTTGCTTACCTCTCAACGTTATTCTGTGCAACCGCCGCACAGCAGCTCGTTATCATGTTGAATGAACATTTCACCGCAATTTTTACAGCACTGTATCCTCTTTTTCATTCGAACCGGAACTTCAAGGTCCACAAATTTCCAGGAATACACTTTTTCTCCTGCAGCCAGGAGGATTGGTAAAACCTCCGTATGAGGAAGTTTTTCGGTGTTCAGGAACCAGGCGTGAAGTTTGGGATAATCCTTTGTTTTCTCAGGGTCGAGGAGGATTCGTATCCCTTTTATGCTGTTAGCTCCTTCAGGCGCCTGTTTGTTTACCGTGACCGCCATCTTCCCAAAGTTCATGATCTTCAACCCATTGTTTCCGATGGTAGCTCCGGCAAGGATCTGGAATGGGTCAGGCATACAGCTTTTTGTTTCGCAGGTCACGTATATGCGTTCCCCGTCCCGGACATCGAGCTCCCGTCTTGCGATATTGAGCATCTGGATGCCGATTAATGCCCCAGAGGTCAGGAAGCCGTGAAAGGGGACTACTTTTTCGATCTGTGAAAGTAGTTCTGGATCCTTTACTTGCTTCAGAATCGTCTCCATCTGGTGTTTTTCTTCATCTGAATTTTTGTGCAATTTGTACACCACCGTGGGTTTCACCGTTATGTTTAAATAAACATAACGCTAAAGATGTCAAGTATTAAAAGGATGAATTTAAGACAGTCAGGTTATCTGGCGGAATTATTTTATCAGGACTTACGCGGTTTAAATGTGGATAGCGTTAACTTTAAACTGTCTAACTTTCATATAATTATGAGTTTTGTTGTGTGTGACTTCTGCTTGCAGGTGCACAAGTCCTAATTCTTTAAATTCCAATATAACGCAGAAGGATACAGCGTATTTATAGGTAACTTTTTATAAGTAACTTTTTTACAGGAACTTACTTATTTTTTATGTTATACCGGGGCGAAATTCCAATATAAGGGAGAGAACCCTAATATTGGCCGGCCACAGAAAAAAACACCAGCCAAAGCTATGCAGCTTCCAGATATGTAAAGCTCAACATATCTATAAATACGGAAGACAGGACTTTCGCGCTCAATATATATAAACATATATTTTATAAAATTATCGATGAAAATAGGAATCTCCTGTTAAAAAAAAGACAATATAGATAAATTCTTTTTTTAAAGTTTAGAAAATACGTGCTCGATATACATTATGTTTTAAAGAGTACATATTTAAAGCAGATATGGGACAGAGGCAAATAATTAATAAGAGGAAAACGAGGGCAAAAATCGAAATTTGTCCGCGTTGCCCCACTAAAAAATGTAAATTTCATGCAATTACTGGAGAGGAATTTTCACCCATGTTCAGGTTTTAGTTGCAGGGTTAAGGAGCGTGTTAAGTTCTTCATCCTTAAGGTCATAGTGGAAGAATTCCGAGTAGAACTTGCGGGTCAGTTCGGAGAGGTCCATATCTGCGAAAAGATCAGGATACAGCATTTTTGCAGTCCAGGCAGTTCCCAGGATAAGGTGAGGGCCCTGAGGTCTGTCAATCCAGCAGAAAGGATTCTGAGGAGCGAGATATATCCTTTTGTTCTGGACAGCATCCACGCTTTTCCAGAGAGTGTCTGAATATACGCTTGCATAGAACTGTGGATTGGAAGTGATAATTATCTGGGGGTTCCAGTTCATGACCTGTTCTATTGAGACCTGGGTCATGCCGCTTACAGGCGTGAGAGGACAGTCGGCAACGTTGATACCTCCGCAGATATCAATTACCTGGGAATGTTGCGATCCCGAAGGGTCGGTCATCAGGCCTTCAGGGCCTTCGGCATAGTAAACCCGTACTTTTTCATTTTCGGGTATGTCTTTTACAGTACTGTTGATTTCATTAAGAATTGAACTGCGGAGTTCAATCAGTTTTTTTGCCTGGGCTTCGCAATTAAGCAGCTTGCCCACATATTCGATAGTAGGATCGGATTGTGTCACAAAAAGAATAGAATCATTAATAGCCACCACCGGAATGCTGCCGAGATTTTCCTGCCTGCGTTCTATAGCTTCATTAGTTTCTCCATTTGTGGCTGTGCTTTCAATAACAATGTCTGGATGCATATCAATTATAGTTTCATAATTTCCGGTCTTGCTTCCTAACCAGTTTCCTATTACAGGTAGATTTGAGTAATTTTCATCCATGAAGGGTTGGGTGAAATTTTGTTTGGAGTTCCAGCCTGCAAGTTTGTCCGGCGCAAGCATATACACAAGGATGGCGGAAGGCGAAGAAGTACCTATAACCGAGGATATTTCCGCAGGCACAGTTAACTGTCTTCCCATCATATCGGTGATTTGCACTGTACTTGAATTCTGAAGCTCAGTGCTTGAGGTTGGGACCGCCTGTTGATTCGTATTTTCTACACATCCAGAGAGCATAACAATTGGAAGCAGAAGGGGGAGAAGCAATATATTATATATTTTTTGATTCATAGAAACGCCTGGCACACTTTTTAATATTTGGTTGTTATGTTCTTACAAACATAATGCATATAGAGGTTTTATCCCGTAAAAATACACAGTTGCAGGATAAGTATAATTAATAATTGCAGAACGCTTGTGGTCTTATTCTAATTTTGAACTAAAAAATATCTACGGAAAGGGGTTACCTATTTCCTAGTATATCTATATATAATTTTCTATTTACTCCATCTCTTCCCCTGGGCTTCAGTTAAGAAGATTGCTGTTAAGTAAAAAATAAACAAAAATATATTCTTTTTTGTATTCTTTTAAACTCCAACTATACTTAATGTTATTAAAAAATCTCTTTATTACAAATAGTGTTACAAAATAGAAAATTATTAATCATAAGATAATTAAGTACCTGTTAATGTCTTCTTCAGAAATCCAGATAAAAGAGATGGTAGCCTATAAATGGGACCTTGCATCCGGGACTTTTGATACTCATGCAGGACATGGGATACAGAGTCAAAAAGAAAGAGACGCCTGGAAGCGTGCTTTCTTGAAGGTTTTTCCGGAAAAAAGTTTGAAAATTCTTGACGTTGGCTGCGGGACAGGAGAATTAAGCTTACTGTTTGCTGAAATGGGGCATGAGGTTACAGGAATTGACATTTCCGGACAAATGCTGAAAATCGCAAAAGCAAAGGCTGAGTCCTGCGGAACTGAAATAATTTTTAGGGAGGGAGATGCAGAAAACCCTCCTTTTGATACATCTTCTTTTGATATTGTGTTCAGCCGTCATCTTCTCTGGACACTCCCTAATCCAAAAACAGCCGTGGAGAACTGGAATAAGCTCCTGCGAAAAAATGGAAAAGTTGTGATTATCGATGGAGTATGGGACAGCGGGACTCTGGAGTCCAGGATTCGAAGAAACGCAGGTGTTCTTTTGACACTGCTCCTTGAAAGAAAAGACCCCCGAAAAGGACACTCTGACTATTCAGATGAACTCAAAGCCCGGCTCCCGCATTCCGGAGGAGCTCCGCTTGAAAAAGTAAAGGAGTATCTGTCTAATTCGGGCTTTGAAAATATCCAGGTCTTTGACCTGAAAGAAGTAAAAGCGGCCCAGAAAGAGAAGATGCCGTTAGGTGAACGGGTTGTACGCAGTTATCAGTACTATCTCATCTGCGGCCGAAAATAAAATTCATTAAAAAAGATGGTGTTCCAAAATGAAAAATAAAAACTCCCCCTTGATTATATTATTAATTTTCCTACTAACCTGCGCCATCCTGACGACTTCCGGGTGCAGCAGTACAGAAGAAAGTGGAGCAAAAGACGCAGTCTCCGGGACGGAGGTTAACTCAGGATCAGATAATGCTTTCCAATCAGCAGGAGATTCTGAAAATAATACACTTGTACTTGGTGAGATGTGGAATATCGAATCGATTGATCCAATTAATGGGGATGGTACCCTTATCTGCGAGAAAGCTGCAATAACCGAAACTCTTGTTGGTGCCAATGAAAATTTCTCGCTCAAGCCCGGGCTTGCAACTTCCTGGGAACAACTTGATGAAAATACCTGGGAATTTAAGCTAAGAGATAATGTTACCTTCCATGACGGAAGTAAAATGACTGCAAAAGACGTAAATTTCACTCTGGAAAAAGTCATTTCAGAAAATGCGAAAGTTGCTTCCATGCTAAAAATAGATTCTATAGAAATAGTTGACAACTATACTCTTAAAATCAAAACCAAAGAAATCAACCCTATCCTTCCTGGAGTTCTCCATTATCCTGATACTGCTATAATAAGTCCCTCTTCTTATAATGAAACCTAGATTCGGCAGGTAAACATATAAGTTAATATAATTAATTTTCATATTTCTTTTCTTGATCTTCCATGGCAGATAAAAACAACAGTAGAAGAGTTGAATCCTCAATAAAACGTACAAGCTTCTTAGGTCACCTTGGTCTTATTGCTGGAGTTTTCCAAGAGCTTGAAGTTGACAAATTGATCGATGAGAAACTTCCTAAAGAACGAGATCACAAGGTTCCTCACTCCGTCTGTATCCTTGCCATGGTACTCAATGGTCTTGGTTTCATAGGGCAACGTCTGTACCTTTTTCCTGATTATTTCAGGACTATTTCTATAGGAAGACTTTTTGGAGACAGCGTCACACGAGAAGACCTGAATCAATATGCTATTGGAGAAACTCTTGACAGAATCGTAAAGTATGGTCCTACAAAACTGTTTACTGAAATCACTCTTCACATTATGAATCGTCTACCTATTCCTGTCCATTGTTTACACGCTGACACTACAAGTGTCAGCGTTTATGGGGATTATGAAGACGAAGAAACTGAGTATATTGATATTACTTTTGGAATACCCAAAAACGGAAGATGGGACCTCAAACAATTTGTTTTGAGCTTGATTGTTAATCAGCATGGAATACCACTTTTCATGAACACCCATTCAGGGAATGCTTCAGACAAAAGCACAATTCTGGAAGCAATCAAGTCTCTCAAATCAGCTTTAAGACCTGAAAGCAAAGTGTACTATGTAGCTGATAGTTCTTTTTACACTGATAATAATATCAAGAACATAGGAAAGTCATTCTGGATCAGTCGTGTTCCTGCAACAATTACTGAGGCAAAGGAACTGCTAAATGCAAATCTAAACCTGAAAACGTTGAAAAGCGACGAAAGATACTCATTTTATCAAACCTTTGTGGATTATGGTGGAGTTAAACAAAAGTGGGTTTTGTTACTCTCTCATAAAATGAAAGAAAAAAAAGAGGTAACTCTCAGAAGGAAGCTTGAAAAAGAGCTTGAAAAAGCAGAAAAGTCGCTTAAAAAACTGGCAGGAGATGACTTTTTCTGTGAAGAAGATGCATTAAAAGCAGCAGAAAAATGGATTGCAGATTTCCCTTCCGTTCTTTTTGAAAAAGTAGATTTGAAAACCATTAAAAAACGCGAAGCAGGTAAAAAAGGCAGACCTTTAAAAAATGAAAAATTAAAGACATATTATAAGATTGATGGGGTTATAAAGGTTAATGATGCTTTTGTTTTAAAAGAAATGGAAAAAATGGGACTTTTCATTCTTGCAAGTAATGATATCAGTCTTTCTCCTGAAGAGATGCTGAAGTATTACAAAGGACAGGATAAAGTAGAAAAAGGATTCAGATTTTTGAAAAGTGATGCCTTTAGCATATCGAAGGTTTATCTCAAGAATAAATCAAGAATTGAAGCGTTGACAATGATAATGGTTCTCTGCTTAATGATTTATTCTATTGCAGAATGGAAATTAAGGACAAAGTTAGAAGAAGAAAATGAAACGGTTCCAGATCAAAAAGGGAAACCAACAAAAAGACCAACAATGAGATGGATATTTTTCAAGTTTCAGGGAATTACAGAACTTATAACGCAGAAAAAAGGGAAAACAAAGTCAGAAATACTGAATATGGAAGAAATTCACTGGAAAATATTGAGTCTCATGGGAGAGAAATATGAAAATATATATCTATAGTTGCGTTAACCTGCCGAATCTAGGATGAAAAAGGAGAATTTGTAAAACCTGTTGGGACGGGCCCGTATAAATTCGAATCCTTTGACGAACAGACCAGAGTTCTGACAGTCGTAAAGAATGAAAACTGGTGGGGAGGAGAAGTAGGGCTTGATAAAATGATCCTTAAGGGGATACCTGATCCAAACACAAGGGCAATGGCAATCGAAAATGGAGAAGTTGACTTCACCGTTGATGTACCCTATAGTGAAACTGACAGGATTAACGCCATAGACGGCATTAACGTAGAGAAGTACAAAACTCCCAGAGTCTACAAACTTGACCTTAATCTAAAGCATGAGCCCCTTGAAGATGTCAGAGTAAGGCAGGCTATGTCCTATGCCATAAACAGGTCTGATATCGCAGAAAATGTGCTATACAATGTAGGAGAAGCTGCTGCAGGTCCTTTCCTGCCCACAATGGTCTGGGCAAACAAGAGCCTGAAGCCCTACAGCCAGGACCTTGAGAAAGCTGATGAACTCCTGACAGCTGCGGGCTGGGTTGACACTGATGGGGACGGAATAAGGGATAAGGACGGAAAACCCCTCAAGCTCAACCTTATGACTTATGCTGCAAGGCCTGGTCTCCCTCCAATGGCTGAAGCTATGGCTGCCCAGTTAAAGGAGGCAGGAATAGGCATAGAGACAGAAGTTATGGAAATGGGGTCAATAGATGACAGAAGAGAAAAAGGAGACTGGGACATCTACCTTGCAGCTTACAATATCGCAATGGTTCCTGATCCGGAATATATTCTTACGAACTGGTATATGACAAATGGCACTGATAATGGACCTGGATATTCCAATTCGAAAGTAGATGCTTTGATAACGGAAGCCAGAAAAATCACGGATCTGAATGAACGCTATAAAAAGTTCAATGAGGTAGAATCTATCGTTTATGATGAACAGCCCATGATCATAGTGGCTTACTACGGCTGTGCAATCGTGAAAAAAGATTATGTAAAAGGATATGTTTTCGACCCGACAGCCCATGACTACCGGATAAATGCGGACATGTATCTGGAAAATAAAAGCTGAAGGGATTTTCAGGGAAGGGTCTGAATTTTTCAGACTCTAACCTGGGTCCATATTCACTCAAAGTAGTACGGATAGATAGGCTTTCTTTCTGTCCGGGTTGAGGCGAAAACATGAAATATTTCATAAAAAGGGCAGGTTTCATGGCACTTACGCTTTTTGCAGTTTGTGCTTTGACTTTTTTCCTTATGAACGTAATTCCGGGAGGCACGGCTAATTTAGTCCTCAAGCACACATTTGTGGGCCTGGAAGAAAGCGTTACCGAAGAACAGCTTAACCAGATTTCAGATAGATATGACCTGGATGACCCTCTTTACCTGCAATTTTTCAGGTGGATTAAAGAAGCAGTATTTAAAGGGGACATCGGAACTTCCTATGTTTTCAAAAAGCCAGTCCTTTATCTTCTGGCTTTACGCCTCCCAGCAACTATCCAGCTCGCATTGGTGAGTATGTTAATTGCAATACTTGCGGGAGTAAGCCTGGGAATTTACTCAGCCCTACGGGAAAACAAGATTTCGGATCACATTCTCAGGATCGTGACTCTCTTTGGAGTTTCAATGCCCGGTTTCTGGGTAGCCCTGCTTCTTATCCTGATATTTTCCCTGAAGCTGAAACTCGTGCCTGTGACGGGTTACGGGAGCCTGGAAAATCTGTTTTTGCCCGCCGCAGCCCTTTCTCTTCATTCCATTGCTGCGGTTATGAGAGTTACGAGGACAAGCATGCTTGAGACCCTGGGACAGGAATACATCAGGTTTGCAAAAGCCAAAGGACTTCCTTTATGGAAAATCGTAAGCAGGCATGCCCTTAAAAATGCAATGCTACCTGTTATCACAGTTATTGGTTTTCAGATGGGAAGCTTGCTTGGAGGGGCTGTTGTGATTGAAAAGATCTTTGCCTGGCCAGGGATAGGAAGCCTGCTCGTGGACTCAATTTCTGCCAGGGATTTGCCTGTAGTCCAGGGCTGTGTGCTTGCGATCGTTACGATGTTCCTCTTTGTGCATTTCCTTGTGGATATGCTCTATACGCATCTGGACCCACGGATAAGGTACGGCTGATATTATGGACAATGTATTTGCTAATAAGTTAAGAAAAAAGAGTTTCTCACTTCCGGAAGCTTACGGAAGTCAATTTGTAAAAAGAATTTTTCAAAGGAAAGATATGCTTTTTGCACTGGCAGTCCTTTTGCTTTTTGCCGTGCTTGCCATTTTTGCTCCACTGCTTTCCCCTTACGACCCCAATGCAATTGACCTGAAAAATAAGAATCTGAGTCCGTCAGAGGAGCATATCCTGGGTACGGATTACCTCGGAAGGGACCTCCTGAGCCGAATCCTTATAGGGGCCCGGACTTCCCTTTCAATTGCAGCAGGAGTAGTTCTGATTTCCCTGTTTCTGGGAACTGCGGCGGGCTGTGCAGCAGGTTATTATGGGGGCCTTGTGGATGAAAGCATCTCCAGGGTTATAGATATCTTCCTTTCTTTTCCTTCGGTTATCTTTGCCCTCACTATTATGGGGGCACTCGGGGCCGGGGTTTTCAACCTGATGCTTGCCCTCTCGATAGTCCACTGGGCAAAGTACGCCAGGATGATGCGGGGGCAGGTCCTTTCAATCAAAAAACAGGAATTTGTCCTTTCTGCCATAACGGGTGGGGCCGGAGATTTTTACATAATACGCAAGCATATTGTGCCCAATGCCATAGCCACTCTCCTCGTGCTGGCTACAATAGATTTCGGACACGTAATTCTCTCTATTGCCACATTGAGTTTTCTCGGAATAGGGCTGCCTGCCGATGTGCCTGAATGGGGGGCAATGCTTTCCGCAGGAAAGGAATTCATGAGGACAGCTCCTTACCAGACGATCTTTCCAGGGCTTGCCATAACTTCCATTGTGATTATCTTCAGTATCCTTGGAGACGGTATGAGGGATATCCTTGACCCAAATCACGAAGGAGGCGAAATCGATTGAGTCTGCTTGAAATAAGAGACCTTTCGGTTGAGTTTCCTGCAGGTGAGAATACTGTAAAAGCAGTTTCTCACGTCTTCTTTGAGATCAGGGAAGGAGAAACTTTCGGGATAATCGGGGAAAGCGGGTCAGGAAAATCTGTTATCGGCCTTTCCCTGCTGAGGCTTCTTCCGACAAATGCGAATGTTTCAGGAACGGTGTTTTTTCGTGGGCAGGACCTTTTTTCCCTTAAACTTTCAGAGCTCCGGAAAATCCGGGGAAAACGCATTTCTCTCATGCCCCAGAACCCTGCCGGAGCCCTGAACCCTGTTCTTAAAAACCGGCTTCAGATAGAGGAAGTTTTCGAAGAAAGAGGGGTTGACAAAAAGGAGGGGATGAAAAAATCGCTGAGGCTTATGAAAAAACTCCTTTTGAAATACCCCGAAAAACTCTGTGACCTCTATCCGCACCAGTTGTCTGGAGGCATGAGGCAGAGGTTGATCGCTTGCATGTCTCTTTCTTTTGAGCCCGAGCTTGTGATTGCGGATGAACCTACAAAAGGGCTGGACCCCGAAGCAAAGGAAGGGGCAGTGGAGCTTTTTACTAAAATAAAAAAAGAATATGGGAAGACAATGCTCCTGATCACTCATGACCTTGATCTGGCTCTTGAGGTTTGCGACAGAATAGCCGTGATGTATGCAGGAGAGATTGTGGAACTGGATGAGGCTTCAAAAGTTTTGAACACACCCCTGCATCCTTATACAAAAGGGCTTATCCGGGCTCAACCCAGAAACGGGCTTGTTCCCCTGAGCGGGCAGAGCCCAAGCAGGATATGCCTTCCTGATGGCTGTCTTTTCCATGAGAGGTGCAGGTACTCGAGTATTGAGTGCTTCAGAAAACATCCTGAGATGAAAAACCATAAAGGAGGCTGGATCAGGTGTCACTTCCAGTCCTTTCAGTAAACGAACTGGCAATGAACTTTGGGACTCTGGATGTGTTCACAAACGTCAGTTTTTCAGTATCTCGCGGAGAAACCCTTGGACTTTTCGGAAAAAGCGGTTCAGGAAAGACCACTATCGGCAAATGTATTGTAGGGCTTGAAAGACCCACAGGCGGAGAAATCCGGGTTCAGGGAGCGAATATACTGAATATGGGTAAAAAAGAGTTCAGGAAACTGCGCCCTAAAATCCAGATGATTTTCCAGCATCCTGAGACTTCTCTTGACCCTCGTATGAAAGCTTTTGAGAACCTTATAGAGCCCCTCAAACTTCATTCCGGGCTAAAACAAGATGCTCTCCTGAAGCGGGGAGAGGAACTGGCAGAGCTTACAGGGCTGCGCCCTGAACATCTTGCTCGTTATCCGGTTCAGCTCAGCGGGGGTGAGATCCAGAGGATAGTGCTCGCAAGGATCATGGCTTTATCTCCTGATTTTATCGTTGCTGACGAGCCGACTTCTATGCTTGATGTTTCAGTGCAGGCACAGATCCTGCGCCTTATGCAGAAGCTTCAGAGGGAGACAGGCGTTTCCTACTTGCTGATCTCCCATGACCTTGAAGTGTTAAGGAAGGTTTGCCACAGGATTGCCTATCTCGATAACGGAACCATCACCTCAATTGAAAATATAAAGAGAGTTGTTAATATATGACCATTCAGGAAAACCAGATCAAACAGAATATTGCCCGCATATGGGACGTTTCGTCCGAGACCTATGACAGCCATGAAGGGCATGGGATCACGAGTGAAGCCGAAAGAGAAGCCTGGAAAAACGTGTTTAAAAACCTTCTTCCTCCAGGCAGGTTAAAGGTGCTTGACGTAGGTTGCGGGACCTGCGAAATTGGATTGCTGTTTGCTGAAATGGGGCATCACGTTACAGGCCTTGACCTTTCAGAAAAAATGCTTGCAAAAGCCAGGGAAAAAGCTTCCCGAAGAGGGTTTAATAGTGTCTTCAAAAAAGGGGATGCTGAAGCTCCTCCTTTTGAGGCAGGTTCATTTGATGTAGTTGTCAACCGCCATCTCCTCTGGACCCTTCCTCACCCTGATACTGCGGTCCAGAACTGGAAAAAGGTGCTTGTGGAAGGAGGAAAGCTTATTGTTATTGATGGAGTCTGGAATGATGGTTCAATAGAAACAAACGCAAGGAGGCTTGTAAGTGATTTCTGCACTTTGCTTGTTGAAAGAAGGAATCCCAGAAAAGGGCATTACTCCAGAGAGATAGACAGTGAACTTCCAAACAGGCATGGAGTTTCTCCTGAAAAAATGCTTGAATACTTCAGAGCTGTGGGATTCAATAATATAAAAGACATCGACCTGAAAGATATTATGGACCTTCAGAAAGAGGACATGCCGTTCAGGAAACGGATAGCTTATAATTACAAGTACCACTTAATCTATGGGGAAAAGTGAACCTGAAGGAAATGTGGAAATAAAATGAAAACAGGATTTATGGGCAGGAGTCAATACTTATAGGCTCTTTAAAGTGAGAACTAAAGAGAACCGTATCGGAGGGAAAAGATGGGCGTAAAGGAAGAGGTTTACGAACAGATCATTGAAATTCTTAAAGATGCAAAATTTCCCATAAACACAATGGACGAGTTGATTGCTGCCTTGCCTGAAGGGCTTGACACCACAGGCAGAATCGGTGATGTTGAGGTTACTGCAAGAGAGGCGGAAGGCCTGATTACTGAAAAGGATTTTCCGTTCAAAGATGCAAAACATGTGGCAGATCTGCTGATCGAAAGAGCCGGGCTTTGACCTGACTTCTTTAGGTCCAAATAGGCAAAAATCGATAATGAGAATAAACTCTATAGAAATAAGCTCCTGTCTTCCAAATCCAAAACGAACGATAGACCCAAAATACAACTCCAATAATATGTGTGTAACGGGAATATGGTGGATGTGCGTAGCAGGAATATGATGAGAAATTGTGAATATATTTATAATAAAAGAGCTTATATTTAGGCAGGAATACGCACCTGAACTGAAAAATCAATAGCATGAAGCATTGAAATGCCTGAATATAAATATTCCTGACAGATCAATACATGCTTTTATTTGTCCCTCAAGTGCGTAAATCCTGGTAGGAAATTACCTGGCAGTGTCGCAAGTTTGCTGTAAATTCAACTTAAGTTTTTGTACGCTATGGATGAAATTTATCTGCACATATCGAATCTTCTATCCAACAACATCCAAAAACTTATGATTTTACAGAAAATTGGCGCACTGTCTTTTATAGCCACCTTTTATATTTTTATTTTATAGCCGGTTCTCACTGCCTTTATTTCTTGTATTTTTGTTCCAGAACTTTATAGTTCTTTACACAGGTGTTGTATTTGGTTTCCCATGTTTTATATTTGCTCAGACATTTGTTATATTTGGTTAAAAAGTTGTTGTAATTTTTGAGCCAGTTCTGGTATTCTTTGTCAGTTTTATTTTTCGTGCTCAGTTTCTTCTTCTGTGCTTCCAATGTCTTTTTTTCTTTTTCTAATGTAGCCTTCTCTTTTAATATTACTATTTTTTCTTTTTCCAATTTAGTCTTCTCTGCATCTAACTTTGCCTTCTCTACTTTATATGTATCATTTGACCCTGCACTTACTGATGCAACTGTCAATGACATTACAAAAAAGACAAGTGTAAACATACACATGAGCTTTTTTATTCCGTCAAATGTTTTTATTCCCATAATACGAATCCTCTTTTTGTTTTAATTCAATAATTTATATATTTTGATTTATTTTTAATACGTTTTAATATGATTTTTAATATAATTTTCAATATACTTTGATACAATTTTGTTTTTTCCTACGGAACTCATGCATATGAGGTTCAAAATAAAGCGCGAATAAATCTGTCAGATGTACTTTATTATGAATGACAGAAGATTCCTGCTATTGTTTTCTCAGTTCAATAGCATAAGTCCTATCGTTTTATTGTCTTCTTATTTCCTGCCAACCATCAACGGTTGACATGTCTTGAATTAGCTGGGAAAAATATAAAAATACTTACATATTCCAAGATATTATAATACTTATATTTATAAAAGAAGCTTTATAAGGCATTTAATTTGAAATATAACCTTTAATTTCAGGATTGATTCATATTAGAATCCTTAAAACTCGTGTAATTTAAAAAACAGAGAATTTTTCCGGGAACCGGTAGCTTTCAACTACCAGTATTATTTGATCTGCGGAAAGAGTCTTCGGTAATGGAAATTACTCAAAATTAAAAAGAAATCCATGCGTCTTCGGTTAAGTAAGAAATCGTGATAAATTGAGTCTATTTCCTCAACATTTGGCAAATATTTAAATAAATTGTGATATGGGACAGGGTATTGATTTCATGTAAACAGGCCAAAATTGAAAGCTGGTTTCTAATGCAAAATCGATAGCTTTCTGGAAAGAAAATTCCTTAACCGAAGACGTATGAAAAGAAATCTCTTTGGCTCTTCGTTGTTTTGTGTGGATATCCTTGTAATGTCTTCATAAAAACCAATGCGATCTCGAATTGAAAATCGTCTTATCCACAGGGAATGACGAAGAGCCATCTCCAGTTTTAGCTTTCATAATGTTCTACAGTAGCTCTTTGTTCAGCAATAACCTTGCTGCTTTTAGTGTCAATGACCTTAAGAATAATGTTGGAACCGACCTTAAGCCATAATTACCTGAGGTATCACTTTTCCCGTTGCCTCTTTACTTTAACACTGGAAACAATAGATCCTTCAGGGCTGTCCTGCCCTTAGAGAACAAGCCTTGCCCCTACATTCCATGAGCCGTTGCCATCAACTGATTTTCGTATATGCCTTCAAAAAACAACATTTTTTCCTGTTATCGTTTTTGGGAAATGGTTCGTATATTTGCAGTTATTATCTCAACCGAAGATTAGGAAAATGGCCTGCTGGAAGTTTTCAATAAAGGCAAAAGGCCAAAACTTTGAAGAATTTCAACAATAAGCGTTTGAGTAACTAGTATATCGATTCTCAAATAAGTACATAATAAGGAAATAATTACAGCTCACGACTCAAATATTATTTTCAAGTCACATGGAATTCTTTAACACGGAAAACACAGCCGGTCGCAGAGCGATTCTATCTGGATATTACAACCACGGAAAACACGGAAAGCACGGAAGAAACACGCCTTTACTACTGATTTCTGTGTTTTCTGTGCTTTCAGTGGTTTTCAAAAAATTCATTCCTGACATACTTTGGAATCAATGCACTAGGGCAGTTATGTTTCAGATCAGGAAAATAGTATGAAACTTTACTGATTTTTGAGAGTAAAATTGGTTTTGGGTTGAGCTCATAATTAGTTTTGCAGGTATCAAAGAATGAAGGAAGCAAGATCGAAAAGTAGAAAAATAGCAATATTTTAAGTTAAAATATTGCTGTCTGGCAAAGGTTTTGTGCTTTTGATTTGAGGGTAAAATCAAATGCGATCTTTAGTTTAATAACACTTAATTAGAGAACTGATGTTTCAATGCTTTGATGTTTCAATGCTTTTTGGTTTATTAGTTATATTGCCGTTTATTCAAGAATTAGACATGGCTTATAGAACCCTTATAGAACCTAAAAAATGGTTCTTAAGTCCTATAAGCCATATCCGAAATTTACCATATATTTTTAGGTAAAGAATGTATCAAGTTTTTATCGATTTTGTAACTCAAGACAGTTATAGCCTGGTCTTTGTTACAGGCTTGGTTACTGGTTTCTGGACTGGTGTAACTACCTTCTTGGTTACTGGTTTCTGGACTGGTGTAACTACTTTCTTAGTTACTGGTTTCTGGACTGGTTTGATTACTTTCTTGATAACTTGTTTGTTATGATCTTCATGCACTACACAATTTCCATTGTTATTTTCACTTGCACTTACTGCTCCAGCTGTTACTGTAGCCAGAAAACAGACTGCAAGTAGAATTGCTAATGCCTTTTTCATTTTTTGTAACATTTTTTAGCCTCTATAAATTTCGATAAATTTCCATTTTTCAGCTGGTTGTTTATATATTCTATATAAACGGCTGTAGTTTTATCGAAATTTTTTGTTGATCAGTTTGGAACTATGCAGTTGAAGCGATAGAGTAAATACAGCCACCAATAATTCTTTTTAGTTCAATTGCATAAGTTCTATTTTGACCAACATAGTGCCGTTGACTCTGTGTCAACAGCTTCTAAATAGGCTAAATAAAATATAACCATACTTGTGTATGTAAAGCTTTATAGAAATCGTATTTTTAAACACACTTTATTTGATATTTAATCTCAAAAAAATATACTAATTATGTGTTTAATACTTATTAGAAGCCATAAGGGAGTTATATATTAAAAACAATTATGTTTAGCTTTCATTTTTCAATTTATAAAATTTAGCCCATATATTCCCTGAATATTTCTATTATTAACTATTGTTCTTTCTCTTTAATTATAATTTTATTGTTTATCTTGAAAATAAATGTTTATAATAAATTATTTAATGAAAATCTCTTACATTTACCTATTAAATCAAATTATAAGCTGTTATCTATATTTTTACCTTTAAATTTGTCTTTTTAATCCTTTATTCTCCTTTTTAAGTTAAAAACAAGTGTTTCCTTGATGCTAAATATCAAGGTTATCGGCAGTAACCCGGAGATTTCTATAACCTATGGAATAATGAATTTCAGAAATGGTTCTCATAAAAGTCAAATCAATCGACTAAAAATCCAATATTCGGTAATGAAAACGACTTAAAATTAAAAAGGGATTTTCTAAAAGAGGAGAACTCTCTCTTTCAATTTTAGCCTTCATAATGTTTTACAATAGCTCTCTGTTCAGCAATGACGTTTTTGCTTTTTGTGTCAATAATCTTAAGGGTAATTTCAGAACCTACTTTGAATCCGTAATTATTGGAGGTGTCACTGTTCTCATTGACACTTACTTTTACAGTGGAAACAGTAGATCCCCCAATGCTGTCCTTTCCATTGAGTACCAGTTTCTCCCCAACACTCCACAAATTATCTTTCAGGATTTCTTTATTCTGAGGTTCATACTTGTGATTTTTTCCTGTCGGGCTAAGGTTCTGGTAAAATACCTCTGCGTTTCCTACAATCTTTGTTCCATTTCCATCAGCAACACCTTGGTAAGAGTTCCCATATCCTGAGATCTTTATGGAAATGGTGTCAACAGGAAGAGAACTGCCTCCTTCATGCAAAAGCACAATTGTGTTATTCTCAAGCGTGGCCCTCTCATTTTCAGGTCCATCATTAAAAAGTCCTCCTTCGCATGATTCAAGTGAAATCCTTGCCATCAGTGGTTGAGTGCTTTCTCCTTCATTGGCAATATTGGAAAAACTGATAACAGCCACACCTGCAAGTGCGACCAGAACAATCAACATAAGAAGAGAACCTATAATAGGAGTTACGGCATCAGATACTGATTCTGATGAAACGAACTCTTTAGCTCGTATTTTTCTCCAGGTTTTCATCAATAAGGAAATACGGCAAACTGTCATAAATAATTTATTAACTTCAAAAAGAGTTATTATTCAGGAATAAAATCTGGAGGAAAAATACCCTCCTATGATTATTTCTTTTTTTGTTGTTTCTTCTCATATTCTTTTTCGAGATCGAGGATTCCTCTAACAGCCTCAAGTTCCCTTTTACTTTTAACATAATGTAAAAGTACAAAGCCAACTCCGCAGAGCAGGGCTATAATTGCGGCTGAGAATAGCAGGGGTGCTGATTGGGTATAGTATTTCACCTGAATGGTCTCTTCTCGGTCTCCCATCTTCGAGGAAATCCACAGGAGCGTTTGCCTTTCTTTTTCATCATAGGTTACACTCAAAGGCTCAGGCCTTGCTATCCCGAATACCCTGTTGCCAGTAACATATCCTTCTGGAAGTACTACACGGATGAATTCGGAATCAGGTTTAACAAATGTAAAACTCTGCTCTCCCGAATTATCAAGCGTATATGCGATAAAACCTGTAACAGGTTCCTTAAACTCCAGGTTTATAACTTTCATACCCTGAGTAACTTCCTGAGTCAGAGTATAATTAATAGCCGAAGTTTCATTTCTGCTGGAAAGTTCTTCAAATGTTTTCGTGTTTGCTGCAGTCTCGTTTGCCGGGCCCACAAGCTGTACGAAATTTTGAATCGGATTCTCCTCGGAACTGCCGCTCAGGATGTCAGGAGGATAGATCTCAAGCTTGCTAGTATTTACTAAAATATAGACAACCTGTACTTTTGTATCGTTTTCCAGCAGGTAGTAGGTAGTGGTATTTGCAAGCGTTTGATTGCTCGATTCATTCTGAAAAATTTCAAATTCATAACTAGATATATTGCCAGGTTTATCTATGACAATTTCCTTTTTTTGCTCCATACAGCCCGATACCAAGACCACCATCAGGGCAAGGAGCATAAACACGATTTTCGTTCTCATTTTCACAGACAAATTCTCCCTTAGCTCGAAGCGGTCTCTTTTCAACCTGCGGCAATTTCCTTCGCTTTCGAGGTAAAGCCTATACAGGGTCTGGAACAGGTTAACATTACCTTATGCTCTCTCTTCTTAATAAACAACACGGATAGGCGTCTCTAAGAAGTATGACATAAAGATCACTTTATCATATAAAAGGAGTAGGCTCGGCAGGTAACAAGTTCAGATACTGAACTTTCCGGAAAAATTCTGTAATTTATTTTGGCATGAAAGTACTTTCAAGTACTTTCATTTTTTGTGCCTGCTATTTGGAAAATTTCATGTGCGTTTTTTATAGGACTTACGAACTTGAAGTTTAAAATCAAGCACTCTGGACATTGTACCTTGTTTAGTGCTTTAGACAATTGAAGGTTTAACGCTATTGATTTCTCAGTTCAACCGCGTAAATCCTAATCTAAAATCCTAATCTAATATTGAATCGTCAACAATTAGAAAGCCTTCTTCAAGCTTGACATAACTTTTTACTTCCTCCCATAGTGCTTTACGTAAGTCCTAACTCAATAAATGACCAAGGGGCGCGCCCAGAGGTTAAAAAAGCCTAATATGAGTTAAGATAAACCCCATCTGGAAAGGCATAAAAAACAGAGTTTAAAAATAATATTTCCCTAAACTATTAACAATATTTTTATAGTCCTGAGCGGATTCGAACCGCTGTCCCGGGCTCCAAAGGCCCGAAGGATTGACCACTACCCTACAGGACTGCATGTTAAAGCTTTTACTAATAGATTAATTCTTGTACTTAATTTTTGTGCCAGATAGAGATTATTTTTTGTTAATTTTCCAGAAATATCCCTTTCTTCTCTATCCTATTTTCAATAATTTTTTGTCAGGACTTTATATATCTTTATATTTTTCGATACAGTCCTTTTTTGGCTTTGAAATATTTTCCATGAAACTATTTTTCGTTAATGGGTAATTTTTCATATAATTAATTTAAAATAATTTATTTCATTACTATATTGTGGAGCTGGAAGAGAAAAGGTATGGTTGAATAGCGAAGTAGTGGATTGTGACAGAATTGCCCGGGAGCTGGGGGTTCTTGCTTTAGAATATGTTAGATGGGAACATACTCCTGAAGCGACTGTATTGGGGGATACAGCAAACGGATTGAATTGCTCTCGGGCTTCTTCTTACTTATAGTCACGAGGCCAAATAATGCAAGGCTCTTCGCCATTCCCTATGGATAAGACGATTTTCAATTCAAGACCACATTGATTTTTATGAGAATATTATGAGGATATCCGCACAAAACAACGAAGAACCCAAATATATTTATTTATCCTCGTATTGAACGACTCTGGTCCAAAATCCAGTGATTTTTGCATTTTTTGATTGAAAATCTGAATTAGCAAGAAAAATTCGGTTTTCACTAAAATCAATATTCGGTATCTAAAGACGTCAATCCCTAAGTTGTATTACAAGGATTGTGACCAATTACAAAATCTAGTGATTTTGAATTTTACATTCATCACTAGATTTTGGTACTGAGTCTATTGAACGCACTTCTTATTTAGGTCCTTATGTACTTTTTTAAATTAATTATGGCTTTTACTTTTTTAAATTAATTATGGCTTTTATTACCAATAATTATTAATTTTTTAATTATGATTTTCGTCCTATTTTCAGGGAAATCAATACTGAGCTTATATTAATAAAATAATCTGAGATCATTAACATATAAAATTTATTTCAATATTAAAAAACGTTATTTTGGAAGTTATATTATGTTTTCGAAATACTGCTGCGTAAAATCCGGAATAGATGAAAAAAATTATTAATTACTTGTACACTTTTGAAAAAGATAATATATATTGAATTCGTATAACATTTTAGCAATGCTATAACATCTGAATAGAACTGCTAATCTTTAATCTGGTTAAAAAATGAGAGGGGTATATACTTAAATTTTATATATTGTAAACCAGAAGCAAAATCCTACTTTGGATATTAATCCCCGATTAGCTCCCGAAACGCAATAAAATAGTGGGTTGATAAAGTGAAAGCTAGCGGACTCTTAAGTATTCTCACCTTTTCAGAAAAAAGGAAGGATATTCTATTTTTACTTCAGGAGAATCCAAGAACTCTTTCCGAAATTAAAGATTATTTTGATGTAAGGTCACCTGAAATCCTGCCTCGCCTTAAAGAAATGGAAGGCTCAAATTTGATTATCAGGCAAGAGGGAATGTATCGGCTGACACCTATAGGAAAAGTTTCAGCCATGCATTACAAGCCCTTACTGGATACTCTTACAGCTATAGAAGCAAACGAAATTTTCTGGAAAGATCATGACCTCGCTTCGATTCCTGAGATATTGTTGAACAGGATTCAGGAACTTAAAGATTGCAGAGTCGTAAGAGATGAACAGGAACATATTTATGATACTCATAAGGCATTTATGGAGAATGTACGGGCTTCTACCCATTTTGTGGGCTTTTCATCTATTTTTCTTCCAAGCCATCCCACGATGTTTTTAGATTTAGCCCGCAGGAATATTCCTATTTCAATAATTCTCACACCGAATGTATTTTTTAAAATAAAAAGTGAGCATAGTGCTGAGATTGAAGAATTTCTTAAATTCAAGCACACGGGTCTCTATGTATATGACAATGCAAAAATAGCCTTTGTGGTGACAGACCGTTTCATATCCCTGTCGCTCTTTTTTAAAAATGGAACCTTTGATCCCCGAAATGACCTGATAGGTTTTGATTCGTTTTCAATAAAATGGGGTGAGGATCTTTTTAAGTATTATAAAGATAACTCTATTGAAATAAAGAATCTCTAAAATTTATTGAAGGTTCCTTGAAAGAAACCTTAAAACTGGAGAGAGAAATCGGGATTACAGAATTTGTTTTTCCCGATAAATCTCCGAATAGACGGGCAACTATTCCCTAATATTTCTCTTGTTTTGTCATTGTTTTCACACTTTCACGTAAATTTAATGTTAAATCTATTTTATGCCAGAAAGGCACTTGCAATAGTTTTCAGTCCGACAATTGAGGTTGATTCACCATCCACAAGAATTGTTCTTTCGAACTTGCGGGAACGAGACTCTATGTCACAAGTTTTGGTATAATTATGGATGCAGAGCAGCCCACATATAAAGCTGTAGAGGATAATAATAGGTTCAAAAGCAATAATTCCATTAATTAGAGAAATTCCGAGAATTAAGTGGGAGAGCAGGTGCAACCCGAGAAGGAAATTACGGGTATTTTGTGCCCCAAGGCTTACAGGAAGGGTTTTGATACCTGCTAGAGTATCTCCTTTGATGTCTTTGAAGTCATATATAGTAGAATTGATGAAGAGCTTAACCCCAAAGAAAGTAAAAACTAAAAGTATGGGGAGCATGCTTCTACAGGTGCTGCCTGCAAGCCCTGAAATGAAAGCCCCCCAGGTGAGTCCTACAACAAAATTTTTGACTCCAAGCCCACCTTTGAGTTTTAGAGCAAATTTTCCGATTTTAATACCTTTACTATAAAGGAAGCCGGTTACGAGAGGTAAGAATGCAAGTGCTAGCATTCCTTCTTTTGCCAGTATATAGCTTCCTATCACGAAGGTAATCATAGAGGCTGCAAGTCCTATTTCCTTTCTTGATCCACTTAACTCTTTTCGGTTTATAACATCTTCTTCTGATCCAAGGGCCCTGTCGAGTGTGTATACGCTGTAAATTACGAGTCCTCCCGCAATACAGGTGAATATACTTGAATGAATTTGAAGCAGGAGGAAAGCAATATGAATCCTTAGTGCACCTGAAAATGCAACTAATATGGAACTTTTTAAGAGTTCTAGTGTGGCATTCTTTTTCCCAAACTCTTGAGCATTCTTTCGTCTGTACCTGAGAATACGTTCAAAACTTCCGAAAAATACATTGGAATTCATAAAAATAATATTGGAGCACTTTTAAATATTATTTATTCTGTATAAGATTTTACAATGTTTGTAATATATAAGGAATCGTCTATGTTTTAGAGAAATAAACGAACACTAGTTGAGTAAACTAACGATTATTTTAGAAGAGAATCATGTTATCGCTATCCTTTAAAAGATTCGCGTGTATCCTGGAAAGCATCTAAATAATTACAGTTCTTAAAAATAATATTGAGGATTTTCTTTGTTTTTAACATGGATATCTATAATTTTATTTCTAAAGTTGGCTGGCCAAAATGAAAACTATTGAGCTTGACTGTGTTTTCAACAATAACCGTCTTTTAGAGTTGCCCATGTGGTTTTCGTAGTAAGAAATAGATATAAAATACTCACTCGAAACAGCAAAGAGCCAGAGGTCTTCGTTGTTTTGTGTGGATATTTTCATAATGTACTCATTAAAAACAATACAGCTTTGAATTGAAAATCATCTTATCCACAGGAAATGACGAAGAGCCATTAAAAATAGAGGGCAATAAAGCCCAAGAAAAAAAGATTACAAATATTATAAAGGAACCACTTTCTTTCCATATGCTTCATTTAATACCTGACCAAGAGCTGTGTATATTGCGGAGAGTCCGGTAAGGATTCCTTCATAACCAGCTATTTTCAGGATTCCGGCGCTTCCCAGATAATTTCCTGCTGCGAGCAAGAAGAACAGAATTGTAAGGGTCAGGAAAACAACGGAGAGAGCCCTTGAACCTTTGAGCGTACCTATGAACATGAAAAGGGTAAAAACTCCCCACATGAACAGGTAGGCAGCAAACGGGAGTGACTCTGTGGCCAGCCCTGCATAGTCTGGAGACTTAGGAATAAGGACAATCCCCACCAGAGAGAGCCAGAAAAACCCGAATGAGGTAAAAGCCGTGGCCCCAAAGGTATTTCCTTTCTTCCATTCCTCGAGTCCGGCAATGACCTGAGCTAATCCGCCGTAAAAGATACCCATCGAAAGGATCATCGCATTCATCGGATAGAAACCCGCATTGTGTATATTCAAAAGCACAGTTGTCATTCCGAAGCCCATCAAACCCAGAGGCGCAGGGTTTGCGGATAAATCCGTTATTTTTATGTCACGAATATTCGTGATGTCTTTAATATTTTGACTCATAAAATTAAATCCTCCTTCCCGTTACCGGAAATATAACCTGAACTTCCAATAAAAACCACATTAAGATTATCAATTGTTTTTACGGTCCATTTTTCACATTTCGGAGATATGTAATTGTTAATACTTATAATTAAGGACAGTAAATATATTTTCAATATAATATAAATATATAATATAAAAATTCATAAGAACTGTTAGGAATTTTCATAATAAGCTATTTATTAACGGGTGTGGAATTTGCTTCATATGACTCAGGCAAAAAAACCTCTTATGCTCATTATTCTTGATGGCTGGGGCTACAGGGAAGCAAAAGAAGGAAACGCTATCCTGGCAGCCAGAACTCCAAAACTTGATCACTTGATCGAAGAATACCCCTGGTGTTTCTTAGAAGCCTCAGGAGAAGCTGTAGGCCTTCCAGAAGGCCAGATGGGAAACTCCGAAGTCGGGCACTTGAATATAGGAGCAGGGCGAATTGTGTACCAGGATCTAACCCGAATAAATCTCTCCATAAGGAAAGGTGATTTCTTCAAGAATCCGGCTTTTTTGAGTGCGATTTCAAATGCCAAAGCCAACGATTCCAGCCTGCATCTCATGGGACTTGTCTCCTATGGAGGTGTTCACAGCTATATGACCCATATTCATTCCCTTATCAAACTCGCGCAGCAGGAAGGGTTGAAAAAAGTATATATACATGCTTTTCTGGACGGCAGAGACGTGCCTCCTAAAGCCGGCCTCAAAGACATAATGGAGCTTGATGCTTTTTGTAAGGAGAATGGAAATGCTAAAATCGCAACTATATCAGGGCGCTATTATGCAATGGACAGAGATAAGCGTTGGGATAGAACAAAACTCGCCTATGATGCTCTTACCATAGGAGTTGCGCCTTACAAAACTCCTGATGCAGAAACTGCAGTTTCTGAAGCTTATGAAAGAGGAGAAACGGACGAGTTTATAAAACCGACTGTGATCACAGATTCAGAAGGAAAGCCCGAGGCAGTCATAAAGGATAATGATTCTATAATCTTTTTCAATTTCAGACCTGACAGAGCACGGCAGCTTACCTGGGCTTTTGTAAATCAAGACTTTGAGAACTTCCCTCGAGAAAAACATCCGAAAGTTTACTATGTTTGTATGGCTCAGTACGATGAAACTCTGGATTTGCCTATAGCTTTCCCGCCGGAAGAACTTGAAAATGTGCTTGGAGAAGTACTGAGCAAGCAGGGACTGACTCAGCTTCGGATTGCCGAAACCGAAAAGTATGCCCATGTGACTTTTTTCCTGAATGGAGGGCAGGAAAAATGTTATGAAGGAGAGGACCGCTGCCTCATCCCATCACCAAAGATTGCTACCTACGACCTTCAGCCCGAAATGAGTGCATATGAGGTTACGGAGGAAGTAATAGGGAGGATTCGGTCAGGAAAGTATGATGTGATTGTCCTTAACTTCGCAAATATGGATATGGTCGGGCACACCGGAATTTTTGAGGCTGCAGTAAAGGCAGTGGAAACCGTAGATAGCTGCGTGGGCAGAATTGCAGTGGCTCTGAAAGAAGCAGGAGGGGTAGCAATTATAACTGCAGACCACGGGAACGCCGAACAGATGGAAAATTCGACAACGGGAGAACCGCATACCGCACATACTTCAAATCCGGTAAAGTGTATTTACTTCGGAAATGATGAAGTTAAAGCACTTAAGAACGGAAAACTGTGTGATCTTGCACCAACCCTTCTGGAACTTCTCAAGATCCAAAAACCTGAGGAGATGACAGGAGAATCTCTTATTATAAAATAATAATTTAAGAAGGAAAAAATCTGGAATTATACAGAAGGAGAAATAATCTGAAAATTACTAACGAACGGGAAAAGCAGCCGGAAATTCCAGAAACCCTAATTTTTCCATTCTAATTTTTCTTTTCTAATTTTTCTTTTCTAATTTTTCCATTCTAATTTTTCCTTTCAATTTTTCCTTTCTAATTTTTCCATTCTGTTCCTGCTCTCCTTATGCTTCACTTCTGTTGTTATTTTTATTACATCCATAGAATTGAGATTATAAAAGATAATTTTTAAAAGATTAAATACCAGCAGCTACAATAAAAGGAGCACCGGACTTCGGAAGTCATAAAGCTTTAAGTGTATATTTTTGGAGTTTAACAGGAATGATCAAAATAACCACTCCTTGCCGCATTCATATGACGCTTATTGATATGAATGCGGAGATCGGAAGAGTCGATGGAGGAGCAGGACTAACCCTTTCCTCTCCCAATATCAGAATTACGGCTGAAGAAGCCGATGGAGTCAATATAGAAGGTCTGCAGGGTTTTGCCGATCGAATGAAAAGAGCTGCAGAATCACTGCTTCCTGAGGGTAAAGGGATCAGGATCAACGTACAGGAAGTGTACCCAGCCCATGTAGGTTTCGGATCAGGGACCCAGTCTTCTCTGGCCGCGGCAGCAGCTGTTAATGAACTGTATGGGCTTGGGAAGAGCGTTAGAGAACTTGCACTTGCAGTAAAAAGAGGAGGAACTTCGGGTATCGGAGTAACTGCTTTTGAGAAAGGCGGGTTTATAGTTGACGGAGGACACCGATTCAAAGATAAAGGTGGTTTTATGCCGTCAGCTGCCAGCAAAGTACCGCCTGGTCCAGTGCTCTTCAGAGAGGATTTTCCTCAATGGGACATGGTGGTAGCAATTCCCAATGACAAGGGAATGTATGACCAGGAGGAAGTCGAGACCTTCAAGAAATTCTGCCCCCTCCCTGTAGAAGAAGTTAGAGAAATTTCCCATGTCGTGCTCATGCAGATGATGCCTGCCGTGATAGAAAATGATATAGTGAGTTTCGGGGCCGCAGTAAATCATGTCCAGACTGTCGGCTTTAACAAAAGGGAGAGCTTTATCTGGCCTGACTTTGTGAAAAATATTGCTTCTTTTATGCGCAGCCGGAGCTATGGAGCCGGGGTAAGTTCCTTTGGGCCTGTAGTATATTCTTTTGTAGACAACAAATCAGATGGCAGGCAGCTTCAAGCGGAAGTCCAGAAAATGCTTGACGACTCAGTTGGCGGGACTGTCATGCTTACCAGGGCAAGAAACCACGGAGCAGAAATATCCCGGGTTTGAAAGCCTTATATTCAGTGAGCGAGACGGAATTCTGCGTACAGCCTGTTCCCTAACCAGCGAATCCTTACTTTGATCACATTTTTTACTTTTTTTATTTTTTGACTACCTGTTGGATTTTGTCAACAATACCTGGGGCTACACCACCAAATACGGAAGAGTACTGATTTTCTCGTATCGTGGATTATCCTGAAAATTACAATAGTCATAAAAAGTTCCATTAGGAGATATTAGAAGATCTGCAAGCGGATAATCCAATCATGTCCCAGGTGCCCCGAGACATAAGTGAAATGCTTATCTGGTTTTTTTCCATAAAATAAAAAAAGCTATATCCAGAGGAACAGCGGTTGCGGCATCTCCAAAATTACGGGCTGTATCAGCGAAAGGACTACACTTCCCGAAGCCCAGGCAATGAGGGTCTGAAAAAGCGGTGGGCCACAAATCCGGCAAAATACCATTTGATTGCACAAACCCCCCAGATGTGGAGAGAAGTTCAGGACCCACAACTCCATACGTAGGGCGTGTGAATGTTCTTTCTGGGAAGAGTTCAGGCCTGTTCTTGTCAGTATCAGATTTCCTTGACTGAATAGTTAAGGATAAAATATAACATAAATAAAAAAATTAGGAAAATAAGGATTTTGAACAAAAATTTCTTAAAACCACTGGTCAAGAGTTTTTTGTCTGGCTCCTGAGGCAGCTTTAAGCCGTTCTGCAGCTTTTCCCACCCTATCAATTGAGAAATCATGGCTCTCGCAGAGAAATTCAAGAAGTTTTTCAGAATCAGGTTTTCCCCATCTTATCTTGTAATCATCCGTTACTTCAGGGTGGAGAAAGATATCTCTTATCTGGTCTACAGCATCAATTTCTGCCTTTTTTTCGCGGAGTACGGCATAAATGTCCCCATGCTTTTTAATTAGTTTAAGGGCTGTTTTGGGGCCTACTTTCTCCAGCCCTTTGTTATAATCCGTGCCCACACAGATAGCGATATCTATGAGCTGTTCCCTTGTAATTTCCAGGGCTTCGAGAGTCTCATCCAGCTCGATTTTTTCGGGTTCGACGTCAACGTAAACGTTTTTTCCCGGAAGCTTTCGTTTTCCTGTTACGGCCAGATTCCGGACAACAATAGGAGCCCCGAAAAGAAATGAATCGTAATCTTGAGAAGCAACGCAGTTTGCATCTTTTTTGAGGACCATATGTGCAGCCTGGGCTTCGCCCTCACTGGGTGCCTGAACAAAGGGAACTCCCATAATGTCAAGGAGATATTTGGAGTCTTCAACAATTTCCTGGTTTACTTTCGAAGAAGCCTGAGCATACTTATATGCCGATTCAAGATCCCCGACAGCCTTTGCATTTTCCCACTTTTCCCGGGAGGATTCCCTGACTTCTTTTCTTCGGTCCAGGGTTTCGGACTTGAGATCCGGAGGTTTGCCGTCAAAAACAAAAAGAGGCTTGACACCGGCTTCTACAAGGCTTGCTGTCCGGTAGAGCAGGCCTGAGAGATGTGAGGTCACTCTCCCTGCAGAATCAACCAGAGGACTTCCATCCCGCTGGCGAATAATGCTCAAAAACTGGTGTAGAGTATTAAACGCATCAATTGCAACTACCTGATTTGTAAGATCCGAAAGCTCAACTTTTCTTTTCTGGAGCAGGTCGCCTATATCTGTGCCCATATTTTCCCTCGAATGTTTGAAACTTACCAGAAAGCTTCAGCGCTTTCACTACCTTTCTTCCTTTTTATTACTTTCCTTTGAGGAATGATAAAAATATAACTTCAAATTTTCAGTTGGGGAATTTATCTATAGTTCCATTTTCCTAAATAATCATTTTTGGCAACAAAAACCTTTGATATTCTATTTGAATCATTCCTTAGTCTTTTCTTATTCTTTTAACCTCAAACTATTATATAGAAAGTAAATATCAAAAGACATATCAGGAGATTTTACTGCAGGTTTATATCAAAAATGCTTTACAGCAAGTCGATGTTAAAGATGCTATACAGCAAGTCAATGTTAAAGATGCTTTACAGCAATCATGTGTTTCATTGCTCAATACGCTTTATAGATACTGAAGTCTTATATTTACCGCGTGTTCAGAATTATCCTGAGATACTTATCGATGAATATACACTGTTGAAAGACAGTACCACTCAGGAGGAAAAAAGTAAAGAAAAATAATGTGATTTTCACTCAAATTCATGGAAATCATCGGTCACTGAGTTCATTTAGTCACTGAATTCATTGGATCATAGAGTCCAGACAATCCATGTAATTCCTCGGATCATAGGGTCCAGAAAAGCTATAGAATCTCCTTCCAGTCAGGACTTTTAATCTATTATATTGAATTTAACCTCATTAGCCCTTCCTGAGGCCTAATCAAAGCTATCCAGTAAGAGAATAGAAAAGAGACGAGAACTTAATGGGTTTTATAGCCTGTACATACACCTAAGAAAATCAAGCAGTAAGGTCAAGTCGAACATCGATTACTGAATCTTCATTTGCTTCTATTTTGGATATTGTCAGCAAATTACCTTTTCTTTCCAGTAAAGTCGCTTTCGTGACCTGAACCTGGTGACCATCCGCCTGTTTCTGATTGTTATTTTTATGGACGACCAGGAGCTTCTGTCCTTTCTCAGCCCCTTCTCCTATTTTGGACACGATATTTCGTATGACCTGTTCAAAATCAGAATAAATCAAAATTTCCGACTTATTTGCAACCTTTGTAATAATTCCAATCGGTTCCAGACTAAGGTGCATATAGCTTTCCTTCTTTACCTGCTTACACAAGTAATCAAATAATACTAACTCTGAGTAATAATAACTTGCGATACAAAATATCTGATGCATTATTTTGTAATTGTTAAACTTCAGATATTCTCTGTTCTACAGAAGAACAAGTATATATAACTTACTGAATCATGGACTCTGTGCCCGAAATGTCCTGATCGGGTATTAATTAGATTAGAAAAATTAACATACATTCGGATTAAAATTTGGATAAATGTTAATAACTTAAATTCAAAACTGAGTGAAGCCTGAGAATCCGTTCAAAAAGTACTTGGGCCATTTTTCTTTCAATTAACACCGCATATATCGAAGATTCCTGCCCTATAAAGGACATACTTATAAAATATTACGTACCCATAGGTAAAAAAATTAAATATGATTGTTAGCAAATACCGTGGATTCAAGCTATGCTTTTTAAAAATAAGAAATTAAATGTTTGCCCTAAAATAAAAAGTTATAGATGAGATTAGTGGTATTTTCTGCGGTTGAATTCGTAAACTGCATTATCAATTTTGCTTGATAGCTCATTCATCCGTTCTTCAATATTTGTTTCTGTACTCTCCATGTTGACCTTGAGGGTACGATCTTTTGCCTCCATTTTGTTTTCGAGTTCCTGAAGCCTATTGTTAACAGAGATGAGCATAACAGCTAATGTTCCGACCAGAACCATAACTGAAAGAATAATCAGGGGATTTGTGGATTTATATGCAAATCTTCTAAGCCACTCAAAGGATAGAAGAAAGGATGACAGAACCATCACAACAAGAAATACTGTATCTCTAGTCTCCATCGTATACCTCTAACACCTGTAAAAATTGTTCCGCATACACAAGCACATACACGCGCGTTATGTAATCTAGCTTGTTTCAAATTATCAAGCGGACTATTCCTTAAAGTATTTACTGCTTTTCTATCTTTACGATTTTCTATTTTTTACTTTTTTCTATTTTGTTTATTACAACGGAAGCGCAGAGGTCACGAATATCCCATTCTTTTGATGGGGTGAAGTGAACCCTTACCTCTTCGTTTTGGAGCATCGTGAGTCAGTTTTGTTCCGTACTTTCATGCTAAACCATAGCTTCCTTTTATAGATACATCAAATCTGATAGGAAACCGAGGTCAAAATTTCAATCACTTATGTTAAGAAATCTTGTTAAAGGATACATAATCATCTGTTTCTAAGTAACCGGGCGGGCGGCCCAAAACATACCTTGTCTTTATGGTAGGTTGGACGCCCGCAATTTAATTTTTAAGAGATGTAATCTCTAATTTTTCACAAACACATGTTTATCGATTTATTCCTTTACTTTTAATTATCGCTCCTATGAAAAAAGAGCCAGTATAGGAGAGATGTATCCTGGAGACATTTCGTGAAAAAACACTATATTTTAAAGACAATATCAGAAAAATAATATTTCCCAGGTAAAGTTATATATAAACAGTCAGGAGAAGTCGGAGATGAAAGTACAGTAAGTATAATAAAGGAATAGAAAAGGCATACTGTTAAGAATTAAGGAGTTTAGCACTTGAGTTCCATCGAACAATCAATTAAAGATTATTTACCTATTATTTCCATGGGAGGACTAATTCTTATAGTGCAGGTTCTTGCACTTTTTTTGTCCACGCCAATGGAAGTTAGTGGAATGCAGGCTTTTGAGGACCCAACCCAGGTGTCCAATTCTATATATTATATTATAATGATCCTGGCTTTTACCCTGTTTGTCCTTCTGGCAATAAAGAAAAATATGAAGTGGGTAATCAGCTTCACTATTTATCTGGCCATAATAAGCACTATATATTACGTAGTCCTGGCTCTGTTTGTCCTCATTCCTTCTCTTTCAGGATTTGCGTCCATTGCCTCAGTTGTGCTATCCATCGTAATAACAGTGCTGCTCTATAAATATCCAGAATGGTATGTTGTTGACATTGTGGGAGTTTGTATTGCAGCCGGGGTCAGTGCCCTGATAGGAATTTCCCTCTCAGTTGTCCCAGTAATAGTGCTTCTGGTTCTTCTTGCAATATATGACGCTATCTCAGTGTACAAAACAAAGCATATGGTAGATATGGCCGAGGGGATAATGGATCTGAAACTTCCAATCATGTTTGTAATTCCAAAACACCTGAAATATTCTTTCTTAAAAGAAGACTTCAAAAAGGGAGAAAAGCATGAGGCGTTTTTCATGGGGCTCGGAGATGCGGTTATGCCTACCCTGCTGGTAGTCTCGGCAAACGTCTTCATGACAAATAATTTCTATCCGGTCCTTGGGGCCATACTGGGCACGCTTATAGGTCACGCCGTACTTTCCATCCAGGTAATGAAAGGGAACCCGCAGGCAGGCCTTCCCTTTTTGAATTCTGGAGTAATCCTGGGGTTCCTTGCTGGTGTCCTTATTTCAGGGGCCTCAATCCTGTGAAGTTAACTTTTCTTCACAAACTTCTATTATTTACAAATTCTTATTTTTGTTTCCAGATTTTCGCAAAGATTTTTTTATTTAATAGCTTAATCACTTGATATGTCCAAAAGAATTGCAGTGGTCTTTGACAGTGCCGGAACCCTTCTACATATGTACAGGGTTGCAAAGGAAGTCAGTACCGGGGATATCCTTGAAAACATAGAGAGCACTGCTATTGTCGCGCAAAAGAATGGATGCGGGCTTGTCGTTCTGAACGCTGAAAGTGATATACTCCTGAGCTCAAGAAAAGAGATGCCTCTGTTTGAGTTTATAAAAGAGTACAGAGTTTCAATAGGTATAAGCTGTTCAAAAGGACTTTTTACTCAGGAGATTGCATGTGATATCATAAGGGGAACGTCCCCAAGAATGGGTGATATACATGATGTGCTGGAAGCAGTTACCTCCCACTGTCCAAATGTTTTTTATCTGGCAGCAGGCCTGATAGTTGACTCTCAAGCTAGAAGCGTGCCATATGTACTGAGTACAGGAGGGCATGTATTCAGTACCACGTTACAAACAGTTCAGGCTCTCCATTCCATGAAAGTAGATACGTACATAGCATCCGGAGATAGTTTATTTGCTCTCATGCAACTGGCTGAGTTCATAAACATTCCTCAGGAAAGAGTCTTTGCTTTTTCAAACACTCTGATGAAGGAAAAAGTAGTGCTTGAGCTAAAACAAAAATATGACAAAGTAATTATGGTAGGGGATGGGATTAACGACATACTGGCATTCAGAGCAGCAGATCTAGGAGTAATGACAACGCAGCAGGGCGACAAAAGGCCCAAAGAACTAAGAGAAGCAGCAGACGTGGTTATTGACGATATTATCAAAGTTGTAGATGTGGTAAAAGCGCTGTAAAGGATGTAAAGAGAATTATTATATAAACGAATCTATATAACACGACGGCGATAATAAGACAAATCAATATAATACATCGAGTCACATACAGGACAAGATAAAAGTACTGATTAAGCAAGGTTCGTCAGATGAACTTGACTTAACTGTAAATGTGCTTTAAATGTTAACAGTGAAAAAATAATGCGTTATGTTTATGTAATCTTTACTCTTATGTAGTTGTTGCCCAAATGTGTGAAATTCATTAAGCGTGTGAAATTCGTTGTTTGTACTATTGTGTTATTCATTTATAGTAATTGCTTTTCACTCTTGAGCGATATGCTCAGGCAGGCAAAAGCCACCAGAAAGTATTGCAGCTCATAATTGCGGAGGAAAATCCATGCCAGTATTTATTGAAGTCAAAAATCTAACAGTAGATTTCGACGGTCATAAGGCCCTGAAAAACGTAAACTTAAGTATCAATGAAGGGGAAATAGTTGGAATTCTGGGAAAAAGCGGGTCCGGAAAAACAATCCTGATGCATGTACTGCGCGGCACAGAGTCTTTTGAGAACATTTCAGGTGAAGTAATTTATCATCTATCACGTTGCTCGAAATGTGGATACATAGAACGCCCCAGCAAGACAGGCCAGAAGTGTCCGGTCTGTGGAGAAGTACTGGAAGCTTTCGAAGCTGATTTTGTAAAACTTTCACTTTATGAACCTATAAGGAAAGATATTACAAAGCGTATAGCTATCATGCTTCAGCGCACCTTTGCACTTTACGGAGACGAAAGGGTTCTTGTAAACGTCATAAACTCCCTGAATGAAATAGGATATGCCGGGCAAGACTCCATGAGAAAAGCAATCGAACTGCTGGAAGAAGTAAACCTGAGTCACCGCATGATGCATGTTGCAAGAGAACTTTCAGGCGGAGAAAAACAGAGAGTTGTGCTTGCAAGGCAGCTTGTGAGAAATCCTTTGCTCCTGTTAGCTGACGAGCCCACAGGTACCCTTGATCCCATGACTGCAAAGCTGGTACACGATGCTATGATAAGGGCAGTCAAGAATTATAATATGAGCATGGTCCTGACTTCGCACTGGCCTGAAGTTATTGAACAGATGGCGAACAAAGCTATCCTGCTTGAAAACGGAGAGGTAGTCAAGGAAGGGGATCCACTTGAGGTTTCTGCAATCTTTATGCAAAGTGTATCCATTGTGAGGCAGGAAAAGAATGTCATGGTAGGGGAACCTATAATCAGGGTAAGAGACCTATCAAAGCGTTATATTTCAGTCGACCGAGGCGTGGTTAGAGCTGTAGACGGGATTTCTTTTGATGTAAATGAAGGAGAAATCTTCGGGCTAGTCGGAGTGAGCGGAGCAGGCAAGACTACAACCTCCAAAATTTTAATGGGAATATTACCACCCACATCCGGAGAAGTTGAGGTTCGTGTGGGAGACGAATGGGTTGACATGACAAAGCTGGGGGTGGATAATAAAGGAAGAGCAACCAAATATATGGGGTTCTTGCACCAGGAATACGGCCTTTACACTCATAGCTCAGTAATAGATAATCTTACCGAGTCTATTAGTCTTGATTTGCCTTTTGAACTCGGGGTCAGAAAAGCTGTAATTACTCTCAAAGCTGCAGGTTTTGAGGAAAACAAGGCAAAAGCTATTTTGCCCAAAATGACTGATGAGCTGAGTGAAGGGGAGCGGCACCGGATTGCACTTGCACAGGTTCTGATCAAGGAACCGAGAATCGTCATTATGGATGAACCAACAGGGACTATGGACCCGATTACCAAGGTCTCGGTGACGAATTCCATCCTGAAAGCTAGAGAAGAGATAGGGGAAACATTTGTTGTAGTTTCTCACGATATCGACTTCGTAAACGAGATATGTGACCGTGTTGCACTTATGCGCAATGGTAAGATTGTAGACATAGGTGAGCCGAAGAGTATACTATCTCAACTCACCGAAGATGAAAGGATCCAAGCTGCAGAAGAGATATAAATATGCTGCCACCTCTGTAGTATAGAAAAATACTAAATGAGGTGCCGATTACGAGTAATGAGGTCAGCGTAGAGGTGAATGGGCAACAATATACCTTACCTGCAGGCTCTATCCTTGAAGATGCGCTTAAAGTTTCCAGAGCCCCTTATATAGCCGGTACAGCGGTCGGAATTCTGAAAGAGGTCGCTGAGGAAAAGATCGAAACAGTCACCGAATACGCTATCAATACTCCCAGAGGAGAATTCAGGATAGAAATAAGAAATCCTGAGTCGCCTTCAGGAAAATTATGGGCTGAGCATTTTAAAGAGTACGAAGGAAAATCTATCCACTGGGCAAGTCCTGAAGCTCTAGCTTTCGGGCCTTTTGAAGCCGAAATTAAACCTTCGCGCGAAACAGGAAATTTTGAAGCTTTTGAGGTGATGTTTGGAGCAGGAGGTTTTGATCCCCGTAACACTCATCTTATTTTTTCACTTAAAAGACATACTGCGGAATATGGGACTCCTGAAGATGGGGTCTTTGCAGAAGTTGTGACCGGAAGAAAAATTTTGTCCAGGCTTTCCAGAGAAGATACAATTCTTGGTATTGAGCCAATTATAGAATGGGAACAAATCTCAGAAAAGACCTGCACAACTGATCTTTCTGTTCCGCTTGAAGATGGGGACAGCATATTTACTTATTTTGAAGTTGAACTTTCCAGGAATGCTCCAGGGGGAGCAGAACATTTCTATGCCCTTACTCGTGAAGGAACTCTCAATGTAGATGTTACTACCAGTTCGTTTATCTCAGATGATGACCTGAAGGGAATACCTGCTCCTTATGAAAATTTCGATCCAAGACGAGAAGGTGCAGTTTCTGTCCGTACAGTCGGATATGGGTTGGGCAGAATATATATCTCAAGAGACGAGCGTCCTTCAAGCCTTGTTCATTCTGTTGTAGGGCAGGTAACGAAAGGCATCGAACTCATTAAACTCGCAGAAGAAGGACAGAATCTTTCGGTTGAGAGTCTGCCTCCCCAGATAGTGCTTCTGGGACATAGCTTTGAGGAGGCCGAGCCTGTACTTTCTTCCATAGGGGTTGAACTGGTAAAAGACGGATACACCGGAAAGGATGCCGTAATTGTCAGTCAGAACCCTCCAACAACCCTTGAGATCCTTGGGGAAGCAAAGGTGACTGCGTATGCAGTACCCATAGATAAACTGATTGAGATTGAGCTTTACTCTGAAAAAGCCCCGAAATCTGTGGATTTCTTCCGCCATGGTCTTGAACTTAAAACAAAAACTGTTGGGAAACTGCCTGTTTATATGATATATGACGACACCTACCTTTTTAAGACAGAAAAGGAAGTTGTGAAGTACAAGGAAATCCTTCCAGAAAATACCCCCACGGACAAAGTACTTGGAGGGGAAATAGGGATCACAAACCAGTCTGCAAAGAGGATGGGGACTATAGGTATAAGACTTGGAGACGACGAACTTTTCGGCCCCACAGGAGAACGATTTTCCTCAACCAATATTGTTGGCCGGATAATAAATCCTGAAAAGCTCCTTGCTGTCAAAGAAGGAGATGTGATATACGTAACTGAAATTGTACGCAAGTAAACTTAAAAGTATAAACTATAATACAATTGGATAATGGGCGTACATACTATTCTTAATATATAAAAAAAGTAATACACATAAGCACAATAATAAGTAAATAGACGTATAAGTACCCGGTTAGTAGCTCAAGATGATTTTCAGCTTGCTGGGTCAGATTAAATCTTGCTAACGAATTAGTCAGCTCATTATAACGTGTCCGCTTTAATGAATCCAGATGTTTAAGCGGATTCACATTAATTTATCGAAATTTAAAGTCTCCCGAGGCTAAGGAGAGACGAAATATGACGGAAACGAAAAAAGAAGAGATTACAAAGTACATTGTAATCAGTTCGGATAAAGTGCTGCCTTCAGATGCAGCTATGAAGATCTATGAGTCAGAGTTTCCAGTTACGGTAAAGGAGACCTGTTTTGGACTTATCGTATCAGGAGCCAAAGACGATGTCCAGATCCTCGTTGAACAAATCCGGCAGCTTGATAAAAATCATATTTTTGTAAAGGATAGGGGATTCCCTCCAGGAGATGAAAGGCGCTGCCGCGCAAGCAGGGGTGGAGGCCCACGGCCGGGATTCCATTTTTTGAGGGAAGAAGTGGAGATGCTTCCTGCCATAGGGGCTGCACTTGACGAACTGGAAGCAAAGGAATGTGTAACAGAAAAACGCAAAAAGAAATGCAGGCTTACAACTTCGGATCTGGAAAAAGTTATTGAAGAGGAGCTTGCGAGGTGAGTTTTTTGGCAAAGGTTTTCATTTACCCTATAAATAGTCTTATTCTGGCCGACCTGGTTGAACGTTTCGGGCACAAACCCCTTACCATGATGAACCAGATCCGAGAAAAAGTTACAAGCCTCAGCCTTGATTCTCCTCCTCTAAATATTACTCCTGAAGACCCTAAATTGGGTCTTAAGTATGCTGCAATTGAAGTGCCGGCTGGAGTAAGGGGAAGGATGGCGTTGATAGGCCCTCTTATCGAACAGACAGAAGCTGCAATTATAGTTGAAAACCCACCCACGGACTTTGGTTGTGTGGGTTGTAACCGTACAAATGAGCTGACGAAGTATTTGGTCCGCTCAAAAGGTGTCCCTGTACTTGAAGTAGAATACCCGAAATCCGACGACGAAGCCCGCGACTTCGTAAACAAGATAGTAGCATTTCTGGAGTCGTTGCCTAAGGAAAAGCCTGAGGAAGATGAAAAGGCGAAAGAGACAGAATCGGCAGACAAGGAGGACAAGGAATGAGCACAGAGGAATCTGCACTTGTCAAGATTGCACTGGTATCCTGCGGCTCTGAGTATGCCGGAGTTCAACCCGAATTTGAAGAAGCCGCAGCCAAAGTAAATGCAAAATTTATTTTCCCTGAAATTGATGTTGCATCCATAGATACTATAGGCAGAGATTTTGGGCTTGAGGTTGCGAGTGGAGACCTGAGGCTTATGATGGCCCGGGCAAAAGCTGTTGTTGAAGGTATTGCCAATGCGGATGGAGTTTTCATTACCACCTGTTTCCGGTGTGCCGAAGGAGCTATTGTACGAAATGAGGTTAGAAGATATATCCATGAGCACTCCAAAATCCCGGTAATCAGTTATTCTTTTACCGAAAGCACCAGTGCAGGTACACTTCTTACTCGCCTGGAAGCTCTTACTACAATTGTCAGGCGCAGGCACCTTCTTACAAGGGAAGTTCAGACCGGACTGACCGCGGGAATAGATTCAGGGTCAACAACCACTAAAGCCGTGGTAATGAGGGACAACAAAATTATAGGCAAGGGCTGGGTGCCCACAACAAAAGTCCTTGAAAGTGCTGAAGAAGCTTACTCTATTGCCCTGAAAGAGGCCGGCGTTTCCAGGGAAGAAGTTCAGGCTCTGGGTACAACCGGATACGGACGATTTCTTATAGGTGCTCATTTTAAAGCTCAGCTTATCCAGGAAGAAATCACTGTTAACTCAAAAGGAGCCGTCTATCTTGCTGACAAGCAGAAAGGTAATGCAACAGTTATTGATATAGGCGGTATGGACAATAAGGCAATCTCGGTTCAGGACGGGATTCCCGGAATGTTTACAATGGGCGGGATTTGCGCAGGCGCTTCAGGACGTTTCTTTGAAATGATCTCAAAGCGGCTTGGTGTAGATATCACCGAACTCGGAGCCCTGGCAGTTAAAGGGATGCATGAACATGTATCTATGAACAGCTACTGCATAGTCTTCGGAACTCAATCCCTTGTAAATTCCCTTGCAAGAGGTGCTACTCCTGAAGATGTGGCTGCTGCAGCCTGTTATAGTGTGGTAGAACAGATCTATGAGCAGCAGTTGCAGGAAGTAGATGTTAAAGAGCCTCTGATTCTTGTGGGCGGATCTTCCCTAATTGCAGGAGTACCAAAAGCCCTTGGAGAACTTCTAAAGATCGATGTCCTTGTGCCCGAGAACTCACACTTGATAGGAGCAGTAGGAGCAGCTTTGCTTGCTTCGGGCTTTGTGGAGGAGTGAGGAAAAGATGGATTCGCTTGAAGTCTTTGATGTCGAGTCCGCAATCGCTCCGGAGCAGGGATTTTATAGAAAGATTATCGAGGACAATCTTTCAAGTCTCAAGCTTGCCCCGGCAATAGGGAGAATAAAGGTAGTGTTGAGACCTGAAGATTCTCTTTTTCAGATGGCAATTCTCCTGAGGGACGTGGGCACCAGGGTTACAACAACTGATATTGCCGATGTGGACGCAAAACCGATTGCCCGTGAGATAATAATTTCTATAAAAAAAGAGCAGTATATTCCAGAATTACTGGGAATACTCTGGGAGCGCTACGGGAAAGCAAATATCAGCCAGCCGGACCGATGGACTGTAGCCATAAGTATGGATAACCCAAAGGAAGAAGCAGCTTTTCTTAAAGATATGATGGTTGCAGATCCAAAACACAGGCTTCACGAAAATCTTGTTGATTTTGCAATCCGTGTCACCCCTGAGGGTTTCAGGGTCCGGTATCACCTGTATAAAGGTAACCAGTTTATTTTTGTGGCGTCCGAGGAAGCACTAAAACATGAGTGGATCGAAGAAGCAGGAGCGATGCTCGAAGAACTGATGAAAGGAGGGAAAAACTAAGATGGCTGTACTCCGACCCTATCTTTATACCGGTGGCGTCCACAAGCATGGACTTTTAATTGAGCTGCTGGAAGACCTTGGAGGCTACATAGTCCAAAAAGTAGTTACAGGGACTGAAGTCAACCTTATTATGCTTATTCCGGAAAAAGATGTCCCAATAGTGAAAAAGCAATCTGATGAACTGCTTGGAGTTATGGTAGAAGCTCCCCTGACTGGAGTTGAGATTGCAGTTGTTTCACCGACTCTTGCTTCTCACCACCTCCCGCATTCAGCATGTGACATTGCAGAGTATCTCCGCCACCCCGGAGCCAATACAAACATGATAGGACTTGCAAGAGGAATGGGGCGAAGGGTATCTCTGTCCATGGACTATGAAAGAAGACTTATTAACGAACATGATATTGCAGTTTTCACATTTGGGTCTTTCAGTGACTGCATAATAAACAAGAAGCCAAAGCTTTTTGAAGGCGTAGAAATTCCAATTGTAGTTACAGGCGGACCTGACCTTAAGACCGAGGAAGTTCCCGGAGCAGACCTTTATGTTGGGAATATTGGAAGGACTTCTCACAGGTTAAGGAAAACCGAGGAGATTAGCGCCCTTGATAAACTCAATGAAGAGGTTGGAAAGATTGCTGATAACATTCGTAAACAGCAAGCAAAAGACCCCCTCGCAGTGCTTCCTGCTAGAGTTATGAAGGAGATTGAAAATCAGGTCCCGGAAATCCGAACTGTACTTTCGCCTGCTCCACTGACCCTCCAGCTTAATGGGCTCAGAGTCAAGTTACCCTATGATGAATTCCATGAAAGACTTGAAAAACTGGAATTTGATGAAGGGGTTACTCTTTCCGAACTTGCAAATATTTCAAAATCAAAAATGAAAAATTATATATTGATAAAAATCAAATCTAAGTCTGACGTTGGTTTTGCAATTTGACCCGGGTTCTGTTGCATGAAGAGTTATTTGCTTTACATTTTACTGGGTGCGTGTTTTTCACTTATCCTTTATATTGTAAAGCCTGATACAGAAAACGGAGTCTGAATCCTTTTTCCACGTTAATCTACGCTGGTGGTTTCGTATGGAACTTGAAGATATTGTGGAAATTTTGAAAAAGGACCCTGAGAAAGCTGTTCCTGAACTCCTTGAAGATGTCCGGAATCAGTATGGTGAAGTCCCATATATAATGAACTTCATGAAAGATCTCCCGGAGATTTTCATCCCAAAAACGCTTTACGAAAACTCTATAATGAGGGGATTCAAGAACCTCGACCCAGAGACAGTTGAACTTATCGCGATAGGTGTAGCTTCTGCCCTTCGCTGCGAGCATTGCCTGAAAATGCATATTAGAGTCGCAAAACGGAAAGGAATTAGCAAAGAAAAAATATTTTATGCAATTATGATAGGAGCATCCATCTCCAATGCCGCGGTACTCGCTGAAAGCACAAGAGCACTTACATCCGAATTTCCGGATGAAGGAAATGAAGAAGAATACTGCTGTGACTCGAATTGTGAGGTATGTAATATCTCCAAAGCCACTTTTAAGTAAACAAATAATTCAGTAGATCTAAATTCGTTATAAAAATTCGCATAGAAATTCACATAGAAATTCACATAGAAATTCACATGGAAATTCACTATCAAAATTCGTTTTTGTGATATTATAAATTCAGTTCATCAGGACCTTATTTAATTTTGAAAAATTAATTCCCTGACCAAACCTGACCAAAAGCTAATCTCTGAGAGTTCTTCCATCAATAACCATCCACCGATACAAACCCGCCTTTCGCACTGGTTTTATGCGAACATGTGTGATAAGTGTGGAGAGTGTCTGCGGGATGCATATTGGATGTATGCAGGAGATAGATACTTTTACGTTGGGTTTCAGGGTTAATAATATTTATTTGGTAGTCCGATTTATATAAGTCGAGACCATATGTACAGAGTTAGATTTTCTTTTATGCTGTTACTGATGGTACTTATTTTACCTACTGTCTCAGCTGCATCTGAAACGAATCCGGAAAGAATTCTGGATTATCCATGGGACCACTCTCCTATTACTGTATATATTGATGACAGCAATGTTCCCGAGCACTACAGCCCTACCTATTATGCACAAATAGAAAAGGCTATGAAATACTGGGAGGAGGGAGGAAACGGAAACCTTGAGTTTACGCCTGTTTTCAAACTTGTGGATTCGAAAGAAGCTGATATCAGGATAAAATGGGTTGAAAATCTGGAGATCGTTGAAGGGGCTCCCCCAGGCGTTGCTGGCTATGCAAGTCCCATGGTATCTGATGGGCGATATGTAAAGGTCGACATAGTGCTTGAGGTAGGAAATTATCAGGGAAAAGCCTGGCGCCAGTATGGGGACGGGACAATGCTTTCTGTTGCAAAACATGAATTCGGGCACGCTCTGGGCCTGGGTCACAGCAGCAACAGAAGGGATATCATGTATCCTGAATACGAGCAAAGAGAAGATCTAAACCCTCTCCTCCTTAGCAAGTATGGGCCCATACTGCGTATGGCAGCTCTTGCAGCTTTTGCAGTTCTCCTGTACCTCGGGGTAAGCTGGCAGCGCAGCAGGAAAAAAAGAAAAAAACTTGAGGATAAGTATTTCAAGTAAAAATTTATTTAAAGTGCCTCAGAGTAAATCCAAGTTGAAACTCTATCCTAAAAATCAAGATTGGTTTCATTGGTCATCGGTTAAGAAATTTTCTTGCCTGAAAATTATCGATTTTATATTAAAGCCGGCCTTAAATTTTGGCCTATTTACATGAAATCGATACTCTGTTCCAGCTCACAAACTATTAAATTATTTAATACATGTTTAAAAATTGACGCAATTTATCATGAGTCTTCACTTAACCGAAAACGTATGTAAAAGACTTAGATGAGGATATTGAATCCTCATCATATATTCTTTCTTAATTACGTATTCTTACTTTCTTTTATACAAAAACACAGCAAGCAAACTAACGATTCCAAAAACTGATTCAAAACCTGGAGATTTTTTGTCTCCATTTCCAGAAGTAGTTGGACTTTGTGTCTGTTTAACATTTGTTGTATTACTTGCGTTGTTTTCAAGACTACTATTAGATCCAGATTGAGTTTCAGATTTTGTTTCGTTCAGAGTTGCGTTTGATGCTGTCTTGCCAGTTATCGCAAAAGGAGAAGATAATCCTGGGGTTTCAGCTATGAAATACAGGTACTCATTGTCTTCTCCTGCAAGAGTGGTTTGTAAAGGATTCCATTGTGAATCATTGTACCTATTAAATGTAACAGAAGACTTGTCTATATTTTGATCTTGTAACCAGGATTTTTCAACCTTGAAATATACTGTTGCATTTTCAATATTATCGGGCGTTGCAAATCCACTATTTCCTACCCAGATGTTTACGAATTTATATACTTCATCAGAAGGTGGTTCAGAAACCAGAGTGGACTGATTTATTAGCATCTCAACTATAGCTGTAGTTTTGCCAACAGTCTTTTTTGAATCAAAACTTATATTAGTTACAGGAGTGGCATTTTGTGGGAAATTGAAATTTACAGAGTTCCCGTATGTAATAGAAGTCTGTGAGATTTCTTTAGCTGCGACATTGCTTTGAAGTTCGGGCGAACCACCGGCGCCTCCGCTGCTATCACTGCTACTGCTGCCACTGCTACCGCTACTACTATCGCTACTACTATCGCTACTACTATCGCTACTACTATCGCTGCTATCTGATACAGTAACGGTTCCCACGCTATCTCCACCGCTGCTACTGTCTTCACTATCGCTTCCACCACTTGAGCTGCTCATTTCTTCCACATATATTGTTTTGTTTGCTAAGCTTGTTCCGTTTTCATTGTTTGCTGCAAGATTGACAGTATAGTTTCCTGCTGTTGAATAGGTATGTGACGGATTCTGATCGGTTGAATTAGTTCCATCTCCAAAGTCCCAGTTCCATTCATTTGCGTTTTGTGAGGTGTCTGCAAACTGCACATCGAGGCCATTGGAAGTATCGGCGTCAAAACCTGCTTCTGGAAGAATTTTCTGTTGCCCCAGAACAGTTATTTCTTGAGCTGTCGCATCCCAACCTCTTCCATTGCTCACTTCTAAAACAACTCTATAAGTTCCGGGAGAATTGAAAGTATATGTTGAGTTCTTTTCTTTTGAAGTATTTGTCAGTCCAAAATACCATAAAGCTGTAGTTGCATCTTTACTCTTGTCAGTAAATGTTACATTCAATGGTGCATATCCAGAAGTGGTCGATGCAGAGAAATTAGCAGTTGGCAGACCTGTAGTGTTTTTATTTCCTACAACATAATCTATCTTTTTAAGTGAATCACTTCCATTAGGCCCAACTACAATCAAAGTAACATTAAAAACTCCATAAGCTTTAGCTCTTCCAAACCTATGAGATGTAGTTACCGAGTTTCCTTTTCTACTGCTGTAAGACCAATGGTTAATTTGCGGATTATAAAATTCCCATTTCCAGCTGGTAACTTGACCAGTCACGTTACCAGTTAGCCTTGAATCAAAAGGAACAGTCCCTTTAGTAATGTTACAAGTAAAATCATTAATTGTTACATTGCCTGAAGCTGAAACCACTCCAATTGATGGTATAATAGCTAAAGTTACTTGCAAGAATAGTATAACTAATAAAACCATAGATGAAAAAGATTTTTTCATGTAAGTCCTCCTTAGGACAAATTCAATTAAGATGTAAATTCTACAATCCTTCAATTTAGTCGCGTAAGTCCTAGTTATTTTCACTCTGTTAACTGGATAATGACCAAAAAATTTGTTCTTAGATATAAGCTTACTTTTTTGAATGAAATTATTAGTAAAGTTAATTTGTAAAAAAAGTTCAGTTAATCCGCAATTTCGTGAAAACAACCACAATAGGGTGATAACTAAGGGAATACTTCTTGAGATCATAATTATAGATGCATTAAAAACATTCTTAAAAAAGGCAAAAAAGTTCTTTATTATCAGCTTACAAATGGCCTTAGTGTAAGTCACTAATTTTTCTTTCGGATTTTTACTTAAAGAGCTGATTCAAAAACTCAAAATCTACTTTTTTGAAACTCATTTTTAAAATCATCAATTGAGATTCTGACCAGGAAAGTAATTCTATAACTCTTATAAATTATGAAAATAAAAATTGGTTTTGTGACAGGCTCAGCAGGTAATCCATTTTCTGATATATTTTAAATCGGCAGCTCTGGAGGTTCTTTATTTTCGGCAGCGAATCTTTTAAAGAATTCCTTAAAGTGATCCGGAAGAGCATCCATTTCCAGAATATGCTCAAGAGAGCTCCATGCATATTCCACATGTTCATAGCTCAACTTTACATTAGCAATGATATATCCTCCGTCATATATTATGGCAATTACTTTTTTGTCCGGAAGCTCAAAGGTAGCATACCCTGCAATCTCTCCGAGCGCAATTGAAATCCCGGTTTCCTCCCAGACCTCCCTAACAACCGCGTCTTTTAGAAGTTCTCCAAGGCCAAGCTTTCCACCCGGAAGATCCCATTTTCCCGGATTGCTGTGAGAATTTTCCGACCGTCTGAGAAGCAGGAATTCGCCTTTCTCGTTCCGTAGAACGGCATAAACAGAAACGATGTAAGGTTTCTCCAGGTTCATACAATATATATGTGAGATTTCTCTGTCTTAAAGGCTGGCTCTTTTAAGATCTTCTGGATATAACTTTTTAAAACTATCTTTCAATAACACTTTTTAAAAACCATATTTTCAATGACATATTTTAAAGAACCGCGGATTTGAGTTAAGAATCAACTATACTGAAATTATTGAAAATAAGGCTTTAAAAAACGCTATTAACAAAATAATGATATAAGATACATAATTATCATTAAATCTGAACAAAAAAGTTAACACATGTTAATCTTATCCTTTTTCTGAAATAGTATATAATAAACTATTCTATTTTAGTTCTTATAGAAATATCTATATTCTTTCTTGGATATATTTTATAAAGTAGGAATTGAACATTTATTCTTCAAGTTTGGGTTTTGGGGAAAGTCGAAATTTGAGACTTGTTTTTAATTAAATCTCATGAGTAGGCTCCAGAACTCAGTGCTTAATACAGGTTAAAAACCACAAAGTTTGAAGAGTGCAGTCCCTAAATTTACCTCTGAATTGAAAGCTATAGTCTCGAATATTGATTCGATTACAAATGGATCTTTCCTCAAATTTAGAGTTTAGTTTAATAATCGAATATCGAATGACTAAGTTTAGGAAAAAGAAAGTCTGGATTAAAAATTTCATTTTAGGTTGAGGTGTAAGTTAGATGAAAGTTGATAAAAGAGCAGCAATTTTTTTTGGAATATTTTTTGTTATATTTTTAATGACCATCGGGAACGCAACTGCAGTTCCTGCAGAGGGTACGAGAACCAGGATCAACATCAGTGACGCACAAGTAAGGTCTCTGGATTTCTATGGGGACAGAATTGTATGGGCCGATGCTCGGAATGAAGAAGATCAGGTAGATAACTTAAGCTTCTATTCCAACCATGATGAAAACTGGGATATCTACATGTACGACCTCTCCACTTCCATGGAAACACAGATAACCAGTAACAACTCAACACAGTCCAATCCTGCTATTTACGATGATAAAATGGTATGGCAGGATCTGCGTAATGGAAACTGGGACATCTACATGTACGACCTCTCCACTTCCGCGGAAACCCGGATAACTTCCAGTAATTCTAACCAGACTTTACCTGCTATTTACGATGATAAAATAGTATGGCAGGATGATCGAAATGGAAATCTGGACGTTTACATGTACGACCTATCGACTTCCACGGAAACTCAAATAACCACTAATGAATCAAATCAGAGTGATCCTGCGATTTATGGGGACAAAATAGTGTGGGTAGATGAAGTGCAAATAGATGATGCCATAGATCCGTATTTTTCTATAAATAATAATATATGTGTATACGATCTTGCCACTTCTACGGAAACCCCGCTTTCTGCGGGATTAAGGAGCTGGAACCCTTCAATTTATAAGGACGTTGTCGTATGGGAGCAGGAAGATTATGTAGGAAATAATGAAATGATTGTAATGCATAATCTTTCCACTTCCACAGGAGAGCTTATAGCCTATGAAAGAACTGGCAGTCCCGATATTTATGAGGATAAAATAGTGTGGACTCAAGACTTCTGGGATTTCAGAAGTCATGTTTTAATGTATAATATTTCCACTTCTACTGAAACCGAGTTGACTGCCGAGGGAGTATACGACGCGGGTTCTGGAAGTTACCCTGCTATCTATGGGGACAGGGTTGTATGGGTACCTTCGCATGGTGGTATTTACATGTTCACTCTTGATTCTGCGGGATTGCCTGTGGATAACGGGGAAAATGGAACTGAGACACAGATTACCACTAATGGATCATTTCAGACCGAACCGACGATCTACGATGATAAAATAATATGGCAGGATGCTCGCAACAGAGAAAACATTGATCAATCTGGATATCCTACTGGCAGCTATGACATCTATATGTACGATCTTTCCGCCCACAAAGAAATTCAGATCACCAATGATAGTTCAGATCAAGTATCTTCTGATATCTACGGGGACAGGATAGTGTGGTATGAATGGCCGAATGGAAACCCAGAGGTCTACACTTATAACATCTCTACTTCTAATAAAACCAAGATACATGATGATGTAATAAATAATCCTTGTATCTACAAGGATAGGATAGTGTGGTCAATCAATGACATCTACATGTACAATCTTTCCACTTCTACGGAAGTCCAGATAAGCAACAACACGTCATATCAGGACTATCCTGCAATCTACGGAGACAATATTGTGTGGACGGATAGTCGTGACGGAAATCTGGATATTTACATGTATAACCTTTCAACTTCTACGGAAACCCAGATAACCACAAATAACTCAATTCAAAGAGTTCCTGATATCTATGAGGACAGGATAGTATGGGAAGACTATCGAAATGGAAACTGGGATATCTATATGTATAACCTTTCCACTTCCACGGAAACTCAGATAACTACTAATGAATATAATCAAGGGTCACCTTCGATCTATGGAGACAGAATTGTATGGGTAGATGATCGCAGTGGCAGGCCCGATATTTACATGTACAACCTTTCCACTTCTAAGGAAACCCGAATTACTACCAGTGGATCAGTCTGGATATTTGCAGGCGATAATGATGATGAATGGGGAGGAAATTCTGGGGTACTTGATATTTATGGGGACAGAATAGTCTGGCATGATTCCCGCAATGGAAACCCCGATATCTATATGTTTACTCTTTCTTCGGCTGAAGTACCTCCTCTGGATGACAACTATACGGATGGGGATGAGGGATATGAAAACGGAACCCAGCCTTCTGACAATTGTTCTTCGGAGCTAATGCCTCTGGACGGGATACAGGCTCTTAAGGAGTATGTGGAAATTACATACAGGTGCAACGTAAAAACAAAAACAGGCCTGATAGATCTGCTTGATACTTCTAAATGTTACTATGAAAAGGGTGAGAATAAAGAATCTGTTTTCATGCTTAATTCCTTCATTCATCTCGTTGAGAAAATGAAGCTATGTGAACAGGTTTCGGCTGATGAAGCAGATTACATGGTCAGGAAAGCAAAGGAAATTATCGAGCAGATAGAACCAAATTAAGAGTGAGGATTAAGTTTACAGCCGTCAGGAGGCGATAAAGAAAATCAATAACATTCTCCACTTTTATTCATTAATTTTTTTTGATAGATTATTGCATGAAAGGGAGAAGGATGAAACAAATGAAAAAGAAAAAAATGCTTTTTGAAATAGCCTTCATCTTTGTATTTTTAATTTCGTTTCATCTGCAGCGTTGGCAGCTTCTTCACAGTGTGTAGATGGTCAACTCACTCTCACGAAAACCCGGATAACCACTAATGAATCAATTAAAGTAAACCTTTCTATCTATAGTGACAGGAATTTTGGAGACGAAACTAAGTCAACCGAGCAAAATCCGACACATACCTGTTCAGCAGCAGGAAATTATACAGTGACGCTTACAGCAAGCAATGCAAATGGAACTGATACGAAAATAAGCGAGACAAACATACTAAGTTTTTCCCATAATGCCCTTGTGGATTCAATTTTTTAATTTTTCAATGATAGTGTTCTATTTGTGTAAAAAGTCAATTTGAAAATAAATATGAGAAGCCAGCAGCACAGCCAGAATTCAGGTTCAGTATGAAACAATCACTGAGGAGATGAATTAATTGGATGAAGGATTAGGATTTGTTCTAATGTTTCCGGTATTTTACTTGTTAATACCTGTTAGCATCTCATTTGCTCTTTTATACGTAATCCTCAAAAATAAAAAACTGAGTATTGTGGGGTCGATTATCGGACTGCCACTTGCTTTCGTGCTTGCATATGTTATCCCTTTGAGGGATGGAGAGTCTATTATATGGCACCTTGCGTGCATAGATATAGTAGCTGCGTCACCTTTTGTTCCTTATATAATGGCTACTTTTTATGGTATGCTTACGGCGTTTATAGGGATAATTGTCATTGAGGCTATAGATTCTGTATCCGGTTTATTGGACAGGCATGCTGAAAGTAAATAATTCTGACCTGTCCGTAATATATTCATTGGTTACCGGCTAAGAAGTTTTCTTCCTGATGGTGTATATTTCAAAGAAAAAAAGGAATATCAACTTAAATAAGGTATAAGTGAAATGATTATAAAAACAGGATTGAAAGCTTGGATCGGAACAGAAACGAAGGACTCAATATGACTTGCTGGACAGGAAAAACAGTATATGTAGACCTTGGCACTGAATCAGTTAATATCGTCGAAACTGATGAAAAGTTAATTCTCAGATATCTTGGAGGCAGAGGACTTGGAGTGAAACTTCTTTCTGAGCTGACAGGTCCCGATATCGATCCTCTTAGCCCTCTCAATCCTCTCATTTTTACCTCAGGTCCGCTTTCAGGCCTTGCCCCGATGGCTTCAGGTGCAGTCCTCACATCGAAATCGCCTCTAACAGGCACAATATTTAGCTGGAATATGACTGGGGGCTTCGGGAGTGAACTGAAGAAAGCTGAAATTGATGCTCTGGTAGTTACCGGAAAGGCAAACAGGCCTTCCTATGTGGAAATCACGGACGGAAACATTGAAGTTGTGCCCGCAGAACATCTCTGGGGAAAGAATGTCAGAGAATGTACCGAAGCCCTCGAAAACAAAGGTAGTGTGAAAGGTAGTGTGGCCTGTATTGGCAGGGCAGGAGAAAAACAGGTCCTCATCTCCTCTTTTGTTGTTGATTCCATATATAGCGGAAGAGGCGGCCTGGGCGCGGTTGCCGGCTCAAAAATGCTCAAAGCCGTGGTTGTGAAAGGGGAAAAAGAACTTTCTCCTTCCGATCCTGAGAGATTCCGGGAACTTGAGGTAAAACTACTAAAGCTCTTTGATGCAAGCCCTGTGCTTTCAAAAGGCCTTGCAAATTACGGCACGTCTGCGCTTGTAAAACTGCTGGATTATATGAATCTCATCCCCAGCAGGAACTTTACCGGAAAGAAAACTCCATTTGCAGATGCGCTTTCAGGAGAGCGTATCAAATCCACTTTCGAGCTTGAAAATAAGAGTTGCCCTGGTTGTCCTCTGGGTTGTAAGAAGAGAATTAAAGGAGTAGGGCAGATGTTTAAAGAGAAAGGGCAGATTTTACCTGAAGGGGCGATTTTACCTGAAGGACAGATTTTGCCTGATTATGATTCCTTCTGGGCCTTTGGGTTTAACCTTGAAAACCCTGATCTCACTTCCGTGCTTAAGGCTGACAGGATATGCAAGGACTACGGGCTTGATCCGATCTCGGCAGGTTCCGTACTCGGGGCATATGCAGAACTCAAAGAACGAATAACCGAGGCTAATGAAATGGAATCCAGGCTCTTTGAAATCGGGGAAGGCGGCAAACTAGGAAATGGAGCCAGACGATACTTATCAGGCTTTGGGAGAAAAGACCTGAGCATGGATGTAAAGGGGCTAGAACTCGGAGGTTTTGATCCGCGAGGAATCAGGGGACAGGCTCTGGCTTATGCTACTTCCAGCCACGGGGGGGACTATCTGACTGCTTTCATGGTCGGGCCAGAGGTGCTTGGAAAGCCTGTAAGTCTCAACCGTCTGAGCCTTAAAGGAAAAGCAGGCATCCTTCAGGTATTTGAAAACCTGACTGCAGTTCTGGATTCTTTTGTATTCTGCCCCTACTCGGGTTTTGCCCTTAACGAAGAGCTCGGTTCGTCTCTCTTGCTTTCGGGTGCAGGTATGGAGATATCACCGGCTGAGCTTCTGAAAATCGGAGAAAGAATCTATAATCTGGAGAGAATGTATAACCTTAAAGCAGGATTTACACGAAAAGACGATACCCTTCCTGAAAGGTTGTTTGAAAACGAGGGCAAAAACGAAGGTTACGGGCTTCCCAGGCAGGAATTCGAATCTGCACTTCAGGAATATTACCACTACCGCGGATGGAATGAAGAAGGAGTTCCCGGATTGGAAAAGTTAAAGGAGCTTGGGATCAACTTTTAAGACGAAAGTCGGAAAGGCAGTGTGGATAGCGTAAGAATTGCAGAACGGAGTCCTGACACGCCTGTAATAAAAAAAGGAAAAATTTCCAGGCAAATTTACTATACTGCACGCTTCAAGAGAATAATAACTCTTATTGAGTAAAGAATCTTCTCTTTGAAACCTAATATTACCTTTAATCCAGTATTTCTTTTAATCCAGTATTACCTTTAATCCAGTATTTCTTTTAATCCAGTATTTCTTTTAATCCACTATTTCCTTTAATCCAGTATTCCTTTAATCTGGATTTTTCCGGATTTTTTCCGAGATTTCAGGCAGTTTTCCCCGGAATCCAGTAAAAAGACGTAAAATCTCGCACAAGCGTTATATAGTCAAGGATAAATTAATCGTATTAGTTCTCGATCTGTAGATTAGCTCTGCAGGCACTCCAAGCTCGGAATATTTTCCAGTTTTTCTATGCAGATCTTAAGTAATGTATTGGTAAAATAAGAGTCAGGCTTAAAAATTAGAAAAGCCTTCTTATACTACTTTACCGGAGCCGTGGAAAGTTTCTGGCAAATCCGGAATGGCGTTTACAGCTTATTTATAAACATCTAAAAACGTATGGGAGAATCATTATGAAACAGCAGGTAGAAGTTAAGGAACTCAAAGAAGGGAAATATGTAATCATTGATGACGAAGCATGTGTCATAAAAAGCATTACCAAGTCCAAACCGGGAAAACACGGGGCTGCAAAGGCAAGAGTAGAGGCTATCGGACTCTTTGACGGCCAGAAGCGCTCCTTCATAGGCTCAGTTGCAACCAAAGTATACGTCCCGATTGTGGAAAGAAAGACTGCACAGGTAATCTCGATTACCGGCGACATTGCCCAGCTTATGGACATGGGAGACTTCTCAACCTTTGAGATCGTAGTTCCTGAGGAATACAAGGATAAGGTCAAAGAGGGCGAAGAGATTTCTTACATTACAGCTCTTAGCAAGGTCAAGCTCGATATACGGACATAAACTTCCTAAACTAAAGTGAAACTCAGGTCAAGAACCTGAGTCGTTCTTTTTTTAAGCAAATAATTTTATATCAGGCTAAATTATGTTTTTACCCAATTCCTTTATAGACGCTCTTGCAGACTATGAATCTGCACGTTATGTTATCTTCGGCGTGCCTTTTGATAATACCTCTTCTTACAGGGCAGGCAGCCGCTGGGCTCCTGACGCTATGCGGCGGGCTTCTGCGAATTTTGAGAGTTACAACCCGACTTTCGACATAGACCTTGTCGATCTTCCGATCTATGATGCCGGAAACCTGGAAACTTCAGCTTTTGTTGACGAGACTCTGCAGAACCTCTACGAAGCTACAAAAGACCTCCTGAATGATGGAAAGCTTCCCATTATGCTTGGCGGAGAGCATTCGCTGACCTTCGCTATGGTGAAAGCCTGCGCCGAATTCGCAGGAGAAGATTTCGGGGTCCTTGTCCTGGATGCCCATTTTGACCTCAGGGAAGAGTACAGGGGTTTTAAGCATAACCATGCCTGTGTGTCCCGAAATATCCTCAGTGAGGTTACCAAGAATCTTGTTTCCATAGGCATAAGAAGCGGCCCGGAAGAAGAATGGGTTTTTGCCAGGGAAAATAACCTGAAGTATTATACAGCTGATGATGTGGAATCCACTGGCATGGTAGAGATCCTCAAAGAGGCCCTCGAGTGGCTTGACTGCAGCCAGATCTATCTTTCCCTTGATATGGATGCAATAGACCCGTCTTATGCCCCTGGTCTCGGGACGCCTGAGCCTTTTGGCCTGAGTGCGCGAGATGTAAGGACTGCAATAAGGACGCTTGCTCCTTTTTCAATGGCTTTTGATGTCGTAGAAATCGCCCCTGAATACGATTCCGGGCAAACCGCCATGCTTGGGGCAAAATTGATGAGGGAATTTATTGCTTCTCATGCAAAGAGTTGCAGGAAAGCATAAGCTGAGAAAACATAAATTTTTAACAAAAAAACTGCTGGAAAAGGCGAAGTATTAAAGCTTCGGAACTTTCCCAGGGTTCAATACCTCAGGATTCAATACCTCAGGATTCAATACCTCAAGATTCAATACCTCAAGATTCAATACCTCAAGATTCAATACCTCAGGATTCAATACCTCAGGATTCAATACCTCAGGATTCAATACCTCAGGACTCATTACGTCCAGGGTTCATTACGTCCAATACTGATATGCCCAGGATTCAGTACCCTTTTTATTTGACGAACTGTTTGTATCAGTTAAGCGGGCCAAATGGCTATTATCTTGTCGATTGCTATGTGCGTGTACTTTTCATTCTGCTCGAGAGTGAGCACATTGTCTGCGCAGGCTTCTACTCTTCCGTTAAATACATCAGGGCCCCCGCAGTAAACATCTACGACTTCGCCTAAAAGGTGTTCTACTATAAACGGCTGCATTTCTTTGCACCTCGGTATTTTTTCACGTATCAAACTCTGGGTCGCTAATTTGAATGGCCTTTATTTCCCGGAAAACCAGAATACTAATCCAGCCTTCCAGAGTGCTTTCCAGTTTTAATCAGATTTAGGAGAAGATCCTCAAGATCTTTCCTTAGTTGATTTGTCCTCTATAAGGAGTAATTGGAATATGAAACTTTGAGCTTATTGGACCCAGAGAGCTATTATTTTGTCAATGGCTATATGGGTAAGTTTTCCCTGGCTGTTGAGTGTCAAAACGTTATCGGCACAGGCTTTTACATTTCCTCTGAATACGTCAGGCCCGCCGCAGTAAACATCTACATCCTTGTTGAGATAGTGTTCCACTATAAACGATTGCATCATAGATTTTTGCTCCTTCTTATTTTCTTTGTAACTTGTTTATTTACTTGTTAGTTTTTTGATGACAGAAACTGGCGGTCTGTCCATCCACAGATGTCCGTTAATTGTAACTATCTTTTCATTTCATATAAATATATTTAGAAACTAAAATTGCTTTTTGGAGTCCGGTGCCGTTAATTTATACAAGGAAAATCAGCTTACTTATCCCAGAGCCTGTATAGTTCTCAGTTCTCGTTTTTCCGGAAATAAAAACATGGTTATATGGCTTCTTTTCTCTGGGTTTACTTGTTCAGGGAATCCGGGAAAGCTAAGTTTATCTGGAAATATCTCATAAGCCTGGCTTTCAATGAAAACAAACATGATATTCTTTGAATAACATGCACAACCAATGAAACTGCTTGCAGATGTCAGCATTTTCATGCTATACGAATCAAATTCGAAACTATCTGGGAAATTTTCCCTTAAAATTTCTCAATATTAAATCAGTAAATCCTTTATCTCATAATTAAGCGAATCAACCTTTTCTTTCTGAATTTCTGGCTTCACGGTTTTCATAGAGGAAAATATCCTCAATGCGGACGCCAAAAAGCCCGGCAAGCTTGAATGCAAGTTCAAGAGAGGGATCATATTTTCCTTTTTCAATTGCATGTATGGTTTGCCTTGTCACCCCTACTTTTTCAGCCAGGCTTTCCTGAGTAAGGTCGTTCATTGCCCTGTAAACTTTAATGTTGTTCTTCATCTCAGGCTCCATATTTTATTAAGTAAAATTTAAAGGGTGTCCGTCACGAAGATTTCTCAACTTAGATAAGTCAGTTGAGAAACTGTAACTGAAATATTTCTTTTTGGGACAGTATGTATGTTTTGGGATAGTATGGGTGGTTCTGAAATTAATGAAGTCCCATTTTACCAGGCTCTACTCACCAGCCCTCTGTATAAAACCTGGTTTTATTGTCCCTACAAGACGCAATTTGACTTTCTGCTCAGCCACCATATTCCCTGTTGTAATACATATAAAGCAAACCATAAAGCACCATAATTGCACAACTTATGTGTGCCATGAAAAAACCAAGATTAGTATAGCCTGGATAAGTGTTTCTCATTGCTATAAGAGTTGTTCCTCCAAGAGCGAAACTAAGTATTACTATTTGAAAGGTAATCCAGGAGGCTTTCTGGCTAATTTGGTGAACACGTTCATCTTCCACAACCTCTTCCACTCTGTTTTTTAAAAGATATATCACAGTTATTCCTGCTAAGAAAACGCTTATGGCAAGTGCTGGACTTCCTACTAAAATAGAAATACTTGAACCTGATCCCATTAACATTACAATCAGGAACATAATTATCCGAAATTGTTTCTGCTTCATCTGCGTAACTCCCTTGAGTACATTTTTTCAGTTTAAGTCCAAATTTTATTCGTAACGTTCTGATGTACAGTTTTAGAAACAAATTGAGTTCATTTGTATACAATATGTAAAAGTATCTTTACATATGGTAAATAGATACTTACATTATATAAAGTTATTGAAGAGTAGTTCAGAACAAAAAAATACGAGCTGATAGAGGAGAGAATTAGATAAGTAAGAAAAGTAAAAGAAATAAAATTTCAAGATTGGATGGGTAGAAAGTAGAGAGTCATTAGAGAGCAAGTTAAAAACGTACAAAAATTCACTTTTTGTAGATATTGTGCACAGATGTAGAATTTATTTACCAGTTTGTCTAATATTATCCGTTAAAAGCAGAATGCATGTTTAAGTTACTGCCCTATTGAGAAAATGGGTGGTATTTTTGTATATATCTGGAATATCGATTGGAGAGCAGGGAGTATTATTAATGGGAATAAATAGACAAATAATTTATCCATTTATATTTGTTGTTTTGTTGATATCAATTACAGTCACAATTGCTGGGGCAGCATCCGTTCCTGAAGTTAAAGTGAAACCTGTGGGACATTTCGGAGGATATATAGAAACCGTTGATGTTGTTGGCAATTACGCTTACATCGGGCAAGGCCAGGATCTTGTGATACTGGATATTGCTAATTCTTCTTCACCTGTTTCAGTGGGCCGGGTTACGACAAAAAACTTAGTATCTGGAGTAAAAATTTCTGGCAATTATGCCTATGTAGCTGTTGGTAATGATGGTCTTGTGATTGTTGATGTTAGCAATCCTTCTTCTCCAATCCTTAAAGGAAGCTACGATACGCCTGGATACGCTAGCAATCTAGCAATTTCCGGCAATTACGCCTATGTAGCTGATGACTATAATGGTCTTGACATTATCGATATTAGCAATTCTTCTTCTCCAATACTTAAAGGAAATTACAATACTTCTGGATATGCTAGCAATGTAGCAATTTCCGGTAATTACGCCTATTTAACTGCTGGTGATAACGGTCTCTTGGTTGTTGATATTAGCAATCCTTCTTCTCCAATCCTTAAAGGAAACTGCGATACTCGTGGAATTGCTTGTAGTGTTGCAGTTTCAGGCAATTACACCTACGTCGCTGATGGGGATAATGGTCTTGTGATTGTTGATACTAGCAATCCTTCTTCTCCAACATTTAAAGGAAAGTACTATACCTCTGGAAGTGTTTATGGTGTTGCAGTTTCAGGCAAGTATGCCTATGCGGCCGATTTTACTAAGGGTCTTTTGGTTTTTGATATTAGCAATCCCTCTTCTCCAGCTCTCAAAGGAAGTTACAATGATGTAGACCTTGATGGTATAGTAGTTTCAGGTAATTACGCCTACATAACCGTATATCGTGGTCTTGAAATTATTGATATAAAGCGTCCCTCTTCTCCAATCCTTAAAGGAAGCTACGATACGGTTGGATATGCTGACAATATAGAAGTTTCAGGTAATTACGCTTATGTAGCTGCCGGTATTATGGGTCTTGCGATTATTGATATCAGCAACCCTTCGTCCCCTATTTTTAAGGGAAGTTGTGGTCCTGAGGATTTTTCTACGGATGTTGCAGTTTCAGGCAATTATGCCTATGTAACCGGATTTAGTGATCTTGAGATTGTTGATATCAGCAATCCTTCTTCTCCAATTCGAAAAGGAAGTTGCACTATTGAAGGATCTGCTGAAGATGTTGCAGTTTCAGGCAATTATGTCTATTTAGCTGTTGGTGAAGAAGGTCTTGAGATTGTTGATATAAGTCATCCCTTTTCTCCAAATATCAAAGGAAAGTATAATACCGCCGGACGTGCTCGTAGTGTTGCAGTTTCAGGCAATTATGCCTATGTAGCTGATGGTGATAATGGTTTTTTGGTTTTTGATATTAGCAATCCTTCTTCTCCGATCCTTAAAGGAAAGTACGAAACTGGATATGCTGACTGCGTTGCAGTTTCCGGCAATTACGTTTATTTAGTCGAAGATTCCGATGGTCTTGTGATTTTTGATATCAATAATCCTTCTTCTCCAATTCGCAAAGGAAGCGAAAGCCGCCATATTGGCATTTGTAAGGACATTTCAGTTTCAGGTAATTACGCCTATATTGCTAATTCTGGTCTTGTGATTGTTAATATTAGCAATTCTTCTTCCCCAATTGTAGAAGGAGGATTCGAGTCTCCCTGGGGAATTTTGGACGTTTCAATTTCCGGCGATAGTATCTATGTAGCCAATTCCAATAATGGTATTGAGATATTAAAACTCGACTTAGAACAGCCAGTAACTTCTGTTGTGAATTTAAGTGTAACACAACTCGAAAATAACACTCAGATCCTTAAACAAGAAAATGGAAAGACGGTAGCAAATGTTAAGCAGATGCCTGGGCAGAAAAATGAGACAAGCACTCCTGAAAAAGAAAGCAAAAAAACTCCCGGATTTGAAATAATTTGTGGGGTTGTTAGCCTGCTAGCTGTATTCTGCATAAAAGGAAGTAATAAAAGGCGGCTACACTAATTTTTCGTAAAGCTCTTCATAACTATATAATATCTTTCTCTTTATTTTTTTGGGGAATTATTCAAAAACCTGCGGTTGTCATCTAAACTGAAGCGTCGGGAAATGTTTGTTAGAAGTTTTCAATGAAGACGAAAAGGTCGAAAATTCTGGAAAATTTCAAAAATACATGTTTGAGTAACCAGGGCTATTTTCAGAAAAAACGATAGCATGAAAAATTATGAAAATTGAAAGGGCCTTTGTGGAAAGTGGGAAAATAGTCAAACTAAGTTTTTAATAGGTCACAATGTTTAGTCCCACTTTTTTATAATCTATAGTCTAAGCCGTCGTGCTATATCAGAAGAACACTCTCAAAATCCAAAATCTAATCTAAAATTGAAGAATCTAACCTAAAATTGAAGAATTTAATCTAAAATTTATGAATCTAATCTAAAAATTAAAACTTTAATCTATAATTTAAAAACCCAATCGAAATATTAAAAAGTTTTTATAGTTTATAGAAAACTCTATGTATTATAAAGCAAACCTGAAAAATAATTTATACTAGTCTTGCATATTATTAACTATGAAAGATAATTTCATAAGAGATCTTGAAATTATATTTTGTGTTTGCCTGGTCATACTTTTTCTAATTTCCTGCTGTAGCACTTAATGGCTATAGAATTTAAATTCTTATTCTCTTCAATGATACATACGATTTACAGGCTCAATCATTATGACTACAAGGGTCTGGTTCTCATAATTAATTCTATAAAGCAGCCTTAAATGCCTGGACCGCAGTCTGAAAAGCTTTTCCTTACTCTCAATTATTCTTTTTGCTCGTTGTGGGACTGGATCGAGGATAAGCTCGTCAAGAATTTCTTTAACTCTGAAATAAGTCATTTCGTCTGTCATTTTCAAAAAGGCTTGAGCGGGAATGTCAAGAAGTATTTCAAACACTTTAGAGCCTCCCATCTTCAAATCTGTTATTTTTGGGGCATGTTATTCGAAGAATATCATGTATGTTTTTTGGTTAAATTCCTCAAAGAGTTTTTCATCAGTTTTTTTCCATTAAGTCTTTCATAATTCTTTCTCCCTTAATAGAAACCACTGTTTTACTTATTCATCAAGCTTACTGTTAAAATTATGGCTCATGATTTGTCCTGTAATTACAGAAAGGAATTCTATAGACGATCCTTCATTCTAACAGCAACTGCTATATCGACTACAAAGGAATTATAAGCATAAGTTAACGCTTATTTCCCAACTAAAGACTTGAGAATTTTTATAACCGATATATAAAAAAGGAGTAAAAGAGAATAGTTATTCTTTACTATTCTCAAAAAGCTTTCTAACCTCATCGAAATTTTCCGGTGGGCTGATCACAAGCAGAATATCATCAGCAAGAATTTTAGTTTCAGCTTCCGGCCCGGGAATGATTTTATGACTACGTGAGATTGCAAGTGCAGACACTCCATAATTCTTCCGAAGATTTAGTTCTCCAAGAGTAACTCCTGCACCTTTGGAGAGCTTTCCAACCCTGATACTCCGGATTTCTACATCTGCAAAATCGAGAGCTAAGTCGCAGAATTTTTTCCTGCGAATGCTAGGATTTCGAAGCATCTTATAATGGTCTGCACGTAATGTTGAAGTCAGGGAATTGATTTCACTGCTGGGCACCAGATATCTGTGAAGTACCCTTGTGAAAAGCTCTATTGAACTTTCAAATTCATCAGAAATGACCTCATCTGCTCCAAAATCATAAAATTTATCCAGCTCACGCAGGAAATGTGTTCTGGCAATAATGTGAATTTGAGGGTTCAGCCTGCGAGCAGCTTCAATTATCCTCTTGGTGCTCGGAGGATCGCCTGCGGTCACAACAACGGATTTCGCAGTATAAATGCCGGCATGTTCCAGCACAGCACTCTGAGCAGCATCACCGTAAAAAATATGCTCTTCTCTCTGTTTCTCTATCCTAACTACTTCAGGATTCATGTCAATTACTATGTAGGGAATTGAAGCTTCCTTTGCAGCAGTCACGACATTTTTACCGTTTATCCCAAATCCTACTATAATTACATGGTTTTCAGGTTTCTCTTCATATTCTTTTTCTTTAAATTTACTGTACCAGCCCTGTTTTAATACGGGAGGGAAATGCAGCGAATCAACAAAAGTCGTAGTTCTATACCCTATACTCATAAGTAGAGGGGTAAGTACCATAGAAAGCACTGCCACATCCAGAAATTCCTGGTACATTAGAGAAGAAACCAATCCATTTGCAAGACCTACTTTTGCAAGAATAAAGGAAAATTCCCCAACCTGTGAAAGAGAAAATCCAACCAGAATCATTGTATGCAAAGGAAAACCTATGAAAAAGGTGCTCAAACTGTTTACTAAAACTTTCAGGAGCAGCACAGCCAGGGTAGCAACCAGGATCAAGAGTAAGTGTTCTCTTAATATATCCAGATCAAGCAACATTCCTATCGAAATGAAAAAAATACTCATGAACATGTCCCTGAATGGAATTATATTCCCAAGAGCCTGAACCGAATATTCAGACTCAGAGATAATCAGGCCAGCAAGAAAAGCTCCCAGTGCCAGAGATAGCCCGACAATGGAAGTCAACCATGCGACGGAAAGCCCTATTACTATAACGCATAGGAGAAAAAGCTCGTTATTTCGTGTCTTTGCCACATGGTACATGATAAAAGGAACGACGTACCTGGCGCTTAGAAAGGTGAACACAATGAGCCCGAGGCCCTGCAGGATAAGCTCTAAAAAGGACTTTTCAGTTCCTGGAGTGCCTGCGAGGACCGGGATTAAGAGAATAATTATCACTGCTGCGATATCCTGAAAAATCAGTATTCCTAAGGAAGTCCGCCCGTGAAGACTATAGATTTCTCCTTTTTCCTGTAAGAGTTTAAGGACAATTGCAGTGCTGCTTAACGCTACTAAAAGCCCGAGGAAAATTGAAGATTCTCTTGAATTTCCAAACCAGAGGAATATAAGTGCAACGATAACTGAAGTTATGGAAAGCTGCAAACCACCTCCAAAAATTACAATTCTGCGAAGCTGTAAAAGGTCGCGCAGTGAAAACTCTATACCTATGGTAAAAAGCAGGAGTACGACTCCGATTTCAGCCAAAAATTCGATGTTTTCGATCTCTCGAATAAGTCCAAAACCAAAAGGTCCGGCAAGAATGCCTGCAAGTAGAAAACCAATTAGTGGAGCTATTTTTAATTTTGAGAAAGTAAAAACTACAGGAATAGAAAGCCCGAAAATGATTAAAAGGTCAGTTAGAAGATTATCTGTCATCAATATATAATGATTTTTTAAATAATATAAATTTCATTGACTTGAGCCTTTGAGAAAAAGCAAGAACATACTAAATATAATATGGGAGTATGGATTAGCTATCTTAACAAATAAAAAGGTATGGTAGGTATTTTGAAAACATGAGATGTTTTAGGAAATTAAAGAATTATGCGGGATATATTTGCATAAACAAGACAAAAATAAGCATACGGGGATTTAAAAACTATTTTTAGTCTTCATAGCTTAAAACAAAGTCTATTAAAAAGTTAAAAACTTAATCTAGCCTTTATTCCTCTCTGAAGGTCCTGTTACTTTCCTGAAACTACTAAAAAAAGAATCAATTACTTTTCTGTTTCTTTATACATATATACCCTCTTTAAAAGAAGGAAAAAAGGAAATCCTATAAAATATGAATTTTTAAACGAAAATGAAACAATTAGAAAGTGTAAAATCAAAAAAAACCTTAAATAAAAAGATATCTTTAAGTTTTTTTTCGAGAAAAAAGGATTATTAAAACTCGATTACACAAAAAAGTATTTAATATATTTGTTTAATAGGAATATTAACAAATTCATGACATATTTCTCTAAATAAGCTGAAAAAAGAGGAATTTAATTTGTTAGAACAGAGTTCATTTTATTGTACTCTGAAAGTTTGTCCTACAATTTTTCTTTCAGCTTTCACTGAGGTTTAAATGTGAAATCTAAGATTATGAACTGTTTTAATGCATCTGATGAAGAATTTTCAGACTGGAACTGGCAGTACAGGCATAGAATTGAGACCGTAGAAGAACTTGAAAAATTGATTCAGTTATCAGATACTGAGAAAGAATATATTAAAAAAGCGCTTGAAGTTTTTCCCATGGCGATATCTCCTTATTATGCTTCTCTTATCGATCCGGAAGATCCCAACTGTCCCATCCGAATGCAGGCTGTACCCAGTTCAGCCGAACTTAAAAAATCCTCCTGGGAACTCGAAGATCCCCTATGTGAGGATAAGGATTCTCCTTCTGAAGAGAGCTGTATAACCCACAGATATCCTGACAGGGTGCTTTTCCTCATTTCAAACCGCTGTGGGATGTATTGCAGACACTGTACCCGCAAGCGAAGGGTTGGAAACCGAGAGTACGACTACCCTGAAACGGTAATTCGAGAAGGGATCGAGTATATCAGGGAACATTCTGAAATAAGGGATGTCCTGCTTTCGGGAGGAGATGCCCTGCTCGTTTCCGATGAAAGGCTAGACTGGCTCCTGGGGGAGCTCTTTGACATTCCTCATGTGGAAATAGTAAGGTTAGGTTCAAGGGTTCCTGTAACTCTCCCTCAGCGCATAACCCCTGAATTATGTGAAATTCTTGAAAAATATCCTTCAGTCTGGCTCAATACCCATTTTAATCATCCAAAAGAGATTACCCCGGAAGCTAAAAAGGCAATGAGAATGCTAGCAAAAGCCGGAGTTCCTCTTGGTAATCAGTCCGTACTCCTCAGGGGAGTTAATGACTGTCCGATGATAATTAAAAAACTTTGCCACGAACTCCTGAAGATAAAAACGAGACCTTATTACCTTTATCAGTGCGACCTTTCCTTTGGGCTGGAGCATTTCAGGACCTCAGTTGCGAGGGGAATAGAAATTATTGAGATGCTTAGAGGACATACATCGGGCCTTGCAGTTCCTACTTTTGTTGTTGACGCCCCTGGAGGAGGAGGAAAAATTCCTGTAGGTCCTAATTACCTGATCTCAAGCTCGGACACAGGAGTTGTCCTTAGAAATTACGAAGGGGTGATCTGTATGTACCCAGAACCTGAAGCTTATTCCTGGGAGTGCCAGCAATCCTGTTTGATCTGCGATAAGTATCCAGGGCTTAAAAGTGACACAGGCATTGCAAAACTATATGACGAAGAAAATGACATCATCGCTCTCGAGCCCGAAAGCCTCGAAAGAAAAAATCGTTTCTAAAGAAAAGAGTGAAGGAAATAAACCAGGAAAATCTCCTCAAGTAAAAAAACTTTAAAAACGTAAGGAGGAACAAATATGGAAAAAAACCTTCCCTTTATTCTTGAAATTAAAGAAGAACTGGCGGGATACTGGAAAAAGATAAATCTGGAGGTCGATGAATCAAAAGCTGAGCTTGTAATTGATTACTACAACAGCAGAATAAAAGTTATGAATCTTATCGGGATTTTTGAGAACATTTCAGGAATTCTCAAAATCGTTGCCAAAGTAGAAAAAATTGGGAAGATAATTGTATATGCGCCTCTGGAAAACATAAAAGAGCTTGAAACCTGTGGGTATGTAGAGGAAGGAACCATTAATGGGTACTATGCAGGAAAAGACTGCCATGTTTTCTCAAGTTACCCCGAAACTTCCAGAGGAGTTTCTCCTAATAAAGGGAAAGAAGACCGGATAATTGAAAACTGTCTCAGAAAAGTAATAATTGCCGGGAGAAAACTGAAAAAACCGGATGATCCCCAAAAAAATGAGAGCATAAGAAAACAAACAGAGAATATCGGGCTTCCAGAAGAGTACAGGCTCAAGTCTGCGGTCCAGGCTGATGCCTCAGCAATGGCAACTCTTTACAGGCAGGAGTTTAAGTTTTATCCCACTCCTTTGCACATGAAAAGTTATCTTCTAAAAACTATGGACTCTAATGTTCTCTATTTCCTTGCGGAAAAGCAAGGAACAATCTTGAGCCTTGCTTCGGCAGAAATGGATCCAACAAATAAGTGTGCCGAAATAACCGACTGTCTGACAATTCCTTCCGAGAGGGGAAAAGGATTGATAAAAGAGCTCATCAAAGCCCTGGAAATAGAACTTTCAAAAAGAGGTTTCAGGAGCTCTTATACTCTCTGTAGGGCTTTATCTCCAGGAATAAACGCAGCTTTTGCTTCTCTTGGCTATGCTTACACAGGTAGGCTAGTTAACAACTGCAAGATTGGAAATGGATTTGAAGACATGAACATCTGGTGCAAAATTCTTAAAAATAATAGGTCAAAACAAAGAATAAACTAAAGCAAAAAACTGAAAGACACAGGAAATTGGCAGGAGAAAAAGTCCATTCAGCCAAAAAATCTTATTTGGTTTTGTTTTCGAAATTCCATAGTGTTGAGTACTGTGATTAAAGAAGTTCTTGAGTGTTCTGCTCAATCCTGGTGGTAATTTCCTTTGAAGCTTGGGCTGTTACGTAATCTATATAGGCTTTTTGTGAACATCCAAAAACGAGACTCATAAAAAATTAAACTCATAAAAAACTAAATTCGTAAAAAACTAAATTCATAAAAAACTAAATTCATAAAAAACTAAATTCATAAAAAACTAAATTCATAAAAAACTAAATTCATAAAAAACTAAATTCATAAAAAACTAAACTCATAAAAAATTAAAAAGAACGACGAGAGGGGGACTCGAACCCCCGGGATGCAGAACATCACGGGATTAGCAATCCCGCGCCATACCGGGCTTGGCTATCTCGTCACAAAGGACTTCAAGAAGCGCGTCCCCTTAAACGCATTTTATGTATTTAATCTTTTCCAGGGAAAGGGTTTCACAGAAACTATTCAATAATAGTTATGCTATAAAACTGAATCACCTGATCTATTCTGAATCATTTTGTGTAAAGCGATGAGCACACCTCAGGTCGTTGAATCTTGGAGATACCAGGAGACTGGAACCTCTTCTCCACCCCGCAGCCCCGCAAGCGATAGTTGCCCACAGTAAGTCTGCTCCCTTCCGGGCCTCGACCGGTTTCTGCAGTTAGGGTATGAAGACCTGCTCTCCAGCAAACCCGCATACCTGCACCATCCCAGCAGGACGGGGCTTCTCCGTTGAGATTCCAGGCTGGAGTCTCTTCGACGCATCTTCCATTGGCTTCGTCCCCCGCGTATCGGCGATTTCGGGTTACAGGTAACGCCGGGCTACCCGGACTAGCTCATCAGCTATACAAAGTCACTTGTAATATATAAAGATATGCCATTCATATCCCTCCCGATGTCTGTTTTTCATTATGGGACGTGAATGTTCAATTGGCCTTAAAAGAAAAGAGCAATGAGAACGGGACTATTAAGTTAGACTATTTTTTAAACGGCTTAGAAAAGTATTAAGATAGATAGGAATTACGCACGTGAGGAACAAAATCAATTACAACAAAGATTGTAAATTAAAGTTATGTTTTAGGCAGTTGACTGTCTGATGCTGTTGATTCTTCAGTTCAACTGCGTAAGTCATAATAGATTCAGAGGGGCTTAAGATATGTATTAAGAAATAAATCACCCTATTTATTTATACGTTATTTTTCAAAATAATGTATAAATAAATCTGAAACAGCTATATAATACACCAAAGTACCGGTGAAATGGGGAGAATTTGGGGAATCTCTATGAGATGTGGAGTTGCAATTGACCTTGGAACAAGTGGGTATCGAGCTCAAAAAATCGATCTTGATACAGAAGAGATCCGAAGAACAGTGATAACTTTGAGGAATCCTCTTCCTGGAGCTAATGTGATGGATCATATGGATTTCGCAATTCACTATGGCCAGGATCTCGCACATGGACTTTCTATAAATGCAGTAAAGAACATATTCCAGGCTCTTGATGTGAAAAACGAAGAACTTGAAAGACTTTCAATATGTGGGAACCCAATTCAGCTATCTATCTTTCAGGGGATAAGCATTGAAGATCTGGCTTATGCAGGAGAGCGGAAGAAAAAGAAGTACAATATACAGGAGCAGGACAGAAGCGCGAGAATCGTACATAGCAGCGAAATTCCCGAGTTTGATGAGTATGACTGTGAGATCGTAGTTCCTCCTGCAATAAAACATGAAGTTGGGGCCGATGCCCTTGCTCTGATTATAAAATCCGGAATGCTCGACAGCGACGAAATTTCAATTGCCACGGACTACGGAACAAATGCAGAGATGGCCCTCAAAGTGAAGGATATTATTTATACGGGATCGGCAGCTGCTGGCCCTGCCCTTGAAGGACAGCAGATAAGGCATGGAAACCTTGCGTCTCCGTACGTTATATCAGATTTTGAATTCGAGAATGGGGGATTAAGGAACTACGTTCTGAGTGAAGAAATGAAACCAGTTCCCGGAGATGTAATAAATCCGGCAACCGGGGAAATCCTTGAGGAAGGTCAGATCAAAGCCAAAGGAATCACAGGTACTGGGGTCATAGCTCTGATAGAAAAAGGAATCGAACGTGGCCTTATAGAGCTCCCAAAGATTAACACTCCAGACGGGCTTATTCATCTGCAAAACCGGATGACTTTCTCTGAAAAAGACCTGAAGGAAGCCGGAAAAGCTATAGGCGCAATTCGTGCAGGGCATATTACTCTCTGTTCCACCGCAGGTATCGAAATGGCAGACATCGATGCGGCTTATATGGCAGGTGCTGCCGGTACATATATGGATGCGGCAAAAGCCCAGAAAATCGGTTTGATCCCGTACGCAACAGGAAAGATCTCCCAGCTTGGAAACACTTCACTTGCAGTAGCCCGTGAAATTTTGCTGTCGGAAAAGAGGTTATGGGAGCTGCAGGATATTGCAAGTCAGATAATAGGTACACATATAATGTTTGCGACTTCTCCGGAATTCCGGGACGTATATGTTCTTGAACTTGCATACTGGGAGGAAGGCATGCCCTTTAAAATGTTCAAGAAATATCTCAAAAAGAAAGAGCTTCCAGGTCTGGGAGACCCGATACAGAATCCCATTATTGATAAACGTGTGGAGAGAGATATTCCAGTTCTTGGAGAAGAAGGACTTCATGTACTTGAAAGAGTCGGAACCTACATGACGATGGTTGTCGATTGCCCCGAGTGCAAAAAGTGTATTAAAGTCTGCCCAACTGGCGCCATATCAATTGACGACGAAAACAGGGTTATGATAAGCACTGACCTCTGTGAAGGTGCCCATTGCCAGAAATGTATCCGAGCCTGCCCTCCGGAAAAATTTAACTGGGAAAATCTTGAGGTTTTCAAACAGAATCTGCAGGAATAAAATGGCTCAGGATCTCTGGTCAGGCGGCTTCTAAATCCTCAATGATATCTAAAAATATAGGGCAATAAGTAGCTTATGCAGATTTTCAAGGAAATTATAAGAAATAAAGTAACTATTCAGGGTATAGCTAGCGGCGCTCCTTTGAGCGCCGCGAGAATACCCTCTAAAACAGGTAAACCATTCTTTCTTATTGTGGAAATATATGCTCTAATTCTGCAGAAAGCTTCCGCTCCCCGTGTAGTTCTGAAAGTTCCTGATATTTTCTGCTGTAGTTTCATCATCCTGACATCTCTTTCTGCTTGATTATTCTCAAACGGAACTTTCAAGTCTTTCAGGAATCTCAGAATCTTTTCTTTATGTTCTATAAACCTATCAAGCAGATTCCTTGCTTTGGTTTTTGGATACATACCACGTTTTCCTTGTCTTTCAGGATTTAGAGAAGGTGGATTTTCTTCAATTCCTTTCGCGACTACAGTATCGAACCTTTTTTCTAATGCCTTAACTTGTTCAAAATCCAGATCTTTGACCTGCTCTTTGCACTCATCAGTATACTTTTTCATTTCAGATAACAGCTCATTCATATCTTTAGCCCATTGCTGTTTATAACTCTCCTCAATTCCAATAAGTTCTCTTTGGAGATGAGCATTGCAAAGAGCATGATCACAATTATAACCGTTGTAAGGTTTCCATCCATCATGAACTGCTACCCCTTTAAACTCTGGAAGAATTCCCATAGCATCAATAGCTTCTGATCCTCTTTTCGGATGAGCAAAATAACAAGTGTATTTGTCAGTAGAAGCTACATGAAGCCAATGTCTTTTTCCGTGAACTTTCATTCCAGTTTCATCACAATGGATAACAGGAGAAGAGAGTAACTTTTCTCGAATTACGTTTTCAAATTCTTCAAGGTTCTGGAAACATTCTCTTTCTGCTTCAATAATGGTAGCAGAACTGATTTTATCCCATTACATCATGAAACAATTCAGAAATCCTTTTATAAGGAATGAAATGGTGATTTTTAAAGTAAATTGCTGAAGCTACGATATTAGGACCATATTGAACTGGGGAATTTACTGATTCTGGAAATTCAGCTTTATTTAACCTTCCACAGCAAGGACAGATCTTAATCTGACTTTGATGTTCTGTAACAATAAGATTTACAGGGGGAATATCAAAAACCTGTCTTTTCTCATAAGCTTTAACTTCAACATTATTAAGATTATGTCCACATTCTTCGCAACAGTTCAAAGAATGCTCTATTACCTAATCAGGATTATCAACCATTTCGAGAGTTGTCCCGGGATGACCTTCTTGACCTCCAGGTTTCTTGCCACTCTGTTTACGGAGACTCTTTGGATTAGGTTTTCCTTTGGAAATATAGTCACTAGAAGGAGGTTTACTGCTGTTTCGGCTGTTTTGATTTAAGCGAAATTCTAAAACTTGCAATCTTTCAGTGAGGTCTTTAATTTGAGATTCAAGACTTATAATATAAGCAATAACTTCAGGGTTTGAAGCACACAAAGCAAGAATCTCTTCACGTTTCATCAAGGAAGAAAATGGTTCATTTTATATCCAATTTTTCCTCGGAACGAGGAAAAATTGTGTAGCCTTAACAAGGCTACCTGAATAGTTACGAAATAAAAAGAGATCACGCTGGCTAGAGAAAACAATATCGTTCACTTGTTTAAATAATTACAAAGTTAAAAAGGTTAGAGGAAACCTTAAAAAAGATTAGAGAAAACCTTAAAAAAGGTTAGAGGAAACCTTAAAAAGGTTAGAGAAAAAATTAAAAAAGGTTAGAAAAAGTACGTTAGAGGGAATAAGCCTCACGAAGTTTCGCGACAAGTACTTCAACCTGTTCCACTGCAGTTCCTATATATTTATCAGGATTTACCAGATTCTCTATGTCTGTAGCAGTCAAATATCTTGCAATATCAGGAGTTTCCAGAAGCACAGTTTTGAAGTGCTGTCCCGTATCGTGGGCTTTCATCGCTGCAGTCCGCACAAGCTCATGGGCTTCCTGCCTGCCTACTCCTCTTTTTGCAAGCTCAATCATTACGGCCTCTCCCATATTAAGGCCTCTTAGCAGTTCCAGATTCCTCCGGATATTTTCAGGATAGAATCTCAGGTGTTCAATTACGTTTATCCCTAGTTTGAGGATATGGTCTGTAAGCACACAGGCTTCAGGGAAAACTACCCGCTCGGAAGAAGAATTGGTCAGATCCCTTTCATCCCACAGGGTATTATTAAGGAGTTCGGGTTCAACCATGGCCCTTACAATTCTTGCAAGTCCGCATATCTGCTCGGACTTTATGGGATTGCGTTTATGGGGCATAGTAGATGAGCCGACCTGTTTTTTTCCAAAACTTTCCTCAATCTCGGCAATTTCACTGCGCTGGAGGGTCCTTATTTCTATACCTATCTTATCCAGAGTCGTGACCGTGTTTGCCATCCACATTACAAATTCAGCGTGCCTATCCCTCTGAATTATCTGGTTGGAAACATCAACAGCGCCAATTCCAAGGTGCTGCATTGTAAGTTTCTGGATAAGAATTCCGGCTTTTCCAAACGCAGCCTGGGTCCCTACTGCTCCTGTCATCTGCCCTACAGTTGCTCTTGGAGTGAGTTGATGGAGACGGTCCAGATGCCTTGAAATCTCCGAAGCCCATATGGCAAAACGCAGGCCGTATGTTGTCGGAACCCCTATCTGTCCGTGGGTTCTTCCGCAGCAGACCGTATTCTTGTGGGCTTCGGCCTTGTCAAGCAGAACTCCGAGAAAAGTTTTGAGTTTATCTTCCATAAGGTCGATTGCATCCTTAATCTGGAGAGCTGTTGCCGTATCTAGAATATCGTTTGAAGTTGCTCCGAAATGTACCCATTTTCCAGCATCATCTCTACACTGTTCAGAAATCGCAGTGACCACAGCCATCATGTCATGATGAATTTCGGCTTCAATTTCGTCAACCCTTTCAGCTTTTACGGAAGAGATACTTTCAGATATAATCTCAGCCGAATCTGCAGGGATCAAACCCATATCCGCTTCGGCGCGGGCAAGGGCCGCTTCGACTTGAAGGAGCTTATTAAGTCTATTTTTTTGGCTCCACACATGTTTCATTTCTGCTGTACCATACCGATAGTCTATAGGATGAATCAACACATAAATCACCATTTATAAGACAAAGAAATTAAATAGACCCTAAAAGGTTAAATTAAACATGGAGTTATACTTAAAACCTGAGGGTTTTAGCTTTAAATACCGATTTTAGCTTTAAATACCGATTTTAGCTTTAAATGCCGATTTTAGCTTTAAATATCGATTTCAGCTTTAAATATCGATTTTAACATTAAATACCGATTTTAGCTTTAAATACTGATTTTAGCATTAAATGCCGATTTTATCTGTAACTAATTATCATCGTTATATAATTTCAATGTTAACTTTGACACAGTCCAATGTCAACTTAATTACAGCTTCAGCCTGGTTAAGCCACAGGGCAGAGAATAAACAACGTAAGCAATAAATAAGCTTTGAGTTCGCAGAATAAGAAAAACGATGGTTATTCTAAAAATAAAAGAAAGGAAGCTTGCAAACTCAATAAAAGACGGGCTTTTTTGATGAAAAACGTTATATTCCTTAACATCCATTAAGCGGGCTATATACCTTATCAATATTGAAAAATAATAGCAGGTGACAAAAATGGGTCGTTTTCCAGAAGCAGAAGAAAGATTATTAAATAAAAAAATTTGCATGCGATGCAATGCAAGGAATGCAATAAGGGCAACCCGCTGCAGAAAATGCGGCTACAGTGCTCTTCGGGTAAAATCCAAGGAATCCAAGGGAGCATGATCTTTTTTGCAGGTGGAAGCACACCTTCAGAAAATCATTGATCAGGAAGGAAAAGTTCATCTTACCCTTATCGATCCCGCTTCCCAAACACCTGAACGAGCCGCTGAAATCGCCCTTGCAGCAGTCAAGGGGGGCACTGATGCCATTATGATAGGGGGCTCAACCGGAGCGTCGGGAACCCTGCTTGATGAAACCGTCATAAAGATAAAAGAAAAGGTAGATGTCCCAACCATTCTTTTCCCGGGAAGTTCAGCCGGGCTTAGCAGGTATGCAGATGCCGTATTTTTCATGAGTCTTCTGAACTCGAGAGATCTAGGGTATGTGATCACAAACCAGGTTCTGGGAGCTCCGCTTGTATACCAGAGTCAGATAGAACCTATCTCCATGGCATACCTCATAGTTGAACCCGGAGGGACTGTTGGTTGGGTAGGGGACGCAAAACTGATCCCCAGAAAGAAACCTGAACTTGCCGCAGTATATGCCCTTGCAGGCAAATACCTTGGCATGCATTATACCTACCTTGAAGCCGGGTCCGGAGCTGACAAGCCCATCAACCCTGAGATGATAGGAGCTGTCAAGCAAGTTCTAGGGGAAAACAAACTCATTGTTGGCGGTGGGATTAGAGACGCAGAGGCTGCAAAACTCTGTGCATTGGCAGGTGCGGATATGATAGTTACCGGCACCGTTCTTGAAGAAGTAAGGGATGTTACTGTAAAAGTGGCTGAGCTTGTATCAGCAATAAAAAGATGAACCCTGAAAAAATGATTCAGGATATGCTGCCTGCTTTTAAGTATAATAGAACTTATTTAAGACTTATAGAACTTATTTAAGATTATTAAATTATATATATGATTATTAAATCTTGTCTAAGATTATTTAAGACTTATTTAGTTCTACTACTCTTCTAAATTACTTCTTTTTTCAGGGTACTTTTCTTAGGAGCGCAGGTTTTAGCTCTAAGGTTTTAGCTTTAAATTGATGTGTGGTATGTCTCAGAAAGTTTTGAGTTTTCCTACTTAGTTTTTAAGACTGTTCGTGTTGAATTACAGCAGCCGATTGTAATAAATAGTTATAAGGTAATATTTGACTCCTATTTTAGTATAAATTATACTGGCGCAAAAGCATCCGAAAATTGCAGTGATAAAGATAAGTTATCACGCGCAATTGGCAGAATTGCAGAATATATTTCGGGTCAGGCATTAACTTACACGATTAACACTAAAAGGTATGATTATGCTCAGAGTTTCCAACCTGGTTAAAGATTATGAGGTACGTTCCGAAAAGATAAGAGTGCTGGACCATATCGACTTCACGGTGGAGGATGGAGAAATCCTTGGGATAACAGGTCGAAGCGGAAGCGGAAAGTCGACATTGTTGCGCATCGTCCGAGGAGTTGAGCCCTTTCAGGAGGGAACTGTGGAAGTAGATGGAGAAATTATAACGCCTGCTTCAGGGATTGAAGGGGAAAAATTTCTGAAGAGCGTAACCGCAATACACCTACAGCGAAACTTCGGGCTCTGGAACGGGCCTGCGATTGAAAATGTTATAAGAAAGCTGAACTACCTCCGAGTGGGGTATGAATCCCTTCCACGGAATGAATATCTCCCGCATAGTGTAGATACTGATTACGACGAGCTGTTTAAAGAAGCAATGGAGTATCTAAAACTGGTGGGCCTGGAGGATAAGGCGCTTCATTCCACCAATCTTCTGAGCGGGGGAGAAAAACAGAGAGTTGTAATGGCAAGGCAGCTTGCCGCAAAGCCGAGACTCCTTCTTCTCGATGAACCTGTTACAATGACCGGGCCGGATACAAAGCAGGAAGTTCTTGATGTAATAAAAAGCCTGAAAAAGAAGTTGAACATCCCAATTATAGTAGTTTCTCACCTTCCGGAAATTCACGCTTATCTTGCCGACAGGTTGATTTTCCTTGAAAACGGGAAAATTGCAGCCGAAGGAGAACCTTCTCTGGTACTTAAAAATTTCCTCAGGGATATGAAGCCAAAGGAAAAGCTTGTGGAACCCGAGAAGAAAGAGGTCTGCATTAAAGTTAAGGACATTTCAAAACGTTATTCCATCATCAGGATGGGAGAAGTCCTGAATATCAAAGATTTTTCTCTCGATGTTTACAGAGGAGAAATTCTGGCTTTTATCGGGTCCTCGGGAGCTGGAAAAACAACCCTTATGAAACTCATGGAAGGGCTTGTAAAGCAAAAGAGTGGAACCGTCGAATATCTCTGCAGTGGAGACTGGGTAGATGTCACCAGGTATAGCGAAAAACGCATGGAACTCCGCAGGATCATGAGTATTATGAACCAGGAATTCTCTATGTCTGTGAATTCCACGGTAAGGGAACAGATTCGGTTCAGGTTAAGCATGAAAAAGCAAGGTGCAATTGAACACGCAAGGAGGAAAGCCAGGGAAATAGGGCTGTCGGATGAGACCCTTGATACTATATACCGCCTGCCTGACATGCCAGAAGAAGAGAAAGAAACCGCTCTGCGGGAACTCAATCTGAATGACACAATCTATTTTGACCTCTTCCCGACGATCCCGATAACTGATGTTGATACCTATGCAAGGCCGGTATTCGAAGCCCTTGACCTGCCAATGGAAATTCTTGACAAAACTCCTTACCAGATCAGCGGGGGCGAGCATGTCAGGGCTTTCATCGCCTTAAGCCTTGCAACCTCTCCCGAATATCTTATGCTTGATGAACCCTTCGGAGACCTTGACCCTGTAACTCTCAGGGATGTCACAAACTCTTTAAAAAGAATCAACGAACGCTTTGGCACGACCATTGTGCTTGTAAGCCATCACATGGACTTTGTTCGGGAAGTTGCTCACAGGACTATATTGATTGATAACGGAGCCCTTGCAATGGATGGAGATCCGGCAGAAGTCTGTCAGGAACTGATCAACAGGAGCAATGCCCCTTACATGGAACACAGTCTGGAAGACCTTGTGGAAGGCAGTTTGGAGACTAAGTAATAAATAACCAGAAAGAACAGCCAGAAGGCTTTTTTAGCAACCGTTGACCCGCAACCGTTGCGCCGGTTGATCACGCCGATAGGGTTTGGGGATAAGTTCATCAAACCCAAATATTGGCTCATGGTTTTCGGTCAAGCCTTTTTTGAAAAGGGTTGTGATCACGCCGATAGGGTTTGGGGATAAGTTCATCAAACCCAAATATTGGCTCATGGTTTTCGGTCAAGCCTTTTTTGAAAAGGGTTGCGGTTAAGCCTTTTTTGAAAAGGGTTGCGGTCAAGCTTTTTTTGAAAAGGCTTGTTTTTAATCCAGTTTAGTATCCATAGGTCTGCAATTTCTTCATATCTTTGCAGCACTGTTCAGTCAACCTTATTTTCTTCGCACAGCCGGTCCCATTCTTCGTTCCCGAATTTTATGTACAGGCTTTCAGGTACAATTGGTTTTTCGAGTTCTGTTGTGGTTTTTTCTGAGAGTGTCTGGTTCTCTACAAGTTCTCTTCCTGCGCGTCTGAGAGCTTTTTTATACTTCCCCAAGAGAGGTTTTAGCATGATATTGTTTTTGCCCCTGAAGATTTCTCCTTCTCCTCTGTAAATTTCAGCAACGAGTTCAGTGTGAAACGTTCTTGCAAGCCGCTTGAAAAAAAGGCTTTCAACCTCAAAGTTAGTCTGGCCCGGCAACCCAGCGTTTGATATCACGGCGAGTTTTGGAAGCTTTTCATAGCGTTTTGCGTGCCTGTACTCTCCCATTTCGTCTTCTTCAAAATGAGGCACAAGCACAGGAGTAAGTCTATCTATAAAGTTTTTCATAACAGCCGGAATATTATCGAAATACACGGGACATGCGAATATTGCAATATCTGAAGCTACAAATTTGGGAAGCAGATCATCCATATCGTCCCTGATTGTGCAACTTCCAGGGGTTTTGAGCCAGCACTCGAATTTTCCTCTGCAATATCCAATTCTTTTTTCGATCAGGAAAATGTTTTCGGTTTCTGCTCCGACTTCTTCTGCTCCTTTCAGGAATTCCTCTACCAGAATTAGAGTGTTTCCTTCCCTGCCCTTATGGCTCCCGCTGAATACTGTTATTTTTATGTGTAATCCCCCTTTCCCATTGAATAAATAACCTCTGAGCTGAAAAACCTTTGAGCTGAACAGAATATTTCCAATAGCTTTTCTAATGAAAGGCTAATTATACAGCTATTAAGCTAATTATACAGTTATTAAACTAATTATACAGTTATTAAGCTAATTATACATTTATTTGGCTAACTATACCTTTATTAGGCTAATTGTGCAGTTATGCGTTTTTACTTATTTCTTCCGGTCACGCTTGCAATAAGATTTATTTTCCTTTCGCTCGTATTGGAGTTTTACTACAGCATATCATCTATCGTTTTCAGCTTTTTTTTCTTTACCGCCTTCAGCAAAATTTTTCCCGATGGACCAGGCCTTGCCCAGGTGCTCACCTATTCCCCAGTAATTATTATCATACATGGAAAAAACTATAGGCTTGATCTTCTCGATATCAGGAATTTCATTACAGAGATATTTTTCCTCTGCATAACCTTCAACAATCTCCCCTATGAAAACCTCACTTGCGCCTCTGAGATCCAGAATATCTATAAGCCTGCACTCGAGATTTACAGGGCATTCCCGGATCATTGGGGCTTTTTCAAGTTTTCCGTAGAAGGTTTCGAAAATTTCGGATTTATCCGTTTTTTTTCCAGAGACTATGCCGCAGTAGTCCGTAACTTCCACCATGTCCTGAGAAGGAATATTTACACTGAAGCACTGGTTTTCTCTTATTCCTTCATTTGTATGGTGAATTTTCCCAAGGGTCACCGCGATCATGGGAGGGCTTGCCTGTACGACTCCGCAAAAAGCGACTGTCAGGTAATTCGGCTTTCCGTTTACATGAGCCCCTACAAGGGTAGTGGGCATAGGGTAAAGAAAATTTCTGGCTCCAATAGCCCTTTTCTCTCCAATCTCCGTATTTTAGTCCTCCTCAAAGCTGCGCAAATAAATCTTTTAGCACCGGCTTAAATTAATAGTATGAATTCTGCCGGAAAAATTAAATTGAAAATCCTATCTTTATTTATTTCCAAGATACATAATTAGTATTCCGGTTTTTATTAATATATTAATTAAGGCATAATTCTCCCGAGAAATACATTCCCAGTATAAGTTTGGATGAAATAATTATGAAAGGGGAGTTTCCACCCTTGATGCCGTAGCTCTGTTTAAAACTTCACAAGTCGAGCTTCAATCTTCAGCTGCAGTAGGGAAATACAGAATACGTTTGCGAATAGTTGCGAGTAGTTGCGAATAGTTGCGAATAGTTAAAATTAAAACGTATTTCTTCGGTTTTCATATTTTCAGATTTCGTTTTTCTGGCTCCATTTTTTCTGGTCCCATTTTGTAAGATTTCCGCAATCTCAGTAAATACTAATTCCCGAATATACGATAAATTGCTTTTAATAGAACAGTATAAACGCGGATTCTTATATATGCTAGCAATATACTTATAAAAAATGAAGAGTATGTATAAGTATCATAAGTTTAGAAAGAGGATTGTGTTGCCCTGAATTCTTTAACTGATTTAAAGCGCTTAAGTTGCCTGAAATTGCTGAACATTAAAATTTGCCTCTTTAGACTCTATCTCATACCCTATTCAAGCCCAGTTGCATAATGCTGAAACGCAATTAGAATATGGAGGGGAAAGATTTTGAGGATGAATATTGCTGAAGACTCCGGACCTTCTTTAAAAGTTCCGCAGAGTCACCAGATCTCTGCCGTGTATGAAGATACCGAAGGATTGATAGAATTACTTGTTACCTATTTTAAGGAAGGACTTGAAGGGGGAGAATATTGCTTATGGTTTTCCCCGGATAAAATGGCCGCTGAAGGGGCAAAAAATGAACTTATGAAGGCAGGAGTGGATGTTGAGCATTATCTCGCTTCTTCTCAGTTAGAATTTCTGCCGGCTAATCCGCTCCCGGAAGATCTTACTCTTCTTGCTTCAGCAGTAAAAGAACTCGCAGAAAAAGGATATCTAAAAACTCTTTCTGGAGGATTTTCAGGGTTTAGAACAAATTTTGAGATTAAAAACGCTGGAAATTCTATTAAGCCCTGTCTTGAGACGTGTGGAAAGGCCGTTGAAACAATGGCTTTGGAAAAGAATAAAAGCATCACACTTCTCTATACCATTCCTCTTGAAGAACTTTCAGGTAAAGTCCTGCTTGAATTAATGGAGGAAAGCAACTTTTTTGCCAAAAGAAAAGGGAAATTGGAGAGTTTGAAAAGTCTGAACGAAAAAATAGAGCTGAATAATAATTTTCTCAAAGAAAAAAAAGATACAGAAGTTTCAAACTGGGCCAAGAGTGGGCTGATAGTTAATATGAACCATGAGCTTCGGACTCCTCTTAATTCGGTAATAGGTTTCTCCGATTTGCTGCTGGAAGGGGCTTTTGGGTCCCTGAACACGAGGCAATCAAAATATGTAAGTAATATTCTCATAAGCGGGAAGAACCTTCTAGAAATCATCAGTAATCTACTTGATATATCAAGGCTCGAAGCCGGGGAAAACAACCTTAATTATGAAGATGTGAATATTGCCAGCCTTTTAGGAGAGGTAAGAATGAGTCTCCTCTCATTTGCCTCAAGTAAGAAAGTCAGTGTAGAGGTAAAGGTTGATGCCTCTCTTGAGAACATCCGGGCAGACAGGACAAAGCTGAGACAGATCCTGTACAGTCTAATGAATAACGCTATAAAACTCACTCCTGAAAAGAAAAAGGTTACCGTCAGCGCCCTCAAAAAAGGAGAGATGCTCGAGATTAAAGTTTCTGATAGCGGAATAGGGTTATCAAAGGAGGATCATGAAAGGATGCTTATGCCTTTTATTCAGACAGATTCTTCCACAACTAGGGGATACGGTGGAACTGGACTTGGACTTTATATTGCTAAAAACTTCGTAGATCTTCATGGAGGAAAAATCTGGGTGGAATCAAAGGGAGAAAAAGGCAGCACGTTTATCTTTACTCTTCCAATAAAATAGTAAAGGCATACTTTGAAAAGAGATTGGCTAAAACCAGGACTGGTAATCGTTTGCACACTTTACCCGGATAGAACCAAAAAGGTCGAGTGCAGCCTGAAACTGCCCCATATGTTTCAGGAGATCTATCTGAGCTGCACCACCTTCAAACTTTTTTTAAAACTTTGAAACATTAATTTTCCAGAAGTTTTTGTTTCTCTAAATGTTCATTTTCTGTTCTGTTTCTTCTTTCTGTAAACTAGCATACCTGCAATGGCAATGACAACAAGTAGTAAGCCTGGAATCAGTATGCCCGAACTCCCGCCCTGAATTTCATCAGTGGGCTGAATATACATATTGCTTACTATATTTTCATGCTTATTTATTCCGTTGCCGTAATTTGCGGAAAGTGTTAGATTTATAGGCTCGTAGGAGTCCCTTCTGGCATTAGATAAATTGTCTGTTACTGCATTAAATTCGATCGTAAAAAGCTCGTCCTGATTCATTGGCCCTATGAAATACTCAGCAGGATAAAATTTAATGCCTTCAGCTTCAGGTTTTATGCTTACCGAGCTAAACTCGTTCGGGTGTGTATTGGCTACATCGAATTCAAGAGTAGATTCACCATTTACTATCTGGAGCTCTTTTGAGGGAATTACCTTGACATTTGAAGAATCAACCTTGAGAGGAATATTCTTTCTGCTGTTGTAATCGAAGGAGTTCCCTTCTATTGCAAGTTCAAGGTTATGAGTTCCTTCCGGGGTATCTTCTGCAACTTTAACATTGAAAGTCAATTTGATACTATCTCCAGGCCCCAGGATACCCATATCTTCATAAGGAGCGTCAAGAACGATTATCCCATCAGATAATGGTCTCAAAACCGCAGCCTGAATTCGGGCATTGGTATCAAAGTCACTTCCGTCAATAGTAATAGTAGGATTACTTGCAGTGTTTGTAAGAGTTACCGTGACAGTACCCCTGTCTCCCGGCATGAAAACTTCTGGGTCCGAAGTAACTTCCTTAAGTTCAACTGTACCTTTGCTGTTAAATGTTTCAGTGCCTATTCGTATATCAAAGCTTTTTTCACTCCAGGGGCTGTCTTTGCCTGTTTTTGTTCTGATATCAATGGAACGGATTCCTTTCTGCGCATTTTTGTCTACAAAAAGGTAAAACTCCTTCGTAGCGGTCCTGCCAGGATTGAGAACCCCCACATTCCGCAGGGCATTTGCTTCTGAATCAAGAGAAAAAGGATATTGAGGTACAACTTCGATGTCGACATTGTCAGCTTTATCTCCTCCTATGTTTTCCACCTGAACAGTCAGATTCAGATACTCTCCTATTTTTGCAGGATAGGGATTTGTTTCGACTATTGTAACTTTCAGATTGGCCCCCCTGACAGATGCAGAGGCGGGGGCTACAAAAAAAGAGGAAACTAAAAGCAAAGACAATACGAGAGGGACAAGTAAACTTTTGATTTTTATCATTCTAATTCCACACCCCGATTAGCTTGAGTTTGGAGATCTAACACCCGATATTATTCCATATTTTGAATTATTCCATCCTTTACGAGCACTATCCTGTTTGCATATCCTGCAATTTCCGGATCATGAGTAATCATTACAATTGTTCTTCCATCTTCGTTGAGTTTTCTAAATATATTTAGAATTTCACAGCCTGTTTTCGAGTCCAGATTTCCAGTGGGCTCATCTGCAAGGAGGATCGCAGGGTCATTGATAAGAGCTCTGGCGATAGCAACTCTCTGAGATTGACCACCTGAAAGTTCACCTGGCTTGTGGTGCATTCGATCCTCAAGACCCACGAGTTTAAGTAATTCCTTTGCTCTTTCATGAGTATCGATTCCACTTCTTGTGTTAGCATAGGTGGGAAGCTCAACATTTTCAAGAGCTGTAAGCCTGGGGATCAGGTTGAATGTCTGAAAAACAAAACCTATTTCTAACCCTCTGAGCCTGGCAACTTCTTTGTCAGATAGTTTATTGATATCCAGGCCCTTAATTATGATTGTCCCTTCAGTAGGCCTATCAAGAAAACCTATAAGATTCATAAGTGTGCTCTTACCTGATCCAGAGGGCCCCATTATGGCAAGAAATTCTCCCTCCCGAACTTTAAGGTTGATATCGCGAAGAACTGGAACTTCCAGATCTCCAAGAATATAGCTCTTTTTGATATCAATAACTTGAATGATGGGAGACGCTATCTTATGTGTTTCGTCACTTTGTAGATATCTCGAACGGCCCAATTTACATTTAAACGATTCTTCATTTGAATTAACGAGGCCTTCTCGAGAGGGCAGTTCTACCTCAAGTGTGGAATTTGCGGTTTCTGTCTCCAAGATTAAATCCCCGGGAACAGAAACGTCTTTAATCGAAATCTTTGTTTTCATATTTACTCCCTTGTTTTTCAAATATCCAAATTAATTCTTATATATTCTTTATTTCCTAAAATATAGTCTATTCTGATTTTTATGTTTTAAATATTAACAGTAGAGTGATTTTCCACTGCGCTAAATTTGTTAAGTGGATCCGTGGAGCTACTCTTTATGAAGGTATTTTGAAACTATTTTTAGCCAATCAATATCTAATCGAGCTGATCACGAAGAAAGGATTGAAAAAGAAAAAGGGCCATTCTCCAGGTAGAGTAGCCCTATTAAAGGGACAGATTCTTATTCATATCTTAAAGCATCAACAGGATTCATGCGTGCAGCTTTTCTTGCAGGATAAAGACCAGCAGTTATCCCCACAAGAACCGAAACTGCAATCCCTATTTCAATCAATGCTAAGGGGAAAACAGGAGGAAGCTTAAGGGTGATTTCAAGAGCGTAAGCTCCCAGACCACCGATTACAGTACCTACGAGCCCCCCAAAGGAACTGACCATTACAGATTCCAGCAAGAAAAGTGATAGAATATTAGAATTGCTATAGCCTACGGATTTCATTATCCCAATTTCTCTGGTTCTTTCAGTTACGGTTACAAGCATAATATTCATAATTCCTATCGAGCCCACAAATAGAGATATTAGGGCAAGAACGAGCAGGAAAGAACTCAAAGCGTCTCCAATTTTTCCAGTCTGTTCAAGAACTTCCTCCTGGTTAAAGACGTAATAGGGTTTTAAATCCTCCTCATCAATATCTCTTTCCGGGACTCCGAAGTTCCTGGCTAATCTGCTATCCACGTCATCTGAAATATCACGAATTTTCTCAGGACTGTCTGCCATCGCAAGGAAAGCCCCATAGTCTTTTTCCCCGATCATTTCATTCATTGTAGAAACGGGAATGAAAACTGTCAAATCATAGTCGCTGTCCTCACTCACAACAGTTGGCTTGGAATTTTTCAATATTCCTTTTACCTTAAAACTCTTCGTCACAACCGTACCGTTTTCCTGTCGAAAAGCGATCTCTACAGTGCTCCTGTGGGAAATATTCTTACTGAACTCATCATTTGCAATGTCATATCCAAGGACAGCCGCAGCACTATCTTTGTCCGTCAGGAAAGTGCCCTCTTCCATTTGAAGTCCCTGAATTTCCTGAAAATCTTTGTTAACTCCTGCAATATTCACATTTTTAGTTTCAGAAAGATATGTGAGATCCCCACTCATTGATTTTCTTGGAGATACCCCGGAAATTCCCGGCGTATTCTTTATTAGATTATACTCGTTATCAAAGAAGAGATTTGGCTGTTCGCTAGCTGCAATTATAAAATTAGAGCCTACAGAAGAGATCTCATCAGTAAAAAACTGGTTAAAACTGGCACCAAGAGATGCATTAACAACTACTGCAGCTATGCCAATTACTATCCCCAGTGTTGTAAGTGCAGACCTTAGCTTAGCACTACCTATACTTCCAACGGCTATACGAGCTGCCTGTGTAAGTTTTATCATATTTTCCCCCACAAATATGATGTCAGCTAACCTTTCTTTAATTATTGTTTCCTTCTTCTGTAAAACAAGAAAGCTGCAGGAACAGAGATTATAATAAGTCCACCTGCCAGTACGGCTGTTGAATTAGACTCAGGTGACTCTGAAGTATCTATAAATTTCAGGTCCCCTACCGTATTTGCATGTCTGTTGATTCCGTTGTTGTAGTTTGCGGTAAGGTTCATGTTTATCTCTTCTTCCTTACTGGCACCCCACGAATCATCTGCAACGGCATTAAATTCAATCGTAAAAAGTTCGTCCGGATTCATTGGCCCTATGAAATATTCTACAGGGTAAAAGGTGATGCCCTCTGCTTCAGGTTTTATACTTACCGAGCTAAACTCGTTCAGATGAGTGTTCGCTACGTCGAATTCAATTGTAGATTCACCATTTGTCAGTTGAAGTTCTTTTGAAGGGATCACTCTTATGTTTGCAGAATCGACCTTGAGAGGAATATTCTTTCTGCTGTTGTAATCGAAGGAGTTCCCCTCTATTGCAAGTTCAAAGTTGTGAGTTCCTTCCGGAGCGTCTTCTGCAACTTTAACATTGAAAGTCAATTTGATGCTATCTCCGGGCCCCAGAAGACCCATATCTCCGTAAGGAGCATCAAGGACGATTATCCCATCGGATAAAGGTCTTAAAACTGCAGCCTGAATCCTGGCATTGGTATCAAAGTCACTCCCACCAATAGTAACAGTAGGATTACTTGCAGTGTTCTTAAGAGTTACCGTGACAGTACCCCTGTCTCCGGGCATGAAAACCTCAGGATCCGAGACAAATTCCTTAAGTTCAACTGTACCTTTACTGTTAAATGTCTCAGTGCCTATTCGTATGTCAAAGCTTTTCTCACTCCAGGGACTGTTTTTACCTGTTTTTGTTCTGATGTCAATGGAGCGGATCCCTTTCTGCGCATTTTTGTCTACAAAAAGGTAAAATTCCTTTGTAGCAGTTCTGCCTGGATTGAGGACTCCAACATTCTGCAGGGCATTTGCCTCTGAATCAAGAGAGAAAGGATATTGAGGTACCACTTCGATATCAACGTTGTCAGCTTTGTCCCCTCCTATGTTTTCTACCTGAACGGTTAAAGTCAGGTATTCTCCTATTTTTGCAGGATAGGGGTTTGTTTCGACTATTGTAACTTTCAGATTGGCTCCTCCAACAGCTGCAGAGGCAGGAACTGCAAAAAGCAAGGAAATCAAAAGCAAAGGAAAAAGAATTGTTACAGTAAGCTTCTTAATCATTTCCATATACTTTCACCTTCAATTGTATTGAATTATTTCATCTTTTACCAGGATGACTCTGTTAGCATATTTTGCAATTTCGGGGTCGTGTGTGACGATTACTACTGTTCTGCCTTCGTTATTCAAACCCTTAAATATACGAAGGACTTCGGCCCCTTTTCTGAGGTAAAGGTTTCCAGTAGGATCATCCGCAAGACGGATTGCAGGATCATTAATATGTGGTGCAATTGAAACCCACTGGGACTGCTCTCCTGAAAGTTCTCCTGGTCTGTGATGCATGTGGTTATGAATTCCTATAACTTCATAAAGTTCCCTTGCACTTCTTGTTGGATCAATATTAATTCTCGAATTAGCAAAGGTTGGGAGCAAAACATTCTCCAGGGCAGTCAGGTACGGAACAAGATTAAAAGTCTGAAATACAAAATCAACTTCAAGCTCCTTCAGGTGGACAAGCTCTTGATCTGGCATTCTATTGAGGTCATGACCCTTTACAAGAGCTTGACCTGCAGTAGGCCTGCCAAGGTAATCTATAAGGTTCACAAGAGTACTTTTTCCTGGACCTGATGGGCCCATTATAGCCAGAAATTCTCTTCTCTCCGTTTTGAGATTGACGTCTGAGAGCACGGGAATTTCCAGACTCCCAAGTACATAACTTTCCCTGACATTGGAAACGTCGACAATCGGGAATCCATCCTCAGGTAAACTATTTTTGATAATATTCATATCCCCCTTCCCCAAAGTTACTGAAATGTGATGAATGGATTACATTGAATAATTTCAACGTTTTTACTCATTATGTAAAACAGTCCATTTTAACTTATGCTTTCTTAATTTTCGCCTAAAGAGCCAATTTGAAGGTATGTAGCTGCTGATTTCTGTCTTTGAAAACAAGAGATTAAAACTATATTTTCAAACTAAAAGTTCGATATATTATTTTGGACATTTTGACGAAATTTTTCAGTATAAAGCACTGTTCTTTACTAAAAATTTCTGTAACCGGAGTCCACTAAAATAGAAGCAGTGAAAACAGATAGCTGTAACTATTTAATGAGATTAGAGGCATTTCTTAGAAAATTTATAATCTTTTTCCAGTATTTGTTCTAATTAATTTATACTGCTTTTATATTACATCTTTTCTAAAAAGACGATGGCAGAATTCAGATGGTTGCACCAGACATTTTAGAGAATTTCTTCTTTGGACCGGTGAAGACAATTTAATATTTAGATCTAAGTGGTAGTAAATTTTAAACTTCTAAACATTATATAAGTTAAAAAAACATATATATGTATGTGAAATATTTACTCTAATCATTTTAGAAGTATTATTTATAAGGAGATAATTTTCTATTGAGTTTATATAATTTAGTATATATAGCTATATACAGTCACTGTTAGCTAAAATTTTTAACGGTAGATCCTGAACTAAGAGGAAATCCGCCCCATGAATCTTATTAAGTGGCTGACAGTAGCCGTGTGATTTGGAGGTTTGATAGACGAAAATTATATCAAAATTGAACAGCGGTTGCAAATAAAATTGCTATCTACAGTATGCAAGTATCGATTTCGAAAATACAAACTATGGAGGAAATAACCATGACATTACCAGCAATTGTCTTTGGATTCAGCCTTGGCCAGTTCTTTACATTTACAAACAACATTGGCTTCTTTTTCCAGTTCTGTTAAATGAGTTTCTAAAGCAGAAATAGAAGAGGTCTCTGCAGAGAACGACAACGATATTCTATGTCCAGACTGCAGAAGCCTGGGTATAACGGGGGATGAACAATCAGAAAAATATTGGAGGAAATGATATTATGACTTTCAGCATTTTCTATTCAAATATCTGCTATTCCTATGTGGCCGAATGCTTCAAATTCTTCTATTGCGACTAAGCAGGGCGACTACGCAGGAATGCTGATTAAGCTGTAAATTAGGCGGTTTCTGCAGGGAATGGCCATAAGGGCTTATATTCCCTATCGCAGAAAACCAGGGTATAACGGGAGATGAACAATCAAGAAAAATTGGAGGAACTGATATTATGACCTTTAGCATTTTCTATTCAAATATCTGCTATTCCTATGTGGCCGAATGCTTCAAATTCTTCTACTGCGACTAAGTAGGAATGCTAATTAAGCTGTAAATTAGGCGGTTTCTGCAGGGAATGGCCATAAAGTCTTATATTTCCCGATCGCAGAAAGCCAGGGTATAACGGGAAATAAACAAACTAACTGATATATTGGGGGAAGTTCGATTATGACCTTCAGCATTTTCTATTCAAAGGTCTCCTATACATATATAGCTGAATGCTTTAAATTCTTCTACTGTGATTAAGCAATAATGCTGATTAAGAGATAATACTAACATATGAAGTTGCCTGTTTTTCAGGTAACTTCTTCTTTACAAAAGAAACGCAATATTAACATTTTTTTACTTCTTTTTTATTTTCCTAATATTCATTCTTTCGAAGGTTTCTACCGTTTCAAATATACTTTTTAAAATATGAGATAAGAAACAGTCTATAATTTAAAATTGTTTTTAAAAAGCCGAAAATCCAAAAAGTATAATCTTTTTTGAACATTGTGACTTTCCCTAAAAGGGTATTCACCTCCGGGAAGTTGAAATGGAAATTAAAGAAACGAGATGCTTGGGACTCCTATGCAATTATTGTAGCAAAAGATTCTATCTCTAAATACTAAAAGACTATTATTTGTAAGGAGTTTTCGTTCTTCACATTATATATAAATTTGAAGTATACTTTGGTATTGATATTCCCTTGTAATTTATTATTGGAAATATTGGTTTTTAGTATACTCAATTTTGATACTATTAATTAATATATATTGATATATGGCCCAGCTATCAAACATAATATCCTTTAAATCCCTAAATGTTTTAGCTGGAAATCTTCAAGATTGTTTATACTTAGCTGTAGTTCCAAAAGTAAATTCCTGGGAGTATAGCTTGGGAATATGATATAATATGGATGTCTAAGGGGGTTTGGCGAAAACACATCTATCTGGAGTGGTCCGTGAACCAAGTTAAATTGGCAGAAGATACTCAATTAATTGAAGGAAGATGAATTGAAAAGAGATAGTTTTGAAAGTAGAGAAGTGGAGGGACTTATAATGTCAATGTTTTATTTGAGTTATACTAAAATTACCATTTTTCTAGAGATTATAAGGTTTAAGATGATGTATTTTAGCGGTCAGGGCTTTGGTAGCTTTGGAAGGTTCTCCAGGTGAAGTAGATCTCAGTGTTTATTAATCAGTTACCATTCTAAATGATCTCAATACAGGTTTAGACTACGTGCTCATGCATGCTTGTTACCTGTATCATTTTTTTCTTAGCAAAAGTGACTGGGTTCAGGTTTTTTATAGAGAAACTACCCAATGGTTGATCAAACAGCCATAAGAGTTCAGCCGAATAAATCTTTACATCTCAGCTCTATTCTTGTACTTGAGAACCCGATAAGGAGGTAATTTTGGAGTATATAGAACAAAAAAGCAAAAAATTAAAATTTTTAAAAAGAATTTCTTTTAGTTTTTTAATATGAAAGAGGTTTAAATATTTATAACCTTAACTCTGCATCGCGTAGGGAATAAACCTATTCAAGTATTGTGTCTTTTGATGTTGTTTTTTAAAGGGTTTTTACATTTTTCCTTTCTCGGTCGTGTCCCTGAGTTATTGATCAATTCCGAAAAAGCGAGTACATCTCACGTATTTAATGAATATATTGAGAGATTCTTGCGCTTTCGGTTTTCAATGATTCAAACCCACTACCCCTTTCTCTATTGCTTTTAATTTTACCAGAAATTTTTTAGGTATTTAATGTCTATTAATTCTTTAGATATCGAAAATTTTGTCTGAAATAAACTGAAAAATATGGAGAAAATTTATTCCCTATAGGATATAAGTATGAGTAATTTTTGCATTTTTGCTTATTTTTAAATTCGAGATCTATAGGCTTAAACATCAATTTGTTATCTTTCTCTCCGCAAAAAATAACTGAAAAATCCTAGACTGTGTTTTAATGATTCAGAGTGAAACATGCTCAAGAGCACTGTTATTGAAAAAGTTATTCCCTATTTGTGGCAGAGTTAAGGTTATAATTAAAAAGATTTTGAGCTTTTTATTAAAAATCGGACTTTACTATTTTTGGCAAGATTACTCCGGTAAAAGTTCTTCTTGCAGATCTTGTTTTGTAACTACGTAAAGCCGAAACGAGTGAAATATCAAGACTCAGTACGACAGTTTAGCCGGAATTAAAGCCTTTGGAGATACCGGTGGTCATTACGGAACTCGGATTAGGAATCCCATTTTAATAATAAGGCGTGAAGTCCCCTTCCTCGACATTTTCTGACTGTCGTCAGGAAATGACAGGTGGAAGATGAAAGCCGTCGGCTCCCCAACCATCTCTCATTATTGACTCTGTAACTTTATTCGTCTTTTGAACACTATTATAGAGCTCATCCCATAACTTGAAATTTGCTTCTTGGGCCTTATATTTCTAATATTCAATCAAACACAAGATAATGAAAATATCTTTGAAACCCCTCGACGATTAAGAATAAAATATCTTTGGGATAGGCTCATATATTGTTGTATTATCACCCAAAGCTGATGCGAGAACCAAGCTAGGTGGTGAGCATACAGGATACACACCACTCTTAGGGTCAGAGGTAGAGCTACGAAAAAGGTGGAAATCGACTTTGCAGCTTGAACGATACCAATGTAGATGAAGTGATCAGAGGTAGAACCACAAAAAAGGTGGAAACCGACATCAATAACTTAAGTATGTCATGTTTATCACATTGTCACCTGCGAACCGCGGGGAAGGACTTGTGTGACTTGTCGGTATGCCGGAGAATGAACCAAGGAAGCCCCCGTCTTAAAACTCTGAGCTTTGAGAAGAGTTTAGAAGGGATCGTTCACTTTGAATAAGTATAAAACTTGCCTGTTAAAAAAATCTTACTAGCTCTTTTTACTAACTCTCTGGAAAATCTAAAAAAATAAAATAAGCAAACTGGGAATATTATATATCTACTTTATTAAACCTCCACATAGCAGCAGATAACATTATAAGGGCAAAGAAAATGAGGCCCAGGAAAGACACGACTATATCAACTGGTGTATATATATAGTGATTTCCCATCACAGAGAAATTGGTCCCCAAAGCAAAATAACGAATTCCGCCTGCTAGAAGGGTCAGCGGGTTAAACATTGATAGAACCTTGAGGATAGTAGGAAAGCCGTCAATAGGATAAAGGGCGTTACTGACGAAGAAAATGGGCATACTAACCAGGGTGAGAATAGACTGCATTCCCTCCGGATTTTCAACGGTAATTGCAATTGAACCTGATAGGAAAAGGAAGCCAAGAGTAAAAATCGCTACCAGTAGCATAATACCTACTATTGCGATAAAAGTTTCAATAAGTGTATATCCCTTAAAGAACTCCATTCCTACAAGTTTTCCGAACCCTATTATTATAAAAGTTTGAAAGAGGGCTTTAGTCACACCGGAAAGGCCAACACCGAGAATAATATGAGACCTGGGAACTGGACTTGCAAGAGTTTCTCTCAAAAGGCTAAATTTTTTGTCAAACATAAGGGTAGTGCCTCCAAACAAACTGCTGAACAGCACATCCATTGCAATTATTCCTGCACCCATGTAGGTAATATATTTGACTACGGGAACACCGGGTTCATTTGGAACAAGTGAAGTTAGTTTGTCAAAACTATCTGACATGGCAAGCCCAAAAAATGCCAGCCACATCACAGGCTGGATCATTGAAGTGACGAGTACTGATTTATATCTAAAGTATTTCAGCATCTCTCTCCAGTATATAGCACGAAATTCGAAGCTCATTTAGAAATCCCCACCATTTCTATTCCTTGCTGTTTTTCGTCTTCGTCGCCTTCTCTTAACCCGTGTCCGGTGTAATGAACAAAAACATCATCCATTGACGGTTTTTTAATATTTACGATTATAATGTCTATCCCCTCTCTCCGAATTTCATCCATAATTTGAGGAAGCACATGAGTAACATCCTCCTTTATCATAATTCTCAGGGATTTTGTATCTTCTGTTATACTTTTAACGGACTCGAGCGACTTTAAGACCTCTGCAGCAGCCTTATTATCACTTGTTTCCAGGTAAATAAGGTCTTTACCAAGTTTATTCTTTAACTCATCAGAGGTTCCGGTTACGATTATTTCCCCATGGTCAATTATGCTTATCCTGTCGCTTAACTGATCGGCTTCTTCCATATAGTGTGTTGTCAGGAATATAGTAGTGCCCTCTCTCTTAATCTCTCTAAGGTATTCCCACATTCTCATCCTCGTCTGGATATCGAAACCTATCGTCGGCTCATCAAGGAAAAGGACCGCAGGTTTTGTCATCAAACCTCTTGCAAGCTCAAGCCTTCGCTTCATTCCACCGCTCAAATCTTTCCCCAGAGTGTCCTTTTTACTTTCCAGATCTGTCAGCTTTAAAAGTTCTTCGATTCGTTTATTTCTTTCTTTTTTTTTCATCGAATAGATTCTACCATGATATTCCAGATTCTCGGACACTGTCATTTCATGATCGAGGCAAAGCATCTGAAAAACAATACCTATTGACCTTCTTACGGAGTTTGGTTCCTTTGCGACATCATATCCGTTGACTCTGGCTTCGCCTTTCTGGAGTTTCCTGAGTGTCGTAAGAATATTAATCACGGTACTTTTGCCTGCTCCATTTGGACCAAGGAATGAGAAAATCTCCCCCTGTTTTACAGTAAAACTGATATTGTTAACAGCTTTTACAGAACCGTATGAATGCTCAAGATTATTTACTTCTATGACATTATCGTCCATACGTGAATCAACCCCTTCCCTCTACCGTATTGGATCACTCTTGTCATTTATATTAGATCCCAACGTAAGACCCCTATTAAATGGGTATAAATTTAGTAAGTAGTTTCCTGAAACTATTGAGTTTGAATAAATATCTTAATAGTTTTACACAAGTAGTTATGTTTCAGATGGTTTATATAAATAGGAAATAGAGTTTCTAAACTAATCTCTGAAACGCTGCTTGTTTTTTGTCTAGAAGTTTCTAAGATGTCTGATAAATTACCCGGTTAAATCTTATTTATTGAAGTGTGACCCTTATAATTTCCCGTTTTTGTTTTCTACTAAAAAATTCTTTCTTTATCACATTATATGTAAATAATAAAAGTACTTTAAAAAAAGATATCTTTATATTATGGAATCTGCTTTGAAACAAGAGTTAATTAAGCTAACAGTTAGACTTCTATTTTAAAATAACAATAGATCTATGTTCAGTAATACTGAACAATTATGGTTCTAGCTTACATATTTTTAGATTTATGGGGGATGATACATATAAATATGTTAATCGACGATATTATTTTGGGGGTAATAATGGTAGATATTTTGCGACTATCCCCGGTTATCAGCGCATATCCTGATGATGAATCTGAAAACCTGGAAATAGAAGTAATCCTTCCCGGAGTAGAAAAGAAAAATATTACTTTTAAAATTACCGAAGGTGGTTTTTATGTAAAAGCTACCAAAGAAGGAGTTGAATATGCAGACAGTTACGCAGTCTGCTGTCCTGTAAGACCGGAAAAAGCGGTCGCTAATTATTCAAACGGTGTACTTAAAGTAAAGATACCTTATCAGCAGCCTTTTGAGAAAGCAGTGGACGTTAAAATCGAGTAAAGGAAGAGATTTGAGGGGGAACTTCTTCAGGGGGAGAGAATACTATGGAAGGTGTAATACCCAGAATATTGAAAACTCCAATACTAGCAATGTATCACGATGATAAACGTCAAAATCTTGTTTTGGAAGTTGAACTTCCCGATGTAGAAAGTGAGGATATCACAATTTTAATGCATGAAAACAGTTTTTACATAAAAGCGTTCAGTAAAACCGTAGAGTATTTGGGGTCTTTTTTTCTGGATGGGCCCGTAGATCCCGAAAAAGCAATTGCAGTCAACGATAAAGGAATGCTTACTATCACAGTTCCTTACAAAGAGGGTTTTACGTGTGCAAGGTATGTTCCGATTGAGTAAGGCAATGAAATAATAGATTATTGTAAATAATTCTAAAAAACTTAATTTTATATCCTATTAATCTTTATTATATTTTTATTTAAATCAACAAAGACCGTTTCTATTAAGATTTGTTTGCGTAGAGGAGATTTTATGAAAATAATAAAATGCGGCGATCTGGGGTTCAAATGTAACTTTATGGCTGCCGGCAACGAACTGGAAGAAGTTGAAAACGCTATACTTGATCATATAGAAAAAGAGCATGAAAAAGAGCTTCAGAATATGTCCGAAGACGATATTCATCATTTGAAGCACCGAATATCGACCCTTTTGGGAAGAAGCTGTGGCTGTGGAGCTCTGTAATACTATATTAATAATATTTGAAAAATGAAAGTTTACTCTGGATTTCTAGGTATACTTTCTTTACAGCTTTTTTTGGTGATTAAGGATTTTATTCAAGGACTCCACTATAAAATCGTGGGTTCAGGGAGAATAAAATCGACCTTGACAAAAAAACATTTTTGAATAGGCTAATTTAAACAACCCTTTTTGAATAGGTTAGTTTTAAATAACCAATTTTTAATAAATAGTTGTAAATAAATCAGTTTTAACTAATATTTTTTTAAAAATATAAAAAAGACCAGAGGACATTAAGGCCTAACCGAACTCCGAAAATAAGCATCCTTTTTTAACTTTCTGTTCTTGCAATCCTTTTTCCCATACAAGATAAAATGAGATTCCCATCATGCATAAAATGAGATTCCCATACAAGATAAAATGAAATTTCCATCAGTGCATAAAATGAGATCCTCATCAGTGCATAAAATGAGATTCCCATAAGTGTATAATGTATGACCCAGGCCGGAAAAATACTTGGGAAGAAGGGGTAAAAGTCGGCTTTTCCAGCAAAAGATACCACTTTTCAAGAGGTGATGCTGTAAATCCCGAACCTATTGCCCCTGCAAACTGGCAGAAAAATACAGAGACAAGAGGCTTGAATAGATTAACTTTTTGAACGATCCAAATCCCGAAAATTGTTCCATACCTCAAGTGTTATTAATTCAGGGTAACTATTCAGGTAGCCTTGTTAAGGCTACACAATTTTTCCTCGTTCCGAGGAAAAATTGGATATAAAATGAACCATTTTCTTCCTTGATGAAACGTGAAGAGATTCTTGCTTTGTGTGCTTCAAACCCTGAAGTTATTGCTTATATTATAAGTCTTGAATCTCAAATTAAAGACCTCACTGAAAGATTGCAAGTTTTAGAATTTCGCTTAAATCAAAACAGCCGAAACAGCAGTAAACCTCCTTCTAGTGACTATATTTCCAAAGGAAAACCTAATCCAAAAAGTCTCCGTAAACAGAGTGGCAAGAAACCTGGAGGTCAAGAAGGTCATCCAGGAACAACTCTCGAAATGGTAGATAATCCTGATTAGGTAATAGAGCATTCTTTGAACTGTTGCGAAGAATGCGGCCAGAATCTTGAGGATGTTGAAGTTAAAGCTTATGAGGTAAGACAGGTTTTTGATATTCCGCCTGTAAATCTTATTGTTACAGAACATCAAAGTCAGATTAAGATCTGTCCTTGCTGTGGAAGGTTAAATAAAGCTGAATTTCCAGAATCAGTAAATTCCCCAGTTCAATATGGTCCTAATATCGTAGCTTCAGCAATTTACTTTAAAAATCACCATTTCATTCCTTATAAAAGGATTTCTGAATTGTTTCATGATGTAATGGGGATAAAAATCAGTTCTGCTACCATTATTGAAGCAGAAAGAGAATGTTTCCTGAATCTTGAAGAATTTGAAAACGTAATTCGAGAAAAGTTACTCTCTTCTCCTGTTATCCATTGTGATGAAACTGGAATGAAAGTTCACGGAAAAAGACATTGGGCTTCATGTAGCTTCTACTGACAAATACACTTGTTATTTTGCTCATCCGAAAAGAGGATCAGAAGCTATTGATGCTATGGGAATTCTTCCAGAGTTTAAATGGGTAGCAGTTCATGATGGATGGAAACCTTACAACGGTTATAATTGTGATCATGCTCTTTGCAATGCCCATCTCCAAAGAGAACTTATTGGAATTGAGGAGAGTTATAAACAGCAATGGGCTAAAGATATGAATGAGCTGTTATCTGAAATGAAAAAGTATACTGATGAGTGCAAAGAGCAGGGCAAATATCTGGATTTTGAACAAGTTAAGGCATTAGAAAAAAGGTTCGATACTGTAGTCGCGAAAGGAATTGAAGAAAATCCACCTTCTCTAAATCCTGAAAGACAAGGAAAACGTGGTATGTATCCAAAAACCAAAGCAAGGAATCTGCTTGATAGGTTTATAGAACATAAAGAAAAGATTCTGAGATTCCTGAAAGACTTGAAAGTTCCGTTTGAGAATAATCAAGCAGAAAGAGATGTCAGGATGATGAAACTACAGCAGAAAATATCAGGAACTTTCAGAACTACACGGGGAGCGGAAGCTTTCTGCAGAATTAGAGCATATATTTCCACAATAAGAAAGAATGGTTTACCTGTTTTAGAGGGTATTCTCGCGGCGCTCAAAGGAGCGCCGCTAGCTATACCCTGAATAGTTACAATTCAGGATTAAAAAAGCTTTAAGTTTTTGTTGCTGCTTTTTACAGCATTTTTGCAAACACATGCCGTCGGAAGAAAGCTCAAATCGCACTAAGAAATTCACTCCTTTTATAATTAGGTTTAATGAGCTTTATATACATGAGATTAGAAATATATTCAACGAACTGGGGATGAACACACAAATATTTCCAAAAATAATTCAATTTACTATGTATTTAAACAGTTTCATGTTTTTTATAAGATTGGGAAACATATATATAATATCATCTAGGTAAAAGGATACCTAATGCCTAGTTAGGATGGGAAATCAAAATGGTGCAGATAAAGAAGTGTATGACCAAAGAAGATGTATTAGAGGCTGTAAAAGAAAGAGACGTAAAGTTTATCCGTACCCAGTTTACGGATACACTTGGCATCATCAAAAGCTGGGCAATCCCTGTTGAACAGTTAGAAGAAGCCTTCGAAAGCGGGGTAATGTTTGACGGGTCTTCGATCCAGGGTTTTACAAAGATTGAAGAATCTGACATGAAACTTGTGCTCGACCCGTCTACTTTCAGGATTCTTCCCTGGAGACCTACGACTGGCGCAGTAGCCAGGATCCTTGGAGACGTGTATCTTCCTAATGGTCAACCGTTTGAGGGAGACCCCAGATATGTTCTTAAGAGCGCAATTGAAGAAGCCAAGAAAATGGGGTACTCAATGAATGTCGGTCCTGAAATGGAATTCTTCCTCTTCAAACTTGACGCAAACGGAAATCCGACCACAGAACTTACGGATCATGGAGGATACTTCGATTTCTCTCCCCTTGACCGTGCACAGGATGTACGTAGAGATATTGATTATACTCTTGAACGTATGGGCTTCCAGATTGAAGCTTCTCATCACGAAGTCGCACCTTCTCAGCATGAGATTGACTTTAGGTTCGGTGACGTGCTGAGTACCGCAGACAATGTTATAACTTTCAAATATGTGGTAAAATCAATTGCATATCACAAAGGATATTACGCTACCTTTATGCCGAAACCTCTCTTTGGAGTAAATGGCTCAGGTATGCATACCAATCAGTCTCTTTTCAAGGGAGACAAGAATGCATTCTATGATCCAGAGAGTGCAGACCAGCTTTCTCAAGAAGCAATGTACTATATTGGTGGCCTGTTGAAACATATTACGGAATTTGCAGCCGTTACAAATCCGGTTGTTAACTCCTATAAGAGAATTGTACCCGGATATGAGGCGCCGGTTTACCTCACCTGGTCTGCAAAGAACAGAAGTTCCCTTATCCGCATTCCTGCAACCCGTGGCAATGGGACTAGAGTTGAACTAAGATGCCCAGATCCAGCGTGTAATCCTTATCTTGCCTTTGCACTGATGCTCAGAGCTGGGCTTGACGGTATAAAGAACAAGATCGATCCCGGAGAGCCGACTAACGCGAACATTTTCCACCTTACTGAAAAAGAACGGAAGGAAAAGGGTATTCGCTCCCTACCTGCAGACCTTAAAGGTGCAATTGATGAAATGAAAGGCAGCAAATTCGTAAAAGATGTACTGGGAGAACACGTTTTCAGTCACTATCTCTGTGCTAAAGAGATGGAATGGGATGAATACAAAGCAATTGTTCACCCCTGGGAACTTGATAAATATTTACATATGCTGTAAGCATATCAAAAATCCTAAAACCCATGTGGATACCGAAAAAATTTACTGTGAAAAAATAGTGGCAGAATTAAATGTTTGTTTGAAAAGACACACTTCTTCCTGAAAGTGTGTTCCTATTTTACAATACAACTCCCCCAAACTAATATAATATTTTTTTCTTGAATTTTCTGGTCAGGGGATAATAAGTTTTTTAATATTTTTTAAAACTAATGCCTATAATAAATATTGATATAAAAATGCTTCCCTTCTGAAAAACCCTAATATTCAAAAGTAGTACTTTTTAAAAAAATTAATTCAAGTATGCACTACAAGCAAACGTCATAGAAGCTCCTAAAGACGACAGTGTGGAGGCTATTAAAAAGGGATATTCTATGCTAAAATGCAGAAGTTTCTAAAATAAAAGTGCAAACAAAATAAATAAAAGGTTATACCGTTGTGCTTTGCAGCATTACCTCAAGAACTTTTAATTGGAAAAAAGAAACATATATATATTGTCAAATAGGTACTAAATTACTTACTTCCCTTAGTGGTGACCCTCTCGATGTATGAAAAGAAGTAGAACCATATGTGGAAGCGTTGCTATATACTCACATTAATTAAATAATTTATATGAAACAAACTTAGTGTCGAATCAACCTCAAAATGTCGTATAAAATCGATTGCAATTATTTGGAATCACTGAATCCTTGATGATTGACTCGACTTAGTTAAAGATCCATAAATTATATAAATTGATAAAAGTTACCCTAAAAATCCAGTTTTTCAGCTGGCAAGTTTTTTGAACTAATTCTCAAAAATGAGCCACGGAAATAATCCAGAAAATTATTAACGTATATGCATTACATTCATTCCTATCCATTTTTAGAGTGATCAAAATGTGTGGAATAATAGGCTTTATAGACCGAACAAAGTCCAGAATGGACGGGTCGAGCATAAAAGTCGCCCTCAGCCTCATGAACGAAAGAGGTAGTGGAGATGGGGCAGGCTATGCTGCATATGGAATTTATCCGGAGTATGCAGACTACTATGCTCTTCATGTTTTCTTTGACAATCTAGGTGAATCAAAAAAGAAGGTAGATGAGCTCCTCGAACAATGGGGAATAATTGTTCACCAGGAAGAAATCCCTACCACCCCGCAGCCGGGCATAAAGAAAGTACACACCCCATGGAGATATTTCTTTAAGCCCTCAGAAGACTTAATGGCAGGGAAAATGGCTTCTGAAAATGATGTTGTCACTTACATAGTCATGGAAGTAAATGCCAATGTAAAAGGAGCTACAATATTTTCCTCCGGGAAAAATATGGGAGTCTTCAAAGCTTCCGGCTGGCCCGAAGATGTGGCAAACTTTTACAGAATTGAAGATTACAAGGGATATATTTGGCTTGGCCACAACCGTTATCCCACAAACTCTCCAGGCTGGTGGGGAGGCGCTCATCCTTTCAACCTGCTTAACTGGTCAGTAGTACATAATGGAGAAATTACCTCATATGGCACAAACCAGCGCTATGTTGAAGGATACGGATACAAGTGTTCCCTATTTACTGATACCGAGGTTGTAGCCTATCTGTTTGACCTGCTTGGAAGGCAGCATGGGCTGTCGTATGAGATGGTTGTCAAGGCTCTTGCCCCTCCTTTCTGGGACGATATTGACCGGATGCCTGAGAAAGAAGCAGAGTTGAACAAAGCAGTTCGCCTTACATACGGGTCTGCCCTCATGAATGGACCCTTTGCAATTGTAGTTGGAACAGAGAATGGTATTGTTGGGTTTACTGACAGGATTAAACTGCGACCTCTCGTAGTTGGTGAGAATGGAAACCGGCTTTACATCTCCAGCGAAGAATCAGCAATAAGAGCACTTGACCCCGAAGTTAAAAATGTATACACCCCCAGGGCAGGAGAACCAATAATAGGGAGGTTTATTGAATGACTCTCGGAAGTGTGCCCCCAAAATTCAAGGTCAGTATTGACCGTGACCAATGCATGGACTGTGGGCGCTGTATCGAAAACTGTTCCTATGGCGTGTACAGGAGAGAAGGCGACAAAATCCTGATAGAATCCAGGAAATGTACAGGCTGCCTTCGCTGTGTTGCCATGTGCCCAAGGGATGCAATCACGCTCACAGAGAAACCTATCGATTACCGCAGCCATCCCCTCTGGACCAGAGAGGTCAGAGAGGATATTATTAAGCAGGCTCGCAGTGGAAAGATTATCCTTTCAGGAATGGGAAACGCCAGGGATTTGCCAGTTGTCTATGACCGTCTTCTCCTTGATGCCTGCCAGGTTACAAACCCGAGCATTGACCCCTTGAGAGAACCAATGGAACTCAGGACTTACATTGGAAAGAAACCATCCAAACTCAAGTTTAGAAAGACTGAAAGTGGTGACGTAGAGCTCGAAACAAAGCTTGCTCCAAATCTTAAGCTTAACACCCCTATTATGATCGGCCACATGAGTTTCGGAGCTATCAGTCTCAACTCTCAACTTAGTATGGCAAAGGCAGTGACAGAACTTGGAACTTATATGGGAACAGGAGAGGGTGGACTCCATGAAGCTCTATATCCTTACCAGGACCACATGGTTGTCCAGGTTGCATCAGGCCGTTTTGGTGTAAACATTGATTACCTTGAAAGAGGCGCTGCCATTGAGATCAAGATCGGTCAGGGAGCAAAACCGGGTATAGGTGGACATCTGCCTGGAGAAAAAGTAAGCGAAGAAGTCTCAAAGGCTCGCATGATCCCTGTTGGCAGCGATGCGATTAGTCCAGCACCTCATCATGATATTTACAGTATTGAAGACCTTGTTCAGCTCATTAGAAGTCTGAAAGAAGCGACTGAATGGAAGAAACCTGTCTTCGTTAAGATTGCAGCTGTGCATAACGTGGCTCCAATTGCTGCTGGTATTGCTCGCTCTTCTGCAGATGCGGTAGTGATTGACGGATTCCGTGGTGGGACTGGTGCAGCTCCCAAGGTCTTCAGGGACAATGTGGGGATTCCGATTGAAGTTGCAATTGCAAGCGTTGATCAGAAACTCAGAGAACAGGGCGTCAGAAACGAGATCTCAATTATTGCAAGTGGTGGGATAAGGACCAGTGCAGACCTTGCCAAATCAATTGCTCTCGGAGCAGATGCTGTTAATATCGGGACTGCTGCTCTTGTTGCTCTGGGCTGTAGGGTCTGCGGCAATTGTTATAGAAACCTTTGCCCCTGGGGTATTGCTACCCAGCGTCCAGATCTTGTGAGCAGGCTTGATCCTGAGGTCGGAGCAGTTCAGGTATCAAATCTTATTAAGGGTTGGACTGACGAACTCAGTGAACTTATGGGTGCGGCGGGAATCAACAGTATAGAAAGCTTGCGTGGCAATAGAGACCGCCTGCGTGGGTATATGCTGGACGAAAAAATGCTTGAAATCCTTGATGTACTGCCAGCGGGGGCCTGATTGAAATGAAGACGGTAAAAATTGATGCCAAAGGTATGCATTACACCCCCTTAAACCAGAAAATCAGGGCTGCGATTGCTGATGGAGCAGAGGAAATCATACTCGACAACGTGCTCGGGCAGCGCTTTATAGGTGACGGGCTTAGAGGCAATGTCCGCATCATAGTCAATGGAGTTCCCGGAGGAGATCTGGGGATATTCATGAGCGGGCCGACCTGTATTGTACATGGAAATGCCGAACATGCTCCTGGAAACACAATGGATAAAGGAATGCTTGTGATTCACGGAAGTGCAGGAGATGCGGTTGCCCACAGTATGCGGGGAGGAAAAGTCTTCATAAAGAATAATATTGGTTATAGGGGCGGCATCCACATGAAACAATATGAAGTGGACGCCAGACCTATACTTGTTGTAGGCGGCACAGCCCATTCCTTCCTCGGTGAATATATGGCAGGTGGAATGGTACTCGTGCTTGGTATTGGCAAGGATAAAGCCATGACAGATAGGGGTATTGGAAGCGGAATCCACGGTGGAGAAATTATTATCCGTGGGGACGTAGATGATTACCTTCTTGGAACAGGAGCCAAGAAATTCAAGTTTACCGAAAGTGATCTTGAACGCATTACCCCAATTATAAAGAGCTTCTGCGAGCAGTTTGGGTATGACGCCGCAGAGTTCCTGGACACCAACTACACAAAGATCGGACCTGTAAGCAGCCGTCCTTTCGCAAGCAAATATGTATGGGAGTGATCAGAAATGGCAGAACAGAAACCAATCAGCAAAAGTTACCTTGACCTCAAGTCAAAAGTCTGGGACGAAGGCCTTTGCTCAGGCTGCGGGGCCTGCATTGCAGTCTGCCCTGCTGATGCTCTATACTTCGAAATAGGTGGGGATTCCACACATCCGAAGAGCAATAACTACTGTAAAGCTGCTGTTGACGATGTTCCCTGCGGAGCCTGTTACGAGGTTTGTCCAAGACTCGAAGAACAGCCCTCAAGCCTGCTCGGAGACTATCTTGAAATTACTGCTGGAAAAGCCGAGTTTGATGTTCCAAAAAAGCAGAGTGGAGGAGCAGTAACAGCAATTCTTGCAAACGCCCTGGATACAGGCCTTGTAGATGCTGTAGTTACGGTTACGGAAGATCCCTGGACCCTCAAGCCTCACTCAATGGTAATAACTAAGAGTGAAGCTCTTGTCGGTCAGGCAGGAAGCCGTTACAACTGGTGGGTTCCTCTTGTTTATTCCCTTAAGGAAGCGGTTGTAAACAGGAAGTACAGGAACATTGCAGTCGTTGGAGTTCCCTGCGTAGTTCAAGCAGTTCGTAAAATGCTTGAAACCGACCACCAGCTTGTGGGCCCATACAAAAAGTCCATTCGTTTCGTATTAGGCCTTTTCTGCACGGAAAGTTTCGACTACGAAAAACTTATTGCAGGCAAGTTGAAAAGCGAGTACGCCCTCGAACCCATGAAGGTTTGCCGCATTGATGTTAAGGGCAAGCTCGAAATCACTCTCGATGACGGTACACAGTATGTAATCCCACTTACCGAACTTGAGGATACTACTCGCCCAGGCTGCAGTATCTGTACGGACTTTACTGCTCTCAAGGCTGATATTTCAGCCGGCTCAGTTGGAAGCCCTGACGGCTACACCACTCTTATTGTCCGTACTCTTGTAGGACAGCACATTCTTGAAAGCGCAGTTGCTAACAAGAAATTGAGTGTTGGCGGGGAAGTAAACTTAGGGATCATTGAAAAGCTTGCAAAGAAGAAGCTTGCAAGAAAACCGGAATAAAATCGAAATAATTACTTCAAAACAGATTTGGATGGAGTTTGACTCCATCTCTTTTCTCTTTGGACTCGTAACGAATTAACCTAAGTAACACATTATTACTTGGAAGCAAAACCGATGGTACTGCTTATGAAAATGGAAAAGTACAGTGTAAAAATTGGCTTAGGTTATTTCGCGGTGAGTACTTTCTATTTTTCCAAAGGCAGAACCAAGAACGTTTTAAGCATACTAAAACAAAGTTTTCTGCCTCCGGGCAATGTGGAGTTAGAGAAAAATTGAGCTTCACCAAATACTATTTTTAATGTTCACTTTTTCATAAATCTACTCTTATAACTAGTTTATGACTAATTCGCACAACTGAAAGCATACCAAAATCTAAATTTGAGCCTTTGGATATTTATAAAGCTATTAATTTGATAGTTAGACGGTTTAGCCATAATATTTAAGTAAACTCTTTTGATACGTGTTAACAGGAGAGTTGAAATGTCAAGTAGGATACTTTTCATTCTATTGGCAACTTTACTTTTTCTATCTTCCTTTACAACAGCAACAGTTAAAAATATAAGTAAAAGACAAGCATCAAGCAACTATACCATAACACCGTCATTTGATACTGAAATTGAACTAGATAAAAAAATGTAGACACCCTGACGGCCTACAGTTTTGATTCCAACATACAACATAACAACACATCTATACCTTTTGATGTTTCTCAAACCAGGCTTGAAAACTCAACCGAACAATAATGGAAACAGAGACTCTGATAGTATAAATATTGTAAATGAGAAAAATCAAAATAGAAGTTTTGAGCCTCCAAGTCAGGAAGAAAAATACTGCGGTAATTATATAATTGGGTACCCAAAAAATTTTGTGGACTCAAATAGAACTCTTTATTTTTATCTGGATAATTTTGGGCCTCTGTATCCAGGGAATCTTTTGATTCTTACTCCAGGAAGTCATAACCTAAAAATATGGTCAGAAAATGAAAACGGAACTGTGTTTATGGAGAATGAAATTTCTGATTTTATAAAATATTCCATGGAACAAATTCAGGTAGATAACCCGATTGCTGATCATAAAAATTCTCTTATCTTCATCTCAGGTGTATTTGTAAGTTTGGTTTTTTTGCATTTTGTGGAAAGAGGATAAAAAGAGGTCTCTAAATTCGAAGGGCTTTAAATCCGAGAAAAATGAGGTCTGTATATCGTTTAAAAAACAAAAACTTTATTTATCTAACTTTTACGGTCATGTCTTTTAATCATATCCATGAACTAGAACCCAGGTTGGAACCTAAATTCCTTTGGAGATGAAAAATGAGGACTTCCTGCCCAAAAGTTAAAAGCTTATTCCAATAATTAAAAAATGCGTCTTTTAATAAAAGAAAATTTTTATAAGTTTAAAACCCTGGCCTCCACTTTTGGCAATTAATCTATTAATTTCCGGTCTTCACGATATCACATTCCAAGAATATACCGCTAGCGTCACCATAAGGCAACGGTTCATCGAGTCTATTTTTCGAAATTCATCCTTTGTTAAAACCATGAAAATAAAATATTGTCCTTTTCTTTTTTATTCCCTGGCTTTAAGCTATCAACTTTCCCTTCTCCATTAGCCATATAATAAGACTCAGCAATTAATTTCTTTAGTTTTGGTGCTTCTTTAGTTAGATTCGTTGTGTTCCTGACTCCATAATAAACTATGAAATAATCATCTCTCCCTTTAAGGAAAGGTTTCTCGTACACTAGAAAGTATCCTGAAGTTTCTGGACTCTTATACCCTGTTGCATTAAAAGAGTGAGGACTATAAATGGGGCCCCAGACGTTTTCAGTTTCACGCCTTTCAATTACTTCTTGAAGTTCTTCACTAACATTCAGTTCCTGATAGAACACATTACCGTTTTCTTCCAGATAACGATAAAGTGTATCTTCTCCTTTTAAGAATTCAGATTCATCGTTAAAGTACCAAACATTTATTAATTCTTCTTGAGAGTAGTTTCCTGCATTACAGTAAGGGGAAATCTTTGGAAAAAGTGATGTGCAGCCCTGTTCATTCCCTTGCCAGGCTCCTGGAATATACCATCCTGGCATACCCTCTGAGGGAGGCAGTCCTGGGCCAATTGGAATAACGTCGAAAATAAGCCATACTCCAAGGAGAGCAATTATCAAAAACACTAAAAGGGCTATCTTTATATTCAGTTTCTTGTAAAACATTCGCCTGCCCCAATTAAAGAAAATATAATGGGTGATTAAGGTCTCACCCATGTTGCCATAGCTCCTGTCCAGCTCCCAAACGCTAAGTAGTGTACATTACTTGTATCCCATGTATCATGTAAGTATACGTAATCTTGATTTCCATCATAATATCCTATGCAGGTTACACTATGCTCGCCATATGGCTGAGTGTAACCATTACCTGTCCCACCATTTAGCATGCTGAGCACGAAAGGTTTATTCGCATTTACTTCGGCTTTTACCTCATTCCATGAAACATAGATATCATTGGACGCATCAAAGTTATTATATCCATGGTTATTGCAAACCTTCTCTATGCCGTCATCAATTTTATACGGCCAAGTTGCTCCACTTCCTGGCCAATCTGTACCCATCGCAGATGCTAATTCCCTTACTAGGTCATATCCCGTTACCAAGTAAGAATATCCATGGCTGGCCCAATACCCTAATACCATCCCAGACGCAGTTGGAGAACAACCGTAGTACCACTTATACTTAGGCACACCTCTGATCGATTTTGAACTGGAAGACGTAGAATAACTTGAGGGATCAATCATTTCTTTTTCGAGGGTAATCCATTGTGTGTTTGAGTCTTGCTTTCTTATTTCATGTTGATGTTGTAAATATGTACTGTTAAAATAGTGTTTTTTCTCATCTGGAACATTTACATTTGGCTCATTAAAGTCTACTATAGTTGAAAATGGCAAGTCCACTATTACTTTTTCTTTGGCTTTACCTTTTTTATCGGTTAAGGTATACTCAGCGTAGTAAAATGTTGGGCCTAAATAAAGAGGTTTCATTTTTCCAATAGTCAATTCTTCTTTATTATTACTTTCTGACTTTATCTTGTTAGCACGTTCTTCTACCAGTAGTTTTGAGCGAGTTGTAAATTCTGGTATTTCATTAGGGATCTTGCCTTTTGAAAATTCCAGAACTGGACAGTTATCTTTCGTCGCTGAAATGAAAATAGATCCTATTTGTTTCTCATTTTCGATGACGTTAAACGAATAAGCAGACTTTTTGCCCTCAAGATCGTAATAAACCGTGGATAGTTTCACAGTTGCATTTTTCCATTCCGAGAAATTTACGATAGATTCGGAAATCTCTTTTATAGAATAAGACGCAACTTTCTCAGCTTGTTCCGCACTGACTACATTTGATGTGTCAGTTCCATTTGATGATTCTTCCTGTGCATTCACAGCAGGCAAAAAAGCTAAACCAGCGATCAACGTTGCTAAAAATATTACACCTACTAAAATTTTTTTCATAATCATTTGTCTAACCTCTAGTTGTTTTCCTAGAAGGCAGAATCAAACAAGTATTAAATACCCTTAAAACTAATATTATTCCTGCCTCCGGGCAATGTGGAGTTCGAATAAACCTTCCAGAGATAATTTGAGCTCCACCAAACATTAATTTTAATGTTCATATTTTTCTAAGAATTTACTTTTATAATTAATTTGTGACCAAATCGTCCAATTGAAGATATAATTAAATCTAAACTTAGATTGTTTTACGATTTACAAAGCTATTAATTCGATAGTTGGACGGTTTAGCCATAAAAGTTAAGTAAACTCTTTTGATACGTGTTAACAGGAGAGTTGAAATGTCAAGCAGGATGCTTATTATTATATTGACAACTTTGCTTTTTCTATCTTCCACCACAGCAGCAACAACTGAGAATATAGACAAAAGAGAAATATCAAGTAACTATATCGCAACACCATCGTTTGATATTGAAAGTGGACTATCTAAAAAGAATGTAGACGCTCTGGCAGCCTACAGTTTTGATTCCAATATACAATATAACAACACATCTATACCTTTTGATGTTTCTCAAACCAAACTTGAAAAGTCAACTCGAATTATATCTTCTTTTGGAGAACGAAAAATTGGAAGTAAAAACGCTGCTGAAGCTTCCCTATTTATAAAAGATGAAATGGAAAAAGCAGGCCTGCAGGTTTCTCTGGACAATTTTTCCGCGAGAGTACGTACACGGGACTTTAATTACTGGAATGTAAGCGGCACAAACGTAGTGGGGATTAAAGAGGGAAAAGCTCTTAAAGACGAGATTATTCTCATAACCGCGCATTATGATTCAAGAATAATTGTACCTCCAGAATCAGGTTTGAAGGATATTTTTTATTCTGAGATCAGAAAGCCCTATCTCTGGCCAGTCTGGTCCGACACCTATGTTTGTGAATCGGCCAACGGAACCGGAGCGGATGATAATGCAGGAGGGGTGGCCTGCATGCTTGAACTTGCAAGGGTCTTACAGAATGAGTCATTTGACAGAACAATATATTTCATTGCCTTTTCCGGGGAAGAATACAATCTTCTTGGCAGCCAGGCATGGGTTGAAGCCCATCCTGAGTTGAAAAATGATATCGTTGCAGTTATTAATGTGGATTCTATAGGAAATGAGCCTCTCTACGTAGACTACCTTCCCCAGCATACCTGGCTTAAAACTATTTTTGAAAACGAAGCAAAAAACTCAGGAATCAGAATTCAGTCCTTAGTTCCGGATTATTCAAACTTTATTCATCCTTTAATCGGAGGAGATCATGAAATCTTCTGGGAAAGCGATATCCCTGCAGTAGCCATTTGCCATCACAACGACCGAAACTTCCACAAGTTAAGTGATACAGTTGACAATATCGATTTTTCGGTTGTCAGGAATGCAAGTTTTCTGATTGCCAAAAGTCTCATCTATCTGGCTAGTCCTGACGAGAATCAGGCTCCATTTGTTAATATTTCCAATTCTGAGGCCTCTGGAGCCTCATTTGAACTCTTCTATAATGTATCTGACCCAGAGGCTACTATTGACATATTCTTTGACAACCAGAGCATGGGAAATCTCCAATCAGGCAGGAATTTTTCACTTCCTGAAGGAAAACATACTATCAAAGTTCTTGCAACCGACTTTTATGGAAACAGAGGCTCTGATAGCATAAACACTGTAAATGAGGAAAAGCAAAACAGAAGTTTTGAGACTCCAGGTCAGGAAGAAAAATACTGTGGTAATTATATAATTGGGTACTCAAAAAATTTTGTGGACTCAAACAGGACTCTTTATTTTTATCTGGATGATTTTGGGCCTCTGTATCCAGGGAATCTTTTGATTCTTACTCCAGGAAGTCATAACCTAAAAATATGGTCAGAAAATGAAAGTAAAGTCCTAGATATGAAGAATGAAACTTTTGAATTTACCAAGTATTCTATAGAAAACATTGACATAGAGAACTCGGTTGCTGATCGTAAAAATCCTCTTATCTTCATCTCAGGTATATTTGTAAGTTTGACTGTTATTGCGTTTTATGGGAAGCGGATAAAAAGAAAATTATTGAATCTAAAAGATTCTAAAGATGAATAAAAATAAAGGCGAGATCAGGTTAAAACGGAGCCTATCCTGAAATTCAAAATTTGATTTTTGAATTTTTGATTTTTGAATTTCGTATCTGGTACAGTCAGTTGAAGACCTAATCACTAAAATGATCCTGAAAACTCATGGTTATTTAGAATTAAGTAGGTTTTGGGATAGGCTCATCATTTATTTCACTCCTGTTCATTTTCCAGGAGGCAGGATCAAAAAAGCCTTAAATATTCGTAAAACTATCCTATCCTTGCCTCCGGGCAAAGGTGGGGTTCAAATAGACTTTCCAGAGAGAATTTGAACTCTACTAAACATCTTTTTAATGTTCATTCTTTTCTAGAAACTTACTTTTATAACTAATTTGTGACCAAATCATCCAACTGAACGAATATTCATATCTAAATTTAAGTTTTTTATAGATTTATAAAGTTATTGGCTAGATCGTTGGATTATCTATCCATAAAATTTAAGTAAACTCTTTTGATACGTGTTATCAGGAGGTTGAACATGTCAAGAAAGATATTATTTATTACATTGATAACCCTACTTTTTTTATCTGTTACTACAGCGACGGCATCTGAAAATGTGGAAAACGCGGAAACTTCAAGCAGCTATATCGTAGTACCTTCAAGTAATACTGAAGTTGGACTCATTGACACAGATGCAGGTATTTTGACAGTTTATGATACCATCCGCCAGGGAGAGACAAATCTACATGGGAAATATGTAGGTACTGGTCTTACTCTTCTTGTTGTTGATCTTAATTGGGGCGATTCGACGGATTCTCTTCGGCTTAAGATATACACTCCTAGCGGCTCAGTGCTAGGTCCCTACTATGACAGCGCTGATGGCGCAGTTAACGGGAGAATTCGCCTGAATATTCAAAACTCAAACGGAATTGAATCAGGGACCTGGAAGTATGAAGTATATGGATACAGGGTAACCGGAACAGAAGGTTACACAATCTGATTACAAACTTACACAATTTGATTACAAACCATGCGTCTTCGGTTAGGTGATGAATCGTAACAAATTGCGCCAATGTCTTCAACATTTCTCAAATTTTTTAATAACTTATGAGATGGAACAGGTGTCGATTTCATGTAAACAGGCCAAAATTTAAGGCCATTTAGTGCAAAATCGATAGCTTTTTGGCAAGAAAATTCCTTAACCGATGACCAATGGATTACAAACAAATTAATCAAATTATGGACCAATTATGTGGAAGAAGAGCTTATTTTTTATTCTTTTCCTGAGTATCTTTTTCCTGAGTATCCTGGGTATAACCAGTGCAGATACCGGAGGATATACAGTTGGTCCCTGCCCACCCGAAGAAGAGCTCGACAAATTGGGTACTGCTGTTGATATGAGCGGTGCTGATGTGACGTACTCATTCTGGGAATTTCCTTTGTCATTTAAAATCGCTTACATAATCGGATATTTGGCTGCTTTTGTTTCTCTTTTTAAACTGGTTCCTATAATTATTGGTCAGGTAAGGAGCCTGAGTAAAAATGTTATTCAAAAGAGAATTATTAATTATGTGCTGATGAAGCCAGGGTGTACGCCGTCTGAAATTTCAAGAAACCTGAAAATTAGTCTGGGATCTATAAGGTATCAGATCAGAACACTCAAATCCGAAGAGGAGCTGACTTTTAAGAAGGAAGGAAAGTTCACAAGAGTCTTTCAAAATTCCAATGTTTTCACAAGCAACGATAAAACAATAATCTCACATCTTAAAGGCAGTACAAGAAAACAAATACTCCTTAATATTCTGGAAAATCCTGAGATTACAAATCAGGAAATTTCAGAAAAGCTGAATTTAGACAAAAGCACTACTCACTGGCATATAAAAAAATTAAGGGAAGATGAGATCATTTCCTCCGAAGTAGAAGGCAAGTTTACAAAATATATTGTAAACCCGGATGTGGAGTCGGAGTTGTTGAAATGGCTCAAAATATAATCTTCGAACAGCTTCATCTTAATGTCAGTTTTCTATGAATCGATTAGACTTTGGGTTTATACAGTATTTTAGTGATCAATATACAGGAATCAATCCCGGGTTGTCACCGGTAATGCATTCTCCACCTTTGGCAGTCACTATAAAGGTGTTTTCAATTCCGACCATTCCAATGTTTTCGATTCCTTTTTTAGGTTCGAGGGCAAATACCATTCCTTCCTGAAGGGGCTCGTCAAAGCCTTCTGCAATTACAGGCAGTTCATCGATTAGCAGTCCGACGCCGTGCCCGAGAAATCTTACTTTACGGTTACCAAAGCCCATAAAATTCTGTAGAAATTCCGAATCTAGATTGCTCATTATGGTATTGTATATTTCTGAAGGTATGGCTCCTGGTTTTAACATTGAAGCAGCCTCGTTCTGTATTGCCACGCATTTATTATGGGCATCGATTGCATATTGTGGAAGCGAAGAACCAAACATGTATGTTGTTGTTTTATCCGTGTTATAACCTTCAATTCCACATCCGATATCAATGAATACCAGATCTCCTTTTTTCAGTTTTCTATCACGGCTTCCTATCAGGGGAACCGCAGGGCTCATCCCGTAATTTCCGCCAGGCCCGTTAAAGTAAGAAGGATAAATCGAGCTCTCACCAAAACACACATTTCCCAGGAACATCTCGGTATCAAACATCCCAAAGCGGCATAATCCATGATGGCCTTCTTCGACCATAACTGAAAATAGTTCGGTTGACAGGTCTACTTCACTCATTCCTTCATGCAGCATTTCGGGCACAAGATCTTCCAGCACATGCTGATGAATCTTGCCAGCTTCTCTTGTTAGCGAGAGTTCATATTCGCTTTTTACTGCTCTGACAGCGCAAATTTGAGAGTCAGCAGATTTGACATTCTTAAAAGGGAAGTATTTTTGAAATCTCTGGTACAAAGCTAGAGGAACAACTTCGGTTTCAAGGTATACCGTGTTCGGAAGTCCACTTATACTTTTTGTAGCATCACGAAAACTGTTCATAGGTTCTATATTTGGAAATAAAGATTCATCTAGGGCTCTTTCATAGCTGCGGCGTACCCAGAAAGTTGCTTCTCCGTGCTTAGGGATAATCAGCATTCCATCTTGCATCGTACCTGTAAAATAATATAGATTTATCTTGCTGAAGATAACAGCTATCTCCCATTGAGGATTTGAGATATCCATCCGTTTTCTAAAATTTCTCATCCGGTTTTTCAATTCGGTTAAAGGTACTTTTTTAATCATGTAGATTCCTTTACTAATTATCTGTTATCAATTAAGAGATGTCACTTAGTAGTGAATATGGTAAGAATTTATGAGCAGATATAGATAGTAAATATATGTAATAATTTTTGTTTTTCATAACAAAACTATATTTCTTTCAGTAGTTTTTTAAAAAATATCTCTCTTGCAGTGATTTCTTAAAAGATAAAAAGTAACTTTAGGGCTAGTTAACTTCAAAGCTAGTTAACTTTAGGGTTAGTTAACTTTAGAGCTAGTTTAGGGCTAGTTTAGGGCTAGTAAGAGCTTAATTCGTTTTTCCCAAAAATAAAAAAATAATTGGAAAGAAAACAAATTAAGAAGAAACAAGAATTAAAAACAATAGGTTTTTTTTGAAAGGAGGTTGTCATGTTAGGAAAATTCGACGATCTTGTTGAAAAGGCTTCAGGGTTGGGGCTCAAGGCTTACCTTGTGGATTCAGAAGACATTCCGGTTGAAAACAGGATTGCTCTAAAATGCGCTTACGGTTGCAGAGGTTATGGAAAGAGACTGAGCTGTCCACCTAATGTTATATCGGTTGAAGAGTTTAGAAAAATCATAGGAGAATACAATAGTGCGCTTCTACTTATCGATGAACGCGATACTTCACAGGTGTCGGATATCCTTGAGGCCTGGGGAGAAATTCGTAAGGACTCCTTCCATAAAATGTTAGAGCTTGAACATGAAGCTTTCAGGGAAGGCTTTACTTTTGCGCATCTTCTGAGGCCCGGTTCCTGCAACGAATGTGATATCTGTAATCTTAAGGAATGTATAAAGCCAGAGTTGAGGCGGTTTGCACCTGAAGCTGTAGGAATAAACCTCCAGAAGGCAATGGAAAAAGCAGGACTTGTACTTGAGTTCTGCAAACCTGAGAAAACTATATGTGTTGGAGTTTTACTGCTTGAATAAAAATTCAAGCAAAATATAAGCGATGTATATCTCTAAATCTTTGCAATGTCTTTCCAGAGTGTGTTTAGGGTGTTGAATTATTAAAAGAAATACTAAATGAGAAAAGCGAAATTAATAAAAGAGTTTAGTTTTATAGTCTTAGATAAATATTCAGATTAATGAAAGTAATTATAGAAATTTGGAGTCGCTATCCATAATATATTTAATTAGCGATCTTAATTTCATAAACAAAGACAAAAGGTACATTACTTTCCGATATATTTTATGGAAAATATAGCAAACTGGAGGTTTTTTCAAATTGAGTTCTGAAAAGTTAAAAATAGCTGTATTAGGAGGAACTGGCAATATAGGAGAAGGTATGGTGCTCAGACTGGCCCTTCAAAACCTTATGGCTGAAGGCGTAAAGAATGAAGTAATTATAGGGTCCAGATCCAAGGAAACTGCCAATGAAGCCGCAAAAGAAGCCATTTCCGAACTTGAAAACTGCGGGTTTGATACGTCTAAGATAACTATTACAGGAAACAGTAACCATGAAGCTGCGCAGGCAGCCGAAGTAATAATTCTTACTATTCGGTTTGGCCACGTTTTGCCTTTGCTGCATGAGATTCGTGAGGCGCTTGAAGACAAGATTCTTATTACTCCTGTAGTCCCGATGGTAAAGGAAGGAGATCTTTTTGTATATAAGCCTCCAGAGGAAGGTTCAGCCGCTCTTGCAATTCAGAAAAATGTCCCGGCTTCTACAAAAGTTGTTGCAGCTTTCCACAACATTCCGGCAGGAAAATTGAGAGATATTGTTAAGTGCAAAGCTGTACACCATGCACTGGTGTGTAGCGATGATGTCGAAGCAAAGAAGATGGTCATTAATCTTACAGAGCATATGGGATGCATGAAACCCCTGGATGGAGGTCCTCTCAAACAGGCAAGTATCATGGAATCGCTTACACCACTGCTGATCAATCTTGCAAAACTCAACGGACTTAGAGATCTTGGGATAAACTTTTCATGATGAAACCTAAAAGCACTAAAGATCTGCAGGAAAAGACTGGAAACGGAGATATTTTGAGTCTGGAAAAACGAATATTTTTTCGGAAACTTATTTTTATATAATACTAAATATAATATATCTAAAGGCACAGGTTTTAAGGAATATCTAAAACAAGAACCTCTGCCTGAAGGTATTAAAACAAGATCAGTAACAGACAATTGGTAAACAACTCATTAATGAATGGTCAGCAAAAACTAACTCATTAATGGATAATCAATAAAAAGAGATTCGAAAATTCGTAATTGTCAGCCTTGAGCCAAATTCTTCACTCCTGTTATTGAACCCGAACAAATTTAGTTTATGTTAAATATTATGAGATTAATAATTAACATGAGAAAAATCTGTAAGAAATGGACTTATCAGTGAAGAATCTGGAAAAGGACTTATCAGTGAAAAATCTGGAAAAGGACTTATCAGTGAAAAATCTGGAAAAGGACTTATTACAAAGAGCTTGTCAGGAAAAACCTGTTTATCGTAAAGCTCTATAACTCAATTTCAGTTGCGGAATTTTCTCTTTATCTAATTATTTTGCTTACTTTTCTTTTCTTAAAAAGACGAACCGACTAAATCAGACAGTGAACCTGTATGAGTGAAGAATTGCCAAAAGTGTTAAAGGATGCAGGTCTTGACTTACTTTCCTGCATGCAGTGTGGCATATGCACAGGGAGTTGTCCTTCTGGACGGCATACCGGGCTTAATACACGAAGAATTCTTCGGGACGCACGCAAGAATAGAATATCAGTCCTCTCCGATGACGCCCTCTGGCTCTGTACTACCTGTTATACCTGCCAGGAGCGCTGCCCGCGCGAGATACCAATTACTGATGCTCTCCTTGAGCTCCGGAGACTTGCAGTAAAGGAAGGTTTCATGCTTCCAGAGCACAGGAAGGTCTCGGAAATGGTCATGGAATTCGGGCATTCAGTCCCTCTGGATGAAGAAACAAAGCAAAAGAGGGAAGAACTGGGTCTTGATCCAATACCTGAGACCGTCCAGAAGTATCCTGAAGCCCTTCAAGAGGTAAGGAATCTTCTCAAAGCATGCAAATTTGACGAGCTAACGGCTGAAAAATAAGGAGGCAGAATATGGAAAAACTATCGCTATTTCTTGGATGCATCGTACCCAACCGTTATCCCGGGATTGAAAAAGCAACTAAGCTCTGCCTGCAAAAGCTTGATATAGACGTATCCGATCTGCCAGGAGCCTCCTGCTGTCCTGCTCCAGGAGTCTTCAAGTCCTTTGATAAAGCAACCTGGCTTGCCCTTGCCAGCCGGAATATAGTTCTTTCTGAAAAGATGGGTCGAGATGTACTTACGGTCTGCAATGGTTGCTACGGCTCCCTGGCAGATGCTAATCTAGAACTGAAAAAAGATCCGGAATTAAAGGCGTGCACGAATAATTGCCTTAAAGAAATCGGTATGGAATTCAGAGGCACTGCCGAGGTCAGGCATATAATCGAATATCTATATAAGGAATTTGGGCCTGAGAAACTCAAGGAGTATGTCACAACCCAGCTTGACATTAAAGTGGCACTACACTACGGATGCCACCTTATCAAGCCTTCAAGGGATAGAAATCTCGGAGAAACGGAGGCTCCGGTTTTCTTTGACGAACTCGTTGAAGCCACGGGTGCAAAAAGTGTAGACTATACCGACAAGATGATGTGCTGCGGAGCCGGAGGGGGAGTCCGCTCAGGACATAATACCGAATCCCTTGAGATGCTTGAGCACAAGCTCGCCTGTATTCGGCAAGCAGGAGTTGACTGTATCGTTAATGCATGTCCTTTTTGCCACCTGCAATTTGATAGGGGACAGCTCGCAGTCAATGAAAAATTCGGAACGGATTACTCGATCCCTGTCCTTCACTACTCTCAGCTACTGGGTATTGCTCTTGGTTTTTCTCCATCTGATTTGGGAATAGAACAGAATGCGGTTCAGAATGTCGAGTTTCTTGCAAAAATCTATGAGATCAGTGCAGGTTTAAAATAACAGTCCGGAAAAATATTCAAGAAACAAGTTTCAATTAAACATTAAAAGAATAAAATATAAAATAGGAATATAAAACAGAAATATAAAATATAATTATAAAACAGAACATTTTCATTTTTTAGGCCGCGGTTCATAGAAAAACCTTCTATTCTAGCTTGTAACTACGTAAAGCTGAAACGAGCGAAGGAGCGAGACTCAGTACGGACGGACCAGCCGGATTAAAGCCTTTGGAGATGCCGGTGATCATCTCTGAATTAAGGAAGCCGCTAAGTCTTTAGCCTGGTGGCAGTTCACCTTTCTTCCTGCATGTACCAGAGACATTTCTGTCTCCATTTGCAGGGGCCACAGACTTCATTAATTTCTGATGCATTAGTCAACTGTGAATTGATTAAACTGAAGGCTTTATCTGCCTCCATAATTGTTCCTTCTTTTATCTTTAATTTCTCCATAACAGCAAGATCCATACTCTTTATCCTGCCAGAGATAGTTGATTCTTGCGCAGTGCATTCCTTTTTGCCTGGACAGGACGCACAGATTACATCACATTCAGATACCAGTTCCAGAGGTCTTGAAGGAAAAGCCTTAATATCTGAAATTACGGCCTTTAAATTTGCCACAAAAATTGGGCTGTACCCATAGCCCTGAAAACCCTGGATGCAGCAAAGGTGATGAGCTCTGATCTTCAGGCATTTAGACCCGGTTTTAAAACCCTGTCCAGATGTTTTCGATTTTTTGAGCATATTTTTCTCCAGGGCATTAACTCACAAAACCAAGAACTACTTCTAAAAATTAACTTTGAAAATTCATTCTATAATATCAATTTCTGAATCCGCCAACTGAGGTAATTCCTCAACAGGAAGCGTTATCGCAGGAGCCTCAGAGTATTTTGCAAAGAGGATATCATAGCCTGTTTTAAGCCCCAGCATGATATTGAGATTCGTAAGGTCATCGTTCAGGAGCATTGCCTGACCTATAGGATTACAGACTGCTTCATACTCAATATCCTTGAATTTTTTAATTTCCAGGCTGGCTTTTTCGAAGCTACATACTTTACAGCAAACTGAAAACACTTCAAAATATCTTGAAAGAATGTCATACACCAGTCTGGCTTCTCGCTCATATTCAACACAGAAAGCAATTCCTATTTTTGTGTACCCAAGACTTTTTGCATAAATAGCGATCTCTTCAAGTTTTGTCCTTTTCATGCCATCGGATTCGAGCCAGGCAGAAATCTGAATTGCTTTAAGATCGTTGCCTGTATACTCAAGCCCAGATTTAATGACTGAACAATTTTTGCCTTTTACGCATTCCTTAATCCGGCATAACGCGCACTGCACATTTTTTTCTCCCGGGAATTTTTAACATGGATAGGGAATTATAGTCACAGATAAGCTGTGAAGGTATAAATATTTCTACGAGGGATATCGAAATACAAGATAGAGTTCCAGGTGAAAAGAGGAAATTAAGGAAAAATTATAGTAAAATTATAAAATAAGACACTCTGTTTAATGATGAAGTTCTGACTCTCATTTAATCTTCACAGACATTTTCTGTTGTTGCCTCTTTGAGGAAGTCATCGCCAAAGGGCGATAAGTTTACCTTACTGTGCCTTTGCGTCTACAAAACCCTGACTCCCCAGGACTTAAATGCGTGAAGCGCTTTACCGTTTCCTTTTCAGGTACTCATACTTTTATAAAAACTTCCTCTAACTTTGTGGCAGGCAACCTCACTTTCACTCATTTGTTCATAAATATATATATCTTTCTGTTAGGCAAGAGAAATTATTATATATTTATTCCGCAATGTGCATAAGTAACCTATGAAAAAATGCAGAGGAAGACCAAAGTGTCCGAGGCGTGTTGAGCAAACGCCCGACATCACATATTTCAAGCCTAGAGGAGTCCCGCTTGCGGATCTTGAGGTTGTATCCATCACAGTAGAAGAGCTTGAGGCATTGAGACTTGTAGACGTCGAAGGTCTGAAGCAGGAAGATGCGGCTATCAGAGTAGGAATCTCAAGGAGAGCTTTCTGGGAAGATCTAAAAGCTGCTAGAATGAAAATCGCTCTCGCCCTTAGCACAGGAAAAGCAATAGAGATAAAGGGCGGTAACTATATCAGCGCTGAGAACGCTGACATTAGTGAAGATGCTAACTCGTAAAAGAGAAATCTGAAAACCGGGAAAAATACGGAAATTTTACACAGGCGATAAAAATGACAGATAAGGTTCAACCACTTGAGAGCTTATCGAAAAAGCCAGAAGAGCCAAAAATAGTAGTCAATCTCAGGCGTATCAAACGCAAGATCATGGTAATGAGCGGAAAAGGAGGAGTAGGGAAAAGTACAGTTGCAGCAAATCTGGCCGCTGGGCTGGCCCTGCGAGGATATAAAGTTGGGCTTCTGGACTGCGATATTCACGGACCGACCATTCCTACTATTTTCGGGTTAGAGTCTCAAAGGCTCGAGGTTAATGAAGAAGGCATTCTTCCAGTCTCGGTACTTCCAAATCTTTCTATGATGTCTGTCGGTTTTCTGCTCGGAGACAAAGATTCTCCTGTAATCTGGAGAGGGCCTGCCAAAATGGGGGCAATCAAACAGTTTCTGGAAGACGTTAGCTGGGGAATACTCGATTTCCTGATTATAGACTTGCCACCCGGCACAGGAGACGAACCCCTGAGTGTGGCTCAGCTCATTCCCAATTGCGACGGCTCGGTGCTTGTTACAACTCCCCAGGATGTAGCCCTTATCAGCGTTCGAAAGTCAATAAAATTCTCTGAAAAACTTGACGTGCCTATCATAGGGCTTGTTGACAATATGCATGGGCTTATTTGCCCCCACTGTGGCAAGCCAATAGAAGTATTCGGAACTGGTGGTGTGGAAAAAGCCTCAAAAGACTTCAATATTCCGATTCTTGCCAGACTCCCTATTGAGCCAAAGGTCGCAGAAATGGAAGATAAAGGCACTGTTATCCAGGGCCTGCTTGACCACAGTACGGAATGGCAGAAGAACTTCGAGGCTGTTATAACCGCAGTAGAAAAAACTCTGGGAGAGGAGTAAAGCGAAATAAAAGAGGAAAGGTTACACGTTTACGTGATTATACAACTTTTCTCGATTGGTTAGCTTCTCAATCGGCTAACCTCTCTTTAATAAGCTAAACAGCAACCTGGCGTTCTTTTGAGGACCCCTCTTCTTTTCAATCGGCTAACTTTTCTTCAATCGGCTGGCCCGGCAATTCTAATTAGTTTTTTAAGATCTCTTCTTTTTCCTGTACTTCTTATCTTACTCACTCTATATCCTACTCACTCTACACCCCACTCGCTATATTTATTTTTAAAGTCGTCTAATAAGGGGATTTATATATTTTCAACAGACCAAAAGTCTCTTAAACTAGGTATATATCTTCTTCCCTTAGAGTTAATTATTTGAGGTTTATTGATAATTCTACTTCATAATTCGAATTTCACAACCAGTAGAAAATGTAGGCTATATTAAAATGAAGGTTATTTTTGAAAAGAGGAAATTATTACCATACAACATAATTGCTAAATAATATGTAAAATAATATAAAATAAAAAATTAACGTTGAGAACATGAAGAAATTATTTGTCTTATTGATCATGCTTGCAGCTGTAATCTTTACTGCGGGTTGTACTGATGACAGCAAGGAAAATTCCACAGATACCCAGGCAATTGAGGAGAATAATAGCATTGTCGGAGCAAACGAATCTGAACAGAATGCAACTTCTCAGGAAATCCAGGGAGAAAATGGCGTTGTCAAAACAAACGAGTCTGGACAGAACACAACTTCTCAGGAAGCCCAGGAAGGAACTAGTGTTCTTGAAGTGACCTCCCTTGAACAGATAAATGCATCCCTTGAGCAGGGGCCTGTTCTTGTAAAAATAGGATCTAAACACTGCGGACCATGCCAGGCCATGAAACCCATGCTGAAGGAACTGGCAACAGAATACAGTGGGAAAGCCACTATTGCATCTATAGATATAACCGAGAGCCCTGATCTTAACTCTTATTTTGAAATCGGATACGTCCCTGACACATCTTTGGTCGTGGGTATTGAAGACGGGGACTATGTTTATATGCAAGAGAATGGGACAGTCACTAAGGATAGATTCCAGGCTAGAATTCAAGGGCAAATGGAAAAAGAGGTGTATGAAAATCGTATAAACCTTGCTCTTCTCAAAGAGGGGAAAAGCAAATAATAATAAAAATAAACTTAATATATAGAACTAATTTCTAAACTCATTAAGTTAGAAGTTCAAACTTATGGTAAAATCCATAGTTCCGGATAAACACTATCGTAAATAAACTAAAAAAAGAAATTGTAACCATGTATTATGAAGTTATTTCCCCCGTGGCTGCATTTGGAGCAGGAATTATCAGTGTCCTGTCTCCTTGCATCCTTCCCCTTCTGCCTGCTGTCCTGGCAACATCCGCAGGAAAAAACAAATTGAGGCCTCTTGCAATAGTGCTTGGAGTCTCAATATCCTTCACCATAATGGGAGTGGCAACATCTGCCTTTGGGGCAGTATTCAGCGCGTATACCGATCAACTGAAAATTCTCGCAGAGGTCCTTATTCTCTTATTGGGCTTTGCACTACTCTTTGACATAAGCCTATTCAATGCATTTTCAAAGTTTCCCCTTCTGGGGAAAATGGGTGATGAAGGACCTGTTTCTGGCTTCTTGCTTGGCCTTTCCCTCGGTGTTCTCTGGATCCCTTGCGTCGGACCAATTCTAGGCTCGATCCTGACCATGGTAGCTTTAAACGGAAATACTATTACAGGAGCCCTTACCCTTTCAGTTTATTCTCTTGGATTTGCTATACCAATGCTCTTGCTCGCGTACTCAGCCCACTTTTCCTCTTCAAAAATCCGGCTTATTTCTAAGTGGGATGCGGTCTTCAAAAAGGGAGCTGGAACAGTACTGGTACTCTTCGGGCTTTATATGATCTATCAGAACCATTTTCAATGGTTTGTTTGAATCCAGATTCGGAGAATTAGGTCATAGGCGCAAGAATATGATGGCATATGTCCTGAAGACGCAGAATTTAAACTGGATTAGGAGAGTCGTAAACTTAACTTAAATTAATAAGCCAAATTAATATTTCCTTAAAAGGGGAAATATGAAGGATTTGTCAGGCCCTGAGGTTTAATCTATTGAATCGAAATACCTGTGCATCAGGCTACTTCTTTACCTCTGGGGCTTTTGAAATCCTTCAAAAATTGTTATAATACGCTTATTTCTCCATACTCATATAGGCAGACTTGAAGTTAGACATACTTGCGTCAGTACTTATCCCAAGATCCAGGCCGTTTATACTGCCTGTGGCCGAAGCTCCCCTGTATTTTGAATTTTCGCTGCTTCTCCACACGTAGTCGCCAGTTGTTGATTTTGAGGTCGAGGTCCCGGTTGAAATTTCTCCTGTACCAGTCCAGTCGGCTCCGACGGTTACAGTATCTGTTTCACCTGTATTCCAGTCAGTGACTTCAAGCTCAATATCAGATAGGCTTGCAGAGTTGAGTTTTTTATCTATACTGAAGACATCATCCTCTGTAAACATGTATCCCGACTTTTCGAACCAATAATCTGGCCCATATGTGTAAGTTGATAAGTATATATCAGTACCATCTTTGGTTTCAGTTAAGGACAGATATGTACAGGTAGTTACGTCGCCGTTTGTCTCATACCAGTTTGCATATGCGGATGAGCCGCTTTGCCTTTCTATTGTTTTAGATTCCATTGCCTGTACGCTCATAGATGTTGAAAGCAAGACTATGAGTGTAAAACACATTATGTACAGTTTTCTCATTACATACCTCCTTGAAGCAATAATTCGGGCTGATCCCAAAACTCAAAATTAGTTCTTGATATTTCATTCTGTAAGTGACTAATTGAGCTTCGAGGTTTTGGATTCTAACCAATAATTTCACACCCAATTGAACTCCAAACATCACAACTTTGAAAATCCATATGAATTTTATGACCAAGGTATCTAACAATTGGCGCTTTAATCAATTTTCTAAAAATCAGTGGCTGAAATTAAATGGCGTGCCAATATTTGGCAGCCAGGTTTCAGGACAAGCTCATAAACAAAAGAAATTCATGCGCCTTCGGTTAAGTGAAGAATCGTGATAAATTGCGTCAATTTCCTCAACACCAGTAGAATATTTTAATAAATTATGAACTGGAGCAGTGTATCGATTTCATGTAAATAGGCCAAAATTTAAGTCCGGCTTCTAATGCAAAATCGATAGCTTTCAGGCAAGAAAATTCCTTAACCGATGACCAATGAATTTGACTGTTGTTATTCATGAGATGTATGAGAATGGGATTGAGCCTGAGTTTCTTCATGGAAAATCAGAGAAAACAGTAATTTCTGTATAAACTTTGATATCAACAATAGAACCATGCTGAAGCTTGTTAGATTGAGCTAAAAGAGGAAAAATAAATGAATCACATTGATTTAAAATGCAAGTTTGAAGGTAAAAACTACTTAGTTTTATTTTGATCCCGTTAATTCAGCTACTTCATCTGATTCGCAATTTGATATATCTGGGAGCCCGATTCTACTAAGATAATTAAAGAATCTCTGGGATAAATACTCTCTATATAATTGATTTAAACTAGCTAGATATTTTTCAGTATATACTTGATATAACGCATTTCGGGGAATTGTATAATAATGTTTAAAATCAATTACAAGCTCTGCAACTTGCAAATTAGTATGTTCTTCTAAATAATGGAACCTGTCATTATTTTGTTTTTTGATGCCTTTGAATTGATCAGAATTCCATTTATTCATTATTTGCCCTATATTTTTTAAATGTGTGCCGTCTTTTAACAACTGGGCTAAATATGCTGGACATATTAAAATTGTAGGCAAATATTTGTCATGGGTTTTCACACTTGTTCTAGTATTATAATCCCACTCTAAATCACAATCCTGCGTCATTACAACAGCATAAGGAAGATCTATACTTATTATATCGTATTCTCCATCGATATACTCAAGTGATTTCATAGATAGATTTTGTAATATATCTCCTTGATACACTCTATCTAAGGGATTGTGCCTTCTATACATTGTATTAATCTGGGATTTGTACACGGCATAATACCCTCTTTCTTACTTCTGCCTTAGGATAAGTTTCTATATACTTTTCGAATGTTTCTTTCTCGAAAAATGCCCTATAATCATTTTTACTTTTGGTGGACTCTTTCTCTAAATCAATTACAGAAGAATTCGATAGTTTACTCTCTGTCTTGGAAACTCCACGTATTGAAAAAGGATCGTTTATATCATACATAATTTATCTTCACCTATTTTCGTTCTTAGTTTGTCACCTATACTTTTGACAAACATTCTTTTTATTTCATCGTGGAAACTTGTAATATATGCATATGCTTCATTTATATTGATATTACTTTCAGTATAACAATCATAATCTAAAACGAACTCGCGTTTTGCAATTTTGTTTGGGAATTCGCTATTAGGCATCCCATATATAAAATTCAAGTAACGATCTGGATCATATTTATTAAAGAGCATTTGTCCCATATTTCGAGATAAACTATTACGATCTGTATCATCTAAGAAATCAATATTCTGAATTAAGGGTGGTGCAATATACCCCTCCCATTCAAAAGGGCTACCCTCTTTTAATTTGATATGATTTATGTATCTGAGTCCTAATCTCTTTAGTTCTTCATTGCCTACTTGTAACAAAGAAATAGTTCGTTTTACATGTGAAATAAATTCACTATAGCTGCTATAATTCAGAATATTAAAAGTCAGAGCATTAGTATCTAATAATATTGAGTCCCCTAAACCATTTTTAAAAGTGTATATTTTGATTTTTCTGTGTTCAGTAACCAATTGCCCTGATTGGATGTCCACTTTCCAATCATTCCTTTCCGATTGTTCATATTTACTAAAATCATTGGATAACTCTTTTCCAACAGTAGACACGACATCTTCTGGAATTATTATATTATCATTAAAATCAAACCTTAAAATTACGTTTTCAAGGCAATTATTTGATGAACTCAATGTAAAAACTCCTATATTTTCAGTTATTATTGTTTACAATTTAATAGTGTTTCGGTTTATTTCAATATAGATACTCTTGTGTATTATTTTTAATTAGTTGCATGTGTTTTTATGTCAGTTATTAAGTTTTTTAAACTGCCACTCGTATATATGACAGTATCTACAAACACAATAAATAAATCTCAACCCCTCGTACTCTTTCTTGGTGTCCCAATGAGAAAACTGTTAATTATTTTGCTATTTCTTATAATATTTACCTCTGGTTGTGCATCAAAAGAAACAAAATACGTTCGTAGTGGGGAAGATCAAGAATACGTAACATTAGCATCTGATGGAACCGCTTTTTACCACACTGGAGGATTGGAAAACTATAAGGGAACGTGGAAAGAAGTTGAAGGCCAGTATGGAGAAAATGAGATTACTCTATTTCTTGATGATGGATCTAGTCTAGTATTTAGACAAAAACAGAACGATAAAGGTACATTACTGTTAAAGGTTCCTGTAGAAAATGGGAACGGAGGAGTGGAAAAATTTTATAAGGAAGATTAAAGTTAATTTTTTGTATACACAATTATTATTTTTTAATATATTTGTATGTAAAATATAAAATAGACTTTACTTGTTGTTTTTAGAAATGAAAGAAAATTGTCTACTGGTTTCAGACTACAACAAATCTCCATCACTTATACCTCCGAAAATTTGCCCATAATCGAAAAGTACTGCCTCAGCTCATAGCCGATGTTAATAATTTGAAGGTTTGGTGAAAAATATATCTCTGAAACCAGTAGTTTTTTTCACTTTTTGGTGCATATAATAGAATATTAAACTTCCATATAAACATAACTAAAAAATCAATCCTTTCTAAAATATTCACTCAAAATAATTGTTTTAATAATTATTTTTTCATTTATTATAATTAAACGAGGCTAAACATTTAGCATATTTTTTATATAAGTTTACATCTTACTTTTTTGGCAGTGCCCACTGCCATTAAAATCGAAAAGTATTGAATAGGTTAAATAAATGGATGTATTTACAGTAGTAGGATTCCTCATAATAATACTCTGGTGCATTGAGGAATCTAGCAAAAAACTCAGTAAAGCAGCTAAACACCTAGCTAATGCAATGGCCGAAATAAAAAATGCAAGACTACAGGAGATAGGGGTACCCCCTATCCTCCCCATATAAGAGAAAATTAGAACACATTTAAATTATATTAATTACTACCTTTTCTAAGATTTAGACTCTTCTCTTCTTATTTCATAATATGTTTTTGCGTCCAATCTTTCTATTTTCTAACTGAGGACTTACATAATGTAAATATTTTTAAAAACATCTTCAGTATTATTTATATCTCTTGATTTTAGTATTTCTAAAATGTTTTAAACTTGATTTTTTCCTTGATTCGCATCTTGCACAAAAAGTCCCCCATCTGCACAGAAAGTCGGGGAAAATACGGACATTTTGTGCAAAGCCTCTTGTATGAAAAAATAAAATAATGAAATAGTTGACAGCAAAAATAAGACTGAAAAATAGTTTTATAGAAATTCTCTTTAAATGAATTATCAAAGTTAACATGGAATTATAAAACCCAGTAGTAGTTCCAGCAGGTGTTTATGAGGAATTTGAGAACTTCTATAAAGCCAAATAATTTAACCATTTAAGAATATTCGTTATGCGTTTACTTTTCCATGCTCATATATGTAGACTTGAAGTTAGACAAACTTGCATAGGAACTTGCTCCAAGATCCATGCCATTTATACTGCCTGTGACTGAAGCCCCTCTATAGGTTGAACTGTCACTACTCTTCCACACATAATCTCCATTCTGTGAACTATATGAAGAAGATCCTTTTGATATATCTCCCATACCAGTCCAGGTAGCTTTTACAGCCATAGTTTCGGTTTCACCCGTATACCAGTTATTGACATCAATATTAATCTCAGACAGGCTTGCAGAGTTGAGTTTTTTATCTATACTGAAGACATCATTCTCTGTAAACATGTATCCCGACTTTTCGAACCAATAATCTGGCCCATATTTATAGGTTGATACATAGATATCAGTACCATCATTGGTTTCAGTTACAGATAAGTACGTATAGGTAGTTGCATTGTTGTTTATCTCATACCATTCTGCGTATGCAGATGCGCCATTATGCCTTTCTATCGTCTTAGATTCCAGAGCTTCTACACTCGTAGTCGTTGAGATCAATACTACAAGAGTAAGTAATGCTGTGCATAATTTCCTCATTTTTATCCGACCATGTGTTTATTTGTTTTAATTTACACATAAATCCAATTTAAATTTCATACCAGTTTATATAACATAAAACTTGACTTTTCACAGTCATAATAACAATAATGCAAAAGTTCATAAACACATACGAAATTATTTTTAGAATTTGAAATATGAATTGGTAAAATGAGAAACTTATAAGAATTACGCACGTATGCTGTAAAATCAAGCATAGTAGGCCAAATAGCTAAAATCGCTCTTTTAGAAAGTTACGCGTTTAATGTTATTGTTTTGTGCTTCAAGTGCGTAATTCCTAACTTATATAAAAAAGGTATTGGAAAGCAGGCGATTAACTGAAAAAACACTGAAAACAAAAAATTGGATTAAAAATTAAAAAACTAAAGAAAGTGTTGTTTTTAACTTTCTCTCGCGTCTTCACTTTCTCTTGCGATTGCAACAAGCTCATTTACGCATGCAACTGCCATTGGGGTTCCGCCTCTTGTCCCGACACAACTAATAGAGGGTACAGGAACTTTCAGGTTTCTGACTATTTCCTTAGATTCAGCTGCATTTACAAAACCTACCGGAAGCCCGATAATAAGGGCTGGTCTCACACCCTTTTCGATAAGTTTGCAGACCATAATAAGGGCAGAAGGTGCATTTCCGATTGCAATAATACTCCCATCTAGCCGCTCCCTGGCAGCAAGGAAGCCGGCTGATGTGCGCGTAATTCCGTACCTTTTAGCAATTTCAGCATTAGGGTCTTCATCAAGCACGCAAATAATTTCAGATTTGTGTCCTGTCTTTGTAATTCCGGCTTTTACCATATTGATATCCACGAAAATCGGGGCACCCTTTTTGATAGCTTCTACTCCTGCAGGTATGGGGTCATGCATGAAACGCATGATATCTGCCACAGAAAGGTCTCCGGTAGCAATAACGCAGCGCTGGCGGAAGCGGTCTTCAGGAGTTTTGTTGCCGATGAGTTCCTGGATCATTGTCCGGCTTTTCATATAGATGGCTTTTGCTTCTTCGGTTCTTGCCCCGGAGTCCTTACAAATGCTTACAAGTTCGGGGTTCACATCAACCGTAAGCTCGGTAAGTTCTTCAAGATTGTCGAGGTTCCCTACCTTTTCATTAGCATTCTCTTCAGTAGTCATACTTTTTCTGATACCCCCTGGGAGTAATTATGAAATCTTTCTTTTGAGAATTCCATATTCTGGAATCTCCGTTTCCAATAAGGATCGTGGTGCTCATATCTACCCAATCTTCGTATTCCATAACTTTTCCAAGAGTGGTTACTATCCTGTCTTCACCATCTCCCCTCAGAGCGTTCTTCACAAGTCCCACAGGCACGGAATCGGCCTTGTACTGACGGATAATTTCTATAGCTCTTGAAAAGTTGGATTGTCTCTTACGGCTTTTCGGGTTGTAGAGAGCCATTACAAAATCGGCTTCTGCAGCAAGATTAAGTCGTTTTTCAATTACATCCCATGGAGTCAGAAGGTCACTGAGGCTGATAACTGCAAAGTCTGTCACAACAGGTGCGCCTAGCATACTTGCCCCAGCTAAAATTGCCGTGACTCCAGGAAGAATCTCTATATCAACTTCAAGCCCTTGATGTTCAGCAACTTCAAGCACAATGCCTGCCATACCGTATACGTTGGTATCGCCGCCGCTGATCATGGCAACAGTTGCAACTTTTGCAAGCTCCACCGCTTTTCTTGCCCTGTCCACCTCTTTACCCATATAGCTGCGGATTACTTCCTGGGTTCCGAGGAGGCTTGCTATCTGATCCAGGTAAGTACCGTTTCCGAGTACATAATCGGCATTAAGGATTACATCTCTGGCTCTGATCGTCATCTGTTCTACAGATCCTGGGCCAATCCCTACGATGTAAAGTTTTCCTTTCGTTGCCTTATCTTGCGATTGCGATTGTGACTCTGCCATAGATTTTCTTCCTGCAAATCAATTGTTTTTCTTCAGAAAGTGCCAGAGCTGCAGGTTCTGCAACTCCTTTTAATCCAAATCGGGAAGCCTGGGAAGCTGAAGGAGGACTATAGCTGTTCAGCACTTCATCCGGCAAAAAGTCCACCGGAATGCCAAGCGTCTCTCCCGCTTCCAGAAGCCCTTGTTCGTTTTCCTTAAGTTTCGCAGAAGCAAAAGATGTAATTTCTCCCAGGCTCAGGCCGCACTCATCGAGAGCCTGTTTTACGGCTTCAATGACCTCTTCTTTCGTAATGCCCCTGCGAGTTCCTATTCCTACAATCATTTATTATCGTCTCTGATTCTTAAAGAGTTCCTGGGCAGGTTAATTTACTTAAGTGCAGATTAATTTACAGCTCAATTACTGTTTACCTTTATTGTTGTCTTTGATTTCTACATTCTTATGCTGTTTTCTTATCAGTACGGATACATCTTCATCTACGACGACAATTCGGGGCCCTTTAACATTAAGGACCTCTATTTCAGTCTCAAGAAGAGCACAGTTTACAGCTACAGTAGATTCTTTGTTGAAGATTTCGCAGCCTAACCTATCAGCAATACCCTCTACTGAAGGTTTGCCGTGAACCTCGGTCGCTGTTGTAAGCACAGGAACTGCTCCAAGTTCAGAAATCTTGCGGGCAATTTCATTTGCGCCGTGGTGCCCCCCCAGCAGTGGGATTGCGAAATTCAGGTTTGAATCAACTACGACCACTGCAGGATCATACCATTTATTATCGAGAAGTGGTGCAATGTCTCTTACCACAATGCCTGTGGCAAAAACCGCAATTATTGCCCCATAGCTTTTAAAAGCCTTTTCGAATATTCCCTTCTCGTAAAGAAGCAGGTCTGCGTTCAGGTGTTCTGCTATCCTTGCTGCAATCTCTCTATTTCGTTCAAAAGTGATTACAACGGTTCCTGGGCTACTCCGTATAGGTAGGACCTCCTGTAATTTTTAGGGTCAACAACCCCACCGATAATTATCATTGCTGAACGTTTAATCCCTGCATCCTTCACCTTGTCTGCGATATCTTCCACAGTTCCGGTGATGATTTCTTCGTCCTCCCAGGACGCGTGAAACACTACTGCAACAGGCGTATCCTTCGGGCAGCGGACTTTTTCCATAATTTCCCTTATTTTTTGCGTGCCAAGGAAGATTGCCATAGTAGTATTGTAGGCAGAAAGCTCGGGGATAAGGTCTTTTTCCAGGGTTTTTCCGGCAGGACGGGTAATAATTAGAGTATCTGAAACGCCGTTAAGAGTCAACTGTGTGCCAAGAGCCGCAGAGCTTGCAAAAATCGAGGAAACCCCTGCAACTCTTTCGACTTCTATATCGTGTTTCCTGAGCTCTTCCATCTGCTCTATGACAGAACCATAAAGAGATGGATCTCCGCTGTGAAGGCGAACAACGAATTTCCCTGCATCTACAGCGTCCGCAATTATTTTAGTGGTTTCTTCGAGGGTTAATCCATAACTATCCACTGTTTCTCCCTGCGTGTAATTAAGAACCTCAGGGTTTACCAGAGAGCCAGCATACATCACAAGGTCGGCTTTTTCAAGCATTTCACGCCCAAGTACGGTAATGAGTTTCGGGTTTCCCGGGCCTGCTCCCACAAAATATACTTTCCTTTCCATCTGACCATTCCCTTTGCTTTCGTGTTTCATTTCAAAATTATGTAAGTTACGCGAATTTATGTAAGTTGCACGAATTCATGTAAGTTTGAATATTACGTCATTCACTTTCATTTCTTTCCGTAAATGATGCTGAAGTAGTTTCCCTTCTCCGGAATTTCTTCTTTCTTCCGGATTATGAGCTCGTTGTCCGAAAAGAGTTTTTCTGCAAAGATAAACTCCGTATATCCTTCAGTTTCAAGCTGTTTAACTATGGATTTCGGTTTCGTAGCCTTCAGGTGAATCATATATCCTATTTCAGAACCGTCGCTGACCTCAAAAGAGCTCTCAACCGCAACATCGGTCCTGGCGGCAAAGGACGTGATCGAACTTATGCCAGGTATGGTTGCAAGTTCTACATCTGGATAGTGCTTGCGCATTACTTTTTTGAGATGGGAAAACGTAGAGAAAAAGTTTGGGTCGCCTATAAGCCCGAAAGCTACATTGCCTTCTCTTGCCTCTTCTGCTATCCTGTCAGCATTTTCTTTCCAGAGAGAATTAAGGACCTCAATATCCCTTATCATGGGAAACTCAAGGATTTCGGCATCTGCGTAAGGAGCCACAAGATCTTTTGCCAGGCGGCCTGGCACATATACCTTATCGCTGTTTTTCAAAACATTCACTGCTTTGAGGGTTAAAAGTTCAGGGTCTCCGGGACCAAGTCCTACTCCGATTAACATGCTCTCGCTCCATAAATTATAAAAATAAATGTAAAGAAGACTTAAATTATAAGACAATTTTCAGTTTTGCTTTTTTCCAACAATGATGTATACCGGGTTTTCAGGTTTAAACATTGTTTCGCCGGCAATTGGTGCACTTCTCGAAACCGAAATATGGACTACTTCATCAAAAATTCCAAGTTTTTTCATTGCCTCAATTGTCCTGACAACTGTTTCTATTCGGACTGCGTTTACCACAATACTTCTAGCTTTTTTCTTAACAAGGGTCTCAAGCACAGAACCAATATTTTTTGTCCCGCCGACAAAAGCACAGTCAATAGTATCAGTAAAACTTTCCGAACTCAGTAGATCCGAGGCCTCGCCAGCTAAAATCCGGGCATTTTTTATATTGAAATTTTTGAAATTCATTTCAGTGGCTCTCAGAGCCTCTTTTCGGGCATCTATCGCATAGATAGTGAGGTTCCGGGCAAGTTTTGTGGCTTCAATCGATATCGATCCCGTACCGCAGCCTACATCTGCAAACCGATCTCCGTCCCGCAGCCCGAGTTTGGAAAGGGACACAGCAATGATTTCAGGTTTTGTCGGACCGCCGCTAACGCTTATTATTTCGGACATGTTTACCTCGGGATAAAGTAAAGCAAATATACAAAACGTAATTAAATATATACTTATATAATTCTTAATTTTATTTACTAACCGACTTATTAATCAGAGCTGGAAAACTGGAAAATATGCATTGTTCAAAGCCAATTACATATATACACAAACATAATTAAATCAAGTTTATAGCTAAATCAGATTTATAATTAAGTCAGATTTTTCAGATCAGCTCGAATATAAATATAACTTGTTGTAGATATACCTTATTACCGGTAAGAAGGGCAGGATAGGAAAGTAAACTTTCATGAGGCTCTAAAAAAACAGATAAAACTTCTGCAAGAAAAGCTTTAGACGAACCTTATACATCAATGCTAATCAGCTTTTTTTTCGGGAAATCTCCGGGAATTTTTCAAAAGGAATAAGAAGCAGTGTCTCCTATCACCCCTGGTAAGTTAAAATAGTATAGGCACTATAGATTAAATAAATACATGAATATGAAAACATATTGAATATTTTAAAAGAAAAAAATTTTAATTATAACGACATATACTTAAGTATTGAATCTCACATAATCTAAACTCGGCATAATATAAATCTTGACATAGAATGTAAGATGCTGTTTTGAAGAACAGTAGTAAGTGCTCCCCCAAAAGAGTGTTTTTTAAACAAGAATTAGGGTTCTTAGGTTAAATGCAACTTATTTTCTGACCTGTATACCTGAAATATATCTTTTTCACAGGAAGATCTTTGCAGTGAAATCCCGCTCTATCAATACAGGGCCCTGCCACCTGAATAAAGGAGGAAAAGTGATGAAAGTTTACGAATCATATGAAGATCTGCCCAAACTAAAGCTGCCCTATGGAAATGACGTGTACATAAGTGACAGCACTATCCGTGATGGTTCCCAGATGCCGGGAATCGTCCTTAGCAGAGAACACAAGCTCCAAATCTATGAGTATCTGCACGAGATAGGAATCGAAAAACTTGAGGCCTTCGTATTCAATAAGAGGGATAGAGATGCTGTAGATCTAATGCTTGATATAGGGTATGAGTTTCCCGAAATCACAGGCTGGGCAAGAGCTTCAAGAGCCGATATAGACAAAATTCTCGAAGTTGATGGGCTAAAAGAAACAGGAATCCTGATGTCTGTGTCGGATACGCATATTTTTTCCAAGATGAAACTCTCAGGCAGGGAAGAAGCCGAAGAGAAATATCTGGATGCCCTTCAGTATGCAGTCGACCACGGACTTCGTACACGGGCTCACCTCGAAGATATGACAAGAGCAGACAATTATGGCTTTGTTTTCCCGCTAGTTGAAAATATTATCGAAATCGACCCTGACTGTATTATCCGGGTCTGTGATACTGTCGGATACGGGATGCCCTTCGTTAGTGTCGATGAGCCTTATGGAATCCCGAAAATTGTGCAGCACCTCAAAGAAGAAATCGGGGTAAAAAATATAGAAACCCATATTCATGACGATTACGGGTTCGGGTCAGCAAGTTCCATTGCAGGTTACTGGCACGGAGCTAACTGGACAAGCGTAACTTTCCTGGGTATAGGAGAACGTGCAGGAAATAGCGAGATGGAAAAAATCCTGCTTTTCCTGAGAGATAGGGTAGAAGGTTTTGAAAAATATAACCTTGAACCAGTTACACGCTTTGCAAGATTCATGGAAAAAGAATTGGGACTGCGGGTTCCCAGGAACAAAGCCGTGGTCGGGAATAATATTTTCGCTCACGAATCCGGAATACATGCTGCAGGCGTCCTTAAAAATCCCTTTAACTATGAGCCTTACCCTCCAGAACTGGTAGGAGGAAAGCGGCTCCTGCTTATAGGTGACTCTTCGGGTCTGGAAGTTATCCGTTATAAAATTCAGGAGACCTTAAATGACCTTCTTGATATTGAAACCATTGTGGAAAAAGACGACCCCAGACTTCTGAATATCCAGAACGAAATCCAGAATCTCTATGATAATGAAGAGAGGGTTTCCTGCATATCAGATGAAGAGCTTCTGGGTTATGTCGAAAAATATTTTCTTTACCAGCCCATCTGCAATCCGGGACGCACAGGTCGAGGAAAATTGAAAAATAAAGCAAAGATAACCGATTCTGATAAAAAAAAGTGAAGGAATGAAAAGGTATTTCCTTCATTATTTTCTTATTTGAGAATTTCTGCCGTATACTTTGCAATCTCATTAGCCATCTGACTGAGTTTTGCATTGCCTCCGAGATCGTAAGTTACATACTTACCTTCGGAAATTACGCGTTTTGTAGCTGTAAATATCGCTTCGGATTTTTCCTTTTCGCCAAGGTAATCAAGCATCCATGCGCCTGCAAGTACGGTTGCGACAGGATTAACCTTGTCCTGGCCTGCATACTTTGGAGCTGACCCGTGAGCAGGTTCAAACATTGCGAAAGAGTCCCCGATATTGGCAGAGTAGATCAGCCCAATACTGCCTACCAGGGCTGAGCATTCCTCACTTATTACGTCCATAAAGAGGTTTGTAGAAAGAAGAACCTTTTTATTGAATATCTGCGGGTTCTTTATCAGTTGCTGGGCAATGTTGTCTATGTGATAAGGCCAGATCTCGATACCTGGATAATTCTGCCCAACTTTTTCTACCTCTTCTAAGAAAGAGCCGCATGTCAGTTTCAGAATATTGCTCTTATGGATGGGCACAACAGCGTCATAGCCTCTTCTCTTTGCTTCCTCGAAAGCATAGCTGGCAATCTTGTTGGATGCTGTGCGTGTGATTTTACGAATTGCAATTGCAACATCATCTGTAAGCTGGATTTCCTCTCCTATATAAAGGCCTTCTGTGCCCTCGCGCACACAAATCATTTCCACATCTCCAAGAGGAGCACTTGAATTGGGGAAAGTCTTTATTGGTCTGACATTTGCATATAGATTATACTTACTTCTTATAGATACAGCCACACTTCTTGGAGAGCCTATCCCTCCGGGTGTGGTTGTCGGCCCTTTAAAACAGGCGTCTGAACTGTCAAGGATGTCCCATGTCTCATCCGGAATAAGGGAGTTTCCTCCATGCTTTTCCCACCAGCCGGCTCCTGCTTCGCACATAACAAATTCAACGTCTGTGCCAGCGGCTTCTGTTACTTTAAGCATTGCATCTACAAGCTCGGGGCCTACCCCGTCACCTTTGATTACTGCTGCGGTTTTACTCATAATTATCACCAGATCTTAGGGTTCGTATTTAAAGAACCGTAGCGACTGAAAAGCTAAAAAAGGGGAACTTTTCAAAGTTCGGTAAGAATAATTGAATCTTTCAGCGTACTCAACGTAAGGCTATATATTTCAAGTTTTGGGTAATTAATAGTATGCTGAGCAATCTCTAACATGTCGAGCAATCTCTAACGCAAAGTTGGACACTATACATAGATACTTGCGCACATTTCTAAAAATCGAATCCAGATTTTCAGAAAATACTATTCCGGACTTATCCGTAACTTCATACCTTTGAGGGATGAAAATGTCTGCAAAAATACCTATTACCGATAATCACATGCATATCGACTTCAGATCCAGGGGGCTCGAAGCAGTAAAGGATTTCAAGAACTCTGGAGGAACTCATATAATTCTGGTCACCAAACCTAGCTGGTCGCTTGGAATAACAGTCAACAAACCTGAAGACTACATTCAGGTTTTTGACGAAACTATAAAAATAGCGTCAAAAATCAGGGAGCTGGGAGTTGGAGTTTTTCCTGTACTGGGTGTCCATCCTGCAGAAATCTCAAGGCTTACCGAGTATCTGGAACTGCAGGAAGCTACAGAGATCATGAAGAAAGGACTTGAACTTGCCTCAGGATATGTTGAAAAGGGGCTTGCCGTAGGGATAAAGTCAGGGCGCCCTCATTACCCTGTGCCTGCAGAAGTATGGACAGCTTCGAATGAGGTTATGGAGTATGCTTTTTCCCTGGGGAAAGAACAGGATTGTGCGGTCCAGCTTCATACCGAAAGCGTGGGAGAACCTGAACTTCAGGATATAGCAGAGAGGGCGAGAAAAACAGGAATTAAAATGTACAAAGTTGTCAAACACTATTCTCCACCTCTGGTAAAAACCTGTGAGGAACTTGGGCTTTTTCCAGGAGTGATTTCGGTAAAAGGGGCAATCGAACACGCGATTGAAGAAGGTACACGGTTCATGATGGAAACCGATTATATTGACGACCCTGACAGACCAGGCGCAGTACTAGGCCCGAAAACAGTTCCAAGAAGAACCATTAAACTGATGGAAACGTATGGGGAAGAACCTTTCTGGGTTATTCATAAAGAAAATCCTGAAAAGGTATATGAGATCGAAATTGAGATTTAAAGGTTTTTCGGAAAATAGAAATCAAATAAGAAGAGACAGGTAAAGAAAGAAGCATGGGGTTCAGAGAATAACAACTAAAAAACTAGATTTAAAGTAAAGAATAAGCTTAAAACAAAAAAGACCTGAAACCGTAATAAAGCACGTAAAAACAGAGGGGAAAGGGATTAAGAGATGCCTTCAACTTTAACCCTCTGTCGTTCCCGGAAGGAGAAAACTACCAGAAACCAGGTGTTGTTGCCGGAATAGAACCGGCAATTAAAATACTTTATCTTACTCTGCTTTGAGATTTACTTCTTTTTCTCTGCTTTGAGATTTACTTTCTTTTTATTTTCACTATATCTCCGAGGGTCATATCTTTCTTTAGGTGAGAAACTTCCTGTCCTGAACCCTCTACACGTTCCGTAAGTTTGATGTCAAGAGCGTGTTCGAGTTTCTTCCGGACGGAGTCCTCTGGCACTATTTCGCTGCGTTCTATCTTTTTGATTAAAGATACTTTTTCTTTGATATTTTCAGCCAGGTCTTCCTGTGACCAGCCTTTTGCTTCTCTGGCGTCCCGGATAATCTGATCATAGTTGTCCAGGAGTTCGTCTTTCAAGATATCGAAAAAATCCTTTTTTGGCCTATTTACAGTTCGTGTTACTGTTCGAACCACCGGAGAGACTTTTCTTGACACGGGAGTTCGCTTATCAACGGGTTTACCGTAAGGAGCACATTTTTGGCAGACCTGGAGCTCGCTGTTATCAATTGTAATGCATATAGGCTTTCCGCGGATCTCTGCACCACATATTTCGCACTGCATATTGATCACTTCGAAAACGCTATATACGGTATGAACTTAAATATTATTCGGAGCTCCATGACGGAAAGTACTAAAAGTAAGGATGAAAGCATGCGCAGTCACCTTGGTAAGCCCGGACCTGTGTATGACGGAATCGAGCCTGGGGAGCTGGGGGAAGTAACTGAAAGCGTCCAGGACCGAATGAGGCAACTTGAAAGCCGAAATAGTTATCTAGAAGAGCAGTGCAGCCAGATTGAATCTGAAAAACGTTATCTGGAAAACCAAAAGATAAAATACGAACGAGAAATACGAAAGCTGCAGTCTGAACTCGATCGGATGAAGACCTCTCCGCTCATTATTGGTACGGTTATTGATGTAATTAAGAACGATAGGATAATTGTCCGAAGCAGCAACGGACCTCAGTTTCTGGTTAATGTCTCACAGTATATCGATGAGAAAAAACTGCTGCCTGGGGCAAAGGTTGCCCTGAACCAGCATACGCTTGCCATTGCCGAGGTTATTCCATCTACAGAAGAACCTTTTGTTGCTGCAATGGAAGTCCTCGAAAGCGTAGAAGTGGACTATGACCAGATAGGCGGTCTTGATGAGCAAATACAGGAACTTCAGGAAGCTGTCGAACTTCCTCTCATTGAGCCGGAACGCTTTGCTCGGATAGGTATCGATCCTCCTAAGGGAGTTCTTCTTTATGGACTTCCGGGAACAGGCAAAACCCTGCTTGCGAAAGCTGTGGCTCACAGAACCAATGCAACCTTTATCAGAGTTGTAGGCTCTGAACTCGTGCAAAAATACATTGGGGACGGTTCCAAACTCGTAAGAGAAATCTTTGAAATGGCCCGGAAAAAGGCTCCAAGTATTATTTTCATTGATGAGCTTGACTCAATTGCTGCAAGGCGTTTGAATGAAACGACGGGAGCAGACCGTGAGGTTCAGAGGACGCTTATGCAACTGCTGGCAGAGATGGATGGCTTTGACAAAAGAAAAAATATCAGGATTGTTGCAGCAACAAACCGTCCTGATGTCCTTGACCCGGCAATTCTCAGGCCAGGTCGATTTGACAGGCTTGTCCATGTCCCAATGCCCGGAGTAGAGGCCAGAGGAAAGATTCTTGAAATCCACTGTGAGAAAATGACTCTTGCAGGAGATATTGACTTTAAGAGGCTTGCAAAAGCTACCGAAGGAATGAGTGGAGCGGATCTGAAGGCAATCGCCACTGAAGCAGGTATGTTTGCGGTCAGGAAAGACAAAGAACTGATTGAGATGGCAGATTTCCTCGAAGCAGTGGATAAAGTCTCTATGGCTGCAGATACGCAGAAAATGATGCCTGCCAGTCTCCCCGAAACCATGTTCGTGTAAAAAAGTTTCCGGTAAACCGAATAGAAATCCCCCCACGGGCTCATTTCTATGACTAGCTATTTTTACTTTAGCTTGAGATATAGGGGTTTTACCGGAAAATTGAAAATTTTCCTGGAAAGGACTTTGATTAGAAAACCTGAAGGAAAACCGACAAACTATTTTTGTAATCCATACATAAGAAGTACCTGTGAATTCAGATTTTCATATCAAGCCCGAAATTCGAATTTTAGGTATAGACGATTCTGCACTCCTCACTGAAAAAGTGATGATAGTCGGGGCTGTTTTTCGAGGAGGAGATTGGATTGACGGGGTTCTTCGCTCCGAAATCACAAAGGATGGGCTTGATGCTACTGAAGTTATCTGTAATATGATAAAGAAGAGTAAACATTACGGCCAGATAAGAACGGTTATTCTCGATGGAATCACTTATGGAGGCTTTAATGTTGTCGATATACAGACGCTTTACAGGGAAACCGGAATTCCTGTAGTTGTGGTTATGCGGTCCTATCCGGATTTCGAGAAAATAAAATCCGCTCTCAAATATTTCCAGGATGGAGAGGAACGGTGGACTATAATAAAGCGGGCCGGAAAAATAGAAAGAATTCCCGGTGAAAAGAGTTCTATTTATATTCAGAGGGCAGGCATAGGCATGGAGACTGTTAAAAAGATTATCCGGCTTACCTCAATAAGAAGCAATATTCCTGAACCTTTGAGGGTTGCCCACCTGATTGCGACAGGTATTATCCTGGGAGAATCCAGAGGAAAAGCGTAATTATTTTTCATAAAAGAGAAAGGTAAAAATACAGGGAAGTGTGCAGAAAAATAAAATAATAAAAAATAAACATTTTGGTCAAAGAAATTAACGAAGATTCAGTATTATTAAAAAAAGTTCAGAATTATTAAAGAAGGTTCAGAATTATAGCAAATAAAACTGGACCATAATAGCTGTGGGGAACAGCCTGAGGCTAAATAAGAGAGTAGAAGAGTTTAATTAAATAATTAAACAAATACATTATAAGTTCAAAGACTTGAACAGGAAAACTATTAAATTGGAAACTGTATATGTGATGGTTAAAATACACATGTTCCCTCTAAAAATGCATTTATTCTTTAACATCATTCATTAAAACTACCCCATAGGATGGAGGAAAACAGTAGTATGAGATCCATTGTGGAAGAAGCCCTTGCTCGATCTGCCCAGGAAGGACGTGCCGGGCAGAGAGATTACTCAAATTTAGATTACTCTAACGTAGTAGACTCAGATGTTGATGCTGAACTCGAAGAGATCCTTCGAAGCCTTAAAACAACTATCAAAGTGGTAGGATGCGGAGGCGGCGGCTCGAACAGCATCCAGCGCATGATGGGTGAAGGGATACAGGGAGCTGACCTTGTTGCCTTGAACACCGATGCTCAGCACCTTCTTCATATACGCTCCGGCAAAAAGATTCTGATCGGGAAAAAGAAAACCCGTGGACTTGGGGCTGGGAGCCTCCCCCAGATCGGAGAAGATGCTGCAATCGAAAGTATCGACGAAATCAACAGCGTTGTCGAAGGATCTGACATGGTCTTTATTACCGCAGGGCTTGGAGGAGGAACCGGTACAGGGTCAGCACCTATAGTAGCTGAGGCTGCCAGAGATGCAGGAGCCCTTACGATCGCAGTCGTCACCCTGCCCTTCAGTGTGGAAGGTCATGTCCGCAGGACCAATGCTGAAGCCGGTCTTGAACGCCTTAGAGATGTCGCAGACACGGTAATAGTGGTTCCCAATGATAAGCTGATCGAAGTAGTTCCGAGGCTTCCGCTTCAGGCTGCCTTCAAAGTATCAGACGAAGTTCTTATGAGAGCCGTAAAGGGTATCACCGAACTGATCACAAAACCCGGGCTTGTAAACCTCGATTTTGCAGATATCCGAACTGTTATGCAGAACGGGGGTGTTGCAATGATAGGGCTTGGAGAGTCCGACGGAGAAAACAAAGCTGTCGAATCCGTACAGAAAGCTTTGCGGAGTCCGCTTCTTGACGTGGACATCTCAGGTGCAACCTCTGCTCTCGTTAATGTGGTTGGAGGTCCTGACATGACAATTTCAGAAGCTGAATCTGTGGTTCAGGAAGTTTATAGCCGGATAGACGCAAACGCCCGCCTGATCTGGGGTGCACAGGTTGACCCTGACCTCGAACAAACCGTACGTACCATGATCGTTGTTACAGGAGTAACATCCGCCCAGATTTATGGTCATGGAAACGACAAGGATATTACCTTTAAATATGGAATTGATTTTGTAGAGTGATCAGATCAGAGATAAAAGGGATTAAAATCTTCGGTTGGAGAAAAATACTGTTTTCCTCTCTTTAAAATATAAATAAGGAATAGGAATAAAAACCAATCGAAAACTATTTTTATGGTAAATGCCGTATGGTGCCGATACAATTCGGCATCAAAAAATAAATATTTCTACTGACGCGATTAAAACTTTGAAATAAATACAAATCCAGCATCGAAATCTTTTGACGTTTTAAAAGTCGTGCCAGTGATATCTTCATATAATAGGAATTAATAATATAAACCGCCCGTTCCTTCCTTAATATAAATCCGGAAATTCCAGATCTAGGAAATGCGAATTTCGGGAATGGAAAACCCATAGGAAGAACTCTAGGCAAAAAATTAAAGAAAGAGAACTAGAATAAAGAAAACCTGGATGTGAATTGATGGTAGAATCCACGTTTGAACCGAAGATAACTGCAGAAAGCGTTGGTCAGGCAATCCGGGCACACCTGAGAGTCCTGAAACTTACTAGAAAACCGTCCAGGGAAGAGTTCTTGACCATTGCCAAAGTCGCAGGTGTTGGCATTCTGGCTGTGGGAGCAATAGGATTTATAGTATACGTACTGTTGACAATGTTGCCCCAGTGGGTGGCCAAATGAGTGAGGAGTCCCAGATATTTGTAATCAAAACTACGGCAAACCAAGAAAGATCGGTTGCAACAGCCCTTGCCAGGATTTCGAAAAAGGAGAAGCTGGATATAAGGGCAATTCTGGCTCCTGATGAGCTAAAAGGATATGTCCTGGTCGAGGCTCCTAAACCCGGAATTGTAGAACTGGCAATCCAGACTATTCCCCATGCAAGGGCTCTTGTGAAAGGGAGCTCTTCAATTGCTGAAATTGAGCATTTCCTTAAACCCAAACCAACCATAATAGGGATCAAGGAAGGGGCTATAATTGAGGTTACTTCAGGACCCTTTAAAGGCGAGAAAGCCCGGGTTAAAAGAGTTGACGAAGGGCATGAGGAAATTACTGTGGAGCTGTTTGATGCTGTGGTTCCGATTCCCATCACTATTCGTGGCGATACTGTAAGAATACTTAAAAAAGAGAATGAGTGAAGTCACAGCAAGATGGAAAAATACCTAAAATTCCAGCTTATTAATTTAAATCACCAGTACTCAAAGTGGATCTAAATGGATCTACAAACATTATACGTATTAAAACCGGTGAGACTCAGATGACAAGTATTGTTGAAGCACTTGTCCCCGGAGGAAAAGCAAATCCTGGACCACCTTTAGGTCCGGCGCTTGGTCCGCTCGGGGTCAACATAAAAGAAGTGGTCGAAAAGATCAACGAAAAAACCAGGGACTACAATGGTATGCAGGTTCCTGTAAAAGTAATTGTTGACGACAAGAAAAATGTCGAGATCGAAGTAGGCACTCCACCCACTGCATCCCTGATTATGAAAGAGTTAGGGATTCAAAAAGGGTCAGGAAATGCAGGAAGCGAAGTTGTTGGAGACATCAGCATTTCGCAGGTTGCAAAGATTGCCCGGATGAAGAAGGAAGACGTACTTTCCTATGATCTCAAGTCAACAATGAAAGAGGTAATGGGTACCTGTGTCCCTATGGGCGTGAATGTAGAGGGAGTTAAGGCTAAAGACAGCCAGAAGGCACTCGATCAGGGCAAGTTCGATGATTTGCTTGCCGGTGAAGAGTGGTAAAACCTTCCTATTCCTTCTTATTTAATCCGGAATTTCGTCATCACCAATAGTTTTAAATTGGATAGCACTAATAGCTCAAGAATCCTGCATATCATTGCAATATATAAAAAAGATAGTTATTAGTGGTTTATTGTTAAGAATAACCGAATATCCGGATTAATGGAAAAGCCCTAAGACCAACCGTAGTAAGCCGAAAAGGCTGCTTGGACATGTAAGTTCAAACACTACGGGGAGGAACAAGATGGCAGAAAAAAATATACTGGAAGCTGTCAAGAAAGTACTTGAAGAATCGCCAAAACGCAATTTCTCTGAAAGCGTAGACCTGGCGATTAACTTAAAGAATCTTGACATGAACCAACCGAAGAACAGAGTCGATGAAGAAGTAATTCTTCCTCACGGGCTCGGAAAAGAACTGAAGATCGGCGTTTTTGCAAAAGGTGATGTGGGCCTCAGAGCAAAGGCTGCCGGTGCTGCGTATGTTATTTCTGATGTTGAGCTCGATGAACTGGCGGCTGATAAAAACCAAGCCAGGACTCTTGCGAACGAATGTGACCTTTTTATCGCAGAAACCCAGTTTATGCCAACAATTGGTAAGAACCTGGGTATTGTTCTTGGACCCAGAGGGAAAATGCCTATTCCGCTTTTACCTAACAAAGATATAGGCGAACTGATCCAGAGCAAGCAAAATGCAATCAGATTAAGGTCAAAAGACAAGCTCACATTCCATGTGCCTGTCGGCCGAAGGAACATGAGTCCCGATGATCTTGCCGAAAACATTGAGACTATAGTATCCAGGCTGGAGCGTGTCCTGGATAAAGGCAGGCACAACCTGAGAACGGTCTATGTCACGACAACTATGGGAAAATCCGAAAGGGTGGTGTAAATGGCAGAGGAGAAGCATCACACGGAGCACGTCCCAGAGTGGAAAAAGAATGAGATCGAGAATATAGTAGAGCTCATTCAGTCCCATAAGGTCTTCGGGATGGTTGGGATCGAAGGCATTCTTGCAACCAAGATCCAGAAAATTCGCCGGGACCTTAAAGACGTTGCAGTGCTCAAGGTCTCAAGGAACACCCTTACTGAGCGGGCTTTAAACCAGCTCGGGGAAAGCATTCCCGAGATGAATAAATACCTTGACAAGCAGACTGCTCTGGTATTTACTAACGAAAGTCCCTTCAAGCTTTACAAAGTTCTAGAACAGACAAAAACTCCTTCTCCGATTAAAGGAGGCGCAATAGCTCCTGCGGATATTATTGTTCAGAAGGGGCCTACCAGTTTCCCACCTGGCCCGATTCTGGGAGAACTCCAGAGTGCAGGAATTCCAGCTTCAATAGATGCAGGAAAAGTTGCAGTAAAGGAAACTAAGGTTGTCTGTAAAGCAGGTGAGGCAGTCCCACAGAAGCTCGCAACCATGCTTGCAAAGCTGGAGATATACCCTCTCATTGTAGGGCTGGACTTAAGAGCCGCCTATGATGATGGGACAATTTACGAGCCGGAACTCCTTGCAATTGATGAAAGCCAGTACTTCTCTGATATTACCAGAGCAGCTCAGAGCGCTTTCAACCTCGCTGTCAACACTGCATACCCGACAAGCGCAACAATCGGCACCCTGCTGGCAAAAGCCTTTGCAGAGTCAAAGAACCTTGGTGTCAATGCTGTCGTGTTTGATTCCGGAGTCATGGACGCCTTACTGGCAAAAGCTCATGTCCAGATGACATCTGTTGCATCTGAAGCCGCAGACAAAGATGCAAATGCTGTGGATGACCAACTGAGGGAAGTTCTCGGAGCGGCCGCAAGCGTAGCAGCCGCAGCAGTCAGGGAACCCGAGAAGATCGAAGAAGTAAAGGAAGAAGAGGAAGAAGAGGAAGAAGAAGACCACTCCGAAGAAGATGGAATGGCTGGTCTCGGTTCCCTTTTCGGATAAATTTATTTACGATAATTAAAACTTAGGTGATTAACGATGGAATATATATATGCAGCTCTCTTATTGCACAACGCTGGTAAAGCAATTACCGAAGACGCAATCACTGCCGTTCTCCAGGCAGCAGGTATCGAAGTTAATGAATCCAGGGTAAAGGCCCTTGTTGCAGCCCTTGAAGGCGTGGACATCGAAGAAGCAATTGCAAAGGCAGCATTCGCAGCTCCAGCAGCTGGCGCAGCAGCCCCTGCTGGCGCAGCAGCCCCTGCCGCAGAAGCAGCTCCTGCTGAGGAAGAGGAAGAAGAGGAAGAAGACCACTCTGAAGAAGACGGAATGGCCGGCCTCGGTGCCCTCTTCGGATAAACGCAACTAAAACTTCAATACCTACAGCTCGCCCTTCGGCGAGCACTTTTTTTACTTTTAGTTTACTTGTTAGTTTAAAAGCGGTTACATTGTGCATTTGTTTTTACTGCACGACTTCTTTAAATACTCTTTTAAAATTCTTTTCAGTAAATTAGTTTCTAAACCTTTTTAGAGTAAAAATTAGTTTCTAAATCTTTAGAATAAGTTTCTAAACCTTTAAAGTAAATTAAATTACATCGCTCAACTTTTAAGGAAAGGGACATTGTAATTAAAAACAAAATACAGGCAGCCGGATAAATCTATTTATATTGCAAATGTTCTTTACTAATACAGATAATGATCCTTCTGTTTTATTAGGCAAATGATACCTATGTCCCGATTTGACCCTATTCTGGCTTCGAGAGCGCTCTGGCAGATCCGAGTAAGAAAACGTCCTTTTGTCCTCTCCCACGGTGTAAATGCCTGCTGCAATATGCGCTGCAAGTTCTGTGAGTACTGGAAGAAAACTGGAGAAGAGCCGCCTAGAGAAGAGATTTTTAAATTGTTGGACGATGCTAAAGAATTCGGGATCGGTGTCTACAACGCCTGGACCGTAGAACCTCTCCTCAGAAAAGATCTGCCCCAGATTATGGCATACGCCAAAGAAATCGGGATGATCACTTCCACGGTTACAAATGGAAAATTGCTCTATGAAAGGGCGGAAGAGCTGGTAGATGTAGATTACCTTTCGGTTTCAGTGGATGGGGTAGATAGTTATAAAGAAATCCGCAGGATGGATTTCGAAACTCTGCTGAAGGGCTTAAAAAAAGCTATTGAGGTTAGAAAACTTCAGAAAAAGAAGAATCCCATCCTGATGAACTGCGTGCTTACAGGAAAAAACCTGGATGATATCGAGACTCTCATTTTGCTTGCAAAAAAGCTGGGAGTGAAAGTTTCCTTCGAGCCTGTCCACGAATTTCCCGGAATCAGTGAAGAAATCTGGAACGATATCGGAATTCGTGATAGGGAAAAATTCCACTGTACAGTTGACCACATAATAGAGCTTAAGAAGCAGGGCTACCCGATAATCAATTCCAAAACCTACCTTAAAATGGTCAGGGATGGGAGAATGGACTACAAATGCAGGGCCAGCGGGGTTATTATAAATGTGACACATGACGGCACTCTGGAAACCTGCCGCGTGCACAACGAACCTCTTGGAAACGTGATCTGGGACGGTTTTGAAAGTGTCTGGAAAAACTCGGAAGAACACAGAAAGGAAATTGTTGAAAACTGCAGTGGCTGCCTCTTTTTTGGATATACGGAAAACAGTTTGATGCAGAGTTTTAATCCTGAAGTTCTGATGCATTACGAGTGGATGTAACTCCCGAGTCGCCGTCTCGGGAGGACGGTGCCCTTTTCGCTCACTTCGTTCGCTCAAGAGGGCTGAACTAGGGGTAAGAGAAACTATTTTTTTAAATATTGAGGCTCAGCACCTCAGGCTCGGCGGCTTCGCACGCTTCGAGCCTTCGGGCTTCACCCAATGGAATTCAATGTGCTTCAAATAGTAACTTAAGTTTTACATTTCGACCCCCTCAAAAAAAACACAACTTAATTTTTTTATTCACACAGTTTACTACTAATTTTGCTCTTGCTTCCATATTAATTACATATACTTCTCTATTTCTCTTTATATATGACTAAATTTTTAATTTGTTTTCCAAATTTAAACTGTTTTTTTGAACATTGTGGAATTCAAGTTAAAATCATTGATTTTGTTGAGCATGTGCTCACATCTGGTTCAATAAGTTTGGCCAGTTGTTACAAAAATCACCTTATTTTTGAGAGGGGGATCGAAATGTAAATTAAGTGGTAAAGTAGAAAGTAATTACAGTTTCCTCAGAAGACGGAAGCCAACATCGTCGTAGAAGCCAATAAAGACGCTCCAGCCTCGAGCCGCTGAACGGCAATCCTTAGCGCCAAAGTACCAGCTGCCACCTCGAAAAGAAGGGTCAAAGCCGTCTGTTTCATCTTCCCACGCGCTCCCATCCGAAGGGGCACCGTTATAATTATCGTGCCAATTATCCTGTACCCATTCCCAGACATTACCATGCATATCATAAAGCCCCCAAGGATTTGGCTTCTTCTGACCAACCGGATGAGTGCTGCCCTCATTTCGAATTTTCTCCATATTCTTCCTCCAGTCTTCAAGAGCAGCATAACCATTGTACCAAGCATAGTCCCTGAGTTGCGACTCGTCATCACCGAAAGAATATTTTGTATTTGTTCTGGCACGGCAGGCATATTCCCATTCAGCTTCAGAGGGTAAACGGTAATTATCAGCGCCTTTATTGATCTTTTTGATAAACTCCTGAACATCAGTCCAGGAAACATTCTCTACAGGCAGATCATTGCCTTTGAAGCGGGAAGGATTGCTACCCATAACTTCTTCCCACTGTTTCTGAGTAACCGGGAATTTACCAAGGTAAAAAGGTTTTTTGATTTTTATCTCATGAACTGGTTTTTCATCGTCATACTCACTTGATCCCATTATGAAATCTCCTGCAGGGATCCGAACAAATTCTATTCCATCAAAAATAATAGAGGAAAACTCAGTACCTTCTTCAGAGGATGGAACAACAGGTGATATCTGCAACAATTTGCTAAAATCAAGACCTGAAAGAGTATATTCGGCTGCATTTTGCGAGAGATTACTTTCTTCTACGCAGCCGTATCTCAACAATTCGATCAGCCTTTCGTCCCGGCTCCATTTCTCCAGATTTTTATCTTCATTTTCCGGCTTTAATGCATATTCCTGCAAGCGGGCAAGAAGTGTTCTATTTGAATTCAGAGCATAAATTAGCGAATTCCACTCTATGCTTATTGCTACGAATTTTGCAAGTTTTTTGCAGTTCCACATATTTTCAGGAACTGTTCCCTCTTTGTAGGAAAAAAGACTAGTTCTTTTTCCTATAGTTCTCTGGAAACGAAACTGATTAATGAACTGCTTTATTCGACGGGGATTATTACCCAGAGCAGGAGAAACCATTTCCAGAATCAGTTTTGAGATTTCAAGATCTTCCACACAATCCTTATTGTTCTGGATTTCCTGCATATTTAACTCGGTATTAGCATTATTAGATTTGTCAGATTCTGCTTCTTGCTCTTTTGGCTTATTCTGCAAGGATATAAGGTCTCTTTCAGGAGGTTTATAAGGGATAAAGCCTTCAGATGTACTTGGTTTATTCACAGGTTCAAATGAATTTAAAGGAGCTTCAGTTTCAGGTTCATCAGTTGAGATTAAAAATTTTAAAAAATCAGCACTTTTTGGACTTGGTACTTTAAACGGAAGTTGAATGAACTTTTCAATAAAATCATAACCATATTCAATCCCGTATCCATGCTCAGGACCATCTTTGTCCAAGTACTTGAGAAGTTGTTTATTTTTAGCCGCTAGTCCTGCAGAGATAACTTTTCTGTCCATGGCTAAGGAAAAATAAACTTTTGAGTTATCAGAGATCATCAGGTTAATTGCCTGCATGAGTTCAGCTGCTTTTGGGACTTCTGAACGGTCAAGATCATCAATAAATACATAAACTTTCGAAGTTCCAACATATGATCTAATTATTTCATTAAAGTCAGAATAGAAATACTCTCTGAAAGAAAGGCGTTCCTTATAATTTGTATTTGAGTTAAGTTTTTTCAGGCCAAAAGGATCTGTAAGAATATCTGTGAATGGCTCTTTACTGAAAAAGTGGTTTATTACAATTATAAAAGAAGTTAAAAATGTAATAATGCCCGAAAAACCTTCGATATTTTTTGGACTCACTAGAGGTATGCTTAAACCATTTGATGGACTTATTCCCAACAATTTCAATATATAGCTAATTACTAAGAATAAGAATAAGAAAATAATTATGAAAGAAATTGTCCTCAATAAAAGATAAATAAGAATAATGGGCGTGTAATTAAATTTAATACAATATCTTCGCCAAATTAACCTAAGTTGTGAAACTATTTTGTAGTGCCAAGGAAGTTTTTTTGATAACTCTTCTATAAAATTAAGGGCAAAAGCAGCCCATAACTCATCTTCCTTCTCATATCTCCAGCAGTTAAACCAGACTGTAAAATAATTTCTTTTTTTAATTTTTGAAGAAGTGTATGTCAGAATTGCTTTTATTTTATTTCCGAAGGAATATGGATCAAAATTTTCATCTTGGTTATTTAGCTCATTTCCATTATTTTGTGAGAATTTTTCCTCAATGGAAGAAAAAAGGGTTTCTAATTTAGAAATAAGCGGTTTTAATTCAGAAAGACCTGCTTTTTTCTTATTTAAAAATAGATACTTCCAAAATTCTCTTATAGATATATCGCATATATTTCCTTTTTCAATTTCCTCTTTCAATTGCAGCATGAAAGAAGATTTGCCACATCCCCACTGCCCCTCAATAGAAAGAGTAATAGGGGGCTTTGTGCCTTCGGCAGTAAGAAATTCTGCGATAGCTTCGACGTAAGGACGGAATCCAAGTACATCTTCCTTCGTCGAAACATCATTTAAGCATTCGAACGAAGATTCTGGTTTATCGCCTGACAAAAGGATTTAGCTCCATACTTAGTTTAATTTCATAATATGAAACAAATCTCGTGGAAGATGAGCTTTCAAATACCACATTATGAAAAATAACAGAGTTTTTTAATTGTTTATTGGAAAGAAATATAAATATTTGTTGAAATTTCCAAAAAATCTAAAGGAAAAGTATGAGACGTCTCTGAAAGTGGGAAGAGTTTTAAGGAACGCTACCAAAAACAATTATATAAAAATTGCTAAATATTATAGTAATAATCAGTAACTTGGGTTTATTTTCAGCAGCTTGTGAAACGCAGTGGGGAAAGATGAAAAGCTGCCGGTACTCGGCTTTGAAATAATAAAATGATATAACCGGACCAGTGGAGGAAAAATTATGAAAATGAAAGGGAGTGGAACACGGTTTGATCCTGTGTGCGATATGAATGTTACGGAGAGGGATGTTACATACAAAAGTGACTACAAGGGAAGAACTTATTATTTTTGTTCGTTTGAATGCATGAAGAGATTCCAGGATAACCCGGAAAAGTACATCAGCATCCATGGCAGGGAAGCTAAGGTATAATGGATTTTCTTTAATGGATTTTCTTTTTACCTTGAATTCTGCTTATCCAGCAACCTTAAAGCTTCAGCCGTAGCCCACCTGACTTCAGGGTCAGGGTCGTTTAAGTTTTTGACAAGAGGGGTTGTTGCTTTTTGATCTCCGATTTTTGCGAGGGCATCTGCGGCGTACCGCCTGACCCAGGGGTTGCTGTCGTCTAGAGTTTTTAGAAGCGCATCAACTGCTCTTCGGCTGCCTATGTTTCCAAGGGCATAGACTGCAGTTATTCTGAGTTCGGAATCTTCTTCGGTCAGCATTCCAAGAAGAGTATCTGTTGCTTTTTCAGCTCTGAGAGTTCCCAGAGAATATGCAGCAGCATTTCTTACTTCAGGATTCGTATCACCAAGGCATTCAAGAAGTGGGTCTACTGACTCTGGATCTTCCAGTTTACCAAGGGATTCGGCTGCATACTTTCGAAGTTCGGGGTCCTTATCTCTTAGTTTGTGGATAAGAGCTCCTGCGGCTTTTTTACTGTCAAGTCCCGCAGTTTTTTTGCTGCCAGAGTTTCCCAGAGACAGTATTATCTGTTTCTGTAATTCCGGAGAGCTCTTATTCAGTTTTGCGATAAGGGCTTCTTCAGCCTTGTCACCACCGAGAATCCCCAGGGAACGGGCTGCAACTAGCCTGACTTCGGGAACTTTGTCGTCCAGGTTTTTAATTAAAGGTTCAATTGCCCGTTTGTCTTTAAGGTTTCCAAGGGATTCTATAGCACATACTCGGAATACAGGGGCTTTGTCTACAGCCAGCCGTTTAATTAGCGGTTCTGCTGCATTTTCGGTTCCTATCCGGCCGAGGTTTCTGGCTGCAGTTATTCTTACTCGGGAATTCTTGTCTTCAAGGAGCTCAAGAAGTGCCTCCTCTACTTCAGGGCCTCTTGCCTGTCCCAGGGCTTCGGCTGCGATTGCCCGGACCTCTGGATTTTCGTCGTCCAGGGCTTTGATGCAGAACTGTGTATCTTTTTCGTTTTGTTTTAGTGGGTTAACGGGGTTTCCTTCCTGTCCTCTAAGAAGATCCGAGATATATGCTAGTTTTTCAGATGAGGTTTTTAAGCCAGAAACGTTGCTTAGCAAGTTTATGGAAGTGTAAACGACGGCTATAAGGGATAGAACCATTGAAATAAGGGAGGAGACCAACAAAACTTTCATTTTGGCTTCGGAAAAAGAGCCAAAGCTAAAAACAATCAGTATCAGTCCGTTAAAATAAATTGTCCCTGCTGTCGTATAGGATACCATCTTCATAGGTGGTTTTATCCGGTTGGCAATCGAGTTAGTACTATCTTGGTTGCTTTGCAGGGAGAGTATGAAAATAGCAATAAACACGGCATACAATGCTGCTACTGATTGCATTACTGTTGAGGGGAGCCAGAAAGTTCCCCCAGAGCTTGCCGCGGAATTATCCGCATTTCCATTTCCTGAGAGGGTAAAAAAGCTCAAAATAACCAGAGCAAATAAAAAGAAAACTTCAAGCTTGTAAGTTTTCAAAGTAGTCAGTTTCATTCTAAACAGACTGCCTGTGCCGGATAGTTATATAAAAATTCCGCTGAATCGAGTGTCTGGTTGACTTTTGAGAAAGAAAAGCAGTTAAGCTTTATTAGAGCTGACCCCAAAATTCAAAATTGCTTATCTGGATATCATATTCTGGATTATCAATAGAGTTTCTGGTCCTGAAAACTAATTCTGAAACTCTTAATGATATGTGAATAAAATTGGTTTTGGGATGAACTTTTATCTAAAATGATCTGGAACTACAGCCTGCTTTATGCATCCATTCTTTATGCAGCTACTCTTTATCCAGTCGTTCTCTATGCAACCATTCTCTATGTAGCCACTCTTTATACAGTCATTCTCTATGTAGCCACTCTTTATACAGTCATTCTCTATGTAGCCACTCTTTATACGATCTTTATTGCGACCTGATCTCCACTTTTAAGTCCGAACTGAAGCGCAGCATTTCCTTTGTTTACGGCAATTTCCAGGAATCCATGACTGCCTATAAGGGCAAGGGGCTTTTTCGGCCCTACAAAACCATAGGTCTGAACAAAGGAGACCTTTCTGCTGTTTATTTCTATCTGTGAGCCAAAGTTAGAGAATTTTAAAACTACTTCTTCAGGAATATTGGTGATAACATTTCCAAAGTTGTCTGCAAAAATAACCTCGCCTACAAGGAAGGACCCGTCAATTCCGAAATTTTCGAAATCAAGGCTAACAAAATCCAAAATTTCAGAGCCGACAGCCTCGATAGGTGTGCCTTTTGAAAGGTAGGCTCCTGCAGGCGCAAAAATATCCCTGCCGTGGAAAGTTGCAGAAATTCCTGATTTAAGCATAATTTCAGGATTTGTGATCTCGTATACTTTAATTTCACCAAGGCAGCGAGCTGCAGGTATCAGTAGCCCGTTATCAGGGCCGACAAAAAACTGTTCTTCTCCTTCAGGACCGGCTTTTATGGCAAGCGCACGGCGGGAAGTCCCAACTCCGGGATCGACAACACCGATATGTACCGTTCCCTGCGGGAAATATCGAACAAGGGAATAGAGCGCAAAAGCTCCTTCCCGGATTCCAGCCTGCTGTATGGAATGGGTTATATCGATAATCTGTACTGCCGGGTTTATTCTCAAAATCACGGCTTTCATGGCTGCGGGATAGAGGTCTCCGAAATCGGTAGTCAGGGAAATTAAAGGCATAAATATCACTCGGCTTTTTTTCTATTTTATAATATGCAAGTCTGATAAAATATATAAATGTGTGAGAAAGTAAAGACTAATATTAAAATTATTTTTAATATTTGGAATGTAGGGAGAAAAATGAAACATATAAAAATAAAATTTATAATAATTTTCATAAGCCTGGCTATTCTTTTATCTGGGTGCGAGGACAAACTGAGTGCAGAAGAGATTGTAGAACAAGTGCAAGAAAAAGAAGCAAACCTTGAAGATTACTCTGGCACAATGCACACAACAGTATACCTTAATGGGGAAAAAAATCTGGAAGAGGAAACCCGGATAATATATAAGAAACCTAACCTGATGAAGACGCTTGGTGTGGAGGACGGACAAGAAGTCGAATCTGTCTCGGATGGAGAGTTCGCATGGAGTTATGATGCCAAAACAAATACGGTTACGAAGATAAAATTGCCCGAAGAACCTCTTTTAACGGAAAAAGATTTTGTCAATATCATAGGTAATTTAGTGAACGAAAGTGAGGTTTCCATGCTTGGAGTTGAAGCGGTGGACGGAAGAAGCGCTTATGTCCTTGAAGCCAGGCCAAAAACCGAAGAAAACGAGTCCGAACTAATTTCTCGAACGAAAATTTGGGTTGACAAAGAGACATGGATGGTACTTAAGTCCAGCATTTACAACAATGAAGGAAACCTGATAATAGAAGTGGAAATGCGTGACTTGAAAATAAACACCGGAATTCCGGATTCAGAATTCAAATTTGAGATTCCCGAAGGGGCAAAAGTAGAAACCCTGGATCTGGATGAAGAACTCAAAACCCCAGACAACCTGAGCCTTGAAGAAGCCAGAGAACAGGCGAGCTTTAAGATTCTTGTCCCGGAATATATACCGGATGGATACATGCTTAACTCGACAATGATATCTGAGAAAGATGAAACAGGTGCTGAGGGTCAAAGTTCCGAAACTGTGATTCTTAGCTATCAGAAAGGATCTGAAAATTTTAATGTAATAGAAGCTGTCTATGAAAATAAATCTGAAGAAAACACTTTCATGGAGGGCGCTGAAAAAATCAGCATCAATGGAACGGAAGGAAAATACCTCAATGAATTTGGAAACACGAAGATGTTGCAGTGGGAACTTGGAGGAGTTGAAATAAATTTGATCGGGTCTCTTGAAAAAGCAGAGATGCTGAAAATCGCGGAGTCTTTTAAAGAGCCTTCTGCCGAAGTTGATGTTCTGGATGAGGAATCTTTAATGGAGCCTTTTACCGAATTTTACATTCTGGGGCCTGATGGAACAGCTGAGAATTATCCTACCGACTATGTACTTGGGGATAATGGGACAATAATAGTTGCGGTTATAAACCATGAGCAGAAGCCCGTAAACTATACAATGGAAGTCAGGCTTGAGAACACGTCTCTACCTTTGCCGGATGACCAGAAAAATATCTACATTCGGAACAATGAGACCTGGGAAAAAGCAGTAACCATAACTCCCCCCTTCGAGGGAACAAACATGAACCTTCAGTTTTTGCTCTATAATAACGATAAAAAGGAAATGTTAGAGAATATCAGTGTGCCTTATAGAGATCTTCATCTATGGATAAATGTAACGACGCAGAATCTTTCGAAGAATACTTCAACTCCGATAACGGCGGTATAAGCAACTGAGCCGCTATTCGGCACTGAACCCTGTACATCTCAGAAACTTAAATAATAAAATCGTGCAATCCTGTAAAACGTATAAAAAATTTTATACGGTTCAACGAGATCTGAGAGCACAGGGTCCGGTTGCACATTTTCCACACGCAAACTGATTAAGTTCGGGAAAAGCCCTGGCGTTTTCCTGAAGCTGCCTGTAACATTTTTCTTTATCAAGCCCTCTTACACTGAGGGCTCCAGCCGGGCACCTGTCCACACAGACAAGACATTTCTCTCCTTTTTTGTAGCGGCAGAACTCCTCGTTCGGGCGCAGAGTTGGAGGAATTTCGACAGAAATCAGCAAAGTTCCAAAACGACCTGCACACCCAGCTTTCGTAATCAGCATCTGGTTGACTCCAAAAGTGCCCAGGCCCGCAGCATAAGCAGCACTTTTATGAGACCAGGCAACGTCGAAGCCTTTACTCTTATAATCGAAAACAGTTCCGGGCACAACTGACTGTATATTCTCTTCTGCCAGCTCAGCTTTTAGTTTTTCGTTGATTTTCTCTATAAGACAGTCGGTTTCACTTTTGGATTGAATCCATTCTTTTACAGGATCAGGGGACTGCCAGTTAAGTTTCACAAGTTCTTTTTCAAACGGCAGGAAGAAGGAAACAACAGTTTTTGCTTCGGGGAAAATCTCTTTAGGGAGCAGGTGGTGAGGACCAATGATTTTCTTCATGTCATCAAAAATTGGGTCACTTGCTGAAGCATAGCCTACGAGAGGTTCACGATATCTAGTCTCAGTGCCTGGACTTGCTACGGCTCCTTTGATAATGCTTTCAATCTTTTTTTTAAGCTCCATGATGATTTCTCCTGCTAATTACAGAGAATTTGGATTGAATTTTTGTGTTATTCTTATTTCAAATTGTTTTCTTCAAGTTTCAATAAAAATTCCTTTATATCCAGTCCACTCGCATAACCTGTAAGTTTTCCGTTTGAGCCTATGACCCTGTGGCAGGGGATAATTATCGCAATCGGATTCCGATTATTTGCAAGCCCCACAGCTCTATAAGCTTTTTGTTTCCCGATTGATACGGCTATTTCTTTATAAGTCCGGGTCTCCCCATAAGGGATTTCGCATAAAGCTTTCCAGACGGACTTTTGAAAATCTGTTCCCTCTGGAGACAGTTTGAGGTCAAAGGATTCGAGTCCCCCTGAAAAATAAGCTTCAAGCTGCCTGGCAGCTTCACTGAAAAACTCTTTATCTTCTATCCAGTCTGAAGGAATTTCTATTCTCTTCTTACCTTTCAAGAAATTAAGATGTTTCAGCCCTTTTTCATCTCCTGCCAGAAGAATAGGACCGATTGGAGATTCGATTATATCGTAATACATTTTGTTCGCCTCCAGAAATGTGGTTGCAAATCGGCTGCAGATAATTGTGTTGGTTCTGGTAAAAATCTTTATTCAACGGCCGAAATAGAAGAGTTTGCTGAACAGGGTAGATTTTTATAAATAGAAAATAACTGGAAAAAGTGCCCTCCACAAAAAAGAAATTAAAGGTTAAGGGCACTTAAGTGCCCGCAAACACCATCAAGCATTTTATCTAAAGCACTACAGTTTTACCTTAAGTGTTTAAACGCGTTTTACCTGAGGTGTTCCAGTTCATTTGTTTTTATATTATTTGCCCAGAAAAATCCAGATGTATTCAGGTTTTTTGCGCCAGAATCAGACTTATTTGCACTCTTTTCTTTCTCCAGTTCGTTGAGCTCCTGAATCCTCAATTCAACAACATCCATTGCATCTTCAAAAAGTTGTCTATTTATTTCAATCCCGAAATACTTTTTAAGTTTTTCTTCAGGAGGCATTGTCGAGCCTGCCGAAAGGTACGCAATGTAGTTTTTGTTGAAAGTTTCCGGGTCTTCCTTATACTGTTTGAAAAGGGAGAGAGTTATTGCCTTTGAAACTGCGTAGTTGAAGGTATAGTAATTGGTTGTTAAGTAAATATGGTTAATATAGGCCCATTCTGCAGAATCCTCATCATAATATTCCACCGAGTCGCTCCCATACTCTTTAGAGAGATTTGTCCAGATAGCATTTAGGTCGGCTCCGCTGGCTGTCCCGTTTTCAGCACATAGCTGGTGTGCTTTATATTCAAATTCCGTAATCATAGGCTGGCGAGTAAAGTAGTTCTGGTATTCCCCTATATGCTGGGAGAGAACATTAACTGCAGTTTCTTTATCGGAATTTTGAACCACGTAATCAACAAAAAGTTCTTCGTTGAAAGTGGAAGGAACCTCCATTTCATAAATCGGACCTGAGCAGTAGAGATAATCGACGGAGTTACCAATAAGGTAGAAATTAATCCCATGTCCAAGTTCATGAGTAATGGCTTTCTGGTCGCTGATAAGGCCATTGTAGTTGAGAAATACAAGGGCTGGAGACTTTAAAGAACATAAACTGTAAGTGTAACCTCCTGGCTGTTTCCCGTGTTCAGGATCAGGATATACATCTACGAAATTCCCAGTTACCATTTTTAAAAAGATTTCATTGAAACGGGGGTCCATTCTGGAATACGAATTCTGAATTTCCTGCAAAGCTTCTACATACGTATAATTTTTGCCAGGCTGGTCCGTCAACTGCAGCATAAGGTCGTATGGCCTGAGCGTTTCAACTCCAAGTTTCTTTTTCCTGAATTCATTATAGTCTTCAAACACACTTTTTCTTTCTTTGAAAACCGTATTCATCTCATCAATTTGAGTATGGTTAAGATAGGCACTATAGAGAGTGTAGTCATAGTAATCTGTATAGTTCAGTTCTCTTGCCTCAATATCGTCAATCCGGGCTTTTTCTGAATAGAGGGATGCCATGGAATCTGATTCGTTTTTCAGGTGGTAAAATCTCTTCTCATAACATTTCTTTCTGTTTTCCCGGTTTTGATCGGTCGAAAGTAAAGTATTGTAAGACTGAGAATTGACTGAATATTCCTCTCCATTCTCAAGCGTTATATTTCCTGCCATTGTGACGTTATTCGTAATTTCCGAAAACGCCTCAGTTTCCAGTTTCATGCGCTGGTTTTCGAGTTCTGTAATGTATATAGCCTGAGATTCATTCATTGCCTTGTGGTCTGAAAACCTCATATACTTAGTTTCAAGATAAAGCCTGTACTCCTCAAGTTTTGGCTCTTCGGAAAAGAGTCTGTCCCACTCTTCCTTATTGAGCGAGGTCAACTTAACGGTTGTAAATGAGGTTGCTTTCCCATATTCGGTAAGCAAGTTCTGAGAGTCCGTAAGAAGAGAAGCAAAGAACGGGTCACTCACATTTTTACTGAGCTGAGTATACGCATAAACGTACAAAACTTCAGTAGATTTTGAGAATTCCTTTTCAGCGTTCAGGTAATCGAGTAAAACAGGTCCAGATAAGTTTTCGAATTCAGGACGGAAAGTTGCGTTTATTTCTTCTGGCTTCTTTTTTAAGGTTTCAAGTTCTTTTAATGCATCTTCCCTGCTGCTGAAAAGATATGTATCGTTCCATTGAGTCGTAACCTCATTGGGATTAAGTTTTTCAAACGGTTGTTCCTGGTTTAGTGTTTCAGAATAATTCGTAACCTCTGCAGAAGCGCCACATTCAGAAAACGTTGAAAAAAACAGTAATAACCCTAGAGTGATGAGTCCTTTAACTATTCCGAGAACAACAAGCCCTTTAACCGATTTATATCTCATAAAAGCACCGTCCTTAATAAAATAAAAAATTTCAACTCAGGTTTAGAAGAAATCTTTCCAGTATCTCAATAAAATAATAAGAATAACTATTGATATTTCTATAATAATTATGTAAAAAGTTGTCGATTTTGAACTGCCAGAATGGCAAAAACATGGGTTTCAAAATAATATATAAGTGTATGAATTGAGTGAAGCATGTAAGTTTACTGAAAAAGAAGTTTGCTGAAAAAGAATTTTACTGAAAAAAAATTTTACTGAAAAAGAATTTTACTGAACAAAAAGTTTGCTGAAAAAGAAGTTTACTGAAAAAGAACTTTCATGCCAAATGAGTGAAAAAAACATGAAAAACCGTTTAAAAAGATGAGTAAGTAAAGCCCGAAGGCTTCACTTTGATAATTTACTGTACCTGCTTATTTTGCAAGGTTGTAGTTCTGGTTGACGATCTTAAGGGCGCAGAAGTTACCGCACATTGTGCAGGCGTCAGAATCTTCGGGGGCCCTGCTGTTCCTAACTTCTTTTGCGTGTTCGGGGTCGATTGCAAGAGAGTACATCTTTTGCCAATCGAGTTCTCTTCTGGCCCTGCCCATCGCAAGGTCCTGTTCTCTTGCCCTGTCTGGATATTTTACCATATCGCCTACGTGAGCTGCAATCCTGGAGGTTTTGACTCCTGTGATGACATCTTCGAGGTTTGGAAGGGCTAGGTGTTCTGCAGGAGTAACGTAGCAGAGGAAATCACATCCGTATGATGCAGATACAGATGCTCCGATTGCAGTTACGATGTGGTCATAACCGGGAGCGATGTCAGTTACAAGTGGACCGAGCATGTAGAAGGGCTTGTGGCCGCTCATTTCCTTCATGAGTTTTACGTTGGTTCCAATCTGGTCGAGAGGGACATGACCCGGACCTTCAACAATAACCTGCAGACCCTGTTTGTGGGCTTTATCGGCCAGTTCGGCATTGATGATGAGTTCCTGGATCTGGGCACGGTCGGTTGCGTCGTGGACTGCACCTGCACGCATTCCATTTCCGGTAGAGAGGACTACTTCGTGCTCCTTGAGGATTTCAATGAGATAATCAAAGTTTGCGTAAAGAGGATTTTCTTTTTCGTTGTGGAGCATCCAGGAAGTCATGAAGGCACCACCACGGGAACAGAGACCACCGTACCTGCCGTGGGCTTTAAGCCGGTCCATTGTGATATTGTTGATTCCTGTGTGGATTGCCATGAAGTTGGTTCCGAGCTTTGCCTGGTCTTCGGTTGCCTTGAAAAGTTCGTCTTCGGTCATATCCACGATTGAGCCGTATTTCCTTGCAGCTTCAATGAAAGCCTGGTAAAGAGGCACTGAACCGACTGAAAGGGAAATACTGTCAATGACCTTTTTCCTGATTGCAAGGAAGTCTCCACCAGTTCCGAGCTCCATAAGGGTGTCTGCACCTGCAGCTTCGGCAGCCTGTGCTTTTTTAACTTCCATATCTGCATCAACAATATCCGAGGACACACCGATAGATGCATTGACTTTGGTCCTGAGCCCTTCTCCTATACCGCAAATCTTTACCTTCCTGTATGGAGATGTTGGAATAACAATTCTGCCGGCTGCAACCCCACGGCGGATGAATTCAGGTTCAAGACCTTCGTCTTTTGCAACAATCTTCATTTCTTCAGTAATAATCCCTTTTTGTGCATCTTCCACGATCGTCATATTATTAACCTCAAGATTTTGATCATCTGTAAAATTTGTCTGTAAGATAAATCTGTAATTAAAGCAAGGGTGAATTAGATCATAAAATGCGCGTAATTATATATAACACTTTTTAAAAAATTAACTTTAACCGTAATCAAGTTTACTTTACTTATGTGTCTATAGTTATTGAAAAATATGAAGTGTGGAATTAAAATAAATATTTTATAAATTTATATTAAACTTTCGTTGAATAAAAAACAAGTAAACTTGTTTTCAGGGGGGGTTGAAAAATCTGAAGAAAATATCAAAATAACAAGAGATTCAAGATACCATATACGAGAGCTCAGATACGTGAAACCAGATACAAGATGTCAGATACGAGATGCCAAATACGAGATACCAGATACGAGAAGCTAGATACGAGAAGCTAGATACAAGATCACAGATACAAGATGCCATATGCCTAAATTACTGTAACAGGATGAAAACCAAACAATCAGGCACTGTAAAAATGAGTAATAAAAATAAAAAATCGCCATTAAGAGAGTTTTTTACTTTCTCTGTTTGTTCTGCTCCATGATTAACTGGACTGTTTGCCTATGGAGGGTTAATATGAAATCACTCAAGGTTCCGAAGATAAACATCTGAAGGCCGAATATGATCAGTAGGGTTGTAAGAATAGTAAGCGGGATATGATCGACTCCCCGGAACCATTCGATTACAATAAAGGTTCCTGTGAACAGGCCTGCCATGATTAAGACGAAACCTATAATTCCAAAGTAAAACATGGGATTGTGCACTTTTGCAAGCCTGTAGATTGTAGATCCAATCCTGAATCCGTCTTTTACCGGATTTAGCTTGGTTGCGCCTTTTTCACTTCTCGGCAAGTAAGTGATAGAGACTTCTTCAACCCTCTGTTTTTTAAGAATACATTCCACAGAAATTTCGGTCTCTATTTCGAAACCTGTCTTATTAAGTTCAAGTTCTTTTACACTTTCAAGCGTAAACGCACGGTAGCCTGAGAGGATATCTTTTAATTTCACGCTATATGCAACGTCAAAAAACATATTTATCAAATGGTTGCCCACAAGGTTGAGCCTCGTAAAAGCTCCCTGGGCGTAATTCTCCAGCCGGTTACCTATAACGTGGTCGGCACGACCTTCCAGCACAGGCTCGAGAAGGGAATGAGCCTCTCGGGCAAGATATGTTCCGTCGCCATCAACCATTATCACGTAAGGGCTCCCTATAAGCCCGAAGGCCTGAATCATTGCCTGCCCTTTACCTTTCCCGGTCTGCATGACTACTTTTGCGCCTTCAGCTTCTGCAATTTGCCCTGTGCCGTCCTTGCTGTTCCCATCAATTACCAGAATATTGGAAAAGCCTTCCTGCTTGAAGTCCTTAATAAGCTGCCCTATTGTTGCAGCTTCGTTCAGAGTGGGAATAAGAATGCAAACATCTGCGCTGTTCACGTCTCACACATATCCTTTACCGGAACCTCTACGTGCATCGCAGAATCCGTTTTATTGTATAATTTATCAGTTACTTTTACTTCCAGAATAGTGGTATATTAATATATTGAGGGTTCTTATAAAAGCCCCATGTTGTCGAGCTGCTGGCGGACGACTTCAACACCCCTCTCACAATCCTCAGGGGTCTTGCCACCGGTAACTACCAGTTTTCCGGAGCTGAAGATGAGCACAACTACTTTGGGGTCATCGATCCTGTACACAAGGCCAGGGAACTGCTCAGGCTCGTATTCAATATTTTCAAGTCCAAGCCCTATTGCAATTGCGTTCAGGTTCAAAATAGTATGCAGGTCTGCAGAAGCAACAATGTTCTGGACAGTAATCTGAGGGTTCTCTATAGTCGGAATCCCTATACTGTTCAGCTTTTTCGCCATATTGCCTATAACTGTATGCACATCAGCAACGTTTTTTGCCCCTGTACAGACAACCTTACCGGAAGTAAAGACCAGGAATGCAGCTTTAGGATCTGAAACTCTGTAAACGAGTCCGGGAAACTTCTGCTTGTTGTATTCGGCTCCTTCGAACCTTGATTCGATAACGGTTAAGTCGAATTCTTCAGCGAGTTTAGTGGATGCAACCACATTTTCGATCTTGATGCTAGATTCGCTCATTAGTCAACCCTCAGTATATAAAGCAAAGGTAATATCCTCTACCCAGTATATAAAGCTATAGCTAAATAGCCAGGTTACTATATAAATACTTTATATATAGAATATAAATGCCACAGAAAAACTTAAATTAAGGGCGCCCGTAATTCAAAAAAAATAATCAGAGATGAGGAAGGTTGTGCACCAATAAGGTACATCAGTCTTTTAACTTCTCAAGGCCTTCAAGAATAGAATCATACTTTGCACAGACCCTCTGGAGAAGGTCGCCTTTAACACTGCGGTGTGTGGGTATGAGGATCTGAGCCCCTTTTTCAATTTTAACTCCGCTTTTCGAAGTTCCATAGTCAGGTGCGATAAGAACTCCATCTGCAGAAATTCCAAGGGAAAGGTCGTTTACGATTCTTGAGACCATTTCAGTTGCCGGCTTGACCTTCTTCTCGATAAGAACGGCAGCAGAAACATATCTTTCTCTGGTTTCTCGAATTTTCTTAATGCTTTTTTCCATGGTTTTGGAGTCTACATCATCGGGGAGTTCTTCAGCAAGTAAGGCAATTGATTCTATAAGGTCTTCAAAAGTTGTTGAATGCATTTCAAGGACCTCTCCGTCGCAGTACTGCCGTACAGTATCAGCGTAACCGGCCGAGACCACGACAACATCGGCTTCAAGCAGGCGAGAGATTTCCTCTTTTGAAGGCGAGTAGGCATTGGCTACGAAGTATTCCCTGATCCCGCACATGCTCATAAGAGATTCATACATGGGGGTTACGGCAATGGTCTTCTTTCCTATCCAGAGGTTGATCTCACTCTGCCCTGCCTGAGACCTCAAAAGGTCAAGGATTTTCTCTTTTATGGCTTTAGGGTCATTTCTTTTAAGCCCGAAGTAATCTGCAAAAAGAGGGGTTGTTGAAAGCTGCCTGCTTCTCCCGCAGGGCACGGACTCTACAAAACCTCGCTCTATAAGGTCCTTTATATGATCATAGGCTCCGCTTCCTCTCATATCAATGAGGTCTGACTGGAGCAGGGGCTGATGATAGGCAATCATGGAAAGGGTACGAAGTTTTGGGGCTGAAAGCTCTTTTGGGGCGACTTCCCGCATAAGCTCGGAGTATTCGGGCTTGACCTGCATAACATACCGCTCCCCAAGATCAAGAATCTCAATTCCGGACCCTCGGGAAGAATAAGCCTCTGTCAATTTCTGTACTGCCGAAAGGACGGCTTTTTTGGGTTTTCCTGTAATTTTCATAAGTTTTTCGAGGCTTACTGCCCTGCCAGCAGCAAAAAGCGCAGCTTCGATAATCTCAAGCTCACTCATAATTCTCACTTCCAGAAAAGGAATAAAATTTTCTTTAATCAGGTTAATCGGTAATCGAACGGACTTAATCAATCATTTTTGTAGGTTTTTACTATAAGTAAAGTTTCAGAGCACCAGGAATCCGCAATTTATACTTCACCAAATCCCTGAGTTTCTTTTCAAGCATTCCTTCTCGATTTGCTGTTTTCAATCTTTAAATAAGGTTTCCTGTATTGTTAAAATAAACCGAAATACCTGCTTTACTGCTTCAATCCCAAGAGCAATTGCAAGGTGAGATTTGAATAACAGGGTGGAATTGCTCCCTACCCCGTCTTCCAGGAACCGGCCTAGAATTTTTCAATTCATCCGGCTCGAGCCACTACTACCCTTCCGGGTGTCAGTTTGGAACGGAATTGGATTTAGTGATGCATTTCTTCCGGTAGTATTCCATTATTTTCCATTGTTCGAAATAGTCTTATCGATAAATGGATTCTTTGTATTCTCTTCAAATTGCATGGGTAAAAGGAAATTTCATGTAATAGGATCAAAGAAAGATCATACCCTGGAGCTTTAATGTTGGCATCAATAATTAGTTAGATGAAGTTTTGAGACGACCCCTTACACTATATCATCTAAAAGTTCAACAAATTATTGATTTGACAACGATATTTTCGTCTCTTTTATGTGTTTGTCACCTGGTTTTTCAAAAGAATTCTTCATTAAATACGTTATCAGAGCAACAAGCAACCCAAAGGAACCTGCTATCCTAAAAACCGTGTCAAGATCAAAATGTGACAGGACAATACCAAGCACTATGGGAGAAAGACTCTGACCAACGTACTTCATGGTGTTGTGAATAGATAACACACTACCTTTTGATTCTGAAGGAGCGATCTGAACTATCTGTGCATCAATTGCGGTTTGAGCAAGCCCAAAACCTGCTCCGAATAGCAACATTAAGAGAAGAACTGTGAAAATCGAATACGCAAATGAAACAGAAAAGATTGCCAGTCCAGTAAGTGTAAAACCAGTAGCAATAATTAGCATGGTTGAATGTTTACTAGCCAGAATCTTCACGCGGGGTATAATCAAAATGACAGCTATTCCCTGAAAAGCCAATACAATTCCTGCTCCCTTTGCAGTATAGCCTAATACATTCTGAAGCATAAAGGGAACGTAGATGAGCACTGAAAATAGTATAAAGAAAACCGCAAAGCTTAGGAATACCGTGTATAATATTCTTAATTCCTTGAGTGCTGTAAACCCGTTTAATATACCTTTGTGAGCCTCATTGTCCCTCTGAACCCTTGTCTCTGGAAGGAAGGCCATCGCAACAAAAGCAAGCGGAAGTGAAAGTACATAGAAAAGAAATGGATAGTTCCATCTCAAACTTGCCAGTCCTCCGCCTATAAGAGGGGCAGATACTGAGCCAATGGCAAGAGCCATACTAACCTTATTCATGGCGTACAAACTTCTATGGCCTTTGTACACATCCGCTATGATCATCATGGGCAAAGACGTCATCCCTGCTACCCCGATACCCTGTATGAACCTCAAGAGAAAAAGTGATTGCAGGTCAGAGATAAAATAACTTACAAGTCCTGTTAGACCGTAAATCACAAGGCAGGGACAAGTAGATTCTTCCGGTTTACACGGTCAATGAAATGCCCAATAACCAGGGCGAAAATAGCCGTTGAGATAGTGTACGCCGATATCAACAGTCCTACGTCTTGGGATGTTGCGTGCAGAGGTTTCATCATCGCTGGCAATGCTGGTGATAAAAGAGCGCCTCCTGCCATTGAAAAAAATGCAACAATACAAATAATAAGAAGATGAGCACTTTTAAATTGCATGATCTTGTCCCGTTATTCACATTATTTTGAGTCCATTTTCAAACATAATTTCAAGTGAATTCGTAATCTCTCTTCTTTGACTGTCATCAAAACTGGAGAAGAGAATGTCCCCCCACTCTGAAGCTATTTTTTTCATATCAGGTTCCAGCTTTTTCCCTTTCTCGGTAAGAAAAACCCGGTATGATCGTTTGTCTTTCTCATCCCTCTGTCTGAAAACATAACCCTCATCAACAAGTTTCTGTATAGCCCTTGCAGTAGTGCCCTTATCAATTTTTAGATAGTCAGAAAGACTCTCCTGATTGATCCCATCCTCGCGATATAGTCTCATAAGAAAAGGAAACTGTCCGCTTCCAATACCATATGGCTCAATTTTTTTCCCAATATAGATTTGTCCATATCTGTAGAGATATGAGATGGCCTTTCCAATGAACTCCTGATCACACAATCTAGCATGTGAGCTTCCATTGAATTCAATTGTATTCATTTTTATTATCCACCATATTGTCTAATTGAAATAGTTGCAATTACAACCATAATCGTTGTGTATACCTGCACTAATATCATAAATAGTTGTTGACACAACTAATTGTTCACAAAACCTTAATATTTAGATTTAGAATCTCCACTGATACACCTTGTAACTGTTGTATCATGCAATGAAATTTTGAATAATTTTGAATCTGTAAAATCATTTCAAGATAAAACACAAAGTTGGGTATCTAAAATTAGCAAACTGCTAAAAATATAAAAGTAGTAAAAATATAAAAGTAGTTAAGTTTTGGTATAAGAAGTATTTTTCTCATCTGTTCTTAAATAGCTTTAAGTCTTATAGCTGTAGTAATCCAGTTAAATGCTGGGTTTACCTGAAAAAAACCTCTGCATTAGAGTAGTCAGTAAAATATATATAATATGTAGACCAGTCGCTATAATTAATAGGAAAATTATTCGGTCATGCCTGTGAGTTACTGATCAATTCTAAAAAATAGAGCACATTCTCCATGTTTGAAAAAAGCGGAAAGAGATAATTTGTTCTTACGTTTTTCAATAACTCATTCCCTTTACCAATAATTCCATGGGATCTAAAATGAATACACGTGAAAAAATCCTTACGACGGCTGCTTTTTTATTCCAGAAAAATGGGTATCATGCTACTGGATTAAATGAGATCATTAAAGAAAGTGGAACTCCGAAAGGATCATTGTATTATTATTTTCCAAATGGAAAAGAGGAATTAGTAGCAGCTACTATAAAATTGATGGGAGATAAAATTCAACATCAAATCGAAGAAGAATTAGCAAAGAATAGCGATCCCGTTCAAGCCTTTAAGGAGTTCATTCTGGATTTGGCACGGGACTTCAATGAAAAAGATCACGAAAATTGTTTTTCTATCAGTTTGCTGGCCTTAGAGACAGTCTCGATGAGTGAGTCTTTACGAAAAACCTGTATTGAAGTCTATGATCTATGGACGGATATATATTATCATAAATTGGTTGATAGTGGGTTTTCATCAGAAAAGGCTACAGAATTAAGCTCAATTCTTCAATTAATGATCGAAGGCGCGATAACGGTATCTTTGATTCGTAATGATACTACCATGCTGGTAGCTGCAGCGGAAAAAATTCCAATTTTACTAGATAATAACTAATTTAAATTTTTATATATTTTTGCCCACTGATATATAGACCGGTCTATTTTCTGCTGTGGGTGATTTGTTTAAGGAAGATTGCAGATTGTCAAACTTCCCAAAACTTTAAACTTGTATTTTAAATCTTTGAACAGTGATATTATGAGTAGAATAGAATTTCACAATACGAAATGGCTTGAAAAACTACGGGTTCATCTTGAAAAAAATAGATTTACTGACTGGGACACTCAGTCAATAGACTTATATCAACATTTTCTCAAAATGATCAACACCCCGGATTATAAGCAGTTGCAAGGAATAGAGATAGATAGATATGAAATGCATTCTGGATGTATAGTTTTTTACGATGACGAACATATAAATCTGGTAATTGTATCTTTTGACGACACTGATGTGAATGAACTTACTAAGAGAGTTGGGTTGTAAGATATCAAAATTTACATATAGGCAATTGTCATTGCCAGGAAATATATGTAGTAAGAACCTATTTGAAAAGTTAAAAATGGAATATTGTTCTGTCATGTCTTCGGTTGATATAACAAGATCAGATTAATTAGATATTTTTCTGCATAAATAAAATACCTACTGAACGCGTTTATTTCATCGGGATCACAGAGCAACGACTACTCTGTTTTTGATAGGGGATGAAGTGAACCCTGTTTTCATTTCGGATTCGCTTAAACCTCTGTACTATTTTTTCTTTTTAATGTAAGGTTTCCTTGCATTGCGGTTACAGAATGTGGTAACAAAACTTTGCCCTAAGCGAGTCTTGTTGGAGGAAATGTAACTGTTGTTTAAAGTAATTAGTAAAATATAAATAATATGTAGACCAGTCATTATAATTATTCGATAATTATCAGGTCATGTCCGTGAGTTGCTGACCAATTCCGAAAAAGAGAATTCATCCTCATGTTTGAAAAAAAGGAAGGTATTCTTGTGATCATGTTTTTCAATAACTCACGCCCATCACCAATAATTCTATGGGATGTTGTATGGAACCCACAATAACTATAGAGAACATAGTGGCATCTACCAGGCTGGCAGAAGATTTCGACCTGCAAAAATTAATGGACGCTGGGCTTGAAGGCGCAGAATATAACAAAACGAAGTTTCCCGGCCTTGTATACAGAATTGAGAATCCAAAGGTTGTCTTTCTAATTTTCACCTCTGGAAAAGTGGTATGCGCTGGAGCCAGGAGTACCGATAAAGCTCATATGGCTCTGATCAATCTGGCTAATGAACTCAGTTCTATAGGTTGCAAGGAAATAGATCCAGAGCCTGAGATTCACGTTCAAAATGTAGTAGCCTCCGCAGATTTGAACACGAATTTAAACTTGAACGCCATTTTGACAGCCTTTGGAATGGAAAACGTCGAGTACGAGCCAGAGGTATTTCCTGGGCTTGTTTATAAGCTTGAGGCTCCCAAAGTGGTAGTGCTTGTATTCAGAACTGGCAAGCTGGTAATTACAGGTGGAAAATGTCCAGAGGATTGCGAGGAGGGCCTGCGGATCATTAAGACACAGTTTGAAGAATTAGGACTTCTTTATTAACTAGACACTCACAAAAATGATCTATTTTTAAAGATCCCAGTGCCTTATTTCCCAGGTTAAACACGTTTTTTGCCTCAAAAATAAATAACTCGAAAAAGTATGTCTGGATAAACAGAGACCTTGAAACAACATATAATGATTATTTCCTGCAGGTTCAAGTATTGATCTAGTTAAGGTTATTTGCTCTGACCTGGAGCTCATGACTCTTTGAGACTTGTTCTGCCAAGTCTTCGGTTGATTGAAAAAATTAGATGAGTTCGATACTTTTCGTATAAACCTATGCTTTAGAGCAGTCAGTAAAATATAAATAATATGTAGACCAGTCATTATAATCAATCGGAAAATTATTCGGTTATTGGCGTGAGTTACTGATCAATTTCAAAAAAGAGTAAATCCTCCATGTTTGGTAAATAGTGAAAAGCCATTATTTTCTCACGTTTTTCAGTAACTCACGCCTGTTACCAATAATTCTATGGGATCTAAAATGAATACACGTGAAAAAATCCTTACTACGGCTGCTTTTTTTTCCAGAAAAATGGTTATCATGTAACTGGGTTAAATAAAATCATTACAGAAAGTGAAACGCCGAAAGGATCATTGTATTATCATTTCCCAGATGGAAAAGAGGAATTAGTGACAGCTACTATAAAATTGATAGGAGATACAATTCAACACTATATAGAAGAAGAATTATCAAAGAACAGCAATCCTATTCAATCCATCGAGGAATTTATTCTGGATATAGCACAGAAATTCAATGAAAAAGATCACGAAAATTGTTTCTCTATCAATTTGCTAGCCTTAGAGACGGTCTCGATAAGTGAGTCTTTACGAAAAACCTGTATTGAAGTCTATGATCTGTGGACGGATACATATTATCAGAAATTGGTTGATAGTGGATTTTCATCAGAAAAAGCGAGAGAACTAAGCTTAATTCTTCAATTAATGATAGAAGGCGCGATAACGATATCTTTGATTCGTAATGATACTACCATGCTGGTATCCGCTGCTGAAAAAATTCCAATTTTATTGAATACTAAGTAACTTAAGTTTTTATATATTTTTACCAACTGATGTATAGGCCGGTCTATATACTCACGAGGCTGAAATCTATGACAACTCATATCGAAATTGATGGAAACGTTGTACAATTATATAATCAGTATATGAATATGCATCTCGAAATGCAAGTTTTTCTGACTATGCAGATGAGAAAGTGAATATGTCATATTTTTCAGATAAGGACAAAGAATCGAAGCTCCCGAAAGTGTTTGTTCGCTCTATATTACTATATAAAGACTTGAATTTTTCAGTCGGAAAACAGGTAGTTGATGGTGTAGAATTTCCTGAAACAATAGTAATAGGTGGCTTAGAATATATATTGGTAAATTGGGGTGAGCATGAAATCAGCTACCTGAAAGCAGAAGCCATGGATAAACCCGTGTACACTCTTATATACAGAACTGTACGGGTTGTGAATGGAATGTATCTATATTGTTATTCCTTAGAAACCGAGATCTTCGAAACAGAGGAAGCAGCACAGGCAAAGGCCGATGAGCTGAACAACATGTGAAGAAATGTAACGATAAGCCATTTTATAACAACAAGTAATTTTATAACGACAAGTTATTTTTATCTTGTGTTGAACTAAATAGCAAAACGCCAAATGTTAGTTTTTATACTGAATGTGCCTGAATTATTTGAGTAACAGGTACAATAAAATGGAAAGTGTTCGACCTTACATGTTTTAACTGTCTCTCTTTTTTGATCATGCTTTTGGTTATGCTTTTGGTTATGCTTTCGGTTATGCTTTTGGTTATGCTTTCGGTTATGCTTTTGGTTATGCTTTTCTAAACTAAATCGTTCTACTGCATATAGGAATACAGGACATTTTGTTGATTACTGCTCATCAAATGAAAAAAAGTAAGAAACACATAGTCCCTTTTTGCAGTATTTTATACTTTATCAATGAGTTGGCACTTGGTAGCATCTATGCTGGGATTAGGCCTGATAAACAATAGTGGAAGTTCTGGTAATTCTGATAATTTATTGTTATGAGTTTTCTCGAAAAAGGCAGAGCACTTCTCTTTTAATGAAGCGTGTCCTTCGTCTAATTTTGCATTGACACTATTTGATTTTTGAGTTTAATATACAAATCTTAATTATATATTCATAAATCGGTCTCCATAATTTCAAATATTTTTATATAATGGTAAAATTTAATTATAGAAGTTACATAGTGATACAGTCAAGGACATCTAGATGTTTACTTAGGAGTGAACTAAATTAAACAAAGGAGATATGTATGCTTAAAAAATACCATTTTGCCAAACCAACAGCGAGACAGTTGGCGACTTTGTTTAACAAAATGTGCAAATGTCCCTCACCGCCCGCACACAAAACATATTACTGCGACGTGCCCTCGCCGGTAAACGCTGTCGCTGAATTCGCCCCAATGGGAGGGGTTTTGGTTGCTTATCCGGGAACTCTCGCCCCTCCGGAAGATAAAAAACAATTGCCGCCGTCGGGACCGCGCTCTTTTGGTGTTCCCAACGAGCTTATTATCCGTATGCAGCAGTTGGATTCAAAAGGAGCTCCTGTTAGAATTTTTGTCATGTGCGACGATGAGACCCAGTTGCCTTTAATTATTAAAAGTCTTGAGGAAACTGCAAAGTCGTTAAAGATCGCATTTGATCCCAATCTGGTACATCTCGTTCCATGGGACACCGACACCTACTGGACAAGGGACTATGGCCCCTGGTGGATTAAAAACAAAAAAACCGGATGTTTCGCCATTGCAAAACATATCTACACCTCCCTTGGCGGTGGCTCTGTAGGTATGATAGAAGGAGCGGAAGAGGTTGACCCGCGGGAAGGTTCCGGGATATTCAGGCCGAACGATGATGCCGGAGCGACAAAGTTTTCCGATTGGCTGAACGCTCCCATCCGAAAATGGAATAATGCGGGCTGGAACGGCAAAAAACTTCCCCCCATCCAGACACATGACTGGTATTTCACCGGACTCCTTAACGTTGGTGGAAATTATATGGTCACGGGGGATGGTATTATCGCTTCGTCTTATCTCGTCGCCACACAAAACGAACTCCCCGTAGACTCGGAAGAGCAGGTTACGAATCCCGATGCGACTACCGTCGAAAAGCGTATGGAATATATCATGGACCAATGCAACCGCTTTCTCGGCGCCAAAAAATATCTTGTTCTGACTGATCCGACTGGCACCTATATCGGTCATATTGATTGTTGGGGAAAATTCCTCGCGCCAAATAAAGTGCTGATCGCGCAGTCTCAGGACAAGAAAACCAATGAGGCTTTTGACGGCATCTCGGATTTCTTTAAACAAGAGGGATTTGAGGTTTTCCGGGTAATGTGCCAGGACATTTATGTCCCAATAGCCGACACCCCGTCAACCACCGCCGCTTACACTAACAGCCTAATCCTGAACGAACATGTGTATGTGCCTATAGCGGGTGGCGAATACACAAAATTCGATGATGAAGCCCTTAATGTCTATCGCAAAGCTCTGCCGGGTTACGAAGTTGTCGGCATACCTGGAAAACCTGAATTCCCATGGCTGGGTACCGATGCTTTGCATTGCAGGACAATGGGCGTTCCAAGAGAGGTAGTAGACAACTGGTTGAAAAGCCAGACCCAACCTTTAATTTAAAACATTCAATAGAGGAGAGAAATGTATGGAAAAGACTAACACCGCACAATACCGGATTGGAGAATGGCTCCCTTCTGACCAAAAAATTTTGAATGATTGGTTGGCCGATCTTATTGACGAAGTAGACGCTGAAAAAAAGCCGTTTCATCCGGTCATACAAGAGCTTCAGGAGCTTATTGAATCAGACGCTGAAATTTACGCGCTTGTAACCATGATGTTCGCCCAGGTGCCGAAGAAGTATGAACATAGCGTGTATGGAAAACAGGTAAGAGACTATAAGCATTTTTTAGATCTGCTGAATGCCATAATGACAAAATCCCCTACTTATAACGACACCGGCTGCGTCGGTTTTCCTATTAACGCGATTCTCGACTGGGCAATGGGCACCGAAGGCGGTTTTGCGGCGTTCCTTAATGATAAACTCAACGCCCAGTTCAAGAAGGTGCTGAACCATTGGGGGACGTTCCTTAAGTCCGTGGACTCAAATTATGTTCTAGTGGAGGACAATAACCCGATCAAAGGGACGAAAAAACGCAGAACAAAGCAGTATTATTGGCTTAGCGACAAGGCCATGGTGGCGATGATGAATATGATGAGGCAGGGAAATCCGCTCCTCAGACCCGATGAGCATGAAAAGGCGAGGTTAGAGTTTATCGAGACATTTGAATGTGACCCGGAAAAACCGCATTACGGCTTTGCCTGCTGGGACGATTTTTTCACCAGGGAATTCCGGGACGGGAAACGTCCAACTGCCGGGGAGGGTGATGATTCCATCATTGTTAACGCATGTGAATCCGCTCCCTATAAAATTGCACAGGGTGATAAGGAAGTACAACTGCGCACAAAGTTTTGGATCAAAGGGCAACCATACTCACTTGCGCATATGTTTGATGGTGACGAGAGAACCGAACAGTTTGTGGGAGGCTCTGTCTATCAGGCATTTTTGAGTGCCAGAAGCTACCATCGATGGAACAGCCCTGTATCGGGGAGGATTGTTAAAACAAAGGTCATTGACGGGACATATTACTCAGAGACCCCGACGGAAGGTTATGACCCGGTTGCACCAAATGACTCACAGGGGTATATAAGCGAAGTCGCAACGCGGGCGCTTATTTTCATCGAGGCCGACAATCCAAAAATAGGGCTGATGTGCTTTATGCCCATTGGCATGGCAGAGGTATCTTCTTGTGACATACAGGTTTATGAAGGTCAAAAGGTCACAAAAGGCCAACCTATCGGAACATTCCACTTCGGCGGTTCAACTTATTGTCTCTTCTTCCGAAAGGGGGTGAATATTGAATTTGATTTGCCGAAGGACAATCCGCCAGGCCTGAATTCATACAATCTTTTCGTTAATTCAAAACTGGCTATCGTTAAATAACAAAACCCTGGGGATGAGAGGGGTGTCGTGAGAAATCCACGATTCTTCTTCTCGCCTTATTAATGAAGGTGAGAGTGTGTGCACAAGCTTAATGGCAGGCAAAAAAGCGACCTGCGACGGGACAATTTTGTTGTCCAGAAACGAAGACTATACCCGGAACAACTGGAATAAATATATGATCTTTCGTCCATTTCCGGAGTATTACAACAAGCAAGACGACAACGCCGCTGTTTCTGATAATGTATGGACTTTGGGGAACGGACTGAAAGTCCCGGTCCCGCAAAAAATGTACCGGTATAACGCAATGCCGGACGCCGCGGGTTATGAAGAGGCAACGTACGCTATCGGAAGACGTTTTTTCTTTGAAGAGCGTGGTATTAACGAACGCAATGTTGCTATTTCCGCGACAAACTCCCTTACCATTAATGATAACGCAAGTGGTGCCGACCCTCTGCTAGCTTCCGGCGGCATTGCTGAATCGGTAATACCAACCCTTCTTCTACCGCAGGTTGAATCGGCAAAAGAGGCTGTAAAGCTTCTTGGCAGATATGTCGAAAAGTATGGCGCAAGCGAGGTTAATGGTATTTTAATAGGCGACCCCGATGAGTCATGGTACTTTGAGATAGGATCATGTCATCACTGGATTGCTGTTAAAATCCCCGAAGATTCATACCTCGTAGTGGCAAATGGCATGAGGGTGCATTCTGTTGATCTTGACAACGAAGATGTTCTGCATTCCAAAAAACTCTTTAAATTTGTTTGCGAACACAAACTGCTTGAGGCACCTGATCGGCATAACTTTAACTTTGCCGAAGCTTTTGGCATTCCAGGTGATCCTTATAATGTCGACCGCATATGGCTCGCACAGAAAATCCTTACTCCTTCATTGAAACAAAAATCCCGGGAATGCCAGTATCCGCTTTTTCTCAAGCCGGACAAAAAAATCCATGTCCGTGACGTTATGAACGTGCTACGTGCTACCTACAAGGGAACGGAGCTTGAAGGCATAGCGGAGCGGCCGATTGGGGTGGATAGGACTGCTGAAAGCCATATTATGGTTCTTGATCCAAAGATGCCTCAGGAGCTAAAAGGTTTGATATGGCAGGTTGTCAGCACCCCTATGGGCGCACCCTACATCCCTCTCTATAGCGTTATGGATGATATCCCTCACGGTTTTAGCCTTGAAGGAAATCAGTACAGTCCGTTATCAGCATATTGGTCTTTCAGGGGGCTCTATTCACTCTGCGAAGTAAACCATGATGAATATAGATTCCTTGTAGAGAAGTTGTGGCGAGACTATGAAGAGCAATCTTTCCGGGAATATGAGCCCATTAGAGAGACATTAATGAAGATATATGCCAGCGACCCTGCTGCAGCAATAGATTTCGCAAAACGATATAGCACCGGAATCGCTTACCAGACTGTTGGAATAGCCAATAAGGAGCGGGATCTTCTCATGACGAAAATCACTAGTGATACACAGTAGTTCTGAACAACCCAATTTCCGAACTCTGAAGTCGAAACATTAGTAAATATTTTGGTGCCGTTCTCGTCTGCGGTTTCGTTAAAGGTCATACAAAATATGATTTCCGGGGAGGATCTAGCTCAGCAGAATCCTCGGTCCATAATTTGAAGCACGTTGGAGGGGAATAAGGGGAATTCCAGGTAAAACGCCAAATCTGAAAAACTAATTTTAAGAAATTCCATTGAAAATGGGAATTTTTTTAGATTTAACTTTTTAAAGCCAGAAGGAAAAAATACTGTTCAAGAACTAAATGCATATGAAATTCTTCGAATAACAGGCATGTTCAACTTATTTATCAGTCTCGTAGGCAGATGTCCAGTTTAAATACAACTCAGTGATAAAATTTTCTTGCCCTTTTACATAATAAATCGTTTCTATGGCAGGCCACCAACCACAAAGAGTATAAACTTCTTCAGCAGTGGTATGCTTCGGATCAATTCCTTTATCAATGAGCTGTTGGAATTCATCAGCCGTTAGTTCCCTAAGTTCCGATGTTACAGGGTCTGGCCTAAAGACATATGTTAAGCTCATGACCGCAGGCTTCTTCTCCTCAGGTTTCTGTTTTGTAGCCATGTTATTTCATTTCCTATTCTATTTTCTAGTAATATAGGAAGTGAAATATATTAAATTTTTGAAAAATGATGAAAATTAGTATGTTGAAAGATATGTGCTTTAATACGATTTTTTAATAAGGGACTGGTATTTCTCTGGGTATTTCTCTTCTAGTAATCTGCAAAGATCTTCGCTTAATGTTGCACCATAGAGTGTTTTCACTTTGGAAAGTTGGTCTAGTGTAAAGTTCAGAGTTCCTCTAAGGTCAGCTCCATCAATATGAGCATCATTAAGTTCAGCTCCTTTAAGATTTGCTTCATTAAGGTAAGCTCCTTCAAGATTAACTCCGTAAAGTTTTGCTCCTTCAAGATGAGTCTCTATAAGGCAAGCTTTTTCAAGATTAGCTCCATTAAGGTAAGTTTCTTCTAAATGAGTTCCTGAAAGATCAGCTTCTTCAAGATGAGCATTAATAAGATTAGCCCCTTCAAGATGAGCATTAATAAGGTTAGCCCCTTCAAGATAAGCTTCATTAAGATAAGCTCCTTCAAGATGAGCTCCACTAAGTCTTGCTCCTTCAAGATGAGCTTTTCCAAGAGTAGTTCCTTCAAGATGAGCGTTCATAAGGTAAGCTCCTTCAAGATGAGCATTCATAAGGTTAGTCTCTTCAACAAGATGAGCTTCATTAAGGTGAGCTCCTTCAAGATGAACCTCCACAAGACTAGTTTTTTTCATATAAACCTCTATTAGATTAGCTTTTTCAAGATGGGCCTTTTTAAACTTTGCTTCTCCTATATAAGCCTTTTTAAGTTTTGCTCCTTCAAGATGAGCTTCTTCAAAGTTGGTCCCTTCAAGGTGAGCTCCTTCAAAGTTAATCCCTTCAAGATGAGCCTCTATAAGGTCGGCGTTTTGAAGACAAGTTCCTTGTAGTTCTAAACGTTTGTCCTCTCCTTTATGAAAGGAGTACTTACGTCTTCCAATGATTGTGAGAATTGCTTGAATATCTGGTGAAATCTTTCTTACCTCTGGAACTTCGCTTATTTCAGCACTTGAATTTTCTCTGACGTAAGCAGTTAATATTTCCATGATTGGCCAGTAGTCTTTTTCAGATTCATTTGAGATTCTCTCAAGTGCATATATTCCACCTAAGCGAATCTCTAATTTTTCATTTCCCAACTGATCAACAGCTCCACGAAGCTGCTCAATAAGCCCATTTTTCAGGCCTTCCTGAGCGATATTTATGCTTTTTTCTGCAGCAAAAGTTTGTTTACGATTGTAATGTAGAGCAATGATACTAATGATGATGCCTGAAATAGCAACAGTGACACTTAAGTACGGATTTTCCAGACCGGTCACAAGACCACCTCATACTTTTTGTAATAAAGTAATACTATATCCCACTCAGTTCCCAAATCTAGTGCTTTTTGCATTTTTTGATTAAAATCCTTAATTTCCAGGAAGAATTCAGACTTCAATCAAACTAAATATTCAAGATCTTCCAGAATCAATCAATAGATAACGTTCAAGGATTGTGACCATTTTCAAATCTAGTGATTTTTGATTTTATGGTTATCACTGGACTTTGGCATTGTGTCCCATATACACATTTTTTATTAATTAAATGGAAACATTGATTAGACTTTCTTAAACTTTCTCTATCACTTGAGAAGATTCTCATGGAAAAAAGTTGTATATTCCATCACTCATTTTCCAATAAAGAATCTTCTTTTCCCCTTTCCATTCAATAAATATATATGACTCCTCAAAGTATCTTTTATCCATGACCCTTGAGCCCGTGCATATGCATAAAATCTCGGAGCTTGCAAAAAAGATTGACTGCTCGTTTGAGTCTGAGGAGGTAAAAACAGCTTCGGATATATATTCTCTGCTTGAGGAGCTGAGTCTCGATGGGAAGGTCATTCTTAAAGCTATAGACAGGCTCTTTCGGGGAATTGTAAGGACTCAACTGATGGCACAGGGTGAAGACCCGTATCCTCTTACTTATGCCTGCGACAGCGGAAGTACCAACCCAAGGACTTATGACAGCGGGCTTTTTGTAGATTTCTGCCACTGTGGTCTGGCTTCAACGCCTACTAATCTTGATATTCAGAGATTCCGAACAATCGTATGCGCCGCTTATTCTTCTTCCCAGAGGGTATCCATGCAGGGTAGCGCAATCTGGGAAACCTTCGATGAAGGGTTTGGAAGGGCAAAACTGGTTACAATCGCGCCTGATGAGTTAAAAAGAAAAGCTTCTGACATGGTGCACAGTTTTGCCATGTACCTGGCAGAATCCGAACATATTCTTTTCATGAAAGACAGGATAAAGCCCGAGAGCTTTTTCATAATGGACGGGCCGATTTATCCAAAACAGCTAATGTACTGGATGGTGCTGGACGACGAGGACGTAAGGGTCCGGCAGAACACCGACGCCCGAAAAATCCTCCAGAATTACATCGATATTATGGATCATTTCCTGAAAAATAGGCAGCCTGTAATTGGGTTTGTAAAAAATCCAATTGACATGCAGATTATGGACAGCGTCCGGAAAAAAGGAAACGCTCTCGATCTGCCCTGGATGCTGGATTCACAGTTTTTCAAGAATCTACTCTCCCTGGAAAAAGTTGACAAAGCTTCAGGACACGGGGGACGAAATTCGAACAATAACGGGAAGAACGGCAAGCACAACGGCTCCAAAAATGATTACATTACTTACACGAACTGGTTTTTGCAGCCCAACAGGTTTTACGAAAAATTGCTTAACGGGACTTCACCCCTTGCAGCCGCAGACCCTCTCCAGCAGAAACTCAGGCACGATTTCCCGCCTGAAGATTATGCTCTTTGTTTTTTCATGCTTTATGTACCCTACAAAGATGTGGTCTTCAAGGTCGAAGCCCCATATGGGCTTGTTAAAGACGATTTTCTCCGTATGCAAATGACCAAAAAAGTGCTCTTTGACCTTTCTTTGTATGGTTTTCCTCTTACCCTCACAAAAGCAGACCATCTGGCAAAAATCAGGAAAGTAGAGAGGGAAGAGATTGATAAATTCTTTGAAAATATGAATCCCGATACTACTTACAATGACACTCGGTGGGGTAAGATTGAATGAAATATGAAAATGTCGACATTTTTACTTTTAACTCTTACAAACCAAAAAAGGAGTCAACTCCTGTCAATTCAGGAACGGAAGAAAATGCAGGTTCAAGGGAAAGCCCTGCTGAGCTAAGAAATGAAAGTCTTGCTGAGTCAAGAAATGAAAATCTTGCTGAGTCAAGAAATGAAAATCTTGCTGAGCTAAGAAATGAAATTCCTGCTGAGCCAAGAAATGAAAGTCTTGCTGAGCCAAGAAATGAAAATCTTGATGAAATAAATCCTGAAAACAGGAATATAAGCAAAACAGCAAATTCCATTGAAGACGCTCCCGATCTGGTCGCCTCTAATCAGGTCACCTCTATACTCACACCTGATACTGAGGAAATACTTCAAATCCCCTTATCCGAGGATCTAAGGAAAGATTGTCTGGAGGATGTACCCGATTTTATCCCAACCAAATCCGGTATTGAATCCGGTACTGAATACGATACTGAATTCGGCATTGAACATGGTACTGAATCCGACATTAAATCCGGTATTAAATCTGGCATTGAACAAGGTACTGAACCCAGCACTGAATCTGATAGTAAATCCAACATTTTTTCAGACCCTGCCGAAGCAATTTTTGAATCTTCCTCTCTACCCAGAACTGCTCCTGTATCTAAGACTGCTTCTCTGTCTATTTCAGATCTCTCTCTTGAATCCGAAGTTCTCGGGAGATCCGTAAAGGAAAATTATCCTTTTGAAGGTTTTGCCGGATGTGATGATAATGTACTGAAAGTTTCTCCGGTTTCAGAAGCTTTCGGGATTGTCACTACAGGCATAGAGCCCCTTGAATTAACCCCTTCAGGAGCTGTAATTACCGGCTACATTACATCAGCTCGACGGGATGAGATAAGGCTGGGAACATACGTTGTTGTGCCTTATGAAAACGGAGAAAAACTCTTTGCCAGGGTGGGAAAACTCCAGTACAGGCAGGAGTTTGTTGTAGACGATGCAACTGAAATTCATTCAAGGCGCATGCTCAGTGCCCGTGGAAACCCTGTAAATGAAGACGATTACAAGTTCCTTGCCTGTCTTGATCCGCTCTGTATTCTCTACCGAAAAGCCGAAGGAAAACTCACTCGGCGGATGGCAGACCGGATTCCTCACCCTAACACTCCTATCCTGCCGGTTACTGACAGGCTTGAAGTCCAGACAGGGCTTAACATTCCCGAAAACGGGATCTTTATCGGCCACCTGAGTGTAGGGGGCGAGCTTTTAAAAACCAATTCCGAGCCCGAAACGGTTGCATATTACCTGAGAAACGACTATTCCATGGGTGATCCCCTTATTTTCAGGCATATGCTTATTTGCGGGAGCACAGGGACAGGAAAAACTTTCCTCTCTAAGAATATCCTCCGCCAGTTTATGAATGAAAGCAACAGGTACAGGCTGCGGGGTTCTCCTGACAAGGCGCGGAAAAATCCTTGCCTGGTAATTATGGACCCTCAGGACGAGTATTCCCAGCTTTTTGAGGATAACGAAAACCTCACTGAGGACGATAAATTCCGGTTTGAATCCGAAAATGTAACCTATGGCCGGGTACTCTCTACAAAGGCTTTCGTGGCAAAAGTCGATGGGCAAAGATATCCCGGAGATAAATCCAGAGCCGAGCAGATTGAGTTTACAATTCCTTTTTCGCTTGTAGAACACAATTCCTGGCTTATTGCAGCAGCCGGAATGTCAGAACTCCAGTATATCGGGCTTGAAGTGCTTCTTGGAGATTTCTTCAAGTCAAGTGTACCCCATACTTACCTGAATTTCATCAACCATGTTGATAATGAAGGTACCCGTTCCTACTATGTTGACAGCGGGAAGCTTCACGAGTCCTCATACGATGGGATTGTAAGAAGAGTAAGAAGTCACTTCTTCTCGAAGGTTTTTGACCGGGATGCGACTTCAATTACTGACCTTGTGGATAAGATCTTCAAACCAGGGCAGATTTCGGTTTTCCCGACTGAATATATAAGTGCTCCGAGAATCCGTGACCTTATAGTACTCACAATCATGAGCCTGATCGTGGACAACAAATTAAGTACAACGGGAAAGGAAGCTATTAAAGAAACTCCAATCATTCTTGCACTGGATGAGGCTCATCGATATCTCTCAAATGCAAATGGGGAACATTCTCGCCTTATTATTTCACGCTTTGCAGATGCAGCCCGCCAGGGCCGAAAAGAAGGACTAGGCCTTTTCTTGATAACCCAGGACCCTCAGGACATCGATGATACGGTTTTCAAGCAGATTAATACGAAACTGATCCTTAACCTCAACAATGACGCAGCTATTACATCTCTAAAAGTTCCGAAAGAATACGAGCGGAGAATTCCCTATCTTAAGAAAGGACAGATGATAATTCATTCTCCAGACAACAGCGATATCGTGGAGATAATCGGGCTTTCAAATTGTGTAGTCCGACATAGGTGATCTTATCAGGTTCGGTGATCAACAAATTTTCTTAGAAGATTCTTTGGCTGTACAGGCTTAGGTTGTACAGGGCAGGGTTTAGGCATAATGAAAGTCTATAGTACGAAAATCCGAAACATCCTGGTGTTGCGTAAACAGTAAAATGTCGTTTCAAATCAATTGCAATTATTTGTAAGCATTGAATCCTTGAAAATTGATGCTACACTAAACTTAATATGTGAATTAGTTTGCGAGAGTGAGTTATTGAAACCGTAAGTGTACTAATATAATTGTAAAAGTCTAAAATGTGTAAGCATCAATCTATGTTTTTCATAATATGAAGAATATGCCCTGTTTTTCCAATTAAATCAATAGCTCACGGACAACTAAAAACCAGATAATAAGATAGGTTTCTCAAAATCGCAAAAGAGAAAGTCAGTTTTCAAATTGGTTATACAAGATAAGATAATCTTGTTGTCAGATTTGATAAAATAATTTCCCCACTCCCTTTATCCATTATTTTTTCTCTTTTTCAATTAAAGAGTTTATAATGGTTTACTGACTTTCGGCGTATATTCCCGGTCTTGTGTTTGTTGTCACTTTTATGAAATTTGTCTTCGATATAGTACTGCTGCCTGCTGCATTGCTTACTGTAAGTGTAATCTTATAGTTTCCTGCCTGTGAATACTGATGGGTTGGATTCTTTTCTCTTGAAATTGCTCCATCTCCAAAACTCCATTTGTATGAAGTGGGGTTTCCGGAACTCTTATCTGTAAATTTAACTGTTAATGTTGCTTTTCCTGAGGTAGGGGATGCAGAGAACGAAGCAGTGGGTTTTGAGACTACTACTATGTAATCTGTTTTTGTTACCGTGTTACTGCCTGCAGTATTTGTTGCTGTTAGAGTCACAGTATAGTTACCTATTTTGGAATATTTATACTTTGGATTCTGGGCTGTTGAAGTTTTTCCGTCTCCAAAGGTCCATTTCCATTTGGTAGGTGTTCCTGTGCTGGTGTCAGTAAAGGCAACTGTCAATGGGACTTTTCCTGAGGTAGGCTTCGCAGTAAAGCTTGCTACAGGCATTCCGCCAAATACCGCATCATATGCATTGATCCGGCCTGAACCATAATTGTTATCCTTTCCTGATGATCCAAGGTCTACTGATGTATCTTCTAACTTCTCCTTTACAGCAGCCGGCTTCATAGTTGGGTTCTCTTCCAGAATTAATGCTGCAGTACCGGAAACGTGTGGTGTTGCCATGGAAGTTCCAGACCAGTCCGCATATCCGCCGCCTGGAAGTGTTGAAGTGACATCTACACCGGGTGCAGATACATCAGGTTTAATGTATGTCTGGTCATCAAGAGTAACGGGACCCCTACTGCTGAAATACGCTATTACATCGGAGGAATCTGTTGCACCGACAGTGCATGAATTGAGTTCATCACCAGGGCAATTAATTGTGCTAGATGCAGGTCCGCTGTTGCCAGCCGCTACAACAGGAATTACACCTGCTGCTACAACATTGTTTATTGTATCTGCAAATGCCGTGCTATGTACTGATGATCCACCACTGAAACTTATAATACGGGCATTATTAGTAACCGCCCACTCAAAGCCAAGAATACAGTCAGATAAATATCCAGAACCGCTTGCATCGAATACTTTTGCTACAATCAAATTTGTGCCTGGTGCAACTCCGGTTTGTATGCCATTAGCTCCGGTTCCTGAAATAGTTCCTGATACGTGAGTGCCATGCCCGTGATCGTCATAAGGAGACGACTCTGAGTTTACATAGTCGACCCAACCGATAACTTTCGGATCGGTTGTACTGGGGTTGTCGTCAAGGTCATCAAGATCGGGGTGTGTCGCATCGACTCCCGTATCCACGACAGCAACAGTTATTCCTTTCCCAGTTATACCCTGCTGCCAGACAGCAGGCGCTCCAATTTTGTCAACTCCCCATGCCGTACTCTCCTGGGCAGTCGATGCCTCTGTTTCTACAGAGGAAGTTTCGGATTGTCCTATGGAGTAAATTGCATCAAGCTCGACAGTTGAAACATCGGATCTTTCGGTAAGAGACGCTAAAACGTCAGGGGTTACACTGGCTGCTACAGCATTAATAATTGACATGGGTTTTATATCTTTTACATTGTTTTTGGATTTCTCAGTCTCGAGAAACGTTATGAGATCTTTCTGTTTACTCTCGATTTTCTCTTTTCCAGCAGCAGTAAATGAGATCTGCTGATCTGGTAGCATTATAATTACTGGGACTTTTTCCGTCGCTGAAGTTTCAGCAAGTTTAGAAGATAAACTCGCTGAGATCTTATCATTTGAGTCTTCAGCTAAAGCGTTAAATGAAAACAGAGATACTAATAAAAATAATGTGCAGATTACACATAACAGTTCAGAAACCGTGTTTCTTAAGGGCTTCTGGCTTTTTTTTTCCACCTATTCACACTCCTTTTCAAAGTTATTCTTTCATTATTAATGGGTATAACTTTCTGTAACAAAATTACCTGGGTTTTCAGACTTTTCATCCCAGAGAATTAAAGTAAATACCTGTTGAGTAACTATATTTTTGTGGTTGATATGCAGGTGTTAAACTTTATTACAGAACATAAGACCCTTATAGAGATCGGTGTCCAATTATAAAATACTTCTGAGTTTAAAAGGTCTGGTATTTATTTTAATATCGGAATATTCTTAAAAATAGAAGAATTAGTATCCTCCCAAATTGTATAAGTAAAAGTAAATTTTATGTATTTACTGAAAATTTAAGAATTTATCCAAGTCTGAAAAACAACGTCATGCGATGCATTCAACTTTATAAATGTATAAAAATTGTTGCACACTTTTCGAGTTGGAAAATTCTCCATTGAATTTGAAGAGGATACAAGAATGTGAATATTTAGTCGTATCAAAGCCTGGAAAAAATGCTTTTCAATACAAAAACTCAAAATGGCTCTTGTTTTTATGTGTGGATATTTTCACAATGTGTTTATAAAAACCAATGCGATCTTGAATTGAAAGTCATCTTATCCATAGGAAATGACGAAGAGCCATTAATAATTTCTCCACTACCCTTTACTTGACTTTTTCAATTTAAGCGTTTATTTGCTTTCAGAATATTCCAGGTCTTGTATTTGTTGTCACTGTTATGTAATTTGTCTTCGTTATAGTACTGCTGCCTGCAGCGTTGGTTACTGTAAGTGTAACTTTATATTTTCCTTCCTGTAAATACTGATGTTCTGGATTCTGGGCTGTTGAAGTTTTTCCGTCTCCAAAACTCCATTTCCATGAAGTAGGCGATCCTATACTTTTGTCAGTAAATCTTACAGTCAACGGGACTTTTCCTGAATTTGGAGAGGCTGAAAACGCAGTAATCGGTTTTAAATAAACTGTTTTTACAGTTATATAGTTCTTTATTGTTTTCGTGTTTGTTCCAGCTTCATTCTTTACTGTTAAGCTGACCGTATATTTTCCTTCTTTATTATATACGTGTACAGTGTTTTGGAGTGTTGAAACATTTCCATCTCCAAAACTCCATTTCCATGAAATTGGTGTGCCTGTACTCTGATCCGTAAAACTGACTTTCAGAGGAGGGTTTCCTGAAGTTTGGGATGCAAAGAAAGCAGCAACAGGTGGGTTTTCGGTTTTTAGAGTCAGAATATATATACCGTTGTTTCCTTCCCTATCAGACCAAAAAGCAATTTTTTTGCCGTCTGGGCTCCATACCGGAAATGAATCCGACGCTGAATTTGACGTTAACTGCACTTTGTTTTTTCCATCAGCATTCATAACCCATATATCTTTACTTCCGGCTTTATCTGACACATACACAATTTTACTTCCATCAGGTGAAAACATAGGGGAATTATCATTTGCCAAATCTGATGTGAGTTGAGTTTTTCCGGTGCCGTCAGCTTTCATAGTATATATTTCCGAGTTTTCGTCTTCATAATATGACTCATTTTTCCCGGCATAGTATACTATTTTTGAACCATCTGGGGACCATATCTGTGACTGTTTGGACTGAGTTTGATGACTAATTAATCCCGGCCGGAAGCTGGTCAAATCTTTACCTACTTTTCCAATGTCAATATAGTAGTCTATGTCAGCTGGTCCATGTGCACAAATTGCTATTTTTGACGCATCGGGAGACAGGGCGATACTGTCAGCAATACCCATGTTCCCAAGGTTATGTTTATCAGATCCATCAGAATCCATTTCCCAATAGGAGCCCCCAATCTCTTCATAAATCTCAGAGTAGAGTATTTTTGAACCTGTAGGGAACCAGGTGTATATGTAATAATATCTGTACCAAATGGTATCAAGCAATTGGATTTTTTTTGTCCCGTCTGAATTCATTATCCATAAATCACTCCTGGGTCCCGCAGCGTCATCATATCTGTTTTCAATATATGAAATTTTATATCCATCTGGAGACCAAGCGTAATCGGATGTAAAATTCTTTCCCATTGTAGAGGTGAGTTTCTTTTCTCCTGTGCCATCTGAAAACACTTTATAAAGTCCGTATTCCCGTGAGAACAAAATTTCCTTCCCATCCGGTGACCAAACCGGATTTGAGTCGGACGTAACACTGGACGCTACTTTTGTTAACTTATCGGATTCTAGGTCATCAGCTACTGCTACGTTTGATATCATAATCATAAGAAATATAAAAACTATTGACAGATATATGACTCTTGGATTAATTTTCACGACATTCCCTCACTTTCACAAGTACAGATCTTCTTACTTTCATAAATCCCAGCCGGAGAATTCTGTCCTGCCAGCGAAAGATTACCTACCTTATCTTAGGTTCATAAAAATAACCAAGAGAACCTGCTGTGTTTCCAGGTTGTTTGTCAGGTTAAAGTCCGCTGAATAACAAGATTATTCATCTGTCTTCAGTTATGACAAAATATTGAAAGTGTTAACTTAATACAGCATTTTCTCTAAGCTAGAGATTGAAAACTCTGTATGTACCCTTATTTTGGTAACCATTTCAGAGCGGCCAGTTTCTTTACCTGAGTATGAATTATTCATCCCCCTTTTGCTAATGTGTGCTGTTTATGTAGCACTATATATTAAGCTATAAAATATACACCCTCAAATTCTCTTATATTTTTCTTATATATATATTTTCCTATAATTTTTTATATATTCACAGTTAACTCTCTTAAATTACATGCTGATATTTTATAATTGTACAAAACATACTTACATTTGTAAATATTTATAAAGAATAACTATGCCCTGACTCCCCCATAAATATACGTAACTGATTTTTTTTAAAGTAAAATTACTCCCCCTTCTCACAAATTTACTGATTTTTGCTTAGCTATATTTATAATTGACTGACTCTCTAACATTTCTCATAACCGCAATTAAAGTAGCTCTTAAATCTAGTCGAACAAACGAATCTGGTAATTTTTAATATTTATTAAATAATTATTGACTGTCCCTCTATAGAAACTTTGCTAAACAATAGGGGATTTCTTTTGAAACTGTGTGATTGTAGCTCAAGTGTTTATAACTATGGCACGGTTTGCATTATTTTAGTCAACTCCCACACTATAACTAATATCAAAAATATATATACTGATAATTTAATTCCTTTGCCTAATTGATACCAGAAAACGTCCATTTTTTCCAAAAAACTCACGTTCATGTTCCTCCTCTTTGTTAATATATAATGAACGTTTACATATAAAAAATATTAACATTGATGACATCTGTTATCGGAATGTAGGCTAATACTTGAGTTTGCAATAGGACCCAGAAAACAGTACGTTGCAGATAAGTTAGTTGAGTCAGTTAAAAAACATCTTTCTGATAAAACCCCTCTTTTTGTCACAGATGCACAGATAGTCAAAATAAGAATAAATGGGATACTTAAGAAAGTCGAGAAGAAGATTCTCTCTGGAAAAAACATTGAACAAAGCGAAATATCAACAACTTTACTTGAAACACAAAACCTGACTTTTAGGCAGGATAACAACAAATTTTCAAGAAAAACAATGGGGTCTTCAAAAGCGAAAGAATGGTTAGAGCATCAAATGAGGTTATATTGTACCCACTTTAACTTCTGTAGAGGTCATGGAGGATTAAAGTACAAAGATGAAAGAGGGGTTGAATGTAAAAATACACCTGCAAGAGAGGCAGGAATTGTGGACTCAAGATGGACTTTAAAGGAACTGCTAACATTCAGGTATTTTAAAACATCAATCGGATAAAAACTGACTATTATTTACTTCCTGAAAGCTGAAAATATTTTTCAAGCAGAGGCCCCACCATTTCCTCCAGTATTTCTTTTTCCTTAAGCGCTTCAATCCAGGAAATAGGCACTGCTTCAATCCCCAGTCTGGCTCCAAGAATGCCTCCTGCCACACTTGCAACCGAATCCGAATCTCCGGTTATATTCACTGCGGTCTGTATTACTTTTTTGTAATCGTTCGGATAACGCAATATGCAGAAAGTATGCCAGGGCAAAAGTTTCGTCTGCATACCAGCCTTGCCCGAGTTTCTTCAAACCGTCTTCGTTTCCAATATCGCTATAAGCCGTTCTATAGGAACTTTCCAGTGCCTGAGTAAATTCTTGAGAAATTCCCTGAGTTCCCTCAAGAAGCGGTTCAAACATTTCCGTGGGTTCCACCCCGTCAAGAGCCAATTTTACAGCGTATGCTCCTGCAACCGAGGCAGCATTTGCAGTTGGATGGGTGTGAGTAATTCTGCCGGAAATTGAAGCTGCTTTAATCAGTTTTTCAGGATCGTTCCGGAAGATAAAGCCAAGGATTCCAATCCGCATGAGGCTTCCGCATGTTTTTGAATTTAGTCTGGATTTGCTCCAGTGAATACCATCCCTCAGGTTCAGGGCTGCGCCTTTTGTGTTTGCTCCTGCACCCAGGTCAGGTTCGTCCAGCCATAGGACAAGCTCTTTTGCAATCTTATCCATAAGTTTGGGAAGTTCAAGTTATGCTCCTCGAAGCAGAGCCCTGGCAAGTACAAGCATCAACTGGGTATCATCAGTCCAGGGAGAATTGGGTGGGAGTTCAAGGATTCCGTTTTCTCCGTATTTCTCCTTTATTTGCTCAAGGGCCAGGTGTTCTACAGGACGACCGAGAGCATCAGCACAGACGGTGCCGAAAAGGTAGCCGCGAAGTTTTTTTTGAGATTTTGAATATCCCGCATATTTTCTGTACTCATGGTTTTTAATCCCGTGCATCTCTTGGTCGTGCATTATTAGTTGGTAGTTGATGTTATTTCCAAAACACTTTTAGTTGCGCATCATACATTTTTTGGCCTCTTTGTCATTCTTTATGGGATAAGATGATTTTCAATTCAAGACAGCATTGGTTTTTATGGTGATATTATGAGGATATCCACACAAAACAACGAAGAGCCATTTTTGTAATTCAGTAAGATTAATAGCATGCTTGATGCACAAAACATAAGGCATTTCCAGCACTGGAAAAAGTAATCAAGCAAACATCAACCGCATAATGATGGACGACCATAAGTTTAGGGTTGTAAAAATGGCTGATGAGCCGTTGAACGAGGTCTCTTAAAGGTGACTCTTACTGTATTGCCATAAACAAAGAAATCTGTGTTCCTTGAGTATCCTAACCTTTCTAAGCCATTTATAAATCCATCCGTCATCTCTTGATCCATAAATGCAATCTCTATGTTCATGATGAGATCATTATAACTGACAGAAACCGTATCTGGCGTCGGAAATTTAAAACCTGTTAACCACCAGTGCTTCTCAATCATATCTGTATCCGGATCGTCGCTGTTTCTACTGAAAAGTAAATCGTTATTGTCGTATAATTCAAATGACATCTGAAGCATTTCATCTTCACCGCACGCGCATCGCGTGTCTTTGTCTGAATCCAGGTTATTTATTGATCTGTCGATTACTTCTATGCCTGTGTCGATTTCGAATTCCCCTGTATACACTCCAATCTCGGCTCCAATAAAAATTCCATAGCGCCCTTTCCAGAACTCTATTTTCCAACTCTTTCCTCCTGCTTTGAAGCGGATAGGTTCGCAGTGGATAAACATTCCTGCCAATGGTGATGCTTCATCGTAAAGGTTAAGGTACCCAAAGTTTGCCTGCCATGGATCTACTTTGGAGTAGAATATATTCTGCTTATCGTCCCACAGAAAGCCTGCTAAAGAAATTAAATTAAGTATCTTTTCCCATACATTGAGATTGTAAAACAACTCTTTAATATCGAAGTTAAACAAATCCACAACATTAAAATCCCATCCCTGTTCAGTATGTGTTATCCATCTTATCTGGCCCGAATTATCCAGGATAACTAAATTACCGTCATCTTGAAGCACTAATTTTGAGTCAGGGCATCCTTGCGTCCCAGATTCCCAGTAAACATTGTCAGCAGGATCGCAAGCCTTCAGATTCCCGTCCTCTTTCATGACAATTCGATTAACTGGTTTCATTGATGTATTTGATGCCCATAATGCTTTATTGTTGTCAGTCCGATACAAGACAGCGTTTCCATCAGCCTGCATATTTAATTTTAAAAAATGGTTTTTTGAGACTAATTGGTCTCTTTGTTTAAGCTGTTGTTTGGACAACAGCACATTACGAATTCTATATTTACACGTAAATAGAGATCTCACTGACGAATGAGTTTGAAAAATAGGAACTTGACGAATACCTTCTGAGGGGTCAAATCTATTCCATTCTAAATACTCTCTTAAGCTAGTAAAAGACATATCAGCACCTTCCTCGAAGAAGCATCTTTATGAGATATTTTAATTATCAAGCTGTCTCAAAACTACAGTTAATTCTACAATCGGGATAATTTGTCCTACTTTAAGGCAAATATATGCCTGAATTTCAGAATAATTTCCGGTCTAATTTTAAAGTCAACAATGGCAATTATCCAATTATAGAAATTGATCTATTTTTGAGACAGCTTGTTATGCATCTTTTTGCTACCCAGGGGATTCTTTAGGCTCATCTTTGTTTCGTCAAATGGATGGACAGTCCAATCCATTTCCGCTCCGCGTATCATCATACGCTCCGTAGTCGAACTGTTAACTTCGTTTACATTTGCGTTAAGTACGCTCATTTCTCATAATTATGCGACCCCTTCCATTTATTTAGGACGGATTACCCCACGAGCGTTTGGGTTCAGATCCATCTGTCCTATAAACTAACCTTCTCAAAGATCCGAGATCAAGAACTGTTATTGGGTAGGGTGATCCTTCAGACACACATTCTAGATTCTCGCAATTAATTAATGGCGTTTTATTATTTTTCTCGTAACCTTCGAACTCGCTGTCTTGTAGCCATGGTCGCTGAAATACATTGTCTGGAGTTGTGTGGCCAAATAGTAGACAATCAATTTTATCACGACAATCAATTTTATCACAAATAATTTTCAAAAATTTACTGGAGTCTTTCAAACATATCTTTGAATCTGTAGCAAAAGGAGAATGATGAAGGCATACAATAATTTTTTTCCCTACTTTTCGCTGCTCTTGATATTCATCAATAAAGTGATTCAACTCGGATAATTGTGCATCTCCTAATTTCCCTTGAGCGAATATATCAGTAGTGATCTCATCGAGTTCTCCCTGCATGGAGTCTAACAATATTAATCGCCCACTGTCGAAATCCACAACATGTGGGTACTGGTTATAATGAGTGATATAATTGATGAATCTCTGTCGGCGTTCTTCTTTTGATGCGTTATCTGCAAGGAAAACATCTATTGGGCACTTAGCCCCTCGAGGGGCCAGACTACCAAAAATAGTATGTACACAGCAACCAAAGGGTAGGAGGGGTGAAGGGAGGGAGGGACACAAAGGGCAGAAGATAGCCTTTAATCCTTCATTTACTGCTGTATTCGCGACAATATTTCCTTCCTTGCAATAATCGTGGTTGCCAGGAACTGCATAGACTTCAAATCCGGCATCTTTCAGTCTCTGAACAAAAGTCTGAGCTATTTTATAATCGGCATCATCACCGCTATCAGTAAGATCTCCGGTGATAACAACCTTGTTCGTTCCAAAGCGAGACCTGTTCTCAATGATAAATGAAGCAATGGTATCACTCCTTACCTTACTATTCTGAGAATCAACATAAATAGGCTTATCGTTCCTGGAATTTAATGTGTGTGCAGAGCTAGTAAAGTGAAGATCAGAGATATGGATAATTTTTAATCCCGATATGAGATTTCTCAAACTAATTGTTCTCGTATTCATACTAGGAGCGCAACAAGACCGAACCCCTTGAGTTGGGTCAGTTTCCATTTGTATATATTGTCTCAAACTCAAGTCAGTCATTTTGACCAGTCCTTTATTGCAGAGCAACTAAAATCGGAATAAGTCCCTTTCCATCCTCCAATTCATGTAGAGCTTTCCCAATAACAGCACCAAATGCCTTAGTACGACTATCGGCTTTCATAGCGTGACCTATAGTAGATGATGTAGTCAGCAAATCACCAACCTCGACTGGACTGTGCTCTGCGTCTACTTTGCAATACACCTTACCAGTTAGGGCAATGGGTAAACGATTAGATCTCGCTTTTTGCCTGTCGAGCGTAATGCCTGGACGATAATCACCAGCCCCTGAAATCACCCCAGCCACCCTCCTATCGTAAGCTTGCTCACTTGCTCGTAAAGATCCATTATTATCGATGACCATTACGGTACCCGGTTCTATTGACTCTGCACCTACAATATCGAAATCCTCAGCACAGTCCGCACCGCCCGTAAGAAAGATGTCTCCCGTTACTTTAACATCCCCACTTACTTCTAGTTTAGCTGATGGGCTTGTCGTTCCGATACCTACATTGCCAGCAGCATCTATGATTAATCGGTCTACATTCTTGTTCGCATCGCAAATTTTAAATTGTCCAAAACCTGCATAGATTCCATATTTGATATCTTTATTTTTTAATTGAATCCCCGAACCCCATCCAGGACCATTAGAAGATAGCTTCAAAGCTACATCATTCGTACTTGCTTTATCAATATGAAGCCCAGCTTCAGGAGTTGTCGTTCCGATACCTACATTGCCAGCAGTATCTATCCTCATTCTTTCGACAATAGAGCCTGGACTCTTTCGGGTCTCAAATGTGATGCCGCAACTGCCGTCATTTGATCCAATAGTATACATTGCTGCAAAGATGTCCCATCTATCAGTAGGTACATTATCACCTTTGACTAGATTCTCACCTCTGATGACACCAATTTTCTTGGTTAAATTTTTTTCATTCAAAATCACATTTTCGGACATAAGGCGATAACGTTCTAAAAGTTCGTTGGTATGTTCTTGAATCTCTTCTGGAAGTTCTGCACTATGCTCAACTTTTCCAAGAGTATTAAAGTCTACACCTATTTTCCCAGTTTTTACTGTTGGGGGATATTGACTATCTGGCATATTTTTTCTCCATTATCTTAAAATTTTCAGACACTATCTTCTTTTTAGTAGCAGTCATACTATAATAACACTCTCTGCTTCTTGAATTTGGGATTCAGTATCATTGCAGAGACTGCAAGAAAGGAATAAAAATCAAGTACAATAAACACTATAGTTCAGTTTACATTTTAGGTAGTAGCAAGTTAATGATATTGATTTTTCAGTTCAACTGTATAAATTCCATAGGAATTTTTTGCGGTTAGCTAGGCTAAAATAGGATACTCATTTAAAAATAGGTTATCCAGATGGCATACGTTTAGTATGCGCATAATTCGGTTTGTATACGTATAGGAAAACTTTTGAATTAAAGAAGAGGTCTAAAAATGGGTGTAGTACTTTGAAAATGCATCGCATTTCTACAACTATCTCGCAGAAACACTGGGAATTGCTGAAAAAGCACACAGAAGAATTCGGAACACAGCAAAAAGTCTTAGAACTCGCGCTGGAAAGCCTAGAAAATGGCTCAAAACATAGTCCAGCGTTAACTGAGGAAGAAAGAACTTGGTTGACTCAAAGATCGATGAAAACGATATGTTCTAGCCTGAAAGATAGTATAAAAGTACTATTGGAAACTGTTAATATTGAGATGTTTAATGAGTACTTGAACAAGTATAAACCCCTAGAATACACAATGGAGTACTACTTTCAGAAGCCTCTTAAGGAAATTAGTCTAAAAGAACTCCTTGATGGAGTAGTTATTACGGGGGTTATGTCAAACTGGTTTGATACGATAGATTATACGGATGATGACAACCATTATACGATGCTAATTACTCATAGTTTGGGACTTAATAGTTCAAAGATAAACAAAATGGGAATTGAAAGCATGTTTGAAACTTATGGAGTCAGAGTCGAGAGCACAATTTCTGAAAAAACGATTTTCATGAAGATATATAAAAATTAATGATTAGTAACCTCACTTCATCTATCTCAAGTAATCCTTAATGATTTACTCTCATAACATTGTTTTCTGCTAAAATTAAACGCTTTCTTCCTATTACATATTTGGAATTTACATATTGAAGTATAAGATCAAATAGAATAGATAGAGTGTTTATAAATTTAGGTTCTTAGACTTTTAAGGATATAGCTATTGATTTTAAAGTTCAACTGCAGAAACCCTAAAATACAACATCAAAAAAATTGTAACAAAGAAAAGTGCTCCGATGGGGATTTGAACCCCAGTCGCAGGAGTGAGAGTCCTGAATGATTGGCCGAGCTACACTATCGGAGCAACTTGTTATCTTGCTATGCTTTACCTCTCAGGCAGCATATCTTCAAGTAATTTATAAAATATAAATCTTTCGTCTGAGTTTTAAAAAAATAGAGAAACTGCCGGAAGGATATTCTCCATCCGGCAAGCTTAAGAAAATATTCCTGAAAGCTTTCCTAAACTTAATAGTAATACGGTTGTAATCCGGTTCCAGTTTCTCAAGTTTTGGCTGTCAGGACAGCTTTATACGAACATAGCCTGGGGAATTGAGGGTTCTTCGGTATTTACGACCTTTTCGTGTGCTTTCAGGAAATCAGCCATGGTGATCTGTTTACCGCGCCTGCGGAGCACAAAAATTCCGGCTTCTTTGACGATAACGCTGATTTCTGCCCCGCTCATGCCTGTCATGACTTTTGCGAGTTTCTCAAAGTCCACATCATCTGCAAGGTTCATCTTGCGGGTGTGAATTTTAAGGATTTCAGTCCTTCCTTTCTCGTCAGGGAGTGGGACTTCTATAGACCGATCAAACCTGCCAGGCCTGAGGAGAGCAGGATCAAGCAGGTCAATCCTGTTGGTTGCAGCAACGACCTTTACATTGCCTTTCGGATCAAAACCGTCCATCTCTGCAAGGAGCTGAAGCATTGTCCTGTTGACTTCAGCCGAACCGCTGGTTCCGTCATAGGTCCTCATGCTGCCTACAGCATCTATTTCATCTATAAAGAGAATGCTTGGAGACTTATCCCGCGCAAGCTGGAAAATGTCTTTGACAAGCCTTGAACCTTCACCTACGAATTTCTGAACCAGGTCAGATCCCGACATTCGGATGAAGGTTGCTTTTGCATGAGAAGCTATAGCCTTTGCAATAAGGGTCTTGCCTGTGCCCGGGGCTCCGTGGAGCAGGACACCTGAAGGGGGTTCGATTCCGATGTCCTCGAAAAGTTGGGGCTCGGTAAGTGGCAGTTCAACGCTTTCCCGGACTTCCTGAAGCACTTCATCCAGCCCACCAATCATGCTGTAGTCCACCCCAGGAGAGTTAATGAGTTCCATTACCTGAGCCCGCACATCGGCAGCTCTGCTGACTACGGAAATAATTGAGTATGCTCCATTTACTGCAACTCTCATGCCGGGTTCAATCTTTCCAATACATTCTTCAGGGATCTGCGTAAGAACCTCCTGATTATTCCCATGCTGCCTTATAAGTGCGATTTCTCCATTTACCTCAAGAATAGTTGCAATAAAGAGAGGAGGCTCGGTAAGCTGTTCCAGATGAGCTTTCAATTTGTTGATTTCCTGAAGGTGCCTGCCTGTTGCCACACTTGCTTCCAGGAGCCGTGCCTTCATGTTCTCGTTCTGGACTCTCATTATTTCGATTTCGGTTAAGAGAGATTTCACATCTTCAGCATTGATCTTCCCGCTCTCAAGCTGGAACTCTACCCTTGTTTTGATATCTTCCAGAGAAGATCTTATTGCACTGTCTTCTGGCACTTGAAACCACCTTTTTTATCGCATGAAATTGAGTTTATACTGTCTATGATCTAAAGATTAGTTTTTATCTAAAGATTAGTTTTTATCTAAAGATTAGTTTATGATCTAAAGATTAGTTCACTCAGAAATTATTGATTTATAATAAATTGATTTGGAGGCAAACTGGCCTGCGGGACCTATAATACAGGTCCGTAACCAGTAAACCAGTCATGATCAGTTACCCGGTCAAGTTACCCATTTAAGCTTTAAGCGTTATTTTCCGGAGGTATTATTCTCCTATATAGTTTGTCTCTCAGGATGATCACATTTTGTCCTGGTTTTACAAGGAATAAAGCAGGAAATAAAGCCTGAGAAACGGGGAAATCATGAATTTTCTTCCTAATATCTCCCGTTATAGTATGACTCACAAAGATCAAAGGGTAAAATGACATTTAAAAGGTACTCTTACTTTTCACAGTGAATGTTAAAATGTTTGAAATTAAATATATGTATAAATATAAAATGGATATATATAAGTTACTGCAACTCCTGTGACTATTTTTATATCCCGACTACCTTTATAATATCCCAATTAAGGATCTATTCAGTTATTTGATTAAATTGCTTTCGGACACTCGCTTGAAATTTGTCAACATTTGTATTCCGTTCAGTCATCATATTTCTTTTTTCTATATTATACATGCCGTTGCATTCTCCAGATTCCAGCAAATTATTCCGGAAAAAAAACCAGACAGAAAATTTAGAAAAAACTGAGCTTTTAACTTACCTTTTCAATTAAGCTCTTAAACTTAACTCTTTAACTATTTTACTTATATATTTCTTTTAGCTCCGGCGTTAAATTTTTAATTAGTTTTAATCCTTACTGAAAAGGACAAAGAATATAACCATTTCCCGACTTGAGCGAAAAAACTTTCAGGAAAATGGTATCCCTTTTTGTAAGCCTTTAAGGCATAACAAACTACGGATGCAAAAAGTTAGAAAGATAGATTTAATAATAAAAGCATTATATCATTCGACATGCGTACATCTCAGGATTTTCTAAGAGTAGGCACAGCAGTCATATTTGTTGGTATTATTATATTATTGCTAGGTACAGTTCTTACTATTATACAGCATCCTGCAAACAGCCAGATGGGTGGACTTATAATGATCGGCCCAATCCCGATAGTTTTTGGCTCTTCTCCTGAAATAACAACAAATATGCTGGGAATTGGATTAATAATCTCAGTAATCTATCTATTCCTATGGAAAACGAAACGTTGACTGATGGAAGCATGCTTTTTTCTATTGGAATTATCACAATACTCATCGGATTTCTGCTAATTATGATCGGCGTAGCTTTAAGCATGTACCAGGAATCCAGATCGACGCAAAGCTACTCAAACAGAACAGACACATCCGGAATAGATTCACGCTTTGAGAGCACTTCAAACTCTGATAGCCCTCTCCATGAAAAGCCCTCCGAAAGAAAAGTCGAATCCGAAATCAAAACCGGAGGAGTAATCATGATCGGCCCGATCCCAATCATCTTCGGAAGCGACAAAGAAAGTGCAAAAACCGCCGCAATCCTTGCAATAATACTCATGCTTCTCAGCCTTCTGATCCTCAGATCCTCCTTTATTTAAATCCCATAATCGTCGTTCCTGCCAGGTTGAAATCAACTATTTTTGAAAAAGTTTGCATTGCGCCATTTGATCACACCGGATGAAGCTTTTGGTCAAGCTTTCCGCCATAACAGTTGCGATCAAAACATTTCAAAAAAAGTTTGCGGTCAGCCCTTCATTTAAAAAGCTTGCACCACCTGATCCAAAACGAAACTCAGGTAAATCACCTTCCTGAAGCGCGTTGATAATGCAGCCTCTCTTGCCATAAGTCGATCCTATTGGTTCAGCTCAGTATCTTCATTATCGTTCATCCCTCTTGAGCGAAGCGTAGCGTAGCGAAAAGGGCCCCGTCCTCCCGAGACGGAACTCGGGTGACGGAACTCGGGTGACGGAACTCGGGTAACAAAAAGTTATTAATAGTTAAGCCCGAATCAGAGCTTTATGTTTACGATAATCACAGGCTCGCAGTTCGGTGACGAGGGAAAAGGCAAAATTGTCGATCTTATTTCAAAGAATTTTGATATTGTTGCCCGCTTCCAGGGAGGGAACAACGCAGGCCATACAGTCAAGGTAGGAGATGAGGTTTACAAATTGCACCTGATTCCTTCAGGTATTCTGCTTGATTCCAGAGTTCTGATTGGGCCTGGGGTTGTCCTGAATCCTGAGGTTCTTGCCGAAGAAATCGAGATGTTTGAGAAACACGGCATAAAAGTAGATGCCGAAAAACTTGGGGTCGATGCAAAGACAAGCATAATCATGCCTTACCATATCGAAATGGATGGGCTAAGGGAAGCGTCAAGGAAAACGAAAATTGGAACCACAAAACGTGGAATAGGCTATGCTTATATCGATAAAGTGGCAAGAGACGAATTCCGTATGGCTGAGCTTGTGGACCGTAAGCGTTTTTTTGCAAGACTTGAGGAACTTGCTCCCCAGAAAGAAAAGGAAATAGCAGCACTTGGAGGAGATCCTAAAATCGTTAGAGACCCTGTGCTAATTGAAAGATATCTCGAGCTGGGAACGCAGTTTGCCACTTATGTAACAGATGTTTCCAGAGAAATCAACAAGGCTCTTGATGAAGGAAAACATGTAATGGCTGAGGCTGCTCAGGGTACACATCTCGATGTTATACATGGGACCCAGAAATTCGTAACTTCTTCTTCTACAATTGCAGGTTCTGCCTGTGCCAACCTCGGAGTTGGCCCTACAAGAGTAAATAACGTAATTGCTATAGTAAAAGCTTATATCACAAGAGTCGGTGAAGGCCCGCTTCCAACGGAACTGACAGGAGAACTCGGAGAAAGACTACAGAAAGCCGGAGGAGAATTCGGGACAACTACCGGTAGAGGCAGAAGATGTGGATGGTTCGATTTGCCTCTGCTGAAGAAAGCCATTGCTCTTAATGGATATACCGAGATTTCCCTGACCAAACTGGATGTACTCTCAGGCCTTAACCCAATCAGGATCTGCACCGGCTACACCTTCAAGGGAGAAAACCTTGACTATCCTCCTGAACTTACAGAAGATCTTGCTGAGTGTATGCCTATTTACGAAGACCTTCCTGGCTGGGAAACTGACCTCACCGAAGTAAAAGCCTTCGAGGAACTTCCGGAAAATGCCAGAAATTACGTCAATAGACTGGAAGAACTGATGAAAGTACCGATTAATTACATTTCAGTAGGTCCGGGCAGGGAACAGACCTTTAAAAAAGAGTAATGCAATTTATCAGGCTTGCAAGGGTAATTACTCAAAAAATGTGTATAGTAACTGTGATGGATATGTAACAATACACATATCCAATTGTATTTATCTTTCTCATCATTACCAAATTATAATATATGTTGCCAAATTATAACATATATTTCCAAATTATAATATATATTACCAAATTTATATCTACATTCTTGTGATTTTAAGCCCTACTTAAGTCGATTATCTTTTATCTTCTATTTAAGCCGATTATCTTTTATCTATTACTGTAAATCTCATCGTGAACTCTGTGCCATTGTTCCTTTTTAATTCAAACTCTCCATCTAACTGATCTGCGAGAGTAGTTATCAGTTGTATGCCAAGGCTATCAACATTTTTAATATCAAGATTTTCAGGAATGCCTACACCATTGTCTGAAACAACTAGAATAAAACTGGTAGCCCTATCGGCTTCCTTTTCATTTTTATATTTACTGTTTTTTTCTCTATGTAATTTAATTTGGATTTCTCCCCTGTCTTTGCCGGGAAATGCATGTTTGAGAGAGTTGGAAACGAGTTCATTGACAACTATTCCTAAAGGAATACCAGTATCCATATTAAGGAAGACATTTTCTTCCAGATCCATTGAAAGGTGGATATTTTTGCTTTTAAGGCTGTAAGTCTGGAAAAGATTTTCAGCTAACTCTCTTATGTACGTCGAAAAATCTAATGTATCGGTTCCTTCTCCTTTATAAAGTTCTTCGTGGATGAGCGCCATAGATATAACCCGGTTCTGGCTTTCTTTGAAAGCCTCGATAACTCTCGGGTTATCAAACTTATCAGCCTGAAGGTCAAGAAGGGAAGAGATTACCTGCAAATTATTCTTAATCCTATGGTGAATCTCCTTTTTACGGGTAATTTCAACATTTGCTAAGGCTTTTTCTGCTTCTTTACGTTCGGTAATATCCTGAATAATTCCTTTAGCTCTAATAGGGTTGTTTTTTTCATCAAAAATAACTTCAGATTGCATGTGGACTATACGCTCTTCCCCATTAGCCAGGATAATCCTGTATTCAATACTGTTAGTTTGCCCTTTTACAGCTTTCTTAATGGCAAGGGCACCATCAACATAGTCACTGTCATCTGGATGTATGTAATTTAAAAACGCGTTATAAGGTGGTGCGGATTCTTGAGAAGCACGTCCAAAAATACAATACATTTCCTCAGACCAGTATGCTTCGTCCGTTGCCATATCCCACTCCCAATTCCCAATATGAGACATTTTTTGAGCTTCAGCAAGACCTTTCTCACTTTCTTTCAGCGAGTTATAAGCTTTTTCAAGTTCTGCGGTACGCTCTTCAACCATTTTTTCTAAATTTTCATGTGCTTTTTTTAACTTAACTTCTGCTTCTTTGCGCTCCGTGATGTCATTTGCTGCTCCAAACCATTCAACGATTTCGCCATTTGCATCCAGTATCGGAACCGCACGCGAGAAAATCCATCCCAGGTTTCCGTCTGCTAGACGGACCCTGTGTTCCATTTCGTAAGTACTCTTCGTCCGTATGGCTTCATTGATGACTGCCATCACATGCGGCTGATCTTCCGGAGGAACATATTCATGAATCCATGTGTTGCTTGGGCTTTCCGTATTGGCAAGAAAACCTCGACCATGGAAATATCGCATCTCGCTCCAATCAGGGTTCACGCTATATACCATTTCTGAACTGGCAGTCACCAGAGCACGGAAGCGTTCTTCACTCTCCCGCAGCGCCTCTTCGACCCGTTTGCGCTCGGTAATGTCAATGCAAATACCGGACATGCGCTGAGGCTTTCCATTGCTGTCATAGGTCGTATTGCCAAGGGCGTTGATCCACCGCACTTCTCCCGATGGGAGCACGATCCGGTATTCGTTTGCGAGGGAGGTGTGGTTGTTAATTGCTGTTTCAATCCGTCTTTCCGCAACCAGCCTGTCGTCAGGATAGGTCACACTTCTCCATAAGTCAAAGCTAGCATCAGATTTCCTGGGATCTAAACCAAAGAGGCGGAATAGGTCTTCGGACCACTCAATCTTGCCGGCAGACATATTCCAATCCCATATGCCTGCGCCTGCAGAGATCTGGGCCAGCCTCAAACGTGATTCGCTTTCCAGAAGTGCTTCCTCTGCTCGCCTGCGCTCTGTGATATCACGTGCAGCAGCAAAGACACCCATAACCTTGCCATTCTCATCTTTATAAACTGAAGCATTATACAAAACAGGAGTTATATGTCCGTCCTTATGTTGGATTTCCAGGGTATAATCCCTAGCCTCACCTTGCATGAATACCTGCTGATAGCCTGCACGTGCTTTTTCAGGTTCGGTAAAATAATCTGAAAAATCAGTTCCAATCAACTCATTTCTGGAATATCCAGTAACCTGTTCTGTAGCATTGTTTACATCGGTAATCTTACCGTCACGCCCAATAGTTACCAGAGGGTCCAGACTTGCTTCAATCAGACTCCTGTTATAAACGTTTGACAACCTGATAGCTTCTTCTGCTCTTTTTCGTGCTGTGATGTCTATAAACGCAGAAATGGACCCACGTAGTTTTCCCTGCTCGTCACGTAGGGGTCTGGCATTGCCCAGTACATGTCGCATCTGGCCGTCAGCAGATACGATGTCTAACTCGCAGTTGTTTATCTCTATGCCCGTAGCTGCTAACTGTGATGGCATTTTTGAAGGTGGGATCTCTACCCCATCCTTGAATAATTTAAATATCTCTGGCTTCTCTCCCTCAGGAGCAGATTTAGAAAAGTTTGTGCCTGCAGGAATTCGTAACCATTCATAGGAAAGCCCATTACCAGTTATCTGAAGCGCCTGAGGGTCATGTGCTATGTACACGGCAACAGGCACAGCATCCAATAATACTGCCAGTTCCTCTGAACGAGCACGCTCACGTTTCTCGCTCTCCTGCAGTGCATTTACAACTGTATCCCGTTCAGCCAGTGACTGAGATAGCTTGATATTGCTGTAACTTAGTTGCGATATCATATTAGCAAATGTCATAAAGAAAGCCATGCTCGCATCCACAGCTTTCTTACTAAGCCGAGGAACTGTTTCAAGCGCCTTTATATATTCATCTTCATTAAAGCCGCACTGCCGAGCTTGAGATCGAAAAAGCTTATAGTTAAGGGGCTCGTCATCAAAAAAGAACTGTCCTGAAAAGATATTGCCAACGTGCTGACCTTCTACCATAACTGGAGTTACAACGTCCCACATGTTGTTTTTACATTTGTACAACTTATATCCTTTCGGAGCAACGTCCGCAGTTAGATGTATGTCCCTTTCTGTACAATGCTTGCAGGCTTCAGGACTAACTCTATGGAATTTCATGCAGATATCCTGCCATCCAGCACTTACCAGAACGTTTCCTTCCAAATCGGTTAGGCACATGGGAACATGAGCAAGCGCATAAAAGTCACTCATAAGGGACTGGACCGCTTTAGTATCAATAATCCTGGCAAGATCCAGGTTCGCCTTTTCTTGAGTTTTACTTCCCTGAAGTTTTCCCTCAACCTTTTTACGGTCACTTATATCAAATCCGTAAATGTTTACACATTCTTGTTCAGGAGAGGGATGAAAAACGATAAAATAGACTTTTTTACCCATAGCAACTTCTATTTTTTCAATACTTCTCCGAGAAATTGCCCTTTGAACGAAAATTTCGAGGTTTAGAGGTAATTTTTCCCCGACTACCACGCCCCAATCACGCAATAAGGGCTCCCCCGCCTTATTGGAGTAAAGAATAACTCCGTCCTTTGCCACACTGAGCACAGGATTCGAGTCTATTGCTTGAGACTGCTCATTTTTCAATTTCATTTTCCCCTCAAATCTCCCTTTCTTAAGTGACAAAATATCTGACTTTCAATAATTATTTACAAATTATTTGTAATTATCGTACTACTAATTATCTCTTTTTATATATAATAAAATTTCAGTGATTTACGAAAGTAATCTTTAGCTTTAAAATAACTCAATAGTGCTATTTACTGATCTGTATTTTTATCATGACTATCTTTTTTACACTATATATTAATTAAATTACATAAATATAATACTTTTAAACTTATAAATCACATTATTACTATTTTTGTACTGAAAATTTCATGTGCGTTTTTATTGTTTCCTGTTTCTGCTCCTGCGGGAAAATATTTTCAATTAACTCCATTGTTGAATATCAAGCAACTATCAATAATCCATACAATTTTGAAATTCTGAAACTCTTTTATGAATGTTTATGTTGAAGCAAAAGCGGCGCCAGGAAAGCTATAAGGAAAGCTGTAAGTGCTACAGCAATAGCAGAGCCGGCAACTCCCTGCCAATCTGCTATCTTCCAGGCCAGCATTGCACCTCCAGACCCCATGCTGCCGCCAATAAACATCCCTACCATGAACAAACTATTCACCCGGTTGCGTGCTTGCGGCTTAAGCCCGTAAATTATCTGCTGATTGGCAACCATGGCGCTTTGCATCCCGAAATCCAGAAGAATAACCCCGAAGATTAAGCCTGCAAGAGAGTTCCAGCCTGCGAGAATCAGCCAGGATAGCAGAGCTGCAAACGCACCTGTAGAAACAACCTGGCCTGGTCCCCGGCGGTCAGCTAGACGTCCAGCTATGGGAGCAGCAAGCACTCCAACCACCCCAATGATTCCAAAAAGTCCTGCAACATCAGCGCCGAGGTGGAAAGGAGGCTGTTCGAGATGCAGCGCAAGGATCGTCCAGAAGGCGCTGAACACGGCGAAGATTAATCCCTGTGTCAAGGTGGCTCGACGTAGACTGGATTCTTCGCGCCAAAGTTGTAGGAGTGAATGAAGCAGCGGACCATATTGCATAGAAGTTGTGGGCCGACTGAGCGGCAATAACAGTGCCATTGATGCCGCACCAACCAGAACCAGAGGAATACCAAGCCAGAACATCGCTCTCCAGCCGTAGTGAGTGGCAATAAAACCGGCGAGAATCCGGCTCAAAAGCATGCCGCTCAGCAATCCGCTCATAACGCTGCCGATAATTGCACCTCGGCGGTTATCAGAGGCAAGCGATGCGGCAGCCGGTATTATCTGCTGCGTGACAGAGGCGGTAAAGCCAATGCAAAGTGAGGCGCCCAGCAGGGCCCAACCAGTAGATGATGTAGCGGCAAAAAGCAGTGATAAGGCCAAAACGAGAAACTGCAACACGATGAGTCGGCGACGTTCTATCAGATCGCCCAGAGGTACCAGAAGCAGCAACCCAAGTGCGTAACCGAGTTGGGTAGCAGTTGGAATCAGGCTGGGAGCCAATTCGCCTGGGAAAGAGCGAGTGATAACACCAAGCATTGGCTGGTTATAGTAGATGTTCGCCACTGCGATTCCGCATGCACAGGCCATCGCAAAAACAAGCCCTTTACCTGGCTCAGAGGCACTTCTTGTATGGAATGTGTCCTTTTTAGAATAGTAGGTTCCGTCTTCCGACATGTAGTGCGATTTAAAACGATCAAGTACTTTATTTATTTCCCTCAGTCATAGGTTACACCATATAACCCGATGATGAATACATCAGATATTGTGATTCTGGATAACAGCCCATTAACATTGCTGTCATGTGAGCTTCACACACAAAAGTTACCATTTGTGCATGTCACACCAGGATTACCTCAAATGGAAAGTAGCTATGAAGCAATTCATAGGATAGCTTCTTGTCGCACCTGCAAAAAGTGGAGTTAATGTGTTTTTCATTAAAACGATAGTAACCTGATAAGCAAACGCTTATAAAATAATGGGGAAGTTGATGAATCCCATACTTATTGTTGCTCAGGCTTCAACTTCGATCTGGTTAAGTTTATTGTAAAAATCAACTATCAACTTTGCAGCTTCGCTTTCCATGTTTAACTGGAAAATTCGAGTTTGCTTTCCGAAGGGTTTTTCTGTAACAACTCCTGATCCAACCAGAGGTGTGATAACCCTTGATACACTTGCGTGTGACAATCCAGTTTCTTCAGCTATTCCTGAAAGATAAGTTGGTTCGTTTTGTCGTTCAATAAGATTCTTAAGGACTGTCATCTGTGCGGTTTTCCCGAATATTTTTTCTAATTTATCCATTGTTTTTCATCTCAGAGATGGCTTTTCTCTAATTAAATAATTCCTATTTTCTAATATTAGATACGACCATATATTTATTTCTTTTCTTTAATATAAATTGACTGATATTTAAGAGTATAAATGAAAACAATTAAAAACAGTCATTCTACACATACAAACAATAATGGAAACTCCAGAAAAGACATATATTTTTGGCTCTTCGTTGTTTTGTGTGGGTATCCGCATAACGTCCTCATAAAAACCAATGCGTTCTTGAATTGAAAATCATCTTACCCATAGAGAATAGCGAAGAGCCATATTTTTTCTATCTTTTACGTTAAATCCAAGATGAAATTATGCAATCCAGGCTGAAAAAGAGATTTCTTTTTTCAGATCCCTTTAAATAAATCGCAGTTTTAACTTAGAACCTATCAGAGAAGTGTTGTAACCGTTATATCTAATAGAAAAGTAAGATAATAGACAAGCAGGCTAAGACCTGAATATCTCCATATTATTTTCCATTACTGTTTCTGATAGCCAACTGCTCAGACAGATGCCTCTTAGATGTCTCCAAAGTCTCAATAGCTTTATTTATATTATATAGATCATTTAAAATGGTTTCCATGTCCGGATAAGTAATTTATCCTTCTCCTTCAATATATAAAAATACCTTTTTCATTCTATGTAAATCGTTTCCAAAATATCCCTGTAAAATGCTCTTCATCCACCCTCATATTTTCAATCATCTGTGACGCCGTATAAGGTACAATTCCCCGGCTGGCAAGAGAAATAATCGCCTTTTCCCCTGCGAGCGTAATATTCTTGCGTTTCTGTAAACTTTCTGTAAACTTTCTGTATCCGTTTCTTTTCTTTAGGGGAAACCTTGACCTTTTTTGCCTGTTTCTTGGCAAGGTTGATTTCCCCTTCTTCCCAGGGTTTGAGGCTGCAATCATCTTGTTTTTATAGTAGCCAACTGATTCAAATCATAAATAAACAAAAAAAATTGAATTGGGGATAAAGACATCTGAGTATTGTAGACGGAGGGCGAGTAATGGTATACATTATAAATTGATTGGGCCAGATGTCTTTGCTGTATAATATTTAGGGATCGTTATATAAGTGCTATTATCTACTGCTATTTATCATGCATTTATTTCAGTACTCATATTCTTACTTTCAATAGTGCACCAGTATACATTATATCCTGTTTTTCATTCCCAAAACTTCTTGGTCTTCACATAATTTCTCTCTGCAACCAGAATATCCCTGTAAAACGCTTCTTCGTCCACCCTCATCTTTTCAATAACCTTTGACGCCGTATCAGGCCCAACTCCCCTGCTCGCAAGCGCAATAACCGCCTTTTTCCCCTGCGAGCGTACTATGCTTGCGTTTCTGTAAACTCTCTGTATCCGTTTCTTTTCTTCGGGAGAGACTTTGACCTTTTTTGCCTGTTTTTTGACAAGGTTAATTTCCTCTTCTTCCCAGGGTTTGAGGGCTGCAATCATCCTGGACTCGCAGACCGGGCAGATGATTTCTTCAGGGACGTTCTTGACCTGCCGGCGGGAAGTCCATTTCTTGCAGTTAGTACAAAATAAAATAATTCGGTCGTTCATAATGCGTTCCTTAAGGGCAAGCACTATTGATCGGTCGGCTTTCTCCGGTGCGACCAGGTCTTTTTTCATGGCAAAACCGGCTGAACCAATCGGAGTTGGCAAGGACACTTCAACTGAAATTTCGCCGGCTGCAAGTCTTTTAAGGACTTCTTTTGTCCTCGGGACGTCAAGCAGGTCGTGGAAGATTTCCCGGATGACTTCGTCATACATTGAGGAACCCTGGTATATTTCCAGCAGCTTTTTCATGCTTATCCGGTCGTAGTCAACGTCTCTGGATAGGGCTCCGAATTTTCGGGCAACGTGGACCATTTTCCATTTCATCAGCATTGTGTTTTTCAGGGTCATTTCTATGATCGGCTCAACGTGTTCAGGGCGGAGGGAAAGCAGCATGTCCCGGATCTGGAAAGAGCCTACCCGCCTTGGGAGGTTTAGCTTTATCCTGTAAGGGTCCACCTCCTGGGCTACACTGCTTCCGAAGCGGGCTGAAAGAAGCGAGGTTAGAACCCTGGCAAGGGTACCATTTGTATTATGGCCAAAACAGGCGTTCAGGGTTACAGCATCTCCTTCGTCTTCGATCACAATCGTATCCGCATCAGGGAGGGGAAAGCCTCCTTCTACGTGTTCACGCACAAGGCGGACCAGTTCAAGCACAGCATTCCTTGCTACGGGATATTTTGCCTGGAGTTTTTCGGCAATTGATTCATCATCAAGTTCTGCCCGAATAAAAGCCGCAATTTCCGCCCTTAGCTTTCCTACATCCTGGGCTACGTCAAAAGGCACAGGGATTTCTTCACCGGTCCAGCTCGGAACCTCACCTGTGCCTTCCACAGGTTCGACTTTGATCCTATCCTTTCCCTGCTCGCGGTCAGGCATCTCAACGACACGCCACATATAGCCTTTTGTTATGAAAACGGTACCTTGTTCTGCAAAATTTACGACAAAGGCTTCGTCCAGCACGCCGACTGATTTTCCGCTTACAATATCATAGATCTCGTACTTTTTCTCGTCCGGGATCATGGAAAGGTTCTCGTAATAGTATTCCCGGCTTTTCCTGCGTCTTTTGACGATATTTGAACCTTTTTCGCGCCAGACCAGTTTGTAATCCCCTATCTGGTCCACAACTCTTTGCAGTTCCTCAAGCCGCAGATCCCGGAATGGGTAAGTCCGTTGAAGAATCTTGAGAATTTTCTCAATTTCAATCTCCCCAAAATCCATAACCATGCCAGCGATCTGATTTGCCACGACGTCCAGGGATTTTATATGCGGAGAAACTTCTTCCACCCTGCCTTCCAGTGCAGCTTTTGTAATTACCATACTTTCTGCAGTATCGTCGACTTCCATAGAAATTATAGTACCCCAGGAAATCGAATGCAGCTTATGCCCGGCTCTTCCGACTCTCTGGAGAAGCCTTGAAACCTGGCGCGGAGACCCGTACTGAACTACCCGGTCGACGTTTCCTATATCGATTCCAAGCTCCATTGACGAGGTGCAGATAAGGCCTTTAAGGGCTCCTGATTTGAACGCCTCCTCAGCTTCCACACGGGCTTCAAAAGAAAGCGAGCCGTGGTGTACACCTATGGATGTCCCGAGTTTCCGAAAACCGGCAGCTAAAGCTTCGGCACTCTGCCTCGTATTTACAAAAATAAGAGTGGACTGACTATCTTCAACAATTTTCCGGATGCAGAGCAGGTGAGATGCAAATTCGGGCTCGCAGCCAACTGTTTTTGCAATTTCCAGGACTTCTTTTTCCCTTATCTTTCCTTTTTCTGAAACCTGAGGGTTGACCACATCAAATTCAAGCAGTTTCAACAGGGCTACCTCAATTACAGTAAAATCCCTTCCATTACCTGCTAGGAACTTTGCAATTTCCCAGGGGTTCCCGACTGTTGCAGAAAGCCCGATTCTCTGGAACTCTCCTGAAATTTCCACAAGTCTCTCAAGCCCAACAGCCAGTTGAGTTCCACGTTTTGAACCTGCAAGCTCATGGATTTCGTCTATCACGACATGAGTTACGGTTTCAAGGTTCTGGCGCAGGCGGGAGCCGGTAAACATTGCCTGCAAGGTCTCAGGAGTAGTGATCAGTACATCAGGGGGATTTTTCGACTGGCGCTGCCTTTCACTTTGCGGAGTATCACCATGCCGAACCTGGACTTTGATGTCGAGCAACTGCCCGAGGATTTCAATACGAGAAAGCATATCCCTGTTAAGTGCTCTCAATGGAGTTATGTAAAGGGCTGAAATTCCCTTTCTGGCTTCAGGTTTCTTTTTCAGGATACTGTCAAAAACAGGCAGCACAGCTGATTCGGTCTTGCCTGAACCCGTAGGAGCTATCAAAAGAGTATGCTTTCCATCCATTATGTGAGGAAATGACCTTTCCTGAGGTTCTGTGGGTTTTGTAAAGCCAAGAGTTTTGATGGCTTCCTGAATCTTTGGATGAAAAGTGTTAAAGATGTTATAAAATGTCATGTTTTTGTAATCAATTTTTGGTTAAATTGTTCAATTATTGTGTTAGTTGGCACCAGTATAAATGTTTCTCTGCAAGTGCATAAATAAAGTGAGTAAAAAAATAGAAAAATGCGGTCTCGAATTGAAAATTGTCTTATCCACAGGGAATGACGAAGAACCAAATATATAAATTAACCTGTATTAAAATAACATCAATTAACCAGTACCTAATTATAATTAATTTGTCCTAATATAATATAAATTAACCAGTATCTAATTATAATTAACCTGTATTAAAATTGAAAAATTAAATATATGGAATTAAAGCTATGAAGAACTGAAGGTCGAAATCACACAATTTATTTTCAAGGTACGTAATCTATATAAAGGTTTGAATACAAATATATATTTATAAACTTAATTAAGGAATCAAATGTCAGGAAAAAAATCTTTAATAATAGTTGCAGGCATATGCCTTTTGTTAGTAGGAATTATTATTCTAAACCCTTTTATGCAGCAGAATTCTCCAACTAACAAAGAAGAAAACAACAGTGAGAACAAAAACAACAGTGAAGAAGAAAACAATAGTGAAAGCGCTAGTCCGAATTCTTTCTTCATAAATAATTGGGGTAACGCAAACCATGAAGTTACTGTAGAACTTCTTAACTCAAAAAACAATTCTGTATTTAGCGAATCATATACCTCGGTTCCTGGAGAAACCATAGAAGATCAATTTCCAGTTACACCGGTAACAGGGGGACAAGTTGTAGTTACATTAGATAACAATATCACCAGGACCCAGCCGGTTTCAGAGGATTTGACAGACCTAGTACTATACATTGACATAGATATGATAGCCAGTAGTCCATTGGACCTGACCACTGTTCTTCCATGAATTAAATAAGGAATGATTCAAATATAATATCAAAGTTTTCCGTTGCCAAAAATGATTATTTAGGGAAATGGAACTATAGATCAATTCCCAGACTGAAAATTTGAAATTATATTTTTATCATTCCTTACACTCTGACACTATAAGTGTCAGCGTTTATGGCGATGTGTTCCTGCAACAATTAATGAGGCAAAGGAACTGCTAACTGCAAATCTAAACCTGAAAACGTTGAAAAGCAACGAAAGATACTCATTTTATCAAACCTTTGTGGAATATGGTGGAGTTAAACAAAAGTGGGTTTTGTTACTCTCTCATAAAATGAAAGAAAAAAAGAGATAACTCTCAGAAGGAAGTTTGAAAAAGAGCTTGAAAAAGCAGAAAAGTCGCTTAAAAAGCTGGCAGGAAATGACTTTTCTGTGAAGAAGATTCATAATTTCATATTCTTTTTTCTTCTGTATTTTCCAGTTCTTTATTATAATAAAGAGTGAACTCCTTTCCAGGGCGTAAGGAGAAATTATATGAGGCATATTTTTCTTCCGGAATTACCTCATACATCCGATATTTTGCAGGCACGATTATTGCATCGTATTTTGCCTTAGCCTGAGGTTCTGTATAATATGTTGCTTTCTCATAGTCCCTGAGGTACCAAGGAAGGGGCCAGTAAAGGTTTTCGGGATCTACAACTGATATACTTAGAGTTTCAGGCCCAATATTAAATTCTTCAATTTTCTCCATAAGTTGCCGGATATCCGGAGATGCCTGTGAATACGTCATTAGCTCATCAGGTTCCATACTTCTATAAAAATTTACAGAAATGCACTGGGCCAGGGATATTATTAGTGTAAGCACCAGAATCCCCACAACAAAGATATGGGCTCTGGAACGTTTTGTCTCGAAAGTGGGGTTTTTGTCTGTTCCGGAAGTAATGTTTTCTGTTCCGAGTAAATTCATGTTTTCTGTTCCGGAAGTAATGTTTTCTGTTCCGGATAAATTCATGTTTTCTGTTCCGAGTAAATTCTTCTGTCTTTGGCCAGGCGCCCTGGAAAAAAAATCCCCCAGATAAGCTCCCGCCAGAATCCCGAAGGGTAGGACAATGTGCACAACAAGCCAGGGGACTTTTTCCTGAAGATAGGAATAGAGCAGCAAACTCGCAACTGCCCAGTAGGAAAGAAACATGAAAAAGGAGGCATTTTCTCCTTTCTTTTTAAGGAAATGAACAATACCCGCAGTCCCAAAAATCAGAATCGGGCTTTCGTATACAAGAAGGATAGGAATATAAAAGTAAAAAGGGCCTCCTATGCGTTCAATTCTGTGCATCTCCATCCAGTGAGAAAAAGCCCTTTCCACAATTGAAAAGAGGGTTTCCGGGGTTCTGAAAAGGCTTGTGTAGAATAACATTACTATAAAAATAAACAGAGTACCTGAAAGCAGAACTTCCGGTATAAATGGAAAAATAGCTGAAATCTTGAGAATAAGAGTTTTTTTAAGGCTCAACTTTTCTTTTTTCCAGTCGGAATAGAACCTGTACAAAGAATAAATCCCTGCATAGGCTCCGAACATGAGAATAATAAGATAGGCATTCTCTTTTGAAGATACGGCAATTGCAAGAGAAGATGCTGTAAGGATAAGATAAGGGTATCTCTTTGGGCTGTGAAGGTTCTCAAGGTATCGAATTCCCCCTATAACAGTTGCCAGTGTGCAGAAAACAATGATTGGGTCATTCCTGAAGAACCTTGAAAAGTACACCATGCTTGGAGAAAAAGAGAGCAGGAAAGCCGACCAGAGTACACCTCTTTCTCCAAGTTCCTTCTTAAGTAAAAAGAGCAGAAGAATTGCCGCTACTCCGAAGAAGACAGGGATCAAGCGTGCTGTTGTGTCGTTTATTCCCAGAAAGTGAAAGACAACAGCAGTAGAATGAAAAAGAAAAGGGCCGTGATAAGCCGGATTATATCTATATTGTCCGGTTTCAAGAAGTCTAAGGGTAAAACTGGCATGTACGCTTTCATCGTGATGGAAAACTCGCTCTCCCAGATCAAACAGTCTTATTGACAGAGCAAAAAAGATGATCAGAAATCCGAGTATTTTATATTTTTTTTCAGAAAGTTCTGGCGAGTTTTTAGTATTGTAATCCCGGCCTCGCTGCATAATTCCCCCAATCCTCCAGCATAGCTGCTTCTTTATGAGCATAGATATATTTAAGGGATAGGATGAAATAGTCTCTCTCATGGCTGAGGTTAAAGTCAAGTTATTTGCAAATTTGCGTGAAAAAGCAGGTACATCGGAACTGCAGCTATCGGGAGAAAAGGTTATTGATGTCCTTCTATCCCTTACTGAAAAATATCCCGAGCTGAAGAACATTATTTTTGAGGAGCCCGAAGGAAAAAGCGAAGCTCCAGTTATGTGCGGTTCAATTAATGTCCTTATAAATGGAAACAATGCCCGGCATCTCGATGGGCTTGATACTCTTCTTTCGGATGCCGATGAGCTTGCCGTCCTGCCTCCGGTTTCGGGGGGTTGATTTTTTCAGGAAGGACGATCATGGGCAGGATATTCAAAGAACGAACCTCGGTTGATGAAGCTTTGAGACTTTTTCTTGAGCATATTTCTCCTCTAAAGAAAACAGAAGAAATCTCACTCGAAACCTGCACAGGCAGGGTACTGGCAGAGGACGTGATCTCGGAAAGGAATGTCCCTCACTACCGGCGTGCAGCTATGGATGGATACGCGGTAAGGGCTTCCGACACTATGGGAGCTTCCCCTACAAATCCGGTAATGCTGCAGCTTTCTGACCGAGTAGAGGAAGGAAGTTTAACCTGGGTCCATACTGGGGCTGCAGTGCCTGAAGGAGCTGATGCTGTCGTAATGGTTGAAGATACCATCGCCGTAGGAAACCTTGTTGAGATCAGAGCTCAGGTCTACCCGACTCGGAACGTGGGACAGGTTGGAGAGGACATAAAAAAAGGAGATGTTGTTTTTGAGGAAGGGCATCTTCTTCGTCCTTGTGATGCTGCTGTGCTTGCGTTGCTAGGACTTGACAGGGCAAAGGTTTTCAAAAAGCCGGTTGTTGCAGTTATTCCCACAGGAGATGAGCTTGTAAGCCGTCAGAAAGGCAGGGATGTCCTTCTTCCTGGTATGGTGCTTGAGACTAATGGGCTGATGTCGTCTCTTTATGTGAATAAATGGGGTGGAATTCCCCGATATCTCGATATAGTGCCTGATAGCCCGGAAAGTATAAAAATGGCTATAGAAGCAAACATGGATACCGATATGATTCTTCTTTCTGGCGGAACGTCAGTAGGAAAAAGAGATCATGGCCCTGAGGTTGTGGCAGCTCTTGGAGAACTGCTCGTTCACGGCATAGGAGTCAGCCCCGGTAAACCTGCAGCCATTGGGGTTATAAATAACGTTCCTGTCGTTTGCCTGCCAGGTTATCCGGTTGCCGGACTCGTTGCCCTCTATCTCTTTGTCCGTCCTGGGATCCGGAAACTGGCAGCAATTCCGGAGATTTCCGAGCTTATTCTTAAAAGACGCCTGGCTGCAAAAGTCAGTTCGAAAATAGGATATGTTAATTTTATCCGCGTTGTATTTGAAGGAGATAAAGTGCGCCCTCTTACCGGAGCTGGAGCCGGGGTACTGAGTTCCGTTGCAAAGGCTGATGGGTATGTGCTGGTGCCAGAAAATATTGAAGGGTATGATGAAGGAGAAGAGGTTGATGTCTTCTTAATCGAATGATATTTCTGTGTTCTCTCAAAAACACCTTTTTTCTCTTCTTTACTCTGTTTTTCTCCATTGAAGCCCGGAAGGAATTTTCCCTCCTTCTGAGATAAAGTTTTATACTTCAAGGGCTAATCAAACGAAGAAAACCAGAGCTAAAACGTTCGGAGCTAAAACGTTCAAATCTAAAATCTAAACTTTTAAGTGATTCCTGAGTGAAAAACAATGTCTTCCATGCATAAAGACCTGGATAAGATTTTTCTCATAGGTGCTGGCGGGTTCCTTGGAGCAATATGCCGTTTTTCACTCTGTGAGCTCATGGAATCGCATTTAGGTATCCTTTCGGTAAACGTACTCGGAAGCTTTATGCTCGGCCTGATAATGTACGACACTGAGTATATTGGGTTTATAGGTCCAAAAGGAAAGCTTGCTTTCGGGACTGGATTTATGGGAGCATTCACAACATTTTCGACGTTTGCAGTCCAGTCTTTTACCATGCCCTTTTTCCCTGCTCTGGAAAATATCAGTGTTAACCTGTTTCTTGCCCTGGTCGGCGTGTTCATGGGTAGGAGTACAATAAAAGCCCTTTCAGGTAGGGAGGTATGAAGAGATGTTCTCCCTTCCAGGCATGGAAAAACTCTTTTTGATAGGTGCAGGTGGTTTCATTGGGGCATGCCTTAGATATATGGTTTCAAGCCAGGTTCCCAGGATTAAGAATATCCCTGCAGGCACGCTTACAGTGAACCTCTTAGGGACCATTGTACTCGCTTTTCTCACTTTTTCTTCTGAACCCCAATCTATGGTCTATCTCGTAAATATAGGAATTTTAGGTTCCTTTACCACATTTTCTACCTTCGCATATGAAACTTTCAAATTGCTTGAAGAAGGGCAAAATTTCTCCTTTTTCCTGAATATCTTTCTTAACGTTGCACTCTGCCTCGCAGGGGTAAGCATTGCATACCTGGCTCAAGGTTTGTGAGTTTAATACCGAAAGATGAGTAGAAAAATTTTCTATGGAATGTATTATTCTAGAATTCTAGAAACTATTATTCCATGAAGAAAATCTATTTTACGGCTTAAAAACAAAAGCCAAAAAGTTAAGTTAAAAAAGTTAAGTTAAAAAGTAAATTCAAAAAAGTAAATTTAAAAGCCCTTAAGATTACTTTACAAGAGCCTTTGCAGATCTTCTGATGAAGCGCCTCTTATGACCTGAAGAACTGAAGCGCTGTGCAGGTCCTGGATGTGCTTTTTGAGCCTGTGACTTCTGGACCTTAATTACTCTGCCTTTTCTGCCTTTTACTTTTACCCAATCAATGCTGCCGGTTTTGCCCATTATCATTCCTCGTTAAGTTTAATCTTAATTTTCTCTGAATTTATTTGTAATTTATCACGTAATATCCAGGTATTCGCTTATTGCTGGACACTGCCGGTTGCCGCGGATTCTTTCTTCTCCTCGGCAGAGTCTCAATAAACAGGTATTTAAACAGGTGTTCCCTGGTTCTATAGCGTTAAGTGTTAAATCGATAATTCTCAATGATTATTGAAAAATATCTAATATTTTTTGAAGCCTGAAAGTGCGAAATTATAAATGTCATCAAGCCTTGAGTTTATGTTAAAAAGAAATGCTAGTAATTAAATGTTACGGACATGGAATTAAAACAAGGTAGAATTGCACTATTCTTTTCTTAAAAAGGTGATTAACGTAAAAAAAAATAACATTGAAACAGGGCTTTCAGATGCAAGGGAAGAACTTGCAGGCGTAAAGAAATTTCCTGACCCTGAATTTGTAGGCATTATTAAAGGGCTGGGGTTCAGATGTGAACTTTGTGCACGGTGCTGCACAAAAGAGTTTAATGATCATGTTTTCCTGCTCGATGCAGACCTGGCCGTTATAAGGCAGATAAATCCGGATTCAGTTACTCCTGCTCCATATCCTGAGTTTTGTGACCAGAAGGGCAGGTTTTATGTCTCAGGCTATGCCTTGAAAACAAAACCTGACGGCTCTTGCATCTTCCTTGAGAATAAGCGATGCAAAATTTATGACAGGCGTCCTTCAATCTGCAGGGTCTATCCATACATGCTTCATCGGGAAGCTGACGGCTCTGGCAATGTGGACTGGCGCCAGATAAGCGGCTTAAACGAGCATGGGAGCTATTATTCCGAACTGGAGAATTCCGAATGTGAAGCAATTGCGAGGGAGACAAGGGCTTATGAAGAGGCTTACCTGAGACAGATGATCGGATTTTTTGAAGCTGTGAAAGCTCACTTCCAAAAAAACGGACTGAAGCACGTTCAAAGCGTATATGACCGCAGAATACGGGAGTTTCTTAAAGGCAAGTGCGAACTTGAAGTCTTTGTATATTATAACGGCGAGTTTGAAAAATGTAACCTTAAGCCCGGTACTTAAGCTTGGTACCAGTCACCAATGCGGTATATATTGGCAATTTGATTTTATTTTGCCTTGCCTTTTACTTTCCACCTGAGAAGTATCCCTTCTTCGATTGTTTCAGCAGAAGACAATTCAAGCATCAGGAGTTCGGCCTCTGAAAATCCTTCCCCGTCCGTAAAAGTCGGGGCTGTTTTTCCTCCGATTATAAGGTTTCCAACGAAAGTATAGACTTCATCAACAAGACCCGCAGAGAGCATACCCCAGTTCAGGGTTGCACCTCCCTCAACCATGAGGGTGTTTATTCCTATTTCCTTTAATTTTGCTGCAAGCTCGGTAAGATCAACTTTAAAGGTCCCTGTTTTAATGACGAGAGCTTTTTCTTCCAGTTTTTCTATCTTTTCGTCAGGTGCAGAAGTTGAAACGGCAATTATCCGGAGTCCGTCTCCTTTTTTGAAAATATCGGCATCAAGCGGAGTCCTTGCTGAACTGTCCACAATGATCCTTACTGGATTCTCGTTTTTTCCCGCGGCTTTCCTGGCTGCCCTTCTCTCTGGAGACTTTACGGTTAAGCTTGGATCGTCCGAAAGGACAGTTCCTATACCTACCATAACTGCATCTGCCTGGGCTCGGAGTTCGTCAACCCTTTCAAAATCAAGTTTTCCGGAGATTCTGACCTGTTTCCTTTCCTTTGTTGAAAGTTTGCCGTCGGCTGATATAGCAGAATTAATAAAAACAAAAGGTCTGTCCATTTTTCTGGCTCCTGAAAAAAGTAATTTTCGGAGGCGTTTCTGGAGAGAAAGCCTCTTTACTGGAATAAATTTTGAATAGGCATTAATAGCCTTATTTTTCTTAAATAGCTTTATTATTCTTCGCTTCACGTTAAAAACGTTTAACGGTTCTTAGAAGCGAGATTTAATCTTAACTTATTCGATTTCTATCAAAGGCTTCAGGAGATCATGGTCTCTCAAAAGTCCCTGAAGTTTCCGGTTTGAATTGATAATCGGAACCTGGTCAATCCTGTTCCGTTTCATTTTCCGTGCACAGTCGCTGACGGATGTAATATACGTAGCTGTGATCGGCTCCCTTATCATTATATCACTGCCGCTCAGGTTGGGAACCTTAATCCTTGAGACGCTATAGTAGATGCTCATGGTGTCTCGCATCGATTCCCAGGTCCACGCATCGTCGTCCTGGCCTGCAGACATATCTGACATCTCTACACTGTCTTCAATTATGCTGGCAGCAATAACATCACGATCCGAGATTATTCCTATGAGCTCCAGGTTTGAATCAAGTACCGGGACAGCCTTAACACCTGCGAGTTCCATAATTCTGGCAGCAACAGGCAGAGGTGTTTCACTGTAAATCGCAACGACTTCCTTTTCCACATAGTCCTTTATCGGAATATCGATGTTCATGTCCGCAATTGTGCCTATAATATCTGCCACGGTAACAAGCCCTACAAGTTTCCCGTCATCGACCACTGGAAGCCTTCTTATGTGGTGCTCCAAAAGTAAGCGTGCTGCAGTCTGCAAATCCGATCCGGAGGATATGGTTATCGGATCACGTGTCATAAGAAGAGCCAGTTGTTCTTCTTCAGGGTTTTGTAAAAGGTTTGTCCTTGTTACAACTCCCACAACTTTGGAGTCTTTAAGTACCGGAACTCCTGATATGTGCTTGTTCTTAAGAATTTTAAGAACCTCATCCCTTGAACCTGGAAGGGTTGCGCTTGCTACATCCCTTACCATGATATCTTCAATGAAGATGTTTTTTGGCATGTAATCTACACCTTTGTATACTCTGAATCCTGGTTTTCTTTCCCCTATCTCTATTTTCTCACAAGGCTTCCAGTTGGCAGAAAGTCTTAACCTTGTTTTTCACTCCGGACGACCAGGACCGGGACTTTTGAGCCTCTTACTACCTTCTCTGCAACGCTTCCCATCAGAAACCTGTCGAGCCCGGTTTTTCCGAGGGTGCCCACAACTATCAGGTCAGCATTATTGTTTTCTGCAAAATTTATAATCTCATTACTCGGGTGACCTTCCAACAGCACTTCTCTTACCTCAACTCCTGAGCCTTTTCCGCGTTCCTGTACCATGGATATTGCTTTTTCCCCTTCTTCTCTCAGGGTATCATACATTGCTTCCCATCCCGCATCCATAGGTATCGAAGAAAAAGAAGTTATATCTATTACGTAGAGAGCGTGAACCGTGGCCCCGCTGAGTTTTGCAATCTCAATACCGTAAGAAATAGCCTTAAGGCTGTTCTCGGATCCGTCTGTTGCAATCACTATATTCCGGTAAAATTCGCTCATCATGTCTGTTCTCCATTTGCTTTACGAATGAAGTACTGATAGTATGTCATCGGGTCTTGCCCGCCTTGTGATTCCACTTATGGGGTTCTTTATCCCTGCAAGATTATTGGAATTTCCATTCAGGATCATGAGATTAGCTTTATTCCCCTTTTGTATCGAACCCGTAGAATCAGATCCCATTACAAAGGAACTATTAAGTGTGCAAATTTTAAATACTTGCCTGTCATCAATGGAATAAATTTTAGACATAAATTCCATTTCAGCAAACATATTTACAGAATTTAACATTACATTATCCGTTCCTGCAGCTACTTTTATCCCAGCTTCCAGCATCTCGGCAACAGGTGCAATTCCGGCTCCTGTAATTAGATTAGATCTGGGACAGACAACAACAGGAATCTTTGCATCAGCCACGTCTTCAAGATCTTTTTTTGTGGCATTTGTCAAATGAATCAGGAGATCTGGCTCAAGTGACAATGCTTTTTCTATGTCGCTCGTATCTTTTTCTCCTGCATGGATCGCAAAGAATTTTCTATGTTTCCGTGTGCAGGTAGCAATATTCTCCAATAGTTCGAGATCAAGGTCATTTGCCCCACTCATTCCAAGTCCGGTAGAGCGTAGAAGAATTCTTCTTACTTCTGCCAGTACAACCTGAAGAGGCAGTTCAGGCTCTGTAGGTCTGCCCAATATCATGGAATGAAGGTTAAGTCCTTCAAGAGCTTTGTTCAGAGCTGCTACCCCTACAACACCCCCTTCTCTGAAATCCGCAAAAGCACAGGTCCCGGTTTCTATCATGTCCAGCAAGGACTTTCTCATGCCCTCAATCAGGGTTTTGTATGGTGTGTCTCTTAATATCCTATGCTTTAACCCATCAGGAGGCTTTACAAGAGCATCAAGGTCTCTTTGAGTCCGAAAGCCGGAAACTTTTCCCAGAGGAGGGTCTTTGAATACCGAGTCTCCAAGGTGAGTATGTGCATTGACAAAACAGGGAGCAATTATGTTCTTAGAGAGTGTACGCTCTTCCCCAACTTCCGTAATTATTCCTCTCTTTACGCAGATATACCCCTCAATAGGTTCCAGTTCGGGGCCTGCAATAATTGTCCCGGGAATTATCTGTTCAGTGCCGTACATATATAGCACCTCAGCTACTCATTAAGCATATGTGCTTAATTTCTGGAAGAGCAAACATATACATAATATATAAGTTTTTCTTCAGATTTTTTACATTATAATTTTTTCAGGATATATAAATCTTTAAAATATAACTTTCTGAGAATGCATTTTTTTGAGAACGAAATTTTGCTAAGAACGCCGCCCGTCGCCTGATTTCATGCTTTTATAGTTTTTTGTTATGTTTGTTGTTTTCATATCGCAGTTAATTCTGCATTCTTTAAAGTTATCTTTCCAAATTATCAGGTTCTTATACTGCCCCTATAATCGAAATCGTTTCTTGTAAGAGAAATCGGTTTTTAATACAAATAGTTTTTTAATATATATACAATGTAGTAAATCTAGGGTTTGCCGACATTTTTATATATCACCATGTATATAATATGACTTTGTCGCATTGTATAGGTCCTTGCACGAGGTAATGGAAAATCCTGACTGTGAATGCATAGACAACCCCAATGCGGTACATCAATAGTGTGACACTGCCCTGCACGAGGGTAACTGAAAGTGACTGCGGAAAACCAGAGGATGAGCTTTCGGAGTTAGTGCGCCAGGGCTACAACACTATTTTCTCCTTCTTGTAAAAGCTCTTTCTTTAATCTTATACTCCCATTGTTTCCTATTATTTCTTTACTTTAAAGGGTCAGTCCGTTATTGATTTATAGAATCCCTCCAGAAAGGTAAAAGATATGTCCTTCGAAGAGGCAATAACAGATCTGGGTTCAGGTGTAATTGTTGATATAGAGGTTACTCCAGGCTCCAGGTCGATTTCGGTTCCAAGCGGTTATAACGAGTGGCGCAAGCGAATTGAAGTAAAACTAACAAAAAATGCCCAGAAAGGAAAGGCAAACGAACAGCTGGTAGAATGCTTTGCTGAGCTCTTTGCAATTAACAGTTCGGATATTCTCATAAACAGTGGGGCAACAAGCAGTAAGAAGTCTTTATTGTTAAAAGGAGTTTCATATCAACAGGCAGTTTCAGTTTTTGGAGCGCATTTAAAAAAATAATCCAGAAATTTAAAAACTACATTTGAAAATAACCGAACTTTATGAGTTATTTCCTTGTTTCCTGATAAGTAAAGTGCCTATAAGTAAACTGTCTATAAGTAAACTGTTTATAAGTAAACTGCAGTTCTCTTAAAGTTTTAATTAATAAAAAGGTTGCAGAAAACGTGGTTGATCTTGAAATTTACAGAAAAAGGCTTGAAAGAATTGAAGAACTGCTCTCAGAACTCTCCGAATATTCTGGACGGGGAGCAATTATCATTGTTGAAGGAAAAAGAGATGTCCTCTCACTGAAAAGGCTTGGAATAGAAGGTAATTTTGAACTCGCAACTCGTCAATCTCTTTTTAATTTTTCTGAGAAAATTGCTCGGCTTGGTAGTGAAGTAGTTATACTAACTGATTGGGACAGACGAGGTGACATTCTGGCTATAAAACTTTCAGGATACTTCCAGAGTTTCGGTTTGAAACCCGAACTTGAGATCCGAAACAAACTCCGACTCATATCTCAAAAGGAGATTAAAGATGTAGAAAGCCTGTACACTTATGTTTCCAGGCTGAGAGTAAAAACGGGCTTTTGTTCAAAGCAAGATTTCCAATAAGTCTAAATCTGAAAAATGAAATTTAAAGGTCAAGTTCAAAAATTAATATTAAAATTAATATTAAAATTAATATCATAATTAATATTGAAAACAAATATTAAAGTTAACATTAACAATTGACAGAGTTAGTTCATTCTTTATGCATAGGATTAGGTTCTGCTTTTTCCTGAATTATCTCCATACTCTGTGGATTCTTCTGATGGTTGAATGTTCGATCAAATTCCGGATATTTTGGAAACTTGCCAGCCAGTTCTTCAAACATTTTGTGCCTTGGACTAATGATGATTATGTGAGCGGGAGGATGAATTTTTTTTAGTCTGCTAATTGCCGCTCCTGCATGATTATTCAACTCCACCAGTGCTGCAGAGTTACATTTTGACTTGAGGGATACGCCCATTACACTAACAAGAAGCTCATCAGCATAGTTTGGTTCTATGCATTTTGGAGTAGCTGAAAATTGAATATGTCCGTATCGTTCTAAATCATGTAAGGCTATTTTTACTTTATCCGAGTCGTCTGCCCGGACTAACGCGAATGATTTCATTTTTTACACACCACCAATATACTGAAGTTATCCCCATTTCGATATGGATTTACCCCTATAATAATCTTTGTGTATGAGAAATGCTGAACAGCCAGGTTTTTTCGGACATTTCAGACCTCCTCTGGTCTTTTTATCGCTTTTACGGCACTTATATATGGTCTGGTCCCCAAGGCTGTAAAATTTCATTTCTCTTATCCAAGAGATCTTCAAAAATTATAAGGGTACCTTGCAATTTCTTTTTTCAGATGTAGTATACGCTTCCAGGTAATGGAGTCGTGTATTCTATAGTTATATTCATCGTATATATATTCGTTTTGAAATAATATCTATTAATGAAAAAGTTTTATTTTCCAAGTAAAAAAGCTTTTTTGACTTTTTACCTTTCTAGTATTTTTATATAATTCCTATTTTTTTTATAAACATACATTAAAAAATTAATTTCCTATAAGCTTATTATTAATTTTCAACTTTAACATAATTAAAACCATGGTAACTTTATTCATTCTATTAAGCTACTCAAGGCTAATTGCCAATTTTTATGGGGTTTAAAATAAACTTTAATAAGATAGAGACTTATTTCAGGTGAATTTAAAATATGAATATTTTCACAAACTTGAGCTGCTGATATAAGCCATCAGATAAATTCCCAGACTTAAAAGCCTAAAGTATATATCATAAGTTAAATATTAAAAATAATATATTCAGTATAATATATTAAAATTGAATATTAAATGTAAGAGCTTCATGATCATATATTAAAAGTAAAAAATTCTAAATAAAATATTAAAAACAAAATATTAATTATAAAATATTAAAAGTAAAAAAATTCTAAATAATCTATTAAAAATACAATGTTATATATAATATCTTAAAAATAAAATGTTACTTGCTAAAATGACATCTTTTATCTAGGACTTCGCTATATCATATACCGAAATCGCGTACAATAAGGTATCAAAAGGTATTACATAACTGTATTCTCTTTCTTTTCGTCGTGTTTACTTTATGAATGCAGCGGAAGAATTTATACATCTTTAGAATTATGGATATACCCCCGATATTTAAAGAAAAAATGATCTTTAGTTTATTTCTGATATTCAATCTAAGTTCAGCACTTTCAATAGTAAGTCCCATCATTTGTAATTTAGTAATAAGACCGTTACCTGTAATTTAGTAATAAAACCGTTACCTGTAATTTACTAATAAGACCGTTACCTGTAATCAATAGTAAGATCTTACTTCTATCCGTTGTTGAATAATGCCGAATCTTCTGTAAATTAACTGATACAATAACAGGTTTGGCTGCCCAGTTCCCTCATTAAGGCATACATGAATCATTATATTAGAAGGTGATTATATGGCTGAAGATATTAAATCCAAAGTAATACAGGCAAAAAAGGCATCGATTGAACTTTCCAGTGTAAGTACGGAAGTAAAAAACCTGGCGCTTGAGGCCATGGCTCAGGCTCTGGACAAGGAAAGGACAGCTATTCTGGGTGCAAATGCAAAAGATCTTGAAGCTGCAGCAGAACTGAAAAAGAAAGGGAAGCTCACTCAAGCTCTTGTAGACAGGCTTAAAGTAAGTGACTCAAAAATCGATGGAATGATTGCAGGAATCAGAGATGTAATTAAGCTCAAAGATCCTGTAGGAGATACTCTCTCTACTCTTGAGCTGGACAAAGACCTCATTCTCTACCAGGTGAGCTGTCCGATTGGCCTTATAGGTGTTATCTTTGAATCTCGACCTGACGTGGTGCCTCAGGTTATGTCCCTTTGCCTTAAGAGCGGGAACGCGACCATCTTCAAAGGTGGGAGTGAAGCCCGGGAGTCTAATCGCACTATTTTTCAGATTCTTGTAAAAGCCATAGAATCCACAGACGGCATGCCAGCAGGGGCTTTCCAACTTATGGAAACCAGAGAAGAGATAATGGACCTGTTGAGTCTTGATGCTTATGTAGACCTTCTCATCCCCAGAGGTTCAAATGAATTTGTCAAGTTTATCCAGGAAAATACGAAGATCCCTGTACTGGGACATACCAGCGGGATCTGCCATATCTATGTGGACGAGTATGCGGATCTCGATACAGCCTGGAAGGTCTGCTTCGATGCCAAAGTACAGTATCCTGCAGTATGCAACGCCATTGAAACCCTTCTGATAAACCGTAAAATTGCAGATGCTTTTCTGCCGAAGATGGCAGATATGTACCTTGGTGCAGGGGTTGAATTACGCTGTGACGAGGATAGTTATACTCTGCTTGAAAAAAGAGGGCTTTCTACTCTCTCACGAGCTACGGAAGAGGACTGGGGTCTTGAGTACAATGATCTCATTCTTTCGATAAAACTCGTTGATACCATAAAGGAAGCTATCGACCATATAAACACTTTCGGTTCCCATCACACCGATGGAATAATCACTGAGAATGCTTCAAAAAGAAAAGAGTTCACAGGGCTTGTTGATTCTTCAAGTGTTATGGTAAATGCCTCAACCCGTTTTGCGGACGGCTATCGTTATGGAAAAGGAGCCGAGGTTGGAATAAGCACAAACAAAATCCATTCCCGTGGGCCTGTAGGCATGGAAGGTCTTCTGATCTACAAATACATCTTGCTAGGGAAAGGGCAGGTTGTTGCAGACTACGCAGGAGAAAATGCAAAACCCTATACGCACAGAAAACTTGACCTTAAGTTTGAAGATGTAAATTGAAACCCTGCGGAAGAATTCCGAAGAATTATGATATGTTTATATATCTGAATTGGAATACCAGCTCAAATTGAGTGCAAGCGATGGAAATTCGGATTGCAGCTGTTACTTATTTCAGTTGTATTCCCAAAACATTTTACGAGGCCTTGTGATTGACAGATAGAAATCAATTTCTCGATGATGTTAATAAAATCGTTATCAAGATAGGTACTTCCTCACTTACAAAACAGAACTGTGACAGTACAAAAGAAAATTGCAGTATTGATCCTACCTTTATGGAAAGTATTGCAGCTCAGGTCTCCGAACTTCGAAAGCTCGGAAAAGAGGTAATTGTGGTAAGTTCGGGGGCAATAGGTGTAGGACTCTATGAGCTGGGCATTGCCCCAAAACCTCGTGAAATTCCTATCAGGCAGGCAGCGGCAGCGGTAGGACAGAGCATCCTTATGCAGTACTGGAGCGAAGCTTTTTCGAAACACGGGATAAAAGTTGCTCAGATCCTTCTTACTTATGAATTCTATTCTGACCGGGTATCTTATCTTAACCTCAGAAATAGCATATCTACCCTTCTGGAATATGGGGTAGTTCCCATAATAAATGAAAACGATTGCACCTGTACAAACGAGATTGAAGCAATCTTTGGAGATAATGACAAACTTTCTGCAATGGTTGCAAGCAAAATCGATGCTGATCTCCTGATTATTCTTTCGGATATCAATGGCCTTTTTGACAAAAACCCAAAGATACACGATGATGCCAGACTTCTCTCTCTCGTGGAAAAAATCACACCTGAAATCGAAAGTTATGGGGGTGACCCTACAAGCTTCAAAGGTGTAGGGGGAATGAGGACCAAGATAAAAGCTGCAAAGATCTGTAGCATGGCAGGTTGCTATGTCTTGATTGCAAACAGCAAAATCAAGGATGTTCTTCTAAGGGTTTTGTCTGGAGAAGAGATAGGCACTCTCTTCCTGGCTGAAAGGCATATTCAGAAGAACCGCGCCCGCTGGATCATTCTTGCAAGGGCTTCAGGCACTATTCGTGTAGATGCAGGAGCAAAAGCCGCAGTCCTCGGAAAAAACAGCCTTCTTCCTGCAGGAGTTGTGAAAGTTGAGGGAAATTTTGATAGGGGAGATGTGGTTAGATTAGAGTGTGAAGGCAGGGTCTTTGCAAAAGGAATTACAGACTACACTTCTGAAGAACTTATGAAAATCAAAGGAGCCCACACCGACGAAATTGAAGGTATTCTGGGCTATAGCAATTACAGCAATGTAATAAAAAAAGAAAACATCGGCATAATAGAGAACTGAATGGAATTTCCAGCATACTCGAAGAATTAAACTGGGTTTTTTGGAATTTCTGAATTTGGGATTTCTGAAGAATCCAATTAATTTCTTGTAGTTTGGAAGTTTTATCAATCTACTGATTTCTTATAAATTTATTTGGGCTATAAAGTCCCTTTAAATTACTCAATACTTATTTAAAATACGTTTTGAAGCAATTACCTAAATATTTACACTTATTTTGAAAATAGGAGAAATTATATGGTAGATCAGAACCGAAAGATAGGATTTATCGGAGCAGGAAAAATGGGCTCTGCACTTATGCAGGGAATTATAAAGGCGGAAATTGTAAAGCCTGAAAATCTTGGCGCAGCCGACGTGTACGAGCCTTTCTTGAACGATCTGAAGGCAAAGCTTGGCATTAATATATCTACTGACAACTCTGTTATCGCCAGTGCATCTGATATTCTTATCCTGGCAGTAAAGCCTCAGACCCTGGGTTCGGTACTCGAAAATCTTAAAGCTGACATAACTTCTGATAAACTTATAATCTCAATTGCAGCCGGTGTGCCTCTTTCCACTTACGAAAATGCGCTTCCTGCTGGCACAAGAGTCATACGTGTAATGCCAAACATTGCGGCCACAGTTTCCGAAGCTGCTTCAGGCATTGCTCCAGGTAAAAATGCCACTCCCGAAGACGTGAAAACTGCCCTTGAGATCTTTTCTGCAGTTGGCACTGCAGTCCAGGTGTCTGAGTCCATAATGGATGCAGTTACAGGTCTTTCAGGCAGTGGACCTGCATTTATCTTTCCTATAATTGAGGCAATGGCCGATGGGGCTGTCCTTGAAGGAATGGACAGGAAAAGTGCCCTCACTCTCTCAGCCCAGACCGTACTTGGGGCTGCAAAAATGATGCTTGAAACAGGCCTGCACCCCGGAGAACTCAAGGATATGGTTACTTCTCCTGCCGGAACTACCATTCAGGGTGTCCATGCCCTTGAAGAGGCTGGAGTCAGGGCTGCGTTTATGAATGCAGTTATAAGGGCAACCGAACGCTCAAGAGAACTTGGAAAGAAGTAAATTTCTCTTTTCCATATTATTTCATTTTTTTATTTGGTAGCTGTTCAACCCCTACAAAATAGGTCTATTGATATTAATTCCAATGTGATTGAGCAGTGCAAATAAAAATCAGTAAAATCCGAAAAAACATGATCAACAACCAGTAATTTAAAAAATAAACTTAGAAGAATTTGCTCATGAATTATACAAAAGATGGTCATTGATCATGCTTTGCCTAAGTTGAGTATTTTCCCAATCTGGGTATTTTCCCAATCTGAGTATTTGCTCAATCTGAGTATTTTCCCAGGTTTAGTAGGCACGAAAATTTTTATTTTCTTAATTATTTCTTACTATCTTTTTTAAAGCACAAAAACCAGTCAAGACAGTACATGTTTTCTTCGAGCTTACCAGTTCTTTCTTTTACGGCTTCCATCGAACTGGGGGCTGGAACAATAACATCCTCTCCAGGCTGCCAGTTTGCAGGCGTTGCTACTTTCTCAGTTTCATTTTTCTGCAAGGAGGTTACAAGCCTTTTTATTTCCTGCATATTTCTTCCCGCTGATTGCGGGTAGTAAAGAATTGCTCTTATCTTTGCCTCAGGATCTATGATAAATACGGCTCTCACAGCCTGCGTGGTTGAAGTTTTTGGCTGAATCATTCCATATTTCTTTGCGACTTCCATTGTCAGGTCAGCTATTACCGGAAACTTTACCTCTACATTTTTCATTCCTTTATACTCGATTTTTTCCTCGATCCTCTTAAGCCATGCAATATGAGAGAACACGCTATCTATAGAGAGCCCTATCAGCTCAGTGTTCATCTCTCTAAATTCCTCCTGCATACTGGCAAAAGTCATGAATTCGGTAGTACATACGGGTGTGAAATCTGCAGGATGACTGAAAAGAATAACCCACTTACCCTTGTAATCATCAGGGAAATTTATTTGTCCCTGAGTTGTCACTGCTTTAAATGACGGTGCATCATCTCCGATCAGAGGCATGTGTATCTGTTCATACTCAGCTTCTACCATATTTTTCACCTATTTTAAGCTCATGCTTTTTCTTTCGGGACCGGAAACTGAGTTCAAGTACAGAGGCTTTCCCTCAAAAGAGTTAGAAGTCTTGCTACCCCTTAAAAGAGTTTGGAGTCTTACCCCTTAAAAGCCCTTTTTTCCCTCAATCGTCCCCTAACTATCTATAGTTATTTTTGTTCTTATATATTTGTTCCGAAATACGGACAAAAAATTTACTTTGTTAAAAATACTTTTTTTAAAACCTTATTTTCTTTTGGCTTTTATTTTTTTCCCAAAATAAGTCCTGTGAACCTATTTTTAATTCATTTTTCAGTCAACACTTTTAGTTTTTATGTATTAAGTATTTTAAAGTCTTTTTTGGAAGATCCTTACTTTCTAACGTTTTATTTTTAGGAAATAAGTCTTTTAAGACTTTCTTTTGGAAAATAATTTATGCTGGAAATCCTTTGTTATATGGGGAGTTAAATGAGGGAGTTTTTTCGGCCAAAGGTTGTAGTTAGTAGATGCCTTGGGTTTGACCACTGTCGATACAACGGGAATATTATAAACAGTTCGATAGTGGCAAACCTCATGGAGTATGTTGATTTCCTGCCTGTCTGCCCTGAAGTGGAGATAGGGCTCGGTGTCCCAAGAGACTCGTTAAGAATTATTCTTGATAATGGGGAACAGCGGCTTGTCCAGTCCGCAAGTGGCAGGGATGTAACTGAAGCTATGGAGGCATTTTGCACTGATTTTCTCGGTTCTGCAGGAGAGATTGATGGTTTTATTCTTAAATACAGGTCTCCTTCTTGCGGCATTAAGGACGTAAAAGTTTACCCGACTACATCGCTTAAATCAGCAGTAATTGGGAAAACTTCAGGATATTTCGGGAGGGCAGTCCTGAAAGAGTTTTCCTATCTTCCTGTTGAGGATGAAGGAAGGCTAAGGAACGCTCGCATAAAAGAACATTTCATGACCAGGATTTTTATGCTTGCCGCTTTCCGAAAAGTAAAATCCGAAGGCCGTATGAAAGATCTTGTCGCGTTCCATACCGAAAATAAGTATCTGCTCATGGTATATAGCCAGGAAGAACTTAAGAAACTGGGATCTATTGTTGCAAATAAAGAACAGGAAACCTTTCAAGAACTGGTTTCTGAGTACGAGAAGCATCTTTACAGCTCCCTCTCCAGGCCTCCCAGGTATACTTCAAGTATTAATGTACTCATGCATGCCTTCGGACATTTTTCAGAGCGGCTCTCAAACCAGGAAAAGGCGCTATTTTTTAGCTGGATCCAGAAGTACAGGAACGGAAAAGTCTCTCTTTGCCCCGCAATTAGCATCATCAGGTCGTGGGCCGTGCGCTTTGAAGACCAGTATCTTACGAATCAGACCTTTTTTGAACCCTATCCAGAAGGCCTGATGGAAGTGGATCCGGTAAACTCCCACCTCAGGAACGATCTCTGGAAATGAACTCGTAAACTATGAAATTATGGGCGGGGATAATTTTATGAAAAGCTCAAACGCTTTGTTTTATTTCTTTTTATTCCTTTATCTGGTCGGATTTCTCTTAACCTGGTTCAACTCTGAAACTTCCATAGATTGTTATATAGGCGATTCTGGGGAGAGTCTGATAGGAGAAGATACTGTAAATTCTGAGCCTTACAGCGCCTCGATAACAGAGGAGTCAACTACTCCTGGAACGTTTTCCCGAACTTACTCCTGGGACTATGAAGGCTGCAACTGGCAGCTTACTCTGCCTCTTGACAATGAGTTGTATGAAAAATATAAATCCAGGACTAGAAACCGAGACTATGACCTGTTTGCTTCAGATCCATATGATGACTGGTTAATTAAGGACATTGCAGAGGCTTTACTTTCTCTCTCGAAAGCTCACGGGCTTGAAAAAAGTCAAATTCCAGGGCTTTGTATTTCTTTTGTCCAATCCCTTAACTATACCTCTGACCTTGAAAGCTCAGGTTATGAGCAGTACCCCCGTTTTCCTTACGAAACTCTTTATGAGAACGGCGGGGATTGTGAAGACACTTCAATTCTCTCCGTGGCAATTCTTCAGGAGATGGGTTATGATGCTGTCCTTCTGGAGCTCCCTGAACATATGGCTCTCGGGGTGAAATGTAACAATGGGTACAGGGGCAGGAGCTTCGAGTACGAAGGAAGCAATTACTACTATCTGGAAACAACAGGGAGTGATTGGCAGATAGGTGAAGTCCCGGAAGAATATGCAGACCAGCCTGTATATGTTGTCCCTGTCTATAGAAGACCCATGATTAAGCTTGATTTCAAAGCACAATGTGCATACTCAAAAAAAGAAGGGGTTGTAGATATTAATGTCACAGTAAGAAACGTGGGTTCGGAGAGAGCTGAAAATGCAACCGTTTACGTTGCTCTCCAGGCTGAAGATAAGCTTTCTTTTTGGGATGAAATTGAAAGTTCTTCAATTACAATTGAGCCGGAAGAAGTTTTCAATTACACTGCAAAAGGTCTTACGGTTCCTGCAGGAAATAAATTCAGGGTATATGTGCAGGTATCTGGAGAGGATCTGGTACCTGAAAACATAACCAGTGCCTGGGCTATGATATGAGAATCTGAGGATCTGAATTTCTGGCAGGCCCATATGAAAAGGAATTGTGTGTAAAAAAGCGAAACCTGAAAAATTAACTTTTACTTGTAAACATATGGAAATTTCATATATACTTTCTTAGTCCAAGGAGTTACTTATAAATCGAATATAAGTAATCTATTAATTACAATCTTTTTTTTAAAAAGATTGGTCTAAAACTGTGCTCACAAATCAAATATAACTGCACTTACAAATCGAATATAACTGTACTTACAAATCGAATATAATTGCACTTATAACTCGAATAGTGTAGTAGCATGTTAAGCATTTTGAAGTTAGGGGGCGATTAAATGAATAAATTGTATCGGTCAAAGAAATACAGGATTCTTGCAGGGGTATGTGGTGGGCTAGGTGAATACTTTAAAGTTGATCCTACGCTTATACGGCTTTTATGGTTGCTCATTTCTATAGTGGGCGCGGGAAGCGGTATAGTTGCTTATATAATAGCATGGATTATAATTCCTGAAGAGCCCTGAACTTCCAGGCAAAATCCAAAACTTACTATGGAAGCTCAAAATCATTGAACAAAATTAAAATGTTCTTCCACATAATTCCAGAAGAGTTTGTGAAAAGAATGCTCCCGAAATACTTCGGGAACACGATTTTTCTGTTAGCTTAAAGCTTAAGCTCGGTTTACTGGTTAAAAAGCTGGTCTATAAACCATTCGGGGTCGAACTTTTGTAAATCTTCATAGCCCTGCCCTATCCCGAAAAATAGAATGGGCTTGCCTGTAATATAGGCAATGGATATTGCAGCTCCTCCTTTTGCATCCGCGTCGATTTTTGTCAGGATGGACCCATCGATTGGCACGGCATCGTTAAATTGTGCAGCCCTTTCAACGGCATCGTTTCCTGCGACGGCTTCATCTACAAAAATTATAAGGTCAGGAGTGCTTACCCTGCAGATCTTTTCCATCTGTGACATCAGGTTAAGGTTGGTATGCATTCGGCCTGCGGTATCGGAAAGCACAAAATCAATTTTATGGCCTCTTGCGTACTGCACGGCATCGTAAATAACTGCAGCAGGATCGGCACCAGGTTGATGCTTTATCATCTTTACTCCAAGCCGGTCTGCATGGATTCCAAGCTGGTCGATAGCACCTGCCCTGAAAGTATCTCCTGCAGCAAGGACTACCGAATAATCCGATTTGAGCAGCCTGTGCGTCATCTTTGCAATGGATGTCGTTTTTCCTGTCCCGTTAATTCCTACAAAGACAATATGGACAGGCCTTTCCTTGTCTCTTACGTACTCATCAAAATCAAAAGTATTCGCAGACACTACCTCAATGATGGCTTTTTTCAGGGCTTCCTCTACAATTTCTCCGGTATTGCTGCCAATGCGTTTTGTTGTGCCTGTGAGTTGCTTTTTCACTGATTCCACAATTGCCTCGGAAACCGAGAGGGCAAGGTCACTTTCAAGAAGCCCCATTTCAAGTTCCCACAGGGGCTCTTCCAGGTCTTTACTATCCAGATAGACTTCTCTATTAAGGACCAGGGCTTTTGCTTTCTTTGTAAAGCCTATATTTGAGAATTTTTTGAAAAAGCCCTTTTTTTCTTCAGGTACGTTTTCAGGTAAGTTTTCTTCTTCAGTTTTGCTCTCGATCGCCTTTTTTCGGTTTTCCAGTTTTTTCCTGTACTCAGCCTTTTTTCTGTCTTCTATCCTGACAGGTGTAGTGGCAACTGTTACAGGTTCGGCTTCGTAACTTTCTTCTTCGATCAGCGTTTCAAGAGCTTCTTCCTCTGGAATGGGCTCAATGTCCTCTTCAAAGCCTTCTTCGGCCTCAGGTACAGGCTCAACCACAGGTTCGATATCTACTGCTTTATCGTCAATAGTTCTGCTGAGTGCCTTTTTAAAATTTCCTAGTTTCTCTTTGAATTTGTTGAACACAGGATCCCATCCCAGGAAAACTAATAAAAAATAGTAGTTAAGTCAAAATAAAAAGTTCTTTATCAAATGCAGGATTTGAGTTAAATCCTTTTGTTTCTAAGCCAGGTTTTTAGGCCTGGCCGGATTCTTGAAGCTTTGCAGCTTCAGACTCCAGGGCCTGCATACCCTGTATATATTTAGTCAGTGAAGCACTCATCTGTTCGAGAATTTTCGTAAGCTGCTCTTTGCGGCGGTTCAGGGTCTCAATGGCCTCATCAGCGTTTTCTTCCGCACTAAAGCCGGCTCCAAGGTCCACAATAACCTTCTCTGCATTTTTTATTTCGGCGTGAACAAACGAGCCAAATCCAATCGGTACCATCGTTTCGGCAGTCCTGCCCTCAGCTGAAGCGGTTTTAAGCTCGTTGATGGTTATGACTGCCTGGTCGCAGCTTGTGATAGAAGTCTGGACCATGTTCATCTGCTGCCTTAAACCTTCGGCCTGCCTCTGGAACTCCTGATGCCTGGCTGCCAGATTCCTGAAATCTTCTTCACTGACATCTACCATATCCTTCACTCCTCAGCAATGCTTTCGATCTGGATCTGGCTTCTTTTAATACCATGCTTGCTTCCGAAGACAGAATAGACCTTATCAACCGCGTTCTTTTCATTCTGACTTTCGACTTGCTTTGTGAATTTTTCCCAGGAATTTCCTGCTTTAAATTTGCCTTTAACAATAAAACTCTTCATCTTGGTCACCACTCTCGCTGTAACTTTTTACGAAACAGGTGGATTAATATCACTCTAAGAACCCGAGGGCTTCCTCGATTCTCCCAAGTTCGGGGCCTGTAGTGTCTGAACCTGCCAGATAATTCTTTGAGTTCGCAAGCAGGCCTGAACCGAGCATCTGAGTCCCAAAGTTCGTAGTCCCTATATTTACCGGAAGCTCGAAGAGCTTTTCCAGAGTTTCTATTTCCGAAGATGTCACTTTCGGGTGCACCAGAAGCCCTTTGTTGGTGACAACCCCAGCCATCCCTACATTCTTTATTCCGGCAATTGTTCCCCTGTAAACTTCTACTTTGAGGGTACTGGCAATTGTCTCAATAGCCCTGTCTGGCAGTTCTGGGTGGACAAGGGCTGCGGAATCGTTTGCAAGCACGATGTTTCCAACTGCATTCAGCTTGCCCGGGAGGATCTCAGCCTCAACTCCGGTCAGTTCTTTCATCTCCCTGGCATCGGTTCCATATGAAAAAAGGAAACCGTTTGAGTTTCCTCTGGAAAGGGCTCCGATAACAACACTTCCGTTTACAAGAGTCTCAACGACCCTTGCATCCAGGGAATCCTCAAGTATGGCACAGGTTTCGGGCTTTGTTCCTGTAGGAACAAGAACGACATCTTCTGTGCAGGTTGCAAAGACACCGATCATTGGGGTGTCGTAAATATCCACTGTTCGAATCATATTCTTTGAAGCTTCGCGTCTTCTGATATATTTTACTGGGCGAGTTCTGCCTGTACCTCGCCATCTGCGAATTTTACAGCTCTGACCCGGATGGAGAGAGGAGGCTTTTCACAGCCTTTTTCCCAGAGGCGCTCATTAATTGATTTGTCCAGTTTGACCTTAACAGAATCAACTTTCATGTGCCTTACAAGAAAACCTCTTACTTCAGTAACTGATCTGTTTGCTCTTTTCCATGCAGGGACTTTCCTTACTGCCCTGAGAGGGATAGTATATATTTGTTCTTTTACCATGTCGTCAGCCATTTTTTCCACCTTCCTCGCTTACTTTACATCCAGGCTTCTTCTTCTCCAGTGCCTGCGTCTGGGATGGCTCACGACCTTCCTGTTAGTTTTCACAATAACCCACACTGGAACGCGTGTGTTCTGTTTGTGCGCCTTTGCAAGACGTATCTTCTGTCCTTTCATGTTATGACTCAAGTGGATCACACCTGTTGACCTATAAATAACTTAATTTCGTTAATTTCCGGTTATATCCAATGATTATCTGATTGTGATTTTAACCCTTGCATAATCGAGGTTTTTTTTCTGCCAGTTAGGAGGCAGTTTTTAAAACCATATCCGGCAAATTCTATGAAAATCATATCCGGTAAATTCTATGAGGGTCCTGGTTAATCTGCAGCAGTATAAGGGTTGAATATAACTCGATTATTGTATAAATCTTTATTCCAGAATTTTTCCCCTTCCGGAAGACTTCCTGATTTTAAGGCATGCTCTCTTCAGGGCAGTTTTTCCTGGAAAGCACATGGGACTGAATATGGGAAGGAAATAGTTCCTTTATTTTCTCCTCACCGTCTCTTTGCCTGATTAACTCCCTGAGCTCGGTTTCGTAATCAGCTTTCTGAGTATTCTCACTCGGCCCTTCTTCAATTCTCAGATAACGCTCTACAAGAATACTCACGGTTTTTTTGCCATACCCCTTTAAAGGGCAGATATACTGAACCCCCAATCGATCTTCGATACTTCGTACCTGTGATATTGAGAGTACAGGAACTCTATCATCCCTTCTGGTTCCATCAGCAATGAGTTTAACTTCCGGGTCCGAAGCAAGAGTTTCTACGGCTTTTTCGTGGATATAATTTATAGCACTTTTCGGGAAACCGTTCTTTATTATTTCTTCGTAAGCCTTTTCAAGGATTTCCCATTCCAGGGAAAGAACCCTGTGTGGGAACCCTAACCTTTTTGCGGTTTTTGCTGCCAGCTCACCATTTGGGAGCAAGCCGAAGCTGCAGGTTACGAGTTCTATTTCAAAAAACGGTTCCATCAAAAGGGCAGAGAGCGAACTATCCTTGCCTCCGCTAAACAGGACCGAAATTCTCATTGTTTTTAAACTCTGGTTATAGATGTCTTACGCTTTTTTGGCTGCATCTTCATAAGGAGTTTTTTAAGCTGTTCATCACTGATTTGAGACGGGAGCCTTCCACTCTGAGCAAGCGAGATCAGCTGCATTTCGAGCTGTTCCCCAAGAGCCGGTCTTGACATCTTTAAGGTTGTAAGGCGCTCTCTAGCTTCAGGGGTCAGGATCTGCCTCAGAATGGCCTGCTTCTGAGCTTCCATCTCAGCTTTTGCCTGTTCCTGCTGGTAAGCCGCCTGGATGTCCGGCTGCTGGTTCTGCGCCTGCTGTCTCTGAATTTCTGCAAGCCGTCTCTTTCGGATTTCGTCAAGTTCGTCATCCATTGTAGACATGGCAATCATCTAAAAAACCGGTTTTCCGGAGCAATCTGGATTAAGATTAATAATATCTGGGTTAAGATTAATAATATTTGAAAGGGAATCCTATGAATTTTTCAGGTCCCCTTCGGATGGAATTTTTCTCAGTATTTTGCAAGTCCAGGGATCTTCTCAATAAGTTCCTGCCTGAGCTCATTGGCTGCATTATCAAGCATAGAACGTCCCTTTGCAGATACCGTTCTTCCGTCCTTTACTTTTTGCAGGTAACCTGCAGCTTCAAGCTGCTGTACTGCCTTTCTGGCAATCGAACCACTGCCTTTTGCTTTGTGGTACGGCTGTGATCCGTTGTCCTTCTTTCCACCGTATATTGATCTGAGCCTTTCAATTCCTACAGGCCCGTCAGTATAGATTTTCCTCAGGATTGCTGCGGTTCTGATATACCACCAGTCATCGTTGTTCGGAGGGAGGTCTTTGTGAACCCCGGTCTTTACGTTCTTTGCCCACTCAGGGGGAACGACTTTTTCATTTTCTTTAAGTATGCCTGCAACCTTCTCGATGAGTTCCATTGCAGGGACATCAAACACTGTTGTCATGCATGCCACCTTTTCTAAATTAGGTTGTCTTTGCAGATCCTGAGAGATAGTGCCGATTCTTCTCCCCTGGCTGCCAGAAATCTATTTTTTCCCGAAACGAGGTAACTCATTCTCTTTCGAGAGGTCCTATCCGATCTTTATAGCTGGATTTATGGACTCTTATGGTTTGGGCTTTCATGCCCGATAAGCCGGTAATTGTGATTTTTAGTTTTAACTGGAAGGAGGTTGATATATTTATCAATTACTGTGTTCAGGTATTCATATACAATCGATCTGGTGATGTGTAGTATGAATAATTTCAAACTAAAAAACGATCTAATTGTATTGAGTTAACTTTTGTCAATTGACGCAAGTACGAACATCCAGCGTAATTACTTTCAAGCTATAAAAGCATTTTGTGAATTCATAGATAAATGCTTGATGAACTTATTCTGGAAGCTAAACAGGAGAGCTAAACCTTGTTTATTGATGAGATCGAGAGATACTCATGCGTCTTCGGTTAAGCGAGGAATCGTGACAAATTGCCTCCATTTCCACAACACCAGTCAAATATTTTACTAAACTGTGAGAAGAAACAGGGTATAAATTTCATTTAAATATTTCATTTAAATAGTCCAAAATTTGGCTCTTCGTCATCCTGTGGATAAGGCGATTTTCAATTCGAGGTCGCATTGGTTTTTATGTTACGAGTATATCCACACAAAACAACGAAGAGCCAAAAATTTAAGGCCGGTTTTTAATGCAAAATCGATAGCCTGCAGGCAAGAAAATTCCTTAACCAATGACCAATGAATTCTGATCTTATGTGTTTTTATATTGCTCGCATTGAGAATCTTTGAAATTGTTTCCTGATTTCTCGAAGATAAATCAGGTTTTCCTTCTTTGATACAATTCTCTTAATATATTTCGCAAGAAGTCTCTAAGTTCAGATTTCATGAAGATAACCAGGATTTTTTGGCTTCATGCATGCAAGTAATTATAAAAGCCCGTGATTTGGTGCTAATGTCTTGAGGTCTCTCTTATTATCTACTTTCAACTCTCTGGACATTTCAGTATCATTTTTCCCCTGATAGCTTAAAAGTATGATTTTAGATCTTTCGACAATGCTTGCTGCTTAATTTATAGCTCGGATGAGCTTGATAAGATAGCCTGAATCTTTTTGAGTGATTGATAATTTGGGGTGACGGCTTATACAAAATATAAGGCTATGTCTGCAACAGTCTGATAATTATTAACATGTTCGCGTCTGAATCTAAGTACTGGATTTTGGAACTGAGTCTTTTTTTCTCCAGGCACCTCTAATATGGAAATGAACTTTTGGAGACGGAAATACTTCTACAACCAGGAATCCAACGCAAACATTCCAAATCCGGAATTTATACTACCAGGTCAAATATCTTAAATAATGTCGGCAGTGGGGCTGCACTAAAACAAACTACATAAAGCTGACGATTGATACAAGAACAGATATATACTCTGAAAGAAAATAAACATTTAAATTGAAAAAATGGTACAAAGATCAAGGCTAAAAGGTGGTGGAGATTTCTCACGTATATAAAGACACAAATCCTAAAATTTATACCGCTTTTTATTTCTAGCGCTTTAATGACCTTATAATTGGTCAAAGTATACTCTTTAATAAGCAATCTTTGTACCATTTATGAATTTAATATTCTCCTAATTTCAATATTTTCGTTGTCATAAAAAGTACTATCTTCAATATAAAATCCGAGTTATAATCTGAAAAAAATATACATATTATTTTATTATCCTTCTTTATATTGATAGAAGGATTTATGTAATATCGCGTTTTCAACCATTTATCGTTATAAATCAAATATTTAATACACTGAGGTACTACGCGCTGGAGAAATTAAGAGGTTAACGTACTTCATGTACGAGTAACTATCTTAGAATAATCGCACAGAGAGTGCCTAACCACGGTACAGCCTAAATAACACCGAATCGAAAAAGAGGCATACCATTGACGAAAGTTGTAGAAATCTCTCCAACCACAAGACTTGAAGGCCACTCCAAGCTTACCCTGAAGGTAGATGATCAGGGTATTGTTGAGCGAGGAGACTGGCTTTCTATCACCCCGGTAAGGGGTATTGAGAAGCTAGCCATAGGTAAGACAATGGAACAGGTCCCGAAGATTGCTTCTCGGGTCTGCGGTATCTGTCCCATTGCTCATACCCTGGCAAGTACCGAGGCCATGGAGGCTTCGATTGGCTGCGAGATCCCCACGGACGCAAAACTCCTGCGGACCATTCTTCATGCCGCGAACCGTATCCATAGCATCGCCCTGCACAACATCCTGATCCTCCCGGACTTTTACATACCGGGGACGGAAAAGAAGTTTAACCTGTTCGCCAACGAACAGCCTGACAGGAGTGTTATGGCAAGGATCGTCCGCATCCGTGAGATCGGACAGACTATTGGAGCCATCGCAGGCGGCGAGGCGATCCACCCATCCAACCCGAGGATCGGTGGGATGTACCATAATGTGAGTCCCAGGGCAAAGCAGAAAATGGCTGACCTGGCAAAAGAAGGCCTTGTCCTTGCTCACGAGCAGATGGAATTCATGCTTGATGTCATCAGGAACATGCAGAACCGGGAGTTTGTCGAAGTCGCAGGCAAGCAGATCCCACTTCCCAAGACACTCGGGTACCACAACCAGGGGGTTATGGCCACATCCTCCATGTACGGGTCATCCAGTCTGGACGAGAATCCCACATGGGATTTCACTCGCTGGAAAGAAACCCGGCCATGGGACTGGTACATGGGTGAGGTAACAATCGATCTTGAGGACCCGAGCTACCCGGTCGGAGGCACCACGAAAGTCGGCACCAAAGCCAACCCCCAGATGGAGGCCTGCACAGGTGTCCCAACCTACGACGGGCAGCCTGTTGAAGTCGGTCCGAGGGCAAGGCTTTCCACATTCAAGAACTTCGATGAGAAAGGCACCTTCGCCCAGCATATTGCCAGGCAGATGGAATACCCAGACTGCTGCTACACCATCCTCAAATGTCTTGACAACCTGAACACCTCGGGTAAGGTCCTTGCCGATCATATTCCTCAGGGAGACGGGTCCATGGGCTGGGCCGCGAACGAGGCTCCGCGTGGAACCAATATCCATCTCGCACGGGTGAAGGACGGGAAAGTGTTATGGTACGATATGCTTGTGCCCACAACCTGGAACTTCCCTACCTGTAGCCGTGCTCTGACTGGAGCTCCCTGGCAGATTGCCGAGATGGTCGTCCGGGCCTATGACCCGTGCGTTTCGTGCGCAACCCACATGATTGTGGTGAACGAGGAGGAAAAGATAGTCGCCCAGAAGCTCATGCAGTGGTGAAGTGAATGGAAACGCTGTACTCCGAGATCGTGGTGGCAGGCTGTGGGAACCCGCTCTTTGCGGACGATGGGTTCGGACCTGCAGTTGTGGAGAAACTCAAGGACCTCAAACTTCCAGAGAATATCACGGTTGTTGACGCAGGGCTAGGGGGTCCACATTTTGTTTTTACTCTTCTCAACCCTGAGTCCACAAAGACTCTTATCATTGTGGACATTGCGGACTTTGGAGGGGAACCCGGTGAGCTCAGGTGGCTCTCTGTTGACGAGCTTCCTGTGGGGAGCTACCGGGACGCCCACTCATGGGACCTGACCGAGCCGCTCCAGTACATTAAGGATGATATTCGGGTCCGTGTCCTTGCATGCCAGAAGAAATACGTTTCTGCCCCTGAAATGGTCATCGGGATTACAGACGAGGTAAAAAGATCCATTCCAGACGCTGTATCCGAGATACTGAAGGAAATCGGAATGAACTATGGGACTGCTTAACTCCGTCACGAAAGCCATGGGCGGCGAAGCAAAGCCTGCTCAGGTTGCGATGGAGAAGAAGGCGGAAGCTACAAAGGAGAAAAAACCAGTGACAAATAAGATCAAGATCGGTCATGTACACATGAGCGGCTGTACCGGCTGCCTGGTGTCCCTGGCCGACAACAACTTGGGACTCATCAAGATCCTGGACGACTATGCCGACCTCGTATACTGCCTCACTCTTGCTGACGTTCGGCATATACCAGAGATGGACGTGGCGCTCGTTGAGGGATCGGTCTGCCTCCAGGACCATGAATCCGTGGAGGACATAAAGGAGACTCGGGAGAAGTCCAAGATCGTGGTAGCCCTCGGTTCCTGCGCATGCTACGGGAATATCACCCGGTTCAGCCGCGGCGGGCAGCACAACCAGCCACAGCACGAGTCTTTCCTCCCAATAGGAGACCTTATTGATGTGGATGTCTACATCCCTGGATGTCCCCCGAGCCCGGAGCTTATAAGGAACGTCGCTGTCATGGCGTACCTGCTCCTTGAAGGAAACGAGGAACAGAAGGCTCTTGCAGGCAAGTACTTGAAGCCCCTTATGGACCTTGCGAAGCGCGGCACTTCCGGATGTTTCTGCGACCTTATGTACGACGTGATCAACCAGGGCCTCTGCATGGGCTGTGGCACTTGCGCTGCATCCTGTCCAGTGCATGCGATTACTCTTGAGTTCGGGAAACCTCAGGGCGAACGTGACCTCTGTATCAAGTGCGGTTCCTGCTATGGCGCCTGCCCGAGGTCGTTCTTCAACTTGGACGTGATTCCTGAATTTGAGAACATCAGCGAGATAATTGCTAAAGCGCTTAAGGATGGTGAGAGTGATGATTGAAGATCCATATCTCGGCAAATACGTGACATGCGTTTCGGCACGGAGCACGGACAAAGAGATCCTCAAGAAAGCTCAGGACGGCGGAATCGCCACCTCTCTCATGGTCTATGCCCTCGAAGAAGGGTTCATCGACGGAACTATTGTTGCAGGCGAGGGTGACAAACCCTGGCAGCCAAAGCCGGAAGTTGCGATGACCCGCGAGGACATCCTCAAGGCACGAGGAACTAGATACAGCATCAGCCCCCAGATCTCCTGGCTCAAGGAAGCAACCAGGTCTTTTGGCCTCGATAAGGTCGGGGTCACCGGCGTTTGCTGCCAGATGCAGGCAGTGAGGAAGGCTCAGCTTTATCCTATCAATATGCGGGATGTCCCAGGCAAGGTTGCCTTTACAGTGGGGCTTTTCTGCATGGAGAACTTCCCGTACAAGTCATTGCAGAGCATTGTCGAGGACCACGCAGCTCAGAGCCTCGGCTCCGTGAAGAAGATGGAGATCACGAAGGGCAAGTTCTGGGTCTATACCGAGCGTGGGAACGTTGCCACTGTTCCACTCAAGGCAACCCACAAGTACGAGCAGCCAGGCTGCCACGTTTGTCTTGACTATGTTTCTAACCTCGCCGATATTTCAACCGGCTCGGTCGGAAGCCCAGACGGCTGGTCTACGGTTTTCATCCGCACCAAGGTAGGAAACGAGATCTGGTCCAAAGCGGTTGCTGCGGGTCTGTTCGAGACGAAACCCATTGAGGAAGTCAAACCCGGTCTCGATCTACTCAGGAAGCTCGCGAAGGAGAAGATCGACAAGAACCAGAAGACAGTTGAGGAGCGCAAGACTTTCGGCGTCAACAAGGGGCTACGTAACCCTTACGCCTAAAACTCCTTTTTTTTGTCAGCGAAGCTATTGCGTTAGCTACGCTGAATATGGGGATGGGATTGGTTCTCATCCCCAAATTATGATTTCAATGAAAGTGTGACGAAATTTTTTTCAAAATTTAATTGATTTTGTGGTCTTTTTTACTATCAAAATTTGGAGTAACACTGGCTTTGTAGCTCCATTTTTCAAGGTTTTCAAACCAATTATTACGTGCTGGTGGTTTCTTACACTTTAGGAATGCCTTGAAGATATATGGAAATGTAACCGGTAACTTATCAATTGTTCTCTTTACAAGTTTTTGTTTTACTTTCCTCTGTGTCTCTTTAGAAAGGATAATCTGATTTCTTTCTACCCTAAATCTATGCATTTTTCCAATTAAGCAGAAATATACCTAATTCCTTAAATGCGAAATATTTTCAAGATATATTATGGTTGAGAAGAACACAAACTGCTTAAAAATAAAAATTAATATAGTTTTTGAATGTTAAATTCCTATATCAAATAAGTGAAGGGAAAAATTCTTTGCCAAATCTGAAAAATGATAATGCAACAGCAAAAGATTCACTTGGATTCAAACCTTACGTTGAGGCTATTGTAGAATTTCTTACCGACAAAGACACATTACCTCCTATTACTCTTTCCATAGAAGGACAGTGGGGATGCGGTAAATCTTCTTTCATGAAACAATTAAAAGAACTAGTAAATAAAAAAAATGAAGCTAACAAAAAAAATGACGCAAAAGAAGAAATGGAATATTTTACAGTATGGTTCAATGCCTGGAAGTACGACAAAGAAGAGGAACTATGGGCATCTTTTGCACTTAATTTTATGGATGAATTGTCGACACAACTTTCTTGGATGCGCCGACAAAAATCAAGAGTTAAATTATTATTTCTTAGATATAAACTTAAATTCAAAAACAATTTCCTCGTTCTGGTTCATGTTTTGTGGACTATTTTTTCGTTTATACTTATATTTTTATTCTTATTTTTAGTTGTGACCTATATTTTAAATTACATGGGAATAACGTTACCGTTTCTTATAGATGATACAATTTTCAAGAAATTTTCAAGTTTTATTCTGATTTCAGCTCCACTCATCGGTCTTATAAAATATTTTTCTACTGAGCAATGGTTCATAGGTGTGCTTAGAGATCCTTTTGGTTTTAAAAAAATAGAATCAAACACGAATTATAAGGATCGCATTTCTTTTAGAGAGAAATTTTATTCCGATTTCAATGAAATAGTTAAGTCCTATGTCGGAGATTCAAAAGTCTATGTTTTTATTGATGACCTTGATCGTTGTGAAGTTCCAAAAGCAGCAGAACTCATGCAATCCATTAACCTTATGATTTCAGACGATTCCAAAATTTATTTTGTGTTAGGTATCGATCGGAAAGTTATCTCAGCAGGAATTGCTGCTAAAAATGAGAAAGTAATTGACTACCTGAAGATCGAAGGGCTTGAGTATGGCTATGATTTTATTGAAAAATTCATTCAACTTCCTTTTAAAGTGCCCAAACCAAAAAGCGATGATTTTTTAAAATTTTTAATGTCAACAGATGAAACTGAAACTTCTTTAAGTCCATTTAAACCTATGAACAAATCAAGTGCATCAAAAGACTTTCATCCTGATGAATCTCTCAAAGAAAATAGTTTATCTGTGCAAAATCAATCCGAAGAGCAAGAAACTGAAGTTACTAAATCAAATAAAATAGAGGATGATCCAGATGAGCAGGAAATTCAGTACAGTAGAGATTGTGTGGAAAATTTTAAGACCTCAAAACTTATTTTAGAAATGGTTGCTCCGGCTTTGGATTATAACCCTCGCAGGATAAAGCAGTTTATTAATCAATTTCGTTTCCAGCTAACTATAGGAAAAAGAACTGGTCTTTTTTCCCAGATGGAAGAAAACGTTCCTAAAAATATCTGGAATTGCAAAAAACTTGCAAAATTCATTGCAATAAGCATAAAATGGAACTCAATTATTTACGCTTTAAATTCAAACAGAAAAATTTTGACTCAGCTGCAGGAATTTGCTTTAATGCAGACAAGTATAGATAAAGATCTTGAAAAGTGGGAAATGGATGATAGACTAATTAACTTATTGAGGTATGGTTGCTTAGAAGGAGAGAATATTTCAAAAAATATAGTTGAATACACTCTTGAAGACCTTGATTTTAGTGAACTTTTGCAGATTTCACCTGTCTTTACGAACATTGATAATAGTATATCTAATCCTTCACCTTCTAACATAATAAGTGAAATGGAATTCATTTTAATTCCTGAAGGTGAATTCATGATGGGATCCTCTGAGGATATAAGGGGCACAGATAAAACAGGAACTCCTCTTCATAAAGTAACGATCAAAAATCCTTTTTTCTTAGGTAAATATCCTGTTACTAATAAGCAATGGTCTGATGTTATGGGCAGGAGTCTTTTTCATTCTTATTTATTCAAATTCGAAAATCTTCCAGTTAATCATGTTTCATGGAATATTGTTCAGATATTTATCAAAGAACTCAATGAAATGGATAAAACTCACAAGTATCGTTTGCCTTCTGAGGCTGAATGGGAATATGCTTGTCGTGCAGGAACAACTACAAAATTTTTCTTTGGTGATGATGAATCCAAACTTGGAGACTATGCATGGTATAGCGAAAATTCGCATGACGACAATCATCTAGTCGGTCAGAAAAAACCGAATCCATGGGGCTTGTATGATATGTATGGTAATGTAGAAGAATTCGTTCAGGATATTTGGCACGGTAACTATAAAGGCGCTCCTTCTGACGGCAGTGCCTGGTTAGATGATAAAAGCTCTTTACATGTTCTCCGGGGCGGTGGATACTATGTCGCAGCTGAAAGTTGCTCGTCGTCAACTCGAACCGCTTGCTCAAAAAATTTTGCGCATGAAGATATTGGTTTTCGTCTTGTGCGAGAATTATAATTTTAGGTTTCGTTGCAAAAATACCCATTTTTTGCCTCTCATTTTTAGGTCAAAACTGGGTCAAAAATGGGTAAAATGCACAGGTTTTACACACAAACATAGGATCTTCGTCATTCCTTATGGATAAGACGGTTTTCAATTCAAGGCAGCATTGGTTTTTATGAGAATATTATGAGAATATCCACACAAAACAACGAAGAGCCAAAATATTCTAAGACAAAACAAGTGGCTCTCTTTCATCAGGAATGTTTAAATTGTAACAAACGAAATTATGCTGATATGGAGAGTGCTTCCCAAAATAAAGAGTTATTCGAAAAAATATCTTCGTTCCTCAAGAAAGAAGGAGCAACAAAGGTAGCTATTTTTGGCTCTTATGCAAGAGGAGAAGAAAGACCAGAAAGTGATATCGACGTTCTTGTAGAGTTTTCCGAAACTAAAGGTCTGCTCACTATGGTAAGAATTGAGAGAGAGCTATCGGAGTTTCTTGGAGTAAAAGTCGATTTACTAACCGAAGGGTCGATAAGCCCATACCTTATTGAAGGAATTAAAAAAGAAGCAAAAGTGATCTCTGCATGAGGAAAAATGACTCGATTTACCTTAGCTACATCCTCGATTTTTATTTCTGAAGTAAGATGAATAAAATATAAACAGCTTTTACAAACGTAAATTCTAAAAAAGAGTCCTATTGTATCCCATTAAGAAATTAACTTAATCCTTTTCCGTTTCGTCTAGAATTTTTGTTATTAAAGGCTTCAAAGAAGGAGCGTCTTCAATTGCCGTATCCCAAACAACCTCAAGATCAACACCAAAATAACCATGTACTACTTTGTCTCGAAATCCGGCCATATATCTCCAAGGAACTTGAGGATACTTAATTTTTAGTGAATCTGGCAAATTTTTTGTTGCTTCCCCAATGATCTCAAGAGCTCGTACCACTGCATATATTGTTTTTTTATCCTTAGAAAACTCTTCAAAATCAAATCCTTCAATAAAATTTTCTATATTTTCAATTGACTCAAGTATGTCCACTAAAAAATCTATAGGATCTCTTTTCTCTGCTTTCATAGAGTTTTTACCTCATTTAGGATTCGCTTTCCTATGTTAGGTTTAAGTGCACTTTTCATTACTAAATCAACTTTTATCCCTAAGAGATCACTGAGATAGTTTTCTAGTTCAATGTATTTTAAAAGTCCTGGTTTCTTATCAAATTGTACTAGTACATCAAGGTCGCTATCTTTGGTCTGCTCTCCACGAATATAAGATCCAAAGATCCCAAGATAACTCACACTATACTTTTCTTTTAATTCAGGCAGATGTTGCCTTAATACCTTGATAAAGTACTCTGAATCTCTTAGCTCTTGAGAAAGCATTGTCTATTGAGTCCTCCAAATATTTTACACACAAATAATGGCAAAGCAGTGAATTTGCAATTAAAGAGGATATGCATAGTATATATTTGTCATTTTCTCTAATCGATAGTATACCTACCTTCTTTAAAAGAATTTTATTAATATTGTAATAAAAATGTTACTAAGAACTATCGATCAAGATCAGGGAAAGAACATGGTAGTTTTTAGGAAAATCACTTCATTTTCTTGCCTGATCTCTGTTAGTTCTTGATTTAGTTTTCTACAAGATTGTTCTGCGTACAGAAGTAGTAGTTTATCAAGCTTATCTGGCCTGCCTTAGTGAATTTTCCCTCTACCAGGACCTGTGCCACACAGACTAGATGCTCGCCTGCCTTCTTTTGTGATTGGGAAAAACGAAAGAATTATCCTAGTATATCGATTCTCAAATATATACATAACAAGAAAATAAACACAGTTTATGGCGCAAATATTATTTTAAAGTCACATGGAATTTTGTAACACGGAAAACGCAGTCGGTCACATAGTGGTTCGATCTGGGTATTACAACCACGGAAAACACGGAAAGCACGGAAGAAACACGCCTTTACTACTGATTTCCGTGTCTTCCGTGCTTTAAATACAGAGATTATACTAATGTCAAAGCCGGTGAATAATTCTCCATTTTAGCCGGATTAAAATTCCCCAATTTCCAATCCTCAAGAAAGCTTGAGGATTATAAATAATGCTGAAAATGGAGAGTAGCACCGGTTCAAGAAAAATACAGTCGTTTTCCCGGAAAACCACTGAAGTTTAGCATATTTCGTCGCCTTTTGTTGTATCATTCACTGGACTTTCGAATGGTTTTGAATCTGCGAAGTCATTTTGGGATAAAACAAAGGGATTTAAACAGCGAAATAATTTTGGGAGAAAACAATGTCAAATTAAAAGCATAAATGTAATAAAGAAAATGAAAAAATTGAAAGAATTAAAGATGGACATAACTAACTATAAAAACTAAAAGCGGTGTTTATTTCTTCCTTATACTTTATTATACTTTATTAGTTTCATAAATTTGTTAACTTTATTATAGTTTGAGTATCTCCAGGCAAAAAGCTTACAGCTGAAGAACAAAGTTGCTACACAGATAGACATAAACAACAATGCACATACTGAGGTTTGTATTTCAATTGGTGACGTCTTAGTTGCTCCTATTTGCCTTCATATGATATTAAAAACACGTTTATGTAACATCCTTTTTAACATTTTCGGTACGTTTCGATCTTTAAGAATTTTGGACCTATTTTAGTACCTACGCCGCCGTTTTAGGCAGTTCGGGAAAAAATGATTTCAATTCCAATGATAATGGCTCCCCATCTTGAATATTCTCATTTTTCCGGATTATTTCGGCTCTTAGTCATTTTCTATGGATAAGATGATTTTCAATTCAAGACCGTATTGTTTTTAATGAGTACATTACGAGAATATCCACACAAAACAACGAAGAGCCATTATTTTTTTCTCTCTGGAAGGGTTGCAGTTTCTGCAGATAATCATTTGCTAGGGGATTTCAACCTCGATTTTCTCCTTTTTTGTTAGCGGGCTATGATGAGTGTAATGCCCTTATCTGTAGTAAACCGCAGCGCTGGCTAATTGGGCGCGAGTTCAAAAAATCCCTATTCCTTCTACTCAAGTTTCTCCATGAACTACTCTTCTCCGAATCCTTCACATGTCAAGGCCGGTGAATGATTTCTCATTTTCCATGAATAGGAATTTCTGTATTTTTGTCATTAAATTATACCGTTAATAGCGATTTTCCAGAGGTTAGAGTTGCAGAGAATTCAGCAACTGGTTTTGTTACAACTATTACATACTTTTTATACACTTTTTATATAATTCTTATATAATTTTTATATACTTTTTATGTAATTTTTATGTAATTCTTATGTAATTTTTATGTATCCTGTTTTTGTTACCGTGCTACGTCCTGCAGCATTCTTTACTGTTAAGCTAACAGTATAGACCCCTGCCTTTGAATACTTATGAGTAGGATTCTGTATGTATGACTTTGATCCATCTCCAAAGTTCCATATCCATCCAGCAGGTATTCCTGTGCTTTTGTCAGTAAATTTAACGTTTAATGGCGCTTTTCCGGAGGTAGGAGATCCAGAGAATGCAGCAACTGGTTTTGATATCGCTTTTATATATCCTGTTTTTGTTACCGTGCTACGTCCTGCAGCATTCTTTACTATTAAGCTAACATTATAGGCTCCTGCCTTCGAATACTTATGAGTCGGATTCTGTAGGTATGACTTTGATCCATCTCCAAAGTTCCAGTACCAGTAAGTAGGTGTTCCTGTGCTTTTGTCAGTAAATTTAACGTTTAATGGTGCTTTTCCGGATGTAGGAGATGCAGAAAAGTTTGCCTTAGGGGCTGTCTCCGGTGGAAAGACCTTTTCCATTCCAGGCTTCATATTGCCATCTTTGTCCCATACTCCCCAATGAGCACCCTGGGGGCCTTCATGAACGCTTTTCCATGTTTCGTCAAATGCTTCAAAGTAAAAATACTGAATGTTATTCTTATGTGCCCATGAGACAGAATCATTTAAGTACCTGGCAGAATTTTCAGGTGATGGCACAGCATCTCCAATCGTGTTTCCTGCGCTGGGCCATCCGGTTTCTGAGACTATTACTGGTTTATTCTTTGCATTCTTAACTAAATTCTTATAGCGACTATCCTGAACTTCCATTGCTTTATCAATGCTGATACCTTCCCAGTAGGGGTAACTATTATACATGATAACATCGCACTCATCCATTACTTTAGGGTGATTCAGAAGTTCGCTATATGTATCAGCTGTTGTAACATTGATACCGGCGGGCACTGACTGTTTAACACGCTGGATATATTTAATAAGCTGATCTTCTGAAAGATCATTTCTTAGCAGCGTTTCACTGCCCACTATGGCTAGATCAACATTACCGGCCTTAGCTTCATCGATAAGTTTACTTATCTGTCTCTCATTGGCCTCAGTATCTCCACTAAGCCATGCACCAATTGCAGTCTTGAGCCCCATCTCATGAGCCACTGGGCCAGAATACTCCAGACCGTTTTCCGTCCCATAAGTTCGTATCCACTTAGTATATGGTGCTATTATTTTCATACGATTCGTGATTTGATTTTTATCTATCTGAGACCCATAATCTGGACTTTGTCCATCCATATAGGGGCTAAAATTTATTCCATATACCTTATTGATATTCTGTGCTGATCCCAAAAATTGAGTTGAAGATTCAGACTGAGTGTCGTTGCTTTGTTCCTCTGTAAAAGTAAATTGTTCTTCTTCTAATTTCTCGGCAGCTGCCGATACCGTAGAAGAAAAGAGAATTAATGCTAAAATTAGAATTGCTGAGGCTAAGGCTACTGAGTTCAGTTTTTTGTTAGCTTTCATTTATCCTGTATCTCCATCTTTCATTTATTTTTCATATAAATTATGTTAATAATCTGAACTCTTTGTCAATTTTTAAAATTTTCTCTTTCGAGTATCACTTCGTAATAATTTTTTAATTAGAACGGCTTGATCTAAGAAAGAGTCTGAATGAAGCAAATCAGCGTAGAAACACAGGTATTTCAGCACAAAAACGTCAAGCTAAGGCAGTGGAAATATCATATTAGCTAAAATGAGTTAAGAAATAGTGTATCTATTCCAAAGTATGTCAGAAATGAATTTTTTGGAAAATCGTGAAAAATATGTATTTGAGAATCGATGCACTAGTGCTGCGATGCCGAGATAGGTTCATAAAATTTGACTTTTGCATAGAGATGAAGATTAGAGATGAAGATCATGGATTTTCCAGGAAATAAGGATAGGACTTCCGCATTTGAGAAACAGAATCAATTACGTCAAAGACTGTGGATTAAAGTCCCGTTTTAAACAGTTAACGGTCTGTTGCGGTTGATTTTTCAGTTCAACTGCGTAAGTCCTAAAGGCTTCGATTTTGAAATCGAAGCCTTAGGATATTCCATACGAGTATATCCTCTCTCAAGATTCGATAAATAAGCCCCCACTCCTCTTTACCTTCAGGCATTTTTATCTACTTTTAGATTTCAAGCTCATTTTTAGATACTTGACATCCATACATGACTTTTGTGCTACTGCCTTTTGCATCTTTACCTGAGACTGAAGAGCCCCAGGAGATTTACAATCGTTTTCAAAGTTGTGGTCACTTTGCTACTTTTATATAATTTGATTTAGTTTTTGTACCACTTCCTGCTGCATTTGTTGCTGTAAGTTTAACCGTGTAAGTTCCTGCAGCTGAATATGTGTGTGTTGGATTCTGTTCTGTTGAATCTGTCCCATCTCCAAAATCCCATTCCCATGAAGTTGGAGATCCTGTGCTTGTATCCGTAAATGTTGCATCTAGTGGTGCTGTTCCTGAGAGTGGAGATGCCCAGAAATCTGCAACAGGCATTTGTGAAGTTTCGGTCAGCGTTTGCGAAGTTTCGGTTAGTGTTTGCGATGTTTCGGTCAGCGTTTGTGAAGCTCCTGTTACTGTAATGTAATTTGATTTGGTTTTTGTACTATTTCCTGCTTCATTTGTTGCTGTAAGTTTAACCGTGTAAGTTCCCGCAGCTGAATATGTGTGTGTTGGACTCTGTTCTGTTGAATATGTCCCATCTCCAAAATCCCATTCCCACGAAGTTGGAGATCCTGTGCTTGTATCCGTAAACGTTGCATCTAGTGGTGCATTTCCTGAAAGTTGAGATGCCCAGAAATCTGCAACGGGCATTTGTGAAGTTTCGGTCAACGTCTGTGATGTTGCTGTTAACGTTTGTGAATTTCCTGTTACTGTAATGTAATTTGATTTGGTTTTTGTACTATTTCCTGCTGCATTTGTTGCTGTAAGTTTAACCGTATAAGTTCCTGCAGCTGAATATGTATGTGCTGGACTCTGTTCTGTTGAATCTGTCCCATCTCCAAAATCCCATTCCCATGAAGTTGGAGATCCTGTGCTTGTATCCGTAAATGTTACATTTAGTGGTGCTTTTCCTGAGAGTGAAGAAGCCCAGAAGTCTGCAACAGGTGTTTGCGAAGTTTCTGTCAGCGTTTGTGACGTTGCTGTTACTATAATATAATCTGGTTTTGTTACAGTGTTACTTCCTGCTGCATTTGTTGCTGTAAGTTTAACCGTGTAAGTTCCTGCAGCTGAATATGTATGTGTCGGACTCTGTTCTGTTGAATCTGTCCCATCTCCAAAATCCCATTTCCAGGAAGTTGGTGAGCCCGTACTATTATCAGTAAAGTCAACGGTTAGTGGAGTTTTTCCTGAAGTTGGAGATGCAGAAAGTGCAGCAGTAGGAGTTGAAGACGCAAAAAGTGCAGCCGTCGAAGTTTGCGAAGTTCCTGTCACTTTTATATATCCTGTTTTTGTTACCGTGCTACGTCCTGCAGCATTCTTTGCTATTAAGCTAACAGTATAGGTCCCTGCCTTCGAATACTTATGAACCGGATTCTGTAGGTATGACTTTGATCCATCTCCAAAGTTCCAGTACCATGAAGCAGGTATTCCTGTGCTTTTGTCAGTAAATTTAACGTTTAATGGTGCTTTTCCGGATGTAGGAGATCCAGAGAATGCAGCAACTGGTTTTGATATCACTTTTATATATCCTGTTTTTGTTACCGTGCTACGTCCTGCAGCATTCTTTACTATTAAGCTAACATTATAGGCCCCTGCCTTCGAATACTTATGAACCGGATTCTGGAGGTATGATTTTGATCCATCTCCAAAGTTCCAGTACCATGAAGCAGGTGTTCCTGTGCTTTTGTCAGTAAATTTAACGTTTAATGGTGCTTTTCCGGATGTAGGAGATGCAGAAAATGCAGCAACCGGCTTTGTCGACTTGGGCTTATAGACAACTAGAGGAAGATTGTCAGAATAGATGCTGCCTGCTATGTTTTTATATGCAGAATCGGAAATTCCGTCTCTATCGTTATCTACTGCAGTATTGGAAAATCCTGTACCATTGGGTTTTCCCCAGAAGTTACCTCCTATGTAAGGGCCGCCCACAATATTAGTACCTGCGGTTTTTTTAGTGTTATAGGAATTTCCGATTCCGTTTTTAATAGTCATATTGGTGTCATTGAAATAATTGTTGTAGATCTTGTTTGTGTCACTTTTGCCACAGATATAAAACCCATAAATATTGTTGTTTTGAACGGTGTTGCCTGAGAGTGTGTTACCGTCAGAGTTGCCAATATGGATCCCACGACCATTATTAAGGGCTATATTTCCTGAAATGGTATTGTCTGTAGCAGTCCCAAGTACAATTCCATATTGTAGATTATTTGTAGCCGTGTTCTTTGACAGCTTGTCCCCTTTGGAACGCAGGAGATAGATTCCATAACAATTGCTCAAAAGTTTGTTATTCTCGATTACGCAGTTACTGCATGAAGATAGACAGATTCCTGAATAGCCGGATCGGGTTGCTCCTACAGCCTTAAGTCCAGATATCTTTATGTTGTCTCCTTGCAGGAGGAACACATTAGCCCCTGAACTTTTGGCTTTAATTATTGTGTTATCAGGATTTCCTGATTTTGACCGGATTGTAAGATCATTTTTAGTTACTATGATATTTTCAATATAGGTTCCGGGATTTATAGTAATTATATCGCCCGAAGACGAACTATTTACAGCAGTTTGAATAGAATCTCCTGGCTGCACTATAATCTCAGTCGCAGCTCCAAGACTTGATATTAATGCTAATATGAAAATAGCTACTAACAAAGTGTTTAATTTTTTTATTTTAATTCCTCCGTCCATTAAAAGAAGCTTAGGGTGAAACTTTCATTGTAAATAAGTGGAGTTTACACTGAATACCTACATAAATGCGCGAATGAAAAAGTATTTTCTTATTCAAAGAATTTGTTCATCTTTTATAAGACTCCTTATGTAAATTCCATTAATTGAGCTGGAATTCAAATAATAGAATATAAATATACTGTATTTATGTTAAATTGAATAAATCAAAAATTTAAAAATATTGCCTATGTAATTTATATTTATTGGGATAATCCATGTCACTTAACTTAATAGAATATCTTATTTTATATTGACTTATTTTCATTAATCAAAAAATAAAGATCAAGTATTCATTACATTCAAAAAAGGGAGGATTAAACTTAAGTTGCCCACGTAAAAGAACAATAGCCTTTGAAAACGATAAAAATAAGTTGGTCCCTGAAATTAAAACGGGATTTAAATTCTCAGGTGCAGAATTACTCAAATATGATTAAGCCCAAATTTAATGTATCTAAAATTAGATTAAAAATAAAAAATGAAAAACTTTATCATCGCAATATATGAAACGATATACAAAAGGGGATGAAAAATTGGGTGTAGAAGCCACTATTAAAGAAATTGCAGGTGAACTTGAGAGAATTGCGACTACAAAAACCGTAGTGGGAGACCCGATTACTGCTGCTGGTAAAACAATTATTCCAATATCAAGGATTGTAATGGGTTTTGGAGCCGGTGGAGGAGAAGGCAAGAAAGACACTGAGTCGGGATATGGCGGAGGTGGAGGGGCAGGTGCGAAGATAGAACCTGTGGCATTTATTATGCTTTCTGAAGAAGAAGCCAGAATCTTCCGGCTCTCTGAGCGAAGCGATGCAGGTTCAATCCTTAGCTCAATTCCTGATCTTGTGCCTGAGATTATGGACAAGCTCAAAGGCATGAGAGGCAAGAACAAAAAAGACGAAAAATTGCAGGAACAGGAAGTTAAAGGAACAGAAACTCCGGAAAAGGAAACTGTAGAAAGAACCGAAGTCAAGATTGAAGAAGAGGGATGTTCCCACTAAAGTTTCCATCGAATTTCTGGAACTAAAACCTATATCAGGGACTTCCAGGGAATGGAATAAGTATGGTTTTTCAGGATAGTCAGGACTATCCTCTTCTCCATAACCTATCAATATGCTGGTAATCACTGTTCTTCTGCTGGTTTTTCTGTTGATTTTATTTGTACTTTTTACAGCAATAGGTCTCACTTTCAAGCTTAAGGTCCTGAGTCTCGAAGAAAAGAAAGAACTTAGAGGCGTATTCACTGTAAAATGGCTGCTCTTTTCCCATACCTTCTCCATAGAGGAACCTGGAGAAAGCGAAAGTTTTCCTGAAGAACCGAAGAAATCGGATGAAGACAAAACAGTAAAAGGGAAACAAAGTGAGATCGATCTGAATAACACGGAAAAAGTACGAGTCACTATAGAACCACAGGATAAGGCTGAAGTGAAGAAAAAAAGGGAGGTTGAAGAAAAAGAGGTCGAAGAGAAGAGAATAGAAATGGGTGAGGGTGAAGAAAAAAGAATAGAAGATAGTGAGAAAAAAGAAAAACGAACAGAAGTAGGGGAGGAAAATGAAAAACAAACAGAAGTAGGGGAAAGAAAAGAAAAACTAACAGAAAGGAACGAGAAGAAAGAAAAATGGGGTATAATTTCAAAGATAAGAGGGAAGAAGAAGCCCGAGATTGAAGAAGCTCCAGAAGAAATGACCCCCAGAGAAATGCTTCACTGGGGCCTGGAAGCATTCAGATCTCTCAGAAAACCGCTATTTCGCCTATTTTCCGATTTGCTTAATGGGATAAAAATTAAACGTCTGGAATCTAATGTGACATTTGGCCTTTCCGATCCAGCAGACACGGGCATGCTCTGTGGGCTTTTACATTCTATTGCGGGACTGGCCTACAGCCGATGCAGGCACTGCAATTTCTCCATTAACCCTGTGTTCATGAATCCGATGATGGATTTCAGGGGGGATGTTGAAATCCGTGTAAGGGTATATTCCCTGATTTTTCCAATGCTTAAATTCATGTTTAACAGGAAAACTTTATCTTTTACTTATTCGATTATTAAGGAAAAACTTTGGGGGAAACGAAAGTTTAGCTCCTGAGCTAACGGAAGTTTAATTCCTAAGCTTTATGAATAGGTAACGAGGTACATATAGACATGATTAAAGTAGTGACTCCATCCCGACTTCATCTTACCCTGATAGACCTCAATGCAGAGATAGGCAGGGTCGATGGGGGAGCGGGAATCACCCTGGAATATCCCGGCCTGGAAATTTCTGCAAGTGAAGCTGAGAATATAGAGATCATCGGCAATCCTCTTCTAGCAAGTAAAATGCAAAAAGCTGTACAGGCCCTTCTTCCAACAGGAGAAGGAATAAAGCTGCATATTAAAGATAGTCTTCCTGATCATGTGGGGCTCGGTTCCGGGACCCAGGCCGCACTGTCAGCAGCAGTAGCCGTAAACAGAATTTATAGATTGGGAAAAAGCGTTAGGGAACTTGCAGTTGCGGTCGGCAGGGGAGGCACATCCGGGATAGGGGTTGCTGCTTTTGAAAATGGTGGCTTTATTCTGGATGGGGGACATAAGTTCAAGGATAAAGGCGCATTTTCTCCTTCTTCAGCCAGCCACGTACCGCCTGGTCCTGTCCTTTTCAGAAGAGACTTTCCTGACTGGTCTATTGTCCTTGCAATTCCTGAAGGTAAAGGGGCTCACGATGCGGAAGAAGTGGATATTTTCAAGAAGTATTGTCCAGTTCCCCTTGCCGAAGTTCAGGAAATTTCCCACGTAATCCTCATGCAGATGCTTCCTGCACTTGTCGAGGAAGACCTGGAAAGTTTTGGCAAGGCAATTAACCACATCCAGACTGTAGGTTTTAAGAAAAGGGAAGTCGGACTTCAGTCACAGCCTGTTCTGGATATCATGAATTACATGCGTGACAACGGCGCAAGTGGATCAGGTATCAGTTCTTTCGGGCCGGTAGTTTACGGCATTGTCGGAAGCTTGGAGGAAGGCAAAAGACTCCAGCAAGAAACCCAGCGCATGCTTGACGAGTCCCTTGGTGGAAGAGTTTTACTCACAAAGGGAAGGAACAGGGGTGCGGACATTTCCGGGGGTCCGGATTGAAAATCAATACCTGGTTTGGAACTATTGAAACCGACAGAGACGGAGAAATTCTTGGGTCCAGACTTCTTTCAAAAGACATCCGGGAGCTTGCCCTTCATTCTCTAGATCTAAGGAACAGCAGGGCAGATCTTCCTCCTGAAGGCTTTGACCTCAAAGCTGCAGCTATCAGGTCCGGGTTTGCAGAATCCACTGCCGAATATTATTCCCTTTTACATGAAGTTACTCTGGAGGCGGCAAAACTTCAGGTCTCAGGTGCTCTTACTCCTGACCAGCGAATTATTCAGGCTGTAGAGGCCCTGAACGATATAAATGAAACCACAAATGCCCTGTCTGAAAGGCTTTCTGAATGGTACGGAGGTTATTTTCCGGAAAGCGGGTTAGGTGGAGAAGACCTTGCACTTTTTATTGTAAAATATGGTTCCCGTAAAAATGTCGGCTCTGAAGACCCGCTTTATTCGAAAGCCATAAACTCAATGGGTGCAAAACTTGAACCTGCGGATGAAGCACTCCTTAGAGGTTTTGCAGAAAACGTGTGCATTCTCTATGAACAGCGGAGACAGATCGAGGCTTACATTGAGAACAGCATGGAACTGGTTGCACCCAACCTGAAGCTTATTGCAGGCCCAATGCTTGGAGCAAGGTTAATAAGTCTTGCAGGAAACCTCGAAAAACTTGCTGCGTTTCCCTCCAGCACCATTCAGGTTATAGGAGCCAGCAAGGCGCTTTTCAAACATCTTCGGGCTCGGGCTCCATCTCCAAAGCACGGGATCATCTACAGTCACCCTCTGATAAATACTGCGCCCTGGTGGGTAAGGGGAAAGGTAGCAAGAGCTGTTGCATCAAAGCTTTCCCTTGCTGTGCGCATTGATTTTTATTCAGGAGAAAAAGATCCCTCTCTTATGGAAAAACTTGAAGCGAAAGTCCTACAGATCAGGACTTTGAACCCCAGGCCTCCTCAAAAAAAGCAGGAAAGCGGAGAAAAGCCAAAGAGAAGGAGGAGGAAGTAAATGCCTGAAGTCAAAAAGATATCGGATGGGATCTTTGAAGTTATAAAAGACAAAAGACAGCTTGCTACAAAGAACCTTGACCCTGGAAAAACCGTTTATGGAGAAAAACTGATTACGGTTGAAGGAGTTGAATACCGGACCTGGGACCCTCGGAGGAGCAAGCTTGGAGCCATGGTCCTGAAAAAATTCGATATTCCACTAAAGGAAGATTCGAAGGTTCTCTACTTAGGTGCGGCTTCAGGTACAACGGTCAGCCATGTTTCGGATATTGTTTCAGAAGGTGCAGTTTACGCCGTTGAATTTGCCCCACGGAGCATGCGAGATCTTATAGGGCTTGCATCAAGGAGGAAAAATATCCACCCGATTATGGCTGATGCGGGAAAGCCTGACAGTTACTCCCATCTCGTTGAGCCTGTGGACCTTATTTTTCAGGATGTTGCACAGCCCAACCAGGCCGAAATTGCTGCAAGGAATGCAGTATGTTTTTTAAAAAAGGATGGATATCTCCTGCTTTCCATTAAAGCGCGGAGTATAGACACCGCAGCAAAACCAAAAGAGATATTTAAGGCAGAGGTAAAGAAACTTGAACAAGCTTTTGAGCCCAGGTTTGAGGTTCTTAATGCAAAGGACCTGATGCCCTATCACGAAGACCATCTTGGAGTTCTGGCGAAGTTGAGGTGAAACGCCCGTTTTTCAAGAGTTTTTGGGTTTTTTCAGGAGAAAGATAAGAAAAGTATCATATTTCAGTGGACTTTTCAAACCCTTTAAAGATTTCATGAGTAGAGATTTTGCAAGCTCAGTGAACAGATATGAGCGTCTAAGGAGGTAAGCGGTGTGGGCTGTTTACCTTCTGATACTTACCAGTAATCTTTTTTTCGTTACGGGCACTAACTTTTTCCACTCGACTACAGCATCGTCGTAAAACTCATATTCGTCTACAGTCTTATCCGAAAATTTGCCATCCACCTCATATATATAAAATCCCTCTTCCCCATCCGTAGAGATGACCTTGACTCTGTTCCCCATTTTCTTAACTTCCACGGCAGCCACGCTTTTTAGGGCATCAAGCAGAGTCGTTCCCTGTTCAACCTCCAGTCTCCTGTTTTCTGCAAAGTGGTCCAGGAAAGAATAAATGTTGTTCAGTTTGATGCCTATCATATGAGTATTTCCGAACTTTTTTCGTTCTATAAGATCAGCTTTTTCTAATATTTTTACATGTTTGGCAGCCACAGGCACAGAAATCCCTATTTCTCTTGCCAGACCGGATATATGCATATCTCCTTCACTCAGGTGTTCGAGAATTGAGAGGCGTGTATCGCTAGAAATAGCTTTGAAAAGGTTTTCTCTACCGCCGTTCATTCCAGAACTCCTCATAACATTTACTACCATGATGAACTCTATTTTATCTCAAATACTTATAATTATTGCTTTTATTAGAACAAGTAAAGTAAACTATTAGATCTTTTCATTGTCTTTTTTATATTTAATTTTAGCAAATTTACTTTAATTACGGATTTTTCTTTTCTTTTTTCTATATTACTGCCTGGCAAGCAAAGTAAATTTTCACATAATATTTGTTAAGTTTTAATTCTAATGTATGACTAACGTTAATTGATACCGTTTTAAAAAAAGAAACTATTTTACTATTTTATTATAGTATTATGTAATTATGTTACGATTCAGGTGTCATAACTAAGTCAAATAATCTCGATTTTGGTTACAGGGACCTGTCTAATAAGGGATTCATAGTAACTTTACTATTTAACTATTTTATTCTTGTACTCTCTTACTATCTTATTATCTTAACTTCTACACATGTTCTGATTTTAACTTGTTTAATTATTTCTATCTCTCCGGCAGAAAAAAGGGTGTAGACAAACTTTTAGTATAAAATATACACTCAATGAGCCCTTGTTATCCAAAAAGATAACGAATATTACCCAAAAACCAGTTTTTATTTAATTTTACTATAGATGCTCAGAAGGTATTATGGACTCTACGGCATTAACTGTGATTGGGATTTTGATAGGTATCCTTGTCTTTGGAATTAAATCTGGAATAGGATGCGGATTTTCAAACATAAGTACAAAAGAAATTTTTGCAATTGGAGGCAGTTATTTACTTCTGGCCCTTTTATTCGGAGGCGTTGCCGACCATATAAGCCTGGAATCTTTTGAGAAGTTTTCTTCAATGGGCATGGGAATCCATGTACTTGTTTCCTTTCTCCTTATAGTGATAGGGATTTACACCCAGAAAAAGTGGAATTCAGGAAAAGATGTTTCAAGACACACTTTCCTCGCTATATCCATACCCTGCCCGGTCTGCCTGGCAGCTCTTGCAGTCTCCTGCATACTGCTTTCAGAAAGTCTTAACCTTTCCGGGATAAAAGTAGGACTTCTTGTTGGGGTTGCTTTTTTTATAGCAGTGGTGGCTTCTTCTTTTCTTTTCAGGCTTGGAAAGGTCCGGTTTGGAAAAACCCCTGAAACTATGGGCAGCGCAATGATGCTGATAGGGATTTACTATCTGTTAGGGGCTCTGCTTATCCCTGCGTATATACAAACAAAAAAGATGAACCTTGTTTCAACCGGTGGAGGAGAAACAGGAATTATTCCTCTTATGGCTTTTGGAGTCATTGTCCTTGCAGGTTTTTTCCTGGAACGTATAAGGAGGCATGATCTTTGAGCCTTATGAATTTATTATCCAATATGATGAACGTCTTCTCAACGGCTTTGCTAATTCCTGTAATGTTTCTTCTCACTATTCTGGTATTTGTTTCCTTGATTCAATTAGGAGAATTTCTTTCCGAATATACGAAAAGGCATAGGGACTGGACTAATCTAGAGACTAACTGCAAAAAAATTGAGTGCGAGCTTCAGAATTCGGATTTTTCGGAAGCATCCAGAGCTCTTGAAAACATCAAACAAAATTACATGGTCACTTCTTTTGCACGAGATGCTGCAAAATACCTGAAAGAGCGACATTTTCCTGCAATTGAGAGACTTTCGCAGGAATATGAAATCAAGATGGCAAAACGCCTTGAACATACAAAGATAACTTCAACTATCGGTCCCATGCTTGGCCTTATGGGAACGCTTATTCCATTAGGCCCTGCTCTGATAGGGCTTTCGAAAGGAGACCTTGAGACCCTTGCGCAAAACCTGATGATTGCCTTTGCGACAACGGTTGTGGGGCTTTTTGCGGCCGGGATAGGCTACGTACTTACACAGGTCAGAAGGCGATGGTACTGGGAAGATATGTCGGATATCGATTATATCCTGGATACGATTGAGGAAAAGAACTGAAGCTAATTGTCTCTTAATAATGAGGAAGAACTCATGCGAAAATCCAGAAGATACAGGCGGACAGGACTTTTAAAAGATGAAGATGAGCAAAGTCCTATGACCAGCGTTGCAAATGTTTTTGATGTTGCAATGGTCTTTTCCGTAGCTCTGTTGGTTGCACTTGTTATGTCATATCACCTCCCTGAACTTCTAAGTTCCAATGAGGATTTCACTATTGTCAAAAATCCAGGGTCTCAGGATATGAAGATTGTCATCAAAGAAGAAGGCAAACCCATTGAAGTCATGAACATGACCGATAACATAGGAGGGGGGACGGGAGAGGCTCTTGGAACAGCTTACAGGCTCGCCGACGGCAGGGTAATTTACGTACCTGACAATGGGAATGGTACATCTTCTTCGTCAGGTACATCCACTTCGTCAGGTACATCTACATCATCAGGCACATCTACATCATCCCGTACAATTAAAGTATCCACTTCACAGTAATAATTTCAATAAAATAGGTGAATTTTATTTGTTATGAACTGAGTCAATGTAATTTACCTAAAATCTCGGAAAAAATTAAATTTGTATTTGGAAAGTGACGCCGAATAATAAGCACTTCATTTTATTCTTTTTACACCCTCAGAATAACTTTCTTTTTTAGAATAAAAAACAGGATATGGTCTTCTGCCAGATTGTTTTCATCTGTTATTTGAACAGAAACATTCCCCTTCTGTAAAAATAATACTACAGTAATAAAATATAAAGCAAAATACTTATGGTTGGCAGAATAAGGGTTTGAATTTACTTCCCCAGCTATCTATTTCACCCAATGCATTATAGTGCACAGGAACTTGTTGAGGAATTTGAACCCACCGGGCGTAAATGAAAAGCAAAATCGATAGCTTTCAGGAAAGAAAGTTCCTTAACCGATAACCAATGAATAGATATTTAGAGACAAATTACTCCCGGAAGACTGCAGTTTTAAGGAGATAAAATGGCAAATTACTCCTGGAAGACTGCAGTTTAGAGAGACTAAAAATAGCAAATTATTCCCGGAAGACTGCAGCTTTAAGGAGGTAAAATGGCAAATTGCTCCTGGAAAACTACAGATTTACGGAGGTTTAAAATGGCGCCTCATAAGACAAATCAAGTAAATCTGATTTGTCTATAACTAAAATTACATCTATGTATATAAATATTTCGTATGCGTAAGGCGCAGTTTGTAAAAAATAGGGAGAACAACACAATTTAAAATGAAAATGCACATTGTATAAAAATAATATAATATATGACACTATATTATAATGGCATATTATAATAAAAACAATGATTTGAAAATAAATAAGCAATTTCATTTATTGCAAAATTATCAATATATCACATCATAATGATTTTAAAAGAATTTCGTTGGTTTATGGACGAAAGAGTATTGGCTCTTCGCGATTTTGAGTGGGTAATTTACAGTTACATTCTAAATTTGACCTGCACATATAATATACGAAACGATTCTCATGGGAATCACATTTAATGTAGAGGATTATCTGTTTTGTGTAGTTACTTCTTAACTGAAGAAGCATCTTCAACTCCTACAAAATAGAGAGGAATCATAATATATTACGTAAAACCTCCATCTAACCCGTTTTTACCCAAATAGCTAACAATTATGAGCCAAAAACTGTGTTTTATGTATCTTATTCCCTAATGCTCCGAATGTTGAATCTATCATACAGAGTGGCCACTCATTGGATTTAGGAAGTTTTTGATTGGACTGCATATTAGAATCAAGAGCTTCCGAGTTCATTTTTGATGTTTAATAGCTGTTTCTGTATTATTTCTAAGATTCATAATAATTCATAATAAAATTATTCTGTGGGCCAAGCATCCTGATTCTTTTTCTAACCGGGTGCTTCAGGGTTCATGATATATTGTTCTGGGGATAAGATGCGTACGGCACAAAGTAGATTATTGGTTTTATGTGCGGTAGTTCTTTTATTACTAGCACAGAACGTATCGGCTGATGAAAATCACGTAAATATTACTTTTATCTGTTACGATGGGAGCGCCCTTTCTGCAGCAGCACAGTCCAATCCGTATAATGCAAGTATGAACGTAACATATATTTCAGGATATTCCGATTTTAGCAATGTCACTTTTGAAAACCAGGATGTAATATTTACTTATATGCTCTGGTCGCAGTTCAAAGATATCGGGGACGATCTTGAAAGCGCTCACGAAAACGGGACTGCACTCATAGATATTACTTCCGTAATAGATACAGCATACATCAACACCTCAAGTTATGATCAGATTTTTTCCGGGACTACCCCGTATAATTCTACCGAAGAAAAATTCTTCTACAATATGGGTTCCAGAGGAGTCCTGAAGGAAAATACTGAGAACTTCCTTATATACCTCGCAAAAACTTATGGAGATAAACCCGAGCTTACGAAAGACTGGGTTTATGAAGATCCCATAGAATTCCCTGAAGCAGCAATTTACCACCCGGATGCTCGTTCTTCAACTAACGAATCTCAGCCAGACTGGTTTGAAAATACTACTGATTACCTTGAATGGTACTCTGACTCAACTAACTCAAATTCAACTAACTCAAATTCAACTAACTCAAATTCAACTAACTCAAATTCAACTAACTCAAATTCAACTAACTCAAATTCAACTAACTCAAATGAATCACGACATATTTACGACAAGAGTAAACCCACTATAGGGATATGGTTCCATGCTTCCGACTATACAGGTGACAACCTTAAAGTCATAGATGCTCTTATCCGTGATCTGGAAGGAAAAGGCTGCAACGTGATTGCGGGTTTTGATACTTTCAATGATATTCATAATTTTTACTTTGACGAAAATGGAGAACCTCTTGTCCAGTGCGTAATTTCTCTTAAGAGCTTCCGTTTGAATTATGATGACCCTGATAAAGGTGTGCAGGAGCTTGAAGACCTTGATGTGCCTGTCCTCACGGGATTGGTTGTTACAAACCCTGCTAATTCTACCGACATAGCTGATAGTAATAGAGGTATCCCCAGTGAAGAGGTTGTATACAAGACTCTGCTCCCGAGCATTGACGGGATTTTCGAGTACATTGTAATAGGAATTGATAATTATGATTCCGCAACAGGTGAAAACAGCTATGAACCACTGCCTTCTCAGATTGACTGGATGGCAAACAGGTCGATTAACTGGGCAAACCTGAAGTTAGAGGAAAACGAAGACAAGAAAGTAGCTGTCATCTATTACAACTATCCTTCAGGAAAGGATAACATCGTAGCAAATTATCTCAATTCCACCCAGAGCATGTTTGAACTCCTGAATGCAATGAATAAAAGCGGTTATGGGGTCTCCGGAATCCCGGAAAACAGTAGTAAGCTCATGGAAATGCTTCAGGCCCAGGGCATCAATGTTGGTTCCTGGGCTCCCGGAGTTCTGGATGGGATGGTGGAAAACAGGACTGAGTGGGGACTTCAACTCATACCTATGGATACCTATAAAGAGTGGTTTGAGTCTGAAATTCCGGAAAATCTGAGAGCCAATGTAACAGCCGAATGGGGTGAACCCTGGTCTGAAGATCTGCCTCAAAATAAGAGTGTTATGATCTATGAGAATGAAACCGGAAAATACATTGTAATTCCAACGGTGCGTTTCGGAAATGTCTGGCTCATGCCTCAGCCTGCCAGAGGAACAGGACAAAATAATGACACTCTTTACCACAGCAATGTTGTACCTCCCACACATCAGTACATAGCTTTCTATCTCTGGCTAAACCATGAATTCCAGCCTGATGCTCTTATTCATATGGGCACTCACGGTACGCACGAATGGCTCCCGGGTTCTACTTACGGCATGAACCGGACTTCAGACTGGTCTTCTCTTCTGCTGCAGGATATTCCGAATATCTATCCCTATATCGTTGCCAACGTGGGAGAAGGAATAACTGCGGAATACAGAGGTAATGCCTTAATTATTGACCATTTGACTCCAACCCTTGAACGCAGCGGGCTTTATGGAGATTTGCTAAACCTTTCAACTGATGTGGAGGGGTATTACGACCCCGGGATTTCTTCTCAAACAAGGGCAGGATACCAGAAGGCCATAGTAAATGAGATAATAGCACTCAACCTCAGTGTTGATCTGGGAATAGATAACGTAACTGTTCTTCAAGATTACAACGAAACGGAGTTTGAAGATTTCGTTAAAAATGTCCTTCATGAATACCTGGAAGATGTAGGAAATGAAAATATCCCATACGGTATGCATATTCTCAGCCATGTTCCTGCGACTAATATGACAGATCCTGAAAGCGATGAACTTACAGGAATGGTAAGGGCTATGCTTGGAGGAAGTTTTGAGGATAATATCACTGCTGCCTTCTACCCTGAATCTTCATATCCTCTCGGAATTCCATTGAATGATACAAAAGTTACCAGACTTGTCTGGGAAGTCGTAACCAATAATACGAGTGTTTCTAAGGCGCAGACTGCAGTTTATGGGAAAACTAACAGCACAGTTACACTTGATCTTGAACAGGGGCTGGATTATAAAGACAGGCTTCTTAACTGCGATGTGGAGATTGACAGAATTCTTTCAGCCCTGAACGGAGGCTTCATCCCACCAGGCTCAGGGCTGGACCCTATAATGAATCCGGATGCAGTGCCTACAGGACGCAATTATTACAGCATAAATTCAAAGCTCTATCCTTCAGAAGCAACCTGGGAAGTTGGAAAAACTCTTGCAATTCAGTTGCTTGAGGACTACTATAACGAACATGGAGAATATCCCAAAAAAGTTTCATTCTCAAGGTTCGGAGTGGAGTTTATTGCAGACCACGGAACTCTGGAAGCCGAAGTGCTTTACCTGCTTGGGGTAAAACCTGTCTGGGATGAGTACGGGTATGTAACCGGAGTTGAAGCTATCCCTGAAGAAGAGCTATTGCCAAATTATGATACTTCAAAGCCTGGAAGGCCGCGTATTGATATTGTTTATACTACCGCAGGTATGAGGGATGCTTTCCCGGATAAGATAAAACTGATAGACAGTGCTGTGAAGCTTGCAAGCTCTCTTCCTGGCGTAAACTATCCAAACTACGTAAATCAGAGCTCCCTTACGCTCTATGATTCCCTGATATCTGAAGGGTATGACAATGAGACTGCAACAAAGCTCTCTACAATGCGCTGCTTTGCAGTAATGGACGGTACTTATGATATAGGGGTCTCAGATGCTATCAGTGCAAGCGGGTCATGGGATAATGAAGAAGATATTGCAAACGTATACCTGAACAAAATGGGATACGCTTATGGAGAAGATTACTGGGGAATACAGTGCAGAGAGCTCCTTGAAGGCAACCTGAAAAGCGTTGAAGCGTCAGTACATTCGTCCTCTTCAAACCTGTACGACTCCCTTGATAACGATGACCTTTTCCAGTACTTCGGCGGCATGAACCTGGCAACGAGGTATCTTAGCGGCAATACTCCGAAGATGTATATTTCGGACACAAGTAACTCGGACGGAGCTCAGATGGTAGGAATGCAGGAGTACCTCAGCAAGGACTTGCGGGCCAGATATTTCAACGACAAATGGATCGAAGGAATGAAGACCTCCGGATACTCAGGCGGCAGCATGATGTCCGAATTTGTGGACAACCTATTTGGATGGGAGGTAAGTGACCCTGACCTTGTGGATGATACTGTCTGGCAAGATGTGTATGAAACCTATGTAAATGATCCTTCTATGAAAGAATGGTTTAAGCAGAACAACCCCAGTGCTTATCAGTCTATGACAGCTAGAATGCTTGAAGCAGTCAGGCATGATTACTGGACACCTTCAGAGGATATTATCGAAAGCCTTGCAAAGGATTATGAGGAATCTGTGGCCGAGAACGGTGCTTCGTGTTGTCACCACACCTGTGGAAATCCTCTTCTTCATGAGTTTGTAAGTGGAAAAGTATCTGTTCCGGGCTACTCCGAGCAAATAGAAGCTGCAACCAAAGCTGAAACTCTGGAGACAACAGAAAAGACCCAGAACAGTAGCGGCGGTAGTCATCACAGTCATAATACTGGAAATGCTACCGTAAAAGCCAGTTCATCCAGCAACCAGACGTCTCAGGATTCGAACGGAGGATATGGTACAGATACTTCCGAACCTGACCCTGGAGTTCAGAAATCCTCAGATACTGATTATGTTGAAGGGTACGAGATGCAGAAAGATTCTACCGAAGAACCTGATAATAGTGGTCTCTCGTTTTCGGGCTCTGATATTATCGGAATTCTCTTTGTAGTGGTAGCCGCCGGTGGAATTTACCTGGGCATCCGGAAGAAATAAACGGAAAAATTGAATGAAATCCCTAAGGAGGAGTATGCAAATCATTCTGAAAAATACTAAATCTTAAAACGTTAGTGGCTTGAGAATTTATCTAACTTCCGTATATGTCTTCAAAAAGAGAATATCTTTTTTGTTGTCGTTTTTGGAGACATATTCGAAAACTTGAAGTTATTTCTTAATCGAAAATTAGGAAAATGGCTGCTGGAAGTTTCTCAATAAAGGCGAAAAGCCAAAAATTTAGTAAAAATTTTAAAAACTTACGTTTGAGCAACCAAGGAGGTTTTCAAAAAGACGATAGCAAGGAAATTATAAAAATTAAGAGAACATCTACGAAAAGTTGCCTGTATCGAGATTTATAATTTGCAGAACTTAATTACATTGCCGTATAAGAGAGGTACACTGAGAAAGAAACATAACACTAATTAAAGAGCTTAAACGATACTTATATAAATTAACTTATGACTTGATTTTTATTATGTATATTTGCTGAAATAGGTCAGATTTAGATTTTATTATATCAAAATCTTTTTTGATATAGTACTCAAATTTTTTATGATTAAAACCCATATGGGTGTAAAAAGGTACCCAAAGATATTCGAGGTCATCAGTATCGTTTAAAAAAACACATTTAAGGAAATCTTTAAGAGGCATATTAAGGATATGTTTCTTATTATCCAGGTTAAAAACCATCTGTCCGACGGTTTGTATTAGAAAACTCAGCCCGATCATTTTTGGGACAGAAATCACAATAAAACCGTCAGATTCGATTAGTGTACTCGCTTCTTTTAGGAATACTAATTTATCTTGATACATGGTCTTCCAATTGCTTCCAACATGTTCCATAACTTCCATTAAGAAAATAATTGAAAATATTTGTGTGCTTAGCTCCTTTTTTATATCGCTTATTTTTTGGTTTTTATTACAAAATAATGAAACGTTATGTAAACATTGTTTATCTACTGCTATTTTTGCAAAATTTATAGCTTTTTGATTGTATTCTATCCCAACAACGGTATTAAAATGCTTTGCCAATGATGGAAGAAATGGACCATCTGCGCATCCTAGATCTATAACATTAACTTTATGGAAGTAATCTGAAGTTAATTTTAATGCGATTTCAAAATGTCTTTTTTTTATTTTTGTTGCCAAACCGGGTTTTAAGTAATTATAATCAGTGTAAGAAAAAGATCCGTGGTATTTTTCATCACAGAATTTGATTTTATTTGGTGGTATAAATAGTTTAGAAGACATATTATAAAGTATATTTGATAATATTTAAAAAGTTTACTATTTTAGTTTTTTCTCATTTATATTAAGTTTACTTTTCAAAGATAGAACGAAAACGATATCAACCAACCGTGCAACTACTCATAATGTATAAACTGGTCCTATTAACTGCGATTTTACATGACTCTTATTAATTTAAGTTCCAAAACCGATAAAAGAATAGGCTAAAACTGTTGACTAAAACACACCCAAACATGTAGAATATCTCATATCACAATCAATAGGACCAATTTTCCAATATCATATTATAGATACTACACACTTTCATAAGCAAGAACGTCATTCAACCAACATCTTTGAAATCAGGGATGACGGTTTACGTGAGATTCTTGGAGCAAGATTAGCAGACAGTGAAGACTCTCTATTTTGGCAAGATCTATTCGAAGACCTTAAAGTAAAAGGGTTAAGAGGTGTCAAGTTAATTGTTTCTGATGGGCATAAAGGAATACAAAAAATAGTTAGAGAATCTTTTACTGAATCAAGCTAGCAAGTGCATCACATCCATCTCACACGACAAGCCACAAAAAAATTCCAAAAAAGAAGGACAAAGAAGTAATAGATAAAACTGGTTCTTCGTCATTCTTTATAGATAATACTATTTCAATGAGCCATTAAATTAGACATATTATCAATAAGGGTTAAACCCTTTTTCTTTTTCTTAAAGAGGGGTTTTTACTTTTTGATTTTTGATTTTGATTTCAGCACTAATTCTGTTCTTTTTCAGTCCGTTGTTTCATTGTCAACTTGTTCAGTCTCTTTTATGTAAGGTTTAATATCAAGCACATGTGTTCCATTAATTGCATCAAGCCCTTTTACATGGAGCACATTACCCTCCACTTTCAAAAGCTCTACAATGGTAAGCCCTATCCCGTTAGGGCGATAAGGGCTCCGGCTGGCAAAGACTCCGGAGATTTCCCCATCATAATGGCGGCGGTGGATGAGCTTATATCCTTTCGATTTGCTGAAATAAAACAGAATGTACAGTTTTTCAAAGTCTTCGATTCTGTAAAGCCCCTCTGTAAACTCTTTCTTGAGGGCTATCTTTGAGACTTTATTGTATACCTCTTCATTGTATACCGGTTCAAGGTAGTCGTTTTCAACGTAGCCTACAGGGACCATTTCAATTCTTTCGGAAGCCTCAGGAATTTCATTCATCTTTTGCCTCAAAACATGGAATGCAAACTATTTTTCCATTTTTAACCCTGCCCATAGGCTCCATGAAACCTTCTCCACATTTACTGCAGACCAGGGTGGGGTAAATTATGGCTTTTTCCGGTGGCTCGGCTTCAACTTCCCTAATCCAGAAAAGCTCTTCTTCGGGCATTTCCAGTATTCTCTGGCTTTTTGCGTCATGAGAGGCCCGAAACTCTTTTGCCTCTTCTGGGCTTGCAGTGCCTGCCCTTAATTTTGCGAAGAGTTCGGTGTGCTTTTCGTCCGTGGGGAGAGCATCGGGTTTCAGGGAAATCCTCAGAGCTTTATTATCGCCTCTTTTGAAGTATGTGTAAACATGTTTCCCATGATCCTTGAAAATTAGATTCCCTTTCCCACAGGTGCACCCGTTTATTGCCTGAATGGCATCCACGGCGCAGGACCGGTTTTCTACAATTGCGACCAGTTCTTCATCTTTGCTGCGATCTTTGAAGTGGTTGGCGGCAAGTGTTGCTACTCTGTAGCCAATGGAAAGTCCGGGGCAGACATGTCCATGAAACTGTACTGCAGTATTGAAATCCAAGTTTTTGACTCCTGATGTTTTTAGCTCTTAGTTTTACTGATTTCCACGTTAGATTGTCATGTTGGAAATGATTAACTTTAATGAACTAGTTCCATATTATTTAGGTATTATTTATATGTTTTTTGTTTAATTAATATTACAAAAAAAATTTCTCGTAATAAGAGAAGGCCTGCTTTCGAGATTTCAAAAATAAGAATATTCACTCTGCACTGTTTCTGAAGTTTTACTCATGGAATAACAGAAAAGCCGAACTCTGGTTTAAGAGTTTTATTTATTAAAATCTTGAAGGAAAATAAAGATCTGGTCTGAGATCACTAATTTATATTTATACACAGGACTCCGCTCACTTTATATAGTATAAATTTAGAGTAATCAACCTTATCTCGAGAATATTATGAAAAATGTCTGATAACATTCTTTTTTATATAAAAACCCCATGAATAATTATTAAAATTGGGAGCCTTGTTTGCCACCTCTGATAGGCTCCCAATTATGTGATTCAACCCCTACGATTAAGAGAAAAACCCCTTAACTCTTAATCGTTGACTTTCTCTTTATGTTATAGAGGTATATAACCTATACGACTTTAAAATTTGCGTTGCATTAAATTATTTAGTCTCCTTGAAATCACAATCGTTAGACTTAATGGAATTTTCAATCATTAAATATATTTTATATATGTTAAAGTTTTACAAAAAGTGACGAAATTGCTTTAAAACCAAAAAAAAGGCAAGATGGAATTAATTAACTAAAAAATTATATATACTGTCTATAAAATTCAATTTTCAGGTGAAAATAGATACAAAGTCTGGTTATAGAAACTAATTCATAATATATATATATTAGAAATTAACATTCAATATAATTTTTTTCTACATATTAAACACTATTATAAATAAAAATTATGTGTTGAAAACTATATAGTGGCTTTCTACTAAATTACATGAGCAAAAGCGGGTTTAACCGAATTTAGTGAATTAATATTACATTAAATGATTTTTTATATTTACTTAAAAAAGTGATTTTACAAAACATGCGTTACTATTGAATAATATTGGAAAATAAAAGTTTTAATAAAGATAGCAGAAACTCTCTTTTGTAATTTCAATTTGCTCAAAAAACTTGGAATATCAGGATGGATAAACATTTATTTTAGTATCAGGTTCCTGTTAACAATTGAGGCTTTCAGTAGAAGTACAGTTGAAAAATAGAGGACAGTTAAAAAATGAGGAAGATATTTATTAAATATCTGTATATATAATAAAATCATGAACAGCCCGCTTCTAGAATTGATTTTCCTTTCCGAAAAAAGGAAAGATCTTCTTTTATTTTTGAAGGATGGGCCCAAAACGATTTCCGAGATCAAAGAAAACCTGAATGTAGGTCTGGTGGCAATTCTCCCTCAATTAAAAAAACTGAGGGAAAACTCCTTGATTTCAAAGACAGGTGATATCTACAGCTTAGCTCCTCTCGGGATAGCAGTAGTTGGCAAAATGAAGCCAATGATGGATGTCTTAACTGTCTTCGGAAGCAAATATGAATATTGGGCAAACCATGCAGTTGAGTCCATACCCGACCCTCTGCGGGAAAGAATAGGAGAGCTGGCTAACTGCACGTTTTCCGAACCCCCCGATAGGACGCGCCTCTTTGAGCCTCACAAAGAATTTGTGGAAAACCTTATGAAATCAAAAAAAATAAGCGGTATTGCCTCGGTTTTTCACCCTCTTTATCCATCTCTATTTCTTACTTTCGCAAAAAATGGAGTGAACATTTCTATTCTCGTAACTTGCCCGATTTATGAGAGAATAAAAGAAGAATATGGTCCTGAATTAAGTGAATTTCTTAAATTCGAAAATGCAAGTTTCTACGTTTGCAGCAAAAAAATCGAACTTGCCTATGCAGTTACCGATAGGTTCCTTTCTCTCACCCTACCTTTTTCAGACGGCACTTACGACCATATAGAAGATGTCCTGTGTTTTGAACCTCAGGCTATACGGTGGGGAGAAGACCTTTTTGCTTATTACAGGAAGATCTCGGATAAACTTACTGAAATTCACTGAAATCTGAATTACTTTCAGGTCAGTTCCCGGAACAGCCGGAAGATAGTTATAAATTGGACCCTTGCCATCCCTTATACCATGCAAAAAGTTCAGGAAACCGCAGAAAAAATCCGGACAATGGAGATCCGGGGTGCAGGCAGGATTGCAAAAGCCGCTGCTGAAGCTATCAGAGATTATGCCACAGAGCTGGACGCAGCTTCAATGGAAGAATTCAGTGCCAGAATAAAGGAAGTCTCTAATCTTCTCATCAGTACCCGCCCGACAGCTGTTTCCCTCCCGAATGCCGTGAAACTCTCATCAAAGTATTCTTCAGCAAACGTGGAGGAAGCAAGGCAGGAAATTATTAAAAATTCAAACCTCTTTATTGAGATAGCTGACAAAGCCCTTGAAAAAATCGGAAAAATTGGGTCGAGAAGAATTCGGGACGGGGATGTTATAATGACCCACTGCAATTCCCATGCTGCTCTTTCGATCATCACAACAGCCTTTGAAGATGGAAAGGATATTTCGGTAATTGCTACTGAAAGCCGTCCCAGGCGCCAGGGCTTATTGACAATTCGCCACCTTAACAATTTTGGAATTCCCACAACCCTGATTGTAGATTCTGCGGTGCGTTACTACATGAAAGACGTGGATAAGGTTGTTGTCGGGGCTGATGCTATTGCAGCTAATGGCGCACTGGTAAACAAGATTGGGACATCACAGCTTGCGCTTGCAGCCCATGAGGCCAGAAAAAGTTTTATGGTCGCTGCCGAGACCTTCAAGTTTAGCCCGAGCACGATTGTAGGAAACCCCATAGAAATCGAAGAAAGGTCTGTAGACGAGGTAGTCGATCCTATAGTCCTGAAAGAGCTTTCTCATGTGCAGGTAAGAAATCCAGCTTTTGACTTCACGCCTGCCGAATACATTGATATGATCGTAACTGATATTGGAATTATCCCGCCTGAAATGGCATATACCGTTATAAAAGAACATCTTGGCTGGGAGCTTGGGGATTTATAATTCGGGTGATGGTATACTGATCAAATTTGACCCCGTTGATTGGCGTCTAAATATCAGTGTTTTTCATATGTTTTGAAATCAAATAATGAATTTATTCATGGAATCCTTTGCGTTATGCGAACGAAAGTGTTTATTTCTTAAGGGTTGACAGCGGATATTAATATGCAAGAGGAACAATTCAGCGATGCATATGTTAGGGTAGTTGCGGACTCTGGTCCAAAATCTAGTGATTTTTGTATTTTTCGATTGAAATCATGAACTTGCAGGAAGAATTCGTTCTTCAATCAAACTCAATATTTGATATCGAAAGACTTCCATCGAGAGGACGTATTTAATGGATTATAACCAATTACAAAATCTAGTGATTTTCAATTTCACGTTTATCACTGGATTTTGGTACTGAGTCTAGTTGCGATACTTTTTAATTTATTATGGAACAACCAAAATTTAGATTAATTTTCATTGGTCATTGGTTAACATAAAATCCCATCTCTTGCATACGTTTTTAGAATACTATTATAGACAGCAATGCTGACACTGATCATTAGCAGAAGAATCTATTCTCGTGTAAGAAACTAAACCGCTTCTCCTTAAACCGCTTCTCCTGAAAAGATGGCGAAATATACACAAATGTATTGGAGTATTGGATTGTTGAAGTCTTAAGATATCGAATATTGATTTTATTGAATGCCGGATTCTTCTTGTTAAGTCAGATTTTCAATCAAGAAATTCAAAAATCACTGGATTTTGGAACAGAGTCAAAAATCGGAATGTAAAATGGAACAGGCGATGAGCCAATTTGTAAATCTTATCGGAATATTACTTCCGAGATAGTAATATTTATATGTTTGTATCTTTATTGAAATAATTGATATTCCACAAAACAGAACAAAAAATAAAGACTGGTATAAATGTGGAATTGATAATATTTGATAACATAAGTTTTTCCTTAAGAGAAACATCATCATTAAAAATTTTAATTTTAATGTCATGAAGGGAGATAAGATATTACTCAAAAACATATCAGGTGGAATGATATGAAAGCAATTGATGAAACAATGAGTATATACCAGATCTTAAGTGAATATCCTTTTTTGCTAAAAATATTTAAACAGCATGGAATGGAGAAATTTGAAAATAAGGAAGTTCTCGAAAAACTTGGCCCTTTACTAAAATTGAAAACAGCTTTATCAATGGTATCGGTGAACAAAGACTCTTTTATTGAGCTCCTGAATCAGGCTGTTGTGTCCAATGAAGCAAAAGGAGATTTTACCCTTGCAGATTCTCCGGAACGACAAAAAGAGCTGACCCTTCTTGCCCTTTTGCCATGCGGCATGAAGATGCCCTTTAACCGTGCATTTGATGACTTTTCATCCGAATACAGCAGGCAAATAAATAATGTGCTCCATTCTCTTGTAGAAGGTAATGTCAATCATGAGCTCTCATATTATGCCTATATCGATCTGGTTACATCGATTGACGAACTGCCGGACATAATAGTCAGTTCTGATATTAACAGCTTTTACCATAAACCCTTCCAGGAGAATTTTCTCAATAAGGAATATTTTGTAACTCTCAATTCATCCCCGATGAACCGTGATTTTGAATCCATCGGTTTTGCGGATCCTCGCGGCCAGTTTACCATGATCTCTGCAAACCTTCTTGTTCTGGTTACAATAGATGAACTCATGAAGGATAACCCCAAACCGGAATCCTGGGAAGATATCTTGAAAGATGAGTACCGGAACAGGGTTGTTATGCGGGGACAGGACGGCTTTTTCTGTAATGGAGTACTGCTCCCGTTCTATCGGCTGTACGGCATGGAGGGAATTAAAAAACTTGCTTCATCAGTATATACGGGAATCCATCCATCCGAGATGGTCAAAATGATAGACAGCAAAAAAGATGATGTACCCCCAATGTATATCATGCCTCTCTTCTTTGCCAGGAAAATTCAGGACAAATCCCGGATAACGATCAATATACCTTCAGAAGGAGCTATTGTAAGCCCTGTGCAGATGCTGGTTAAAAAAAGTGCAGTAGAACGGGTTAAGGAGATCACGGATTTCCTCTGTGGAAAAGAGTTTGGTAAAATCTCTGCCCGAGCCTTTTTCCCGACAACAAACCCCGAAGTTGAGAATAATCTTAAAGGAATCAAACTCTATTGGCTGGGTTGGGACTTCCTGATGAATACTGACATAGGAACACTTAAAAAAGAGGTTGAAGTGGTTTTCAATGAACATTTTTATGAGACCGGAGGCATGGTGTGAGGCTTGTTACGGTGGCAGGTCCTCCCTCATCAGGAAAAACCAGTATCATTATCAAGACCATCGAAGAGCTTAGACAAAAGGGTTTTACAATCGGTGTGGTAAAATTCGACTGTCTCTCGGCTCAGGATGAGGAACTTTATTCCGCTCACAATATTCCGGTCAAGACCGGCCTCTCCAGAGGGCTCTGTCCTGACCACTTTTTTGTGAGCAATATTGAAGAAGCCCTCAGGTGGGCCAAAGAGAAGAAGTTTGATTTTCTGATTACTGAGAGTGCCGGTCTTTGCAACCGTTGTTCTCCCCATATTAAGGATGTTCTGGCAATCTGTGTTATTGATAACCTGAGCGGTGTCAACACACCTAAAAAAATCGGTCCCATGTTAAAACTTGCAGACATCGTTGTTATTACTAAAGGGGATATCGTCTCCCAGGCAGAGCGTGAGGTCTTTGCATACAGGGTTAGACAGGTTAATCCCAGGGGAATGATAGTCCAGATTAATGGCGTTACAGGACAGGGTAGTTTCTATCTTGCAAAACTTGTGGAAAAAACCTCTACAATTGAAACCCTTCAGGGAGCTACACTTCGATTTACTATGCCTGCAGCTCTATGTTCATACTGTCTTGGAGAGAGAAAAATCGGGGATGACAGGCAGATTGGCGTTTCAAAGCTGGTAAATTTTAGAGGAGATGAATAACTTTCAGATGGGATGAATAACTTTCAGATGGGAAGAATAAATTTCAGATAAGAAATATAAATTTCAGATGGAATGAATAAATTTCAGAGGAGAAGGAAGAGCTTGCGGACAGATTTGCTCCAAATGACGATAAATGAACTCAGGAAGATGATGCCCTGGATAGAGGACTATTTCTCTGCATTTGCAATTGATCCTGCACAGTTCGGGAGCAGGAAACTGGAAGAGCTGGGTTCGATACTTGGCGAAGATTATTTTATCGAGATGGGAAGCAGCTCTCTTGCTTTTACTGATGGTTTCTTTCTATTTATTGAGCAGGCAAGGGCTCTTCAACAGGGAAGCGGGTCCACAGTTGAATCCCTGACAGTGCTCCCTGGACGTAATAAAAATGGTGAAAATGAAGCCTTTTCGGTAAATCTGAAAAAGGGTGAGGTTACAGCAATAGTCGGCCCGACAGGATCAGGCAAGTCACGTCTTCTGGCTGATATTGAATCTCTGGCTCAGGAGGACACTCCAACCGGCCGGAAAATACTGGTTAATGGCCGGGCTCCAGGTGACGAGGAGCGTTTTTCAACCGAGGGGCGTTTTATTGCGCAGCTTTCACAGAACATGAACTTTGTTATGGACCTAAGTGTCGAGGAGTTTCTGACCATGCATGCGGAGAGCCGTATGGTTGATGAGGTTTCTCGTATTGTTCAGAAAATATATGATACTGCAAACATCCTGGCAGGAGAACCTTTCAGCAGGGAAACTCCTGTTACAGAGCTTTCAGGAGGTCAATCACGCGCTCTGATGATTGCAGATACCGCACTTCTCAGTCCGGCATCTGTTGTTTTGATCGATGAGATTGAGAATGCAGGCGTTGACAAGGTCAGATCTCTGAAGCTTCTGGTAAGTAATAATAAGATTGTTTTAATCAGTACTCATGACCCTCTTCTGGCTCTATCGGCAGATCAGCGGCTGGTCATTCAAAATGGCGGGATTTCAAAACTTATAAAAACCACGCTGAATGAGAAAAAGTACCTGAAGAGCCTCGAAAAAATAGATCGCAAACTTACTCTTCTCCGAAATCAGTTGAGAATGGGTAAAGAGATCGACTTCAGTGATTTTCTGGTGTAACTTAATTTTGTCGGGATAAAAATTGCACAAGATTTCGTTATTCCTGTCATCCAATAACATTTTTAATAAGGTATGGAAAAAATCGTTTTGAGAAATAATTGAGAAAGCGTATATATTGCGACTTAGAAATTAAAAATAAGTTTGTATTAATGCCTTTTTGTTAGATTTCGGCTCCACAATACCTCAGATACTTTGACTGCACTGCTTTTACAATAATTTGTAAAGAACAAGATCGTTAGCTATGAGGAAATTGACTGCTGCCCAGAGAAATATTTGGAAGAATAAAAAGGAGCGAATGTGAATCACCTGGCTATAAAAAATAAAAAAGTTTAAAAATCCGTTTTTAACTATAGTTGGAAAACTATAGCTGTAAATCAACCAAATTATATTGCCTATCCGAATTTCTCCATTCATTACTGAGATACGGGTGAAACGGAATCTCCAGTTACGTATTCCATAAATCCATCTGCAACATATGAAACCGGTTTCCCGTCAATTTCTCCATTGACGTGGTAAGTTCCAATCATCTCCCAGATTACACGATATTTAAGTGTCACGTTTCCATTTTCATCAATTGTTGGTACAGATACTGGAAGTGGAGTAGAATGTTCCGAGGTGGTTGTAAACTCTATATTTAGACGATCACCAGAATCGGATGAGACAAGTATATCTGTGTTAAGAGGCAGAGGGAACGAACCTGCCGGCATATAAGCACCTAAGTATGGCATCGGAACGGGCTCATTGACATATATAAAGTTCGAATGCATGATTTGGATCTCCTTATCATTAAAAGTAGCAGCGATTTCCCTGTTCTTCCATATGTTCAAGACCGATCTTAATGATTGAGTATATCCAGCATCGGTGATGTTCCCAAAGTTAATTGAATATTTTCCGACATCATTTCCATTCAAACCATTCTTGGTCTGAGTAACCTGACCCCAGTCCCATCCAAGATCATCTCCCCAAGACCAGTATCCCCAGTTGTGATCATGGTAACCTCTTTCGTTTTTCAGGATATATTTTTTCCCATTAACAGAAAGTTCTCCGTTGACCTTCATTTTTGATGAAGCTACTATCCAGTTGATAACTTCTCCCGGTACTGTAGAGAAACCAGAAGCATTAAACTCTGGGGACGGCTCTACCTCCGGTTTAAATAATGCATCGAAGACCGTAGATCCGTCATCGGATTCTACGTGCACAGAATATCCCTCTGGAGTCAGCCTGACCGTACTATTAGCTATCGTAACATTTGGCGTTTGAGAAGAGTATTCTGCAATACCTATTGGATATGATCCAAAAGAGGCATTGGAATTCTCGTCGCCAGTATCATAACCAAGAAGAACAGAAGAGGAATTAAAGACCCCATTTAATTTAAATGTACAGATGATTGAAAGGTTCTGTTCTTCATCTATTACATTGAAGTAATGCCACTCATTGTATAGGGGCATCATACTACTGTCTGTCGGAGGATGAAAAACATCAACCGTTGAAAGTTCTCCTATCAAACTATTATTCTGGCTATTATTCTGGCATGCACCAAGAGCAACCCCTGAAACTGCCAGAAGTGAAAAAAGTACAAAAATTACCGGTTTTAATATCTCTTTAATTTTCATTAATCACACCACTATGTACAAAACCTTTTTTCTTCACTTGCAACAAAAAGTTGATTTTAAGAAATTCCGATTTCATACAGCCATACATGTGATAGATTATAAAAGTGTTATTAAATTAACTTAAAATTGTATTGTTTCATATATTTCTTCACAGGTTCTTTCTTCAAAAAAGAAATATGTTTATGTTATTCCTGCTAACTCAGATGCTTTCTTAAGATGATCTGTACCGGAATCGCGAAATGTTCTGGCCTTTTGGAAATTTTCAGCTCCTATAGTACCGTTTTTCGCTTCATTTGCTCCCTGCAACAATGACTGGCCTGCAGAGTTATAGTCCTGAAGAGCCGCTCTCCATTCTTTCTGCGCATCCTGGAGTTTGGAAGATACGGTATATTGATCATTTTCATCCATGGCGTTCTGAGTATCATTTACTATTTTTTCGGCGTAATCTGCGAGTGTGGTATAATCAGAAGTGTTTGCAGCGCTGGATACACCGTTCAGATCTGCATTAAGTATCTTCAAATGCTTCTGGACATTAGCTGCCCATGCAATATCCTGGGATACGGACTTAAGAGGATTTTTCAGTGAGTTTGATTGAGCCTGAGAAACATTTTCTTCGTTTTGTGACCCGGCTAAAACCCCGACAAACAGTGCAACTAGCAAAATAAACAATGCGATGTAGATGTATTTTTTCATATACACTCCCTTAAAAGTTCATCTGTAACAATAAAGATTTAGAGGAGAGGTATTATAAGTTATGTTATGGTTATGTTTTTCTGATATAAGTTCTGGAAAAATCTTTTTGAGAAAGCGGGGTATATCGAGAGTTATAAATCAGGAATAATCTTCTATTAAATATTTTTTATTATGATTTTACCCAACTTCATTAAATCTTCTTATTGCGCCGTTCATATTATGTTCAAGTTCTTCAGCTTCAAAAACGTCGAAGTCAAGCAGATTGAAGTGCCTGGGGAGAAAAAAGTGGTGGAAATTTTGGTGACTGTTTTAAGGCCTATAATAATTCCATCATAACTGTTGTAACACTAAAAGGACAGAGAATCTATTTAATTTTAGATAACTTTGATACACAACCTATTGAGCTAAAAACGTTTATAATCTATAGTATCCTATAGGATAGTATATGGCTGCTACAACTACAGTTTGCCTTGAACCTAGAGTAAAAGAGATGCTTAATGGCTTGAAAACCCACCGAGAAGAATCTTATAATTCTGTTATCGAAAGGATCGCAACTATGGCTTATGATAGTGAGCCCTTGACAGACAGTGAAATTAAAGGAATTGAAGAAAGCCTGAAGGACATAAAAGCAGGAAGATACTATAGCGAAGATGAAGCAAAGAAAATGTTAGGTATAGACTAATGTACACTGTTCAGTATACTTCACGCGCTATTAAGGATATCAATAAACTGCCACCTGAAGCTAGAAAAAGAATTTTTGATGCGATTACTGAGATTAAGGAAAAACCTTACTCACATGTCAAGAAATTAAAAACATCTCCTGATTCACCTATCTATTCTTTGAGAGTAGGAGAATATCGAGTACTGTTGAATATTACACGGTCACAGCTTATTATTTTTGTAATCGGAGCTGGATATCTCAGCACAGTTTACAGAAAATTTTAACTAAAATCACTGAATAGGAAATTAGGTTCTGATAAAAAACAGGTCTTGTTACAATATTATGTCTGAACTGTTTTTCAGCGAAGGACAGACCTGTATCGTTTCTCTTATATGCTCCATAGCCCTTTCAACTGTTTTTCCCTGAGTATAGCAACCCGGTATGTCAGGAACTTTTTGCAATATATCCCGTCTTCGTCCTGCTCGATCAGAAACGTATAATTCAGGCTCTTGCCTTCCAATCTTTACCGGAATTTCAGTGAAGTATTTTTAAGTTCTGGGATTAGCTCATATAATAAAAAAGAAGAAATGAGGCAATCCTCATTTCTTTACAGTTTTCGAAGAAACCAATTTTCCTTGAGCATTATACAAATACGCCGTATCTCCGTCATTATTCCAAATATAGGAGTACTTATTCCAATACAACGTGCTTCCAGAGTTTCTACCCTTTCCGCTTCTGAGAGTTACCGAAGCTTTAGATTTTAATTTGTATGAAGAAAAAGTGTAGGTATGCTTTGCACCCTTGTCCTTAATTTTCCAACCTTTCAGATTTACTGATGTTGTTCCTTTATTTGTAATTTTAACATACTCTTGATTCGGCTGTTCACCACGAGCTCCAACATATAAAGCACTTATATAAACCGAGGTTGTAGAACCACTTACCTTTTCAGTGGCACCCAAAGCAAAAGGAACGGTACCCAAAATTAAACAAATAGCCAAAAAGATAACAAATGTTTTGTTTTTTATCGTATTAATGCCTCCAATATCTACTCACTGTTTTATAATGTTGGAGAGTAACTTTTGAATAGTGTATATCTCTTCCGATTAAACCCAAAGAAATAAAATTTATATTTCAAGAAATATCCAAAGTTTGGTGTATGTAATCATATTTAGCATACGTGATCAAAGTCACATTTGAGCCTTCGATGGCAATTCACTGGTTAGTTTAGCTACGGCTTCGAAGAACCAAAATAAGTACAACCTTACTGCCTAAGATAATGATGGGATCTACAGTCAAAAAAGGTTGAGGTAAAAAGTACTTTCATAAAAGTACTTTCATTTCTTTGTGCCTGTTATTCAAAGAATTTCATGTTCGTTTAGTTTAGGAAGTATGATTTTCTACCATTAAGATAAACCTTGAAAGAAAAACAGGTATACCAAGAAAGCATACTTATAAATGAGATTCATATTAACCATTTATTATGGCTGAGGCTGATTTTGAGGAGAAAGTAATAAAGGAACTCGATTCTATCAAAAAACAACTGACAGACATAAGAGAACATATGGTGGACGTAGACTGTATACTCACTGATAAGGAAAGAAAGCTCGTAGATAAAAGCTATGAGCACCAGAAAAAAGAAAAACTGATTTCCCTTTCGGAGTTCAAGAAAGAACTGGGAATCTAATATGTTTGAAATTTTTCTGGACACGCCTGCAAAGAATTTCATCAAAAAACTCGATTCCAAAAACAGCCAGAGAATCATCAAAGCCATTGAAAAACTTGCTGAAGACCCTATTCCTCATGATGCTAAAAGAATCTACGGCATCAGCGAAAAGCTTTTTAGAATAAGAGTTGGGGATTTCAGGATTCTCTATCGGATTGACTATAAGAGATTATCATAATTATAGTCAGCGTCGATTCGAGAAAGAGAGTGTATCGAGACTTCTAAATTTAAAAGCAACCTGTTTTTAAATCACTTTTTTATTATATTTCGAATATAACTTACCAAATTCTTCGATTAGGTGGCTATTTTGAAGTTTATATTAAGAAACAGTGAAAAATCGTAACGTTTTAGAAGTAGTATTTCTCATTTGATATTAATTTGTAAACAAAATAATGGTGCTCTATATGTCAGACTCTATAAGAGCTTTAGCTAGCAGCATGGTTTCAAGAAAAATTTCCGGTACTGATCCGTATATATTATTTCTCGGTGCTGGAGCATCAATAAGTTCTGGATGCTCAAGAATGGTGCAAATTGTTGATGACGTTTTGGAACAACATGCTAAGTCAGAGTTTGATATATGGGAAAAAGAGATTAAAGACGCCACCCAAAAAGAGGAAAGATTCGGAGAGCTCTTAAGAAATGAGATAAACAAAGAGAAACGTACCCGTTTTTTTGAAATATGGAGCTTATTAGATCACGATAACCAATATTCAATACTTAGAAAACATCTATGGGAAGACAAAATTCCTTCAGAAGGATATGATAGCCTAGTTAAACTGATAAAAAAAGGCTTTATTAAGACAGTCCTTTCAACAAATTTGGATAATTTAATGGAAAAAGCCCTAAACAATTCAGGATATCAACCAGGTGATTTTATCATAGTTGTAAACGGGAGAGACAGACATGAAGAAATAGTGGATCAACTTAGTTCATCCCGTAATCCTCTGAAGATAGTTAAGTTACATGGTACTCTAGAATCACCAAAAAGTTATGCTTTTAGACAAGAGGAAATCTTTGATTTTGAAAAGGAAATAAAGCCAAATCTATCTCAATTAATTAACCAAAACCTAATTATTGTAGGGTATAGTGGACAAGACCGAGACATCGATTTGCTTTTTGAAGATGAAGGAAAAGAAATATATTTTGTAAAACCTTCAAAACCAGAAGCCGAAAGCAGAATTTGCCAGATACTAATAGTTCGCGGTAAAGGCAAAACAATAGATGGAAACGATGGAAAATTTGATACTTTTTTTGATAAATTATTGAAATATGTAGAACTTGAAGAAAAAAGAAGCAACGCTTCAGATTCGGAACCATCGATAGAAGGATTTTTAAGAAAGATTGGTTTTGCAAAGGAATTAGAAAACCCTCAAAGTCGTTATAAAAATTTAACATCTCTCTATGTAAAACCTACAGAGTATAATGATATATGTTCAAAGTTAGAAAAAGATCATGTAATATTCATAATTGGAGAGCCTCATTTAGGTAAGACATTTACTGCAATCCATCTGCTTTGGGAATATTATCAAAAAGATTATGAAACACTGCATATAAGACACGATAATCTAATAACACTGCTTCATGAAAACGAAGGAAGCCTTAAAAAGCTTCTTTTATTCTTAATATCTTCTAAACAGGGAAATCCTGTGATCATTCATTTTGATGATCCCTTTGGCGAAACGATGGAGCGTAGAACAAATGATTTTGCCAAAGGACTAAGTGAGTTTTTGATTTTATCTAAGCAGTATGAGCATTTGAGAATTATTGTAACCACTAGATTGAATATTTTTAGAGAAGCTCTGGCTGAACAAGATTGCCAAGACATTGAAGAACTTGAAAAAGATCTGAGAGTCCATACTTCGTATAAATCAGAAGTTCTTGTAGATATACTACATAGGTATACTCAGTTTTACAAACCTCTTTGGTCAACTGACGAAAAAGTAGTTTGGGTACTAGATGAAAAGTTACCTGAAATGCTTCCAGCTCCCCACAACATAGAATTCTTTGTAAGAACTTCAGAAAGACTTACTTCTTTAGAAGAAGTGCTTCAGCATGTAGAGAAATCCAAAGAAATGATAAGGGCATTGGGAGAATGGATGGCTAGCTTATCTGACCATGAACAAATTTTCCTATTGTGGGTAGAGGTCCAATCAACCTCAAACATACTCTTTATAAATGATTCTGTATCTAAAGTAAATATTGAAGACGCCTATAGAGAGACTTTAGCGTTTCTATATAAAAAAAAGTACATATTTAGTATTCCTCCTAGTTCATTTTCAGTTGACAAAGATAAGTTTGATATGATACTTTTGGAAAGTAGAGAAAAAAATTCAGAAATAGATAAATTTGACTTTGTTCACCCTTCTTACCATGAAGCTTTTTGGTACGCCATAAAAAAGGAGTCAAGATTGCTTCATTGGTGGGCAACATTAAAAGAAAATTTAACAAATGTATTGGATGACTTAGATAATAAACTGGATCTTGTTCAGTTACGTATAATTGAGAATTATGGAACAGTAAATAGAGATTTGGATAAGTTACTACTTATCTCAGCAGAAAGTGAAGACATTGACGAAAAGGCCATAGCCCTTGAACACATGATAAGAAGAGTCGAAGTGTTTGGAGAATCTCCGTTATTTTATTCTTGTGTGGAGGCTGTAATTTCATCAGAAGATCCAAAACACAGAGCAATATTTGTAAATTCACTTGATAAATGCTTTAGTTTGTTGCCTCCAAAAATCATAGACAAATCAATGTTGCTTCTAGTTGATGAAGAAGAAGAAATTCAAATGAAATTTTTGGAATTGTATTCAAATAATATTAGTATAATTCATAACTTGAGAACTAATAGTGAATTTAAAATATATTCATTGGTGGAAAAATTACAATTAGTTGAACTGTTAAGTAAATATAGAGATAAGAGAGAAATTGAAATAGAACTAATAGATAATTTCCTTCAGATAACTCAGCCTGAATTTGAAGCAATATTTGAAAACAATCCAATTCTTGGTAATCATTTATTACGTTTTGCTTACAATAATATTGGCAAACTGCGCGATGACCTATCTTCTGAACAAAAAGTAAATATCCTAAATATTAAAAAATATATCGAAAAAAATGAAAAGGCTAGACCTTTATTCAAACATTTGATAGTAAAATATGGAGGTGCTGAACAAACATATAGAGCAGTTCAACTCGATGATTAAAATATTAATTTTTTCCTAACCTTAATTCATCATCCCACTTTCTGCAGTAAATTTTCAGATCTCATGATTTTTCCTATCTCAGTTTTTAATTAAACGCGGGTTTATTGGACTCTTATGCAGCAGGCAAAAGCACCTATGTAGTGTATTTATAACCTGACTTCCGCTTTTTTAAGCGCATAAATTCAATTTTTCCATAATTTCTTTTTGCTTTCTTGTGAGTTCTGTAACTATTACCTCTCCATTTTGCAGTTCTACTTTTCTGATCTTCTCAAGCTCTAAAACCTGCTTTCGGCAGGTCGACATAAAAATCCATTCAATTTTTCTATTGATATCGTTTTTTTCAGAACTTTTGAATTTCCATTTAAATCAAAAATTACTAAATGTTAACCATGATATAATTAATATATATTTATAGTAATTGAGATAAAAGACAAACCCTGCTATATACATAGTCCGTATGATACTGGTTATTAACTGAACCTACAAAAAATAACAATTAAAGATATTTCAATGTTGGGATGTGCTTGCTGCCGAATGTAGGCTAAAAGTAAACTCTCTACTGTATAATCCTCAATAATTTTTGTTTCCTTCATCATACTCAGTAGCTTCATTCTAATAATTAGTCCGATAAAGCAGACAAAAATGAATCCCTTTGTTGTTGAATCTTTGTTTGTGTTTAGTGGAAGCGACTGAATATCATTTTTCATTACTTTGAATCCTTTCTCAACAATATCTCTTTCTCTGTAGTAAGTGAGACATTCTACCCAATCACGTTCTCCATAATAAAAAAGGAAAAACTTCCCCATTCTGTTTATTCTCTGCGATACTGCATTTTTCTTGATATTGATTTTGAAATGGTCATCTATCTTTTTCCACGAATAGAAACTTGCCATTTCCCTTGCTCTCTCTTTGAACACCTCTGCCGCATTTCTCCATCCTGGTATTGCTGTTTCTTCCAGTTTTTCCTTCATATCATAAAGACGGGAGTAAAATGTGCTTTTTTCTTCCATTTCTCTCTTTGGATCATAGAAACAGTATCCATTGATCTTGAATTCCTTTTCCTCAAGAGTCACTGGCTTTACAAATATTGGTTTTTTGTGAAACTTATGAAGATATCCGGACTTTCGATGTCTTTTTGTACTGAACTCATAAGCTCTTTGACACTTTTAAGTGCCATTGTAGCTGGCATAATAAAAGGAATCTTTTCCTTTACTAATTCCTCAATGTTTCCCTTGCTGAAAAAGCCTCTATCCATTACCAGTGTATAGTTTTCCATTCCATGAGCTTCTATCTTTTTTAGAGTATTTTTAAGAGTTGTAACGTCTACAATACTTCCAGGATAGATGTCATACATCACCGGAATTCCTTTTTCCTTATCCACAATCATGGAGAGATTTATTTGAGGAAGATCGCAATTGTCTCTATTGTATCCGTATTCAAGAAGATTAATTAGTTGTGAGTAGCTCGATAAACTGGTAAGATCGTACATTAATGTGCGTTTTGTCCCAAGATTTCTAAACATTTTACCCATAAACATGGATGGAATGTCGCTATTACCTACTTTTGCAAGTAGATTACTGATGTTTTGACTTTTCAAGGGTAACTCAGGCCACTGGAGAGAAAGAACAGAATTCTCATACCAGGTTTTAAGGTTATACATAGCTGTAGGACGAATTACACGATTAAGTGCCATTGAAAGTATCATGTTCCTGTCTTTTTCATTGAACAGATCACCAAGATACTCTTCAATTTTGAGTTCTTCTACTATTTTCTGTAATGGAAGGAACTCACCATAGTTATAAGCATTTACAGGTTTGCTGGAAACGAAAGAAGTCTCATCTTGCACGATTTCATCGGAAGAGTTTAATGCGTCACGAACTCTAACAGGTTTACCGTTTATGTTTCTGCCAACATATTTGGATTTATGGCGAATTTGTTTCTTTTCCTTATCGTAATAAGGAATATCTTCGTACCAGTACTCAATTCCATTTATTTTCTTGATGCGGAGGATAGACTTCATGCGCTTATATAATAAGCGCATAATAGTATAGATAGTTTTTGAATTGTTGTTTGGAAATGAGTAAGTTAGTATGCATCTGCACACGAATTAAATGAGCAAAATAGGGATACAAAAAGTATGCGCTTAAAATTTGGGAATTAAGGTTACAAATTTATACTTTGCAGGTTTATAGCTACAAAATCTGCATTATAAATTAATACCTTCTTTGCACTGTATTTTATTTCAATTATATGTATCCAGGAAGTCGACAGAGTGATCAGGATGAACTATTTTAAATTTTTAAGTCTACTTCTTCTTTTTGCATTTGCTTCCGGATGTATATATCCTGACGCTACCGATAATATTCCTGTTGCAGGTCTAAACTCCGAAGATCTGGCAAAGGATTTACAGAATTTAACACCTAACGGAACGAATAACCCTTTGTATGATGAGACAGGATTGGAAGACCAGAATAAGACCGAAAAGAATGAGAGCACTGTATACCTGGTCGATTCGACGTCTTCTGAAATACCAGAGGTTCCTACTTATCATGAAGAAAAAACAAACGTCGTATATCCCAGGGAATACAGACTATTGTCCGTGAATCTCCAGAGAGGTATTGGGTCAGAAAATGAGAAAATCGCATCCGAAGTTTTCAATATAACTGGAAAGACCTCAGGATACAATATTAAAGACGCCTGTGATGTTTTTGATTACGTGAACAAGCATTGGGAGTATCGTTATGAAAAAAACGGCGAGTTTTTCTTTGATGCCTCTCAGACTATAAAAGAAGGTTATAAAGGAGACTGTGACGACTATTCCATAGTCATGTCTGCCCTTTTAAAAAATATGGGGTTCAATACAAGAGTCGTTACTGCAACAAACGAGAGCTACGGACACGCCTATCCTGAACTTTACATCGGAGACGACAAGGAAACTGCGTCTGAAATCCTCAGGTATTTACAGGGCAGATATTACTATGCTGAAAATATCTGGTACTCAGGAAGAGAACTTAAAGATGGGAAACTTCAGTACTGGCTGAATTTTGACTGGAGTGGGTCAAATGGATACAGACATCCTGGAGGCATATATTTTAAAGGAACAGAGGTAATTTATTACCCCAATGGACTAATCGAGTTATGAAATAGGAGATAAGTAAGGATTCCCAAAAAGAACCCTTTCTTAATATGTAAAAATTCATTTTTTCTTGCAACAGCTTAGAAAACAAACAAAAACGGGGAAAAAGTGTGTTCACTTCTTTTTCGTTTACAAAATCAAGTCTTAAAACTAAGTTTTTCTGATTAACTTTATATTCGTGTACCTCTACCCCTTTTAGGAAAGAATACTCAGGTCTGATAAAGCAACTCAGGTCTGATTATTTGAAAAAAGATTGTTAAGAGGGGGAATTTTATGGAAGTGAGCAATTACAGCGAACTCATAAGAGGAGATAGGGTACGGGCGAATACACCTCCTGAGATTAACCAGGCAATAGATACAGAGATAGCTGCAATGGTCAGGTTTTATGCAAGCAAAACCGACTATGAAATAGGCAAAAGGATTGAAGAACTTGATAAGGAGTGGGATATAGGACGCATTATGGAAATTCGCGCATCTACAGTTTCTTTAATTGGAATAATACTTGGCTTAAAAAGAAGCAAAATATGGCTTATTTTGCCTACAATGGCTTCAACCTTCCTGCTCATGTACGCTGTGCAGGGCTGGTGCCCTCCTGTATCTATACTAAGAAGATTTGGCTTTCGTACGAGACCGGAAATAGATCTGGAAAAATATGCACTTAAAGCTTTACGCAGAGATTCTGAAAAAATTGCACCTCAGGAGAGCAATTAAACAGCGCAAGTTTGAGAATTGAATCTTAATAAAGAGCTGGTCCCAAAACTCAAAATTGCTTCTCTGAATATCATATTCTGGATTATCAATTGAGCTCCAGACCCTGAATAATAATTTGGAAACTCTTTCTGATGTGGAAATAAAATTGGTTTTGGGATGAGCTCAAAGACAATTATCGATGTTGTCTTATCCAAGCTGACCACTTGCGAAAGTTAAACGCTGTGAACGTCACATAAATAATTATTTATAAGTGTAGAGTTATAAGTTACATGTTGGGAATTACCATCTAAGTTTTAATCTTTCATAAAACATAGAAAACGATTTTATACAATTTGAAAAAAATGTTATTTTTGAAATAAAATTTGTATAATAATTTAGAATATTTTTTTGAATAAAGCTAGTATGAAATTTAGAGTATTTTTTCATATAATATTTACACATTTATTTAATCTGTTTTTTAAAACAAAATATATTACATACTAAAGTATATAAAGAAGAGCAACTATAGTAAGGTATACCGTTATGGATTTACTCAATTAAAAACGAACAAAATTTGTATAGATTTAGAGACATGAGATTTTATCTTACTGGATTTTTTGGTATATAAAAAGGTAATTTTGAGTACAATTTATGCCAAAGTATGTCGCTTCCATCAGAGATGAAATCTTCTCTCTAACTAACAAATGCTAAAAATTAGAGTATGGATGGTGAGTAAATAATGGTATCACAGAGTCCAGACAGTTCCAGTCTAGCAGAAGTGCTTGACAGAATTCTCGATAAAGGTATAGTTGTTGACACATGGGCAAGAGTCTCACTTGTTGGCATTGAAATACTGGCTATTGAAGCAAGAGTTGTTGTCGCATCTGTTGACACTTTCCTGCACTATGCAGAAGAGATTACAAAAATCGAAATTGCTGCAAGAGAGGAAAAACCAGTAATTGCAGCATAATTTCTAAAAAAATAAAAAAAATCGAAAGTGGTAAAAATGGTATCACAGAGTCCAGACAGTTCCAGTCTAGCAGAAGTGCTTGACAGAATTCTCGATAAAGGTATAGTTGTTGACACATGGGCAAGAGTCTCACTTGTCGGCATTGAAATACTGGCTATTGAAGCAAGAGTTGTTGTCGCATCTGTTGACACTTTCCTGCACTATGCAGAAGAGATTACAAAAATAGAAATTGCTGCAAGAGAAGAAAAACCAGTCATTGCAGCATAATTTCTAAAAAATAGAAAAATTGGAAGTGATATAAATGGTTTCACAGAGTCCAGACTGTTCCAGTCTAGCAGAAGTGCTTGACAGAATTCTCGATAAAGGTATAGTTGTTGACACATGGGCAAGAGTCTCACTTGTTGGCATTGAAATACTGGCTATTGAAGCAAGAGTTGTTGTCGCATCTGTTGACACTTTCCTGCACTATGCAGAAGAGATTACAAAAATCGAAATTGCTGCAAGAGAGGAAAAACCAGTAATTGCAGCATAATTTCTAAAGAAATAAAAAGATTGTATCAAAACTTGACTCACTTTGATAATTGGATAATGAGCATTGTTGACCTTAAACTCAGACAAAAATGTACTCCAATTTCAGTTATAAATTAACCTTGTAGTAAGATGCTTTAATCCAATTGTAAAATCAAACATAGTTTTGAGACAGTTGACTAGTGGATTATTAGAACTTAGTTCCAGAATCTAGTGACGCATGTAAATAAAAGATAGTTATGTTTTTAAAACAGATTCCGAACTGTGTAACACTTTCTGTTAATTGATATCAGGAAGTGTTGAATATCAGGTTAATTAAGGACTAAGCCATCTTGAAAAAAAGAAAATGTCACTGAATTTAGTAATAGAGTCATTATTAAAGACCGGATACCACGAATTATAACTCTATTGCAAGATTCAGTGATAAAAAACAAGAATCAATAGATTCTGGAACTAAGCTAGCTATATTTGAATTAGAATGATAAAAACTTTTCTGCAAGATGTAGAAAAACAAACCACAAAAAAATATAGAAAAAGAAAAGGAAGTTAAAACATGCACAAAAGCGTTGCTGATCTAAACAGAGACATAAGTGCTAAGGCGCTAGAACAGAAAGAAGCAGTATCGATGATTAATTCTGCAATAATAAAGCTTCAGTCGGAAAGTAAGGAAAAAGCTGCCCAGATCAATGCTGGAGCCAGTCAGATCCAATCCGCAGTCGCAGAGATCAAGAAAGGAGTAGATGAAGAAATTAAACTCTTTGAACAAAAATCAAGCTGGATGAAAGATCAAGTCTGTAATCTGGAATCCGATATAAGTGGATTACAGAACGAAATTGATCTCTATACCAAAGAATTCTATGGATAATCTGTGGATGCAGAGAGTTTAAAAAGAATAGAAAATCCACTTGTATTCGGTTGGGATCCACACCAAAATAACAAATTCAATAACTCTACCTCAAGCGTATTATTTCAAAGCTTTTGGAGTTAATTACCAGACAACAAATTAGAGCATTGAGGAAGTTATTTTGTAATAGTCCCTTTAAGGAGAGTTTATCGACTCCAAAGTGAATACTCATAATAAAAGTATACTCTTTAGATTTGGTGATAAGCATTCTAAATATAAGAATATTTTCATTACACTCTAAAAGAGTTTTATCACTCTTTTACTTGTGTTATTACTCCAGAACTTACATTTTCTTATTTGCGTTTCCACAGATATAATTTACTGTTTTACACCCAATTTAAAGAGGATACAAATCATCCCCTGGTATTTCACGTCTTAACCGAAGACAATTTCAAAAGATCTGTGGCTCTTTGCGACTTTGCATGGGTAATAAAAAACTGTATAATTCATAGGTCATCGTTTGAGAGAAGATTGCCTGCAAGAAACAATGGAGAAACAGTCTTTTGAAATTTTATATTCATTATACTACTGATTGTTCGATCACACTTTCACAATATTAAATTTAGTAATTTTAAAACTGTGTTTTTTGCCTCAAAGCACAAGGTAATAGCCCGATATAAAACAAATATTGAAGACTGTAATTACAAAAAAGAGGAAAGAAAAATGAAATATAAAGCAACGCATCAGAGAATAGTAAGAGGTAAACCTATTCACAAAACTTTAGAGGAAACAAAACAGGAATCAGACACTGAGGACCTGAATCCCATAAAGGAACCACTTCCATATAGTGTAAATTTGAAAAACTGCTCTGAAGAAAAGAAGTACCTTGTTCCTGAAATGGAATATTTTATAAATAATACTGAAATCCAGAAATTAAGTGAAAGAATTAAATTGTGGATAAAAGTCGGATATCCCGTTCATTTAATTGGCCCTACAGGCTGTGGAAAAACAAGTCTTGCTGTACATATTGCAAAAGAAATTGGACGCCCTGTTATATGGATTAATGGGGATGAGTCACTTACAACAAAGGATCTCATAGGTGGATATGCTCAAATCAAGCAGGAATCTGTCAGAGATAATTATATTCATAATGTTTTTAAAAGTTCAGACATTATAAAGCCCGAGTGGATTGACAATCCTCTGGCTATTGCATGTAGATACGGATATACCCTCATATATAATGAGTTTTCCAGGGCAAAGCCAATTGCAAACAACGTTTTACTTTCGGTTTTTGAAGAAGGAATCCTTGAATTACCATCCAGGTTTGGTGGGGAAAAATACATCAAAGTGCATCCGGATTTCAGGGCAATTCTGACAAGTAATTCAATTGAATATGCAGGAGTTCACGTTCCTCAGGATGCTTTACTGGATCGAATGGTGGGCATATACATGGACTACTATAGCTTTGAAACCGAGGTCCAGATAGTAAAAGAACATACAGGCCTTCCGGAGAAAGACACTGAAAAAATTGTATCAATCATCCGGAAGATCAGGGACCAAACTGATGATGTCCAGAAACCTGGAATCAGGTCCGGCATTATGGTTGGAAAAGCTATGAAAAAACTGAACGGCAATACAAAAGATTATTTTGATCAATTGTTTGTCGATGTGATTGCAACTAAAACAAGTTCCAATGCAGAGCTTCTTAAGAAAGAGAAGATTGTAAATGAAGTTATTTTAGAGCTTAATTCAGAAAAAGAGAGTTCCAACGCTGAAATGCATGAGACCGATAAGTCCGTAGATAAAACAGCCCCAGAGATTAATAAGAAGCAAGATCCGGTACCGGTGATCAAGGCAGAAAAAACTGTAAGTAAAACAGCTCCTGCGGTTAATAAGAAGCAAGATCCAGCACCGGTGATCAAGACAGAAAAAACCGTAAGCAAACCAGCTCCTGCGGTTGATAAAAAGCAAGATCCAGCGCCGATGATCAAGACAGAAAAAACCGCAAGTAAAACAACCCCTGAAATTAATAAAAAACAAGATCCTGCAAAGGTAATCAAGAACGAGAAACTCGTAGATAAAGCAGTTTCAGAACTTGCATAAATGTTTTTGAAATTCCTGTGGGAACAAACAAGAATGCGCTGGCGCATCCGCAGTAAGCAAACGGGAATTTGATGAAATAAAAAAGGCGTATTTAAAATAAGGGACAAGAGACTTAAAAACGCACAGGCATATTCAAAATTCAGGGATAAAAGGCTCAGAATAAGTTTGGGAGAGTTGAGATGGAAACAAACAGGAAAAAACTGGAGAGAAAGGAGAAAAAATGAGCGCTAATGTTAAAGAAGATGGGATTAAGATAAATTCACTGATGGAAGAACTTAATAACGCAACATCATTGATCGAAAGCATTACTAGAAAAAAAGCTGAGGGGGTTGTAAGTATGTCCAGAGAAGAAGGTATACTTAAACTCCTGGTAGAGGTCCTTGAACGAAAATCAATTCCCGACTCGCAGGACATATTGAGCATTTATGAAATGAAACTTAACTCAAATATGGATATAATAGACTATAGTAAAATCGGAATGCGGCGAAGAAGTGATATGTTCACGCAAGAAGAATAACTATAAGCAAAATTCAATACATTTATCATCAATTAATAATTCATATACACAGGATATAATGTAAATTATAGAAAATTTCCTGTATATTTCGTATACTTTAATATAAATAGCGTAGTTTGTACATTTTGTATCTTGTCCGAGTACAAATGAGTCTGAAGATATAAATAAGTCTCAAGGTACAAATGAGTCTCAATAATCCCATTAAACCTGAATAATGAATATACTACAAAGGTAACTGAAGAAGATATAAGCACACGATGATTGTGTTATTGTAATTATGTAAAATAAATTCCGGTAAGTATATTAAACGAAGCTCCGAATAAATATTGGAAAATTGCTTTAGAAAGCCTGGAAGGAAGATTCGATGAAGAGTGCTCCTGAAAATAGTAAATATGTCTACTGCATAATCAAATCCCCCGAGGAAGCTATTAACTTTGGTAATATAGGTTTTCAAGGACATGAGGTATACACGCTGGATTGCAATGATTTTTGTCCTGTTGTAAGCAATGAACCCTTCAAAAAATACGAGATTGATGATGAAGAGGAAATAAGTATTCATCAAAATGTTGTCAATGAAGTAATGAAACATTACAGTATTATTCCGGTAGCTTATGGAATGATATTTAAAAACAAGAAATTGATCGAAGTATCCATGAGGGCTGGAAAAAAAGCTATTAAAAAAGCCATTACAATTGTGGATAATAAAGTTGAACTCGGGATAAAAATTTTTTTGCCAAAAGACGCTAAGATTGACAATCAAAAAATGGAACAATGTAAGTCCGAATCAACTGAAAGGCTTGAGGAAATAGCTTCCCATTCGAAAACTCTTAACCTTTTCAGTTCTCGTCTTTTGATGAATACTTCTTATCTTATAGATAAGGAAAAAGTTCAGGATTTCTCAGGTGAGGTTGAAAAGCTTAAACTAAAATATCCTGAGTATAAATTTCAATATAGTGGGCCCTGGCCTCCCTATAACTTTGTAGATATACATATTTTATCTAATAAAAAAGGTGGCTTCAGGTAATGTTTTTCTTTGATGATCTTTTTCTGAGGATGCTAGGAATTGAAATCCCTGGACTCGACCTTATTTCAAACATTGAAATAATAAAGGACTTTGCTTATAAGGAACTTTATAATGTTGATAAAATTAAAAACAAGATCAAGGAAAACCAAATGCTCTATGAGTTTGATGAGCTCTCAAGAGAAGAATATGAGGAAAGTAAAGCCGAGCTTATGAGACAACTAAAATTTGCAGAAAGAGTATTGGAGACGAATCTCAATGTCAGAACCGACATCTTGTCCTGATAAACCATTGCATGGAAAGGAAAAAGAGAATTCAAAATCGCTAACAACCGAAGAAAAACCTTCCAAGTTATTCAATTTTCTAAAATTACTTGAGGAAATGGAGACTCAAAATATCAGTCAAAAATCCGGATCTGGCACAACTAAAGGGCCTTTTAGCTCGAAAGCTGAGTATGGTTACAGTATCACGATTGATACAAAACCCAATGACTTCCATACTCTAAAAATTTACCCAAAACTTTTGACCAAGAGCCCTGTAACAAGCCACTTAAAAAGAAGAAAATAAGCATTTCATTTGTCTTCGGTGAAACGACTACGATCTATAAGGAATGAAGATTTTTCAATATCTTCGAGACTTTTGATTGATGACGGCCAGCTGTAGTTAGAACTAATGCCAGGTATAGAACTTACGCTCTGAAGTATAAAATCAATTATGATAAAGGTTATAGTTTTAATTTAAAATTAAAACAGTCAAAGGTTTGATGCTATTGATTTCTCAGTTCAATTGCGTAAGTTCCCGAGATATAAAAAAGTCCCTGAGATAATCAATTGAGGAAATACTATGAACGGAGGAATAATATGAGCAACGGAAGTGTTGTCAGGGAAACCGGCGGACTTGCGGATGTAATAGATAGGATTCTGGATAAAGGACTTGTACTGAATGCTGATATTTCAGTATCTATCGCAGGAACTGAGCTTCTTGGAGTTAAAATTACAGCTACTCTGGCATCCTTTGAAACCGCAGCAAAATATGGGCTCGAGTTCCCTTCAGGAACAAAGATTGATACCCCGGCCTGGGAGAAAGTACACGAAGCCCATGCTTATTGCCCGGAATGTGGAAATCGAAGGGAAGAAAAGCTTTTAATTGAAAAAGGGTGCCCAATCTGTGGATGGACAAGCCCACTTTCTAAGAAAAAACGTGCAATAATCCCTGCAAGTTACATTGAGATTGAGCAAGAAGGAAACTCCACACTTGAGGAGCAAAATTAACAGTATTAAACGTTGCTGCCAGTTCCGTATTTTATACAGCACACTTCCCTAAAAAAATTATAATTCGAGTAACTGGGAGAGATCTATCCATGGGTAATGATGATGAAAAGGATAACAAAGAGGAAGAAACAAAAAGTGATACAAAAGCTGAAGATCTAGAAACTAAAATCCAGGACCTGGGGAATAGAATTAAAGAACTTGAACAGAAACTTGAAGAAAAAGAAAACAGAGCTACAGATTATGAACATCCCAGCTTTGTAGAAGATATCGTGGGATCAATTCCGGGCTTCGGGAAAATTGTAAAGATCCTTGAGAATAGTTCCCCGGAATTCAGGCAGAGAATTGCTGAAACAGATATGGAAATAAAGCACAGGCTTGAAACCGGCTGGAGCAGCAAACCAGTAGTGAGCTATGGACTGTCCATAAGACCTATGCCCTCTAGAAATGAATCTTCTAAAAGTCCAGGTAGAGCTTCAAGAAATATAAAAAATGTAACCGTCGAAGCTCCAGAACCATCCGGACCGATTTTTGATGTATTTGAAAAACAGGATTCTGTTTATGTAATAGCTCAAATTCCTGATGTAGAAGAGAAGGACATAAACATAGAAATTCAAGGCGATACGCTGGATATTTCTGCCGGTGTCTATAGTAAGAAAATATCGTTGCCATGTAAATCGGGGTCCATCGAAGAGAAAAGCTACAAAAACGGGGTACTTCAGCTTAAGATAAAAAGGGAAAACAATGACAATCACAATTGATGAGGATAATTTAAAGAAGGGATTATTAGGCCTTGTTGTGGCTCTTGTTGAGATTATTCAGGACTTACTCGAAAAACAGGCATTATTGAGAATCGAAAATGAATCTTTGAGCGACGAAGAGATTGAAAGGCTAGGAGCGGCTCTTTCAGACTTGCATGAAGCACTTGAGAGAATAAAAGAGGATAACGCACTTGAGAATTGTGTTGCTTCTGTGCGGGAAGGACTTGATCAAGTTGTAGATGATGTAGTCGACAAATTCTTAAACCCAAGGTGGTGGGCTGAAGAAGTAAAAAATGGTGAACTACGCGACGACGAACATACTTTACCGATACTTGATTCTCAATACAGCCACTAAGGAATGATAAAAATATAACTTCAAATTTTCAGCTTGGAAATTAATCTATAGTTCCATTTCCCTAAATAATTATTTTTGGCAACAAAAATCTTTGATATTATATTTGAATCATTCCTAAAAGGACCTGAAGCCTATTGGAATTAACTCAATTTGGATCTGCATGACGACTTGAGGATGGTAAAAGCTAATAATGCATTTGAATTTGTGTTTATTCTGTGCGGGACGGACTTGATAAGGTAGTAGACGAGGTAATTGTAAAATTATTAAATCCAATAGGGTGGATTGAGGAAGCCGATTAAAATGAACGAAACAGAACAGGAAAACTGCCTTTATGTTTACTCGATTCTCAATACAGCTACTGAACAGAACCTGGGGACGATTGGGATTGATGACAATCCTGTGTATACAATTGTCTATAAAGACATTGCTGCAGCTGTGCATTTTTTAGAAAAGAAACCCGAACCAGCAAAGGATGAACAGCAAGCAAAAGAATGGGTATTCACTCATAACTATGCAATCGATAAGATGACTGAAAAATTTGGTACTTTGCTTCCATTTTCGTTTGGATGTGTCGCACTCGGGAATGACGAAACCATAAAATCCTGGCTGCAGAAAAATTATGAACCCTTTAAAAGTGAACTTGAGAAATTAAGTGGTACTGCAGAGTATTTAGTCCAAATTTTTTATGATCCAAAAATTCTTGCTGAAAAGGTCCTCAAAGACAGCCCTGAACTTCAAGAATTGAATACAAAGATTCAAGGAATGTCAAAAGGAAAAGGCTACATCCTTCAGAAGCAGTTTGATGTTCGGCGAGATCAGGCAATAACAAAGGAACTTTCAAAACTTGGAGCCGAATTTGGAAGAGCTATCCATGAGAATGTAAAAGAGACGGTTCCTGAAGAAAAAAAATCCAATGTTCCAGAGAAATTCAAAGGTAAAAAATCTGTGATTACACTTTCCTGTCTCGTTTCTAATGAAAATGTTGAAAATCTGGGGCAAGTTCTTGAACAAATAAACGAACATGAAGGTTTTGCAGTCAGGTTTACAGGACCCTGGTCACCTTATAGCTTTATTGATCTTAAAAAGGATTTTGAACATACATGATGCCGGAACGTGGAGAAGACTCCTTAGTGGAACTTCTTGATAGGTTACTTAACAAAGGACTCGTTTTAAACGCCGATGTTCTGATCACAGTTGCAGGTGTACCCCTGATAGGCTTGAGTCTCAGACTATTAGCTGCTGGAATTGAAACAATGCTTGAATACGGCATATTTGAACAGTTTGACCAGAGTACAAGAGCCTGGGCACTTGAACATAGAGTGACTTCGCCAACTCTTATGGCGGAAGAAGAAACGAAAATGAATTTTTTTGGTTCCTATTCTAAGGATCAGGGGAAAGCCTGGAATTATGGTTACATGTATTTGACAAATCGCAGAATTTTTGGCTGGCACAAGGCCTTTAATAAAATATTGTACGAAATCGCACTGAAAGATATACTGGAAGTCGTTCTAGTCACAAATGTTCACGAGGAAAAAGAAAGGAAAGAATTGTGTATCAAGATTAACAATAACAATGTCCTCTGGATACACGCTCCAGATATAGAAGATGTTCACGACGCACTTATAAGCAAAATTTATAGCGAATAGATTGGATGAATAATCGAAATGCTATGGATTAGAAAACCATTTCGATTTAAAAATTAATAAAAATAGAATTATATAGCCATAATTAAATGATAAATTTTCAAAGTTTGTAAAAATATTAACAAATTTAAAAAATTCATGGGATAAAAGATTATATATAGGATAGGTCAAATATATTTAAAGAAGTAGTATGCAACTTCAGGAACCTTCTTGTGACTTCCCGATAATCTAGATTGCAATATTGACCAATATTTGGAATTATAATAGAATAAGAAAACTTTAGACCGAATCAAGCAATTAGTCTGAATAAGCATGTAAATATATTAAGTGCATGAATAAAAGATATTAAAAAATGATGACTAAGAAAAAAAGTTTAGGAAAATATATTTAAAATGTGTGGGATCATGTGATCAGGCAGTTTATTAATTTTTCTGTAAAATCACAAATCTCAAGGATTCCCTGGAAAAAACATCACTTTTAAAGAATCTATAGATTATACAGTATAAAAAACGGTACTTTAAATTTACAGCAATTTCACTGCGCTACCCAGAACTGTATATAAAAATGAAATATTGAAGTCGCTCTAAACATCCAAAAACCAGGTGAGTAGGGCATATACTTACTAAAAATATTGCATCGACACAGAATCGTTCAAAAAAATGGAAAAAGAAAAAATAAAAAAAGTAATGCCGAACTTTGAATTATATCAGGAAAACAGAAACTTGAACCCCATCTATACACCAAAAAACATATGTTTCTGTCAAATTCGGGATGAAAAGTCGGTGTAATGGAAAATATGAAATTATCAGACCCGAGAATAATTTGACAATTAAATTACAGTATCGTATATGACAATTTTGGCATCGACTAAGGTGAAGCAATGGATCCTGAAAATGAGAAACATATAACTCAAGCCCGAGAATCGGATTCCCAAAATGTTTACATTGAAGACATATTAAAGAAGCATCTGAACGTTGCAGTACTTTCTACGATCAGGAATAATTCGATGTCTGGGCAAGATATTGCAAAGGAACTTTTTTTTAAACATCGTGTTTACATATCCCCTAGTGCAATATATTCTATATTGTATGCATTGAAAGATCAGAACTTGCTTGAAATCGATACTGTAAAAGGTGACCTGAGAACAAAATATTATGTTCCCACAGAAATAGGGAAACAGATAATCGATATAAGGTTAAGAGAATTTAAAGAAGCTCTTGAGTATTTTATAATTTGGATAGATGAATAGGCTGTATTAAAGTTCAAATTCATTATCATCAATTCAAAACCAATTCTATTAAAAATTTGACTAATATGTTTTTCTAACAGTTACTGATATAGCGTGGGAACATGAGAAAGCTTGTATATGTAAGAATTGTCCATACCTCTGCAGATATGGGTTCTTTAAGTAAAGAACTAACACAGGTAGCTATTTCTAAACTCGGCAGGGAAAAATGGGAAAATAATCAGAGGCTTATCGAAAAATTCTGGGATGAACTTGAAAAGGAAATTTTTGGGCTCAATCTAAATCTTGAGAATACTAGAATTTATCAGGACGGCTTGCCATGTGAAGGTGAAATGGGAATTAAAATTATTCACAATACAGCAGAGCTAGGAAGTAAAAATTATCAGATTATTGAAAAAATGGTGGCAAAGGGAGCCAGGATCATTGCCACTGAAAATCCTGAGCTTCTAATTGAAGAACGTAATTTGTTGCTTAATATGTTAAAAGTCTCTTCCACTTCCGAAAAGGAAGAGGCAAAAAAGAGATATATTGCTAAAAAAGATTTTTTGCTTGAACAAAGGGATGCATACATAGCTTCAAGGATAAACAAAACTCTGGAGAACGAAGAAACTGGAATTTTGTTCATCGGAGCTGAACACAACGTGATTCCAAAATTGGCTGATGACATAGAAGTTCTTGATTTGGTAAAGCATTGAAATACCTTGCTGGTCTGTAAAAATAGAGCTTTTTTCGGTTTTCTGATCCCGAAATCCGTCCATGACCCGGACTTCCTCTTCTAGTTTTGTTCTTAGATATTATTATATAAATACAACCCATAATTTATTCTTGCTAACGATATTCTTGCTAACGATATTCTTGCCTAATAATATTCTTGCTAACGATATTATTGCCTAACGATATTTGTTTTTAAGCTTTAGGGGGAGTTGAAATGACTACGGGAGTAAGGAATCTTGAAAACAGTATAGACTTAACCAATGTATGGCTCAGAGATATTCTGACCCAGTTGAAATGGCAGAGCAAGGATAGTGCATATCAGGCATTGAGGGGTACATTGCACGCTATCCGGGACAGGCTTCCGGTAGAAGAAGCAGTTGATCTTGCTTCACAGTTGCCCCTTATAATTAAAGGAATATATTATGACGGCTGGACTCTCAGGGATAAGCCCGAGAAATTCAAAAAAGAGGAGTTTGCAAGAAGAGTGCACGCACAGTTTGAGTTCGATGAGAATGTAAATCCGTCTGAAGTTATTCGGGCTGTCATGTGGGTCATGTACAGGCACATGGGAGAAGGCGAACTCCGGGATGTAAAATTCAATATGCCAAAAGAGATTCAGGAGTGGTTTCCGGAAGAAATCGCGCCGAAAGGATGAATACGCGTGAATTTAAACTGAAATTATTCTCCGGAATCCTTTTACCTTTTTATCTATTTCGGGTTTTTCTTCTTCCATCTTTTTCTTGTAAAGATGCTTTTTTAGATCCTTATAAAAATTACTCTACTTTTGTTTTCTCAAAATTTAAAGTATATGGCTTTTTATGCACCGCTATTGCTGCATCTTCATATAGGAATCAGTCATGAGTATTCATTTATTTTTAATATAATTATTAATATTTATTTATATAGTTTCGATATATTAATATATTATAAAAGAGGAATCACATTTCCTAGACATACGAAAGATTAATATAGAAACACAAGGCAATAAATTGCTGGTGATATGATATAGGGCTATTAGACGGATGATATACAGAGAACAAGAGAATACAATCTCGTATATCATATAATAAGATAATACGACCTCGCATGTCGCTGACCGCCTATTATTAAAGCCCGAATAGAAAAATTAAGGAGTTTATTGAATGCGAAACAAAATAAACGGGTTATTTGTTAGTTTTTTAGTACTATTTATTTTGGTCGTTGCTTTTCCGGCTATAGTGCTGGCGGACCAGCAGGCAGACCCTACAGGAGCTGATACGGATTATTCCAGCTATGTAGCGTCGAGCACCGGAGGTGCACCTTCTTTAGCAGACGTTACCAGTGCTGTAGGACATAACAGCGTAGCCATAAATATGATGTGGACATTGCTCGCGGGTTTCCTGGTTATGTTCATGCAAGCAGGGTTCGCTATGGTCGAGACTGGATTTGTCCGCGTGAAGAATGTAGCGCATACAATGGCCATGAACTTCCTTGTGTATCCACTGGGTATGCTAGGGTTCTTTGTCACGGGCTTTGCCATCATGTTCGGAGGTATCGGCCCACTTGCCACTCTGGGAGGCTATACAGGACTTAGCCATGAGTTCTCTATCACTCTTTTAGGGCATCAATTCGGGCTCTTTGGAATGACTGGATTTGGACTGATAGGCACTTACGATGTGGGTGTATTCGTATTATTCTTATTCCAAATGGTCTTCATGGATACGACCGCAACTATTCCTACCGGAGCGCTTGCAGAACGCTGGAAGTTCCTGTCATTCTGTATAATGGGATTTGCTATTGGTGCCTTCATATACCCACTCTTCGGAAACTGGGTGTGGGGCGGAGGTTGGCTGTCCCAGCTTGGAGTTAACTTTGGCCTGGGTCATGGCCACGTGGACTTTGCAGGCTCATCTGTAGTGCACATGACCGGAGGAGTAATCGGCCTCGTAGGCGCATGGTTAATCGGACCGCGCATAGGTAAGTATAACAAAGATGGCTCGGTTAATGCAATACCCGGTCACAGTATCCCTATGGCCATAATCGGCACTTTCATCCTGGCTTTCGGCTGGTTCGGATTCAATGCGGGCTCAACCATGGCAGGTGAAGACCTGAGACTAGCTGTTGTAGCCACAAACACTATGCTGGCTTCAGCTACCGGTGCTGTCGCAGCTACGGCATGGATGTGGGCCGTGCGCACGAAAAAGCCAGATCCTGGAATGGCATGTAACGGTATGCTGGCAGGACTTGTCGCTATCACTGCCCCCTGTGCATTCGTCAATCAGATAAGTGCTGCGGTCATTGGCCTTGTTTCAGGCATTCTTGTAGTCGAATCAGTCTTCTTCGTTGAAAGAAAGTTAAAAATAGATGATCCGGTTGGTGCTGTCTCTGTACACATGGTCAACGGCGCATGGGGCTGTCTAGCTCTAGGTCTGTTCGCAGACGGCAGCTATGGCGCTGGATTGAATGGAGTGCCTACCGCAGTTACCGGTTTGTTATATGGCCAGCCTCTGCAATTTGTGGCAGAACTTATAGGCGTGGCTACCAACTTCATCGTAGTTGGTGGACTGGCTTTTGTCATCTACAAGTTGATCAATCTGATCACGCCGATGCGTGTGAGTACCGAAGTTGAGATAGGAGGGCTTGACGTGCCCGAGGTAGGCTGCCCTGGCTATGTTGGGGACATCCCTGAGACTGGAATGAATAAAAGCCCTGAACCGAGTCAAATTCGTGGCCAAATAGCGTTAGCTACCGAGACTAAAAAGGGGAAGGCTATATGAAGAAAATAGAAGCGATCATCAGGCCCACAAAACTTGAAGAAGTAAAAGCCTCGCTTGAAAATGCCGGTTTCAATAGCCTCACAATTGTTGACGTAAAAGGCCGCGGCCAACAAAAAGGTATTATCCAGCAATGGAGAGGCCAGGAATATCGGGTTGATGCCCTACCGAAGATAAAGATCGAGCTGGTAGTAAACGATGAAGACGAGGATAAAGCTACCGATGTTATTGTTAGTTCAACCAGAACCGGCAACATTGGAGATGGTAAAATCTTTGTCTTACCCGTAGAAAAGGTAATCAGGATAAGAACAGGTGAAAGAGATGGAAAGGCCATTTAAAGGCCTTTCCTATATAAATTTCCGGGTAAACGGACGCACTTATAAACTTCCTGTACACAGGTAAATTCAGGAAATAGAGTAACCAAGCAAATATACAGGTAAACTCAGGAAATAGAGTAACCAAGCAAATATACAGGTAAACTCAGGAAATAGAGTAACCAAGCAAAAGTATTCAAAGATAAATATCAACATCTACTAATGCAATGATCTACTAATGCAAGGAAGAAATAGCCCTGAGAGAATTTTTGTTTATTCTCAGTCTTTGGGACTGTACGTAATTAATCTTGCTGAGTTCATTATTACCGGAATTGACGAGAGTTCGTGTAGTAATGCTCCTGTTACGGGTGTAAGTATGCCCGGTATAGTCAATATAACTGCCATTGAGAGAACGCTAAGCGAGAATACAACATTTTGCCAAATAGTGCTTATTGCCTTCTTGGATACGCTTATAAGGTACGGAATTTTTAAAAGGTCATCGGATAATAGTCCAACTTCTGCTGTCTCTATTGCCACATCTGTTCCTGTAAGTCCCATAGCTATTCCTACATCAGCCGTGACAAGTGCCGGACCATCATTAACACCGTCGCCTACGAAGATGATTTTATGACCTTCAAGCTGTAGACGTTTCACAATTTCGACTTTTTCCTGGGGCATTACTTCGGCATATATTTCATTTATACCAAGGGTTTTAGCTGCCTGTTCTGCAACTACTTTGCTGTCACCTGTGATCATTATTGTCTTTATTTCGAGTCTATGAAGGTTCTCTATAGACTTTTTTGACTCCGGCCTGATTCTATCCTCAAATGTTAGCAATCCTGCGATCTCGTTATCAATGCCTATCATGACTACATTACGTCCCAATTGAGATTGTTTTTCAATGCTTTCTTCAGCTTCATGAGAGATTAATATATAAAATTCGGATGCTTGTTTCAGACGGCCTACAAAGATGTTTTTCCCTTTGGCTTTAACCTTTATGCCTGTTCCTGATAAGGATTCAAATGATTCTGGGTCCGGGATTAATAACCCCTTCTCTTCCGCAGCTTTGACAACAGCTTTTCCAAGCGGATGCTCACTGAACTTCTCTGCGATTGCAGCCAATAACAATAAGTCTTCAGCTTTATTTTTGTTCAATGCTATGATGCTGGCAAGTTTTGGTTTACCGTGAGTAAGTGTCCCTGTCTTATCAAAAATAACGGTATCTATCCTGGCCATAGATTCTATCGTAGCTCCTTTTTTAATGAGATTGCCTTTTAACGCCGCATTACCAACTGAAGCCACCAGTGCTGTAGGCGTAGCGAGTACCATCACGCATGGACAAAATACAATTAGCATAGTTATTGCTCGTGTTATATCCCCACTCCACCACCAGAGCAAAACGCCTAAGATAATTGCAGTAGGCGTGTAAACCTTCGCGTACTGGTTCAAAAGTCGCTCTACTTTTGGCTTCTGAGTCTGCGCTTCATCGATCAAACGATGTATTTGTCCGAGGGTCGTCTCATTTCCAACTTTTGCGGCTAATATTTCCATTGCACCTGCTTCATTAAGAGTGCCTGCGAAAACGTTATCTCCTTCCTGTTTATCAACTGGCAGACTCTCTCCGGTAATAGCAGCCTGATTTACTGAAGCAGTGCCTGAAAGAACAGTTCCGTCAACAGCAATACGTTCTCCAGACTTGACCAGGATCGTGTCACCTACCTTAATTTCCTCAAGAGACACTACAATATCGTGTCCATCACGCCTGACTGTGACTCTATCAGGCAATAGTTTTGCCAGAGATTCTAGTGCCTTTCCTGCTCTTGCAGAGACAAGCTCCTCCAGCATACCCCCCAGAAGCAAAAGTACGGCTACGACTGCAGCGGCTGAATACTGCCCGAAAGCAATAGCAGCAATTGTTGCGATAGTAACCGGGATATCAGCAGTAAAATCCCTTTCTTTAATCCCCTGGTAGGCAGACCACCATATGAATGATGATCCGACCAATGCAGATAATAAATATAACCAGTTGCCTTCGCCTGTCTTACCAAGCATATTTTGCGGATAAACAGCTATTGCTATTATAAGCAAAACCCCGCTTGCCACAGTAAATAATGTTCCGGGGTCAAGTAAAAACTCCTGATAACGAGTTGCCAGGTTACGGATGCTGCTCCAAAAGCTTCCAGTATGACTGTAAGTGTTGTCCGTCATATTATCTACCCAAATAAAATCAAAATTTTAAATGTTAAAACATATAAATATCAATAACATAAAGCTATTACGATTTAATACTAAATAATAAAATTAGATTTAATTGTAAGAAACCAAAGTTGCGCTGGCGAGAATATATCCAAAGCAGCTACAGGAATTCGACTGAAATAACAACCTTAGCCCCAGGCAAATGATGCATATCAAAATTGAAAAAACTTAAATCAATACGATAAATACATACATCCACATTATAATTGTATAATAATAGTAGGTTACGTCCAGATCTCTCAAAACTTTCTCCCGCTGTTTCTTTTTCAAAAGGATTATATCATATAAATCCTAACTATGTTAAACTCTTCATTATTACAAATTCAAACAATTGTGTTAAGCCTGAACAGATAGATATTGAGGTTTTTAATATGACAGAAAAACTCGGAATTCTGGCCATAGGCCACGGGAGCAAGCTGCCTTACAATAAAGAAGTAGTCACTAAGATCGCAGACTATATTGCACGTAAACACTCTGATGTTGTTGTAAGAGCCGGCTTTATGGAAAACAGTGAGCCAACCCTTGAAGAGGCAATTGAAGGCTTTTCAGGTACCGGCGTGACAAAAATTGCAGCAGTACCGGTTTTCCTGGCATCTGGAGTTCATATCACAAAGGACATCCCGGAGATACTGAGCCTGGACAAAAATGGCTGCGGTATCCTGGAAATTGACGGAAAAACCATTCCTTTATGCTATGCAAACCCTCTAGGGGCCGATGAGCTTATCGCAGACCTTGTGTTCAAAAGGGTTCAGGAAGCCCTTTAAATTCACACCTGGGGTCCGGTTTTATCATGGACCTGTACCGAAAGAAGTTCGCCGTGCTCGACCTGACCCACGGCGGCATTCCTATCGTAAAAAGCCTTGCAGCCGCTGGAAATGAAGTAAGCGGAATAGACGTATACGGGACAGTCAAGCCTGAAACGCTGCTTGAACTTGAGGAGAAGTACGGGATACACTGCTCAAAAAATCCTCTTCCTGCCTCAGGATTCGACATCATTGTAGCGCCTGTGCATCTTGATCCTGCCTATCCGATGCTTGTAGAAGCCAGGGCGCAGAAAAAAGACATCCTTTCGCACCACGAAATTGTCGGAGAAATACTTAAAAACGATTCAAGGCTTTCAGGCATAAAAACGGTTGAGGTTACCGGCGTAAAAGCAAAAACAAGTGCCTCCTCCCTCCTGGCCGATATGCTCTCCAGGCATTTTGAAGTAGTGCTGCACACTTCACGGGGGCTCGAATACTGGAAAGCAGGTATTTCTTCTCTTATTTACAGGGGTCTGAGCATAACTCCAGGAAGCATTCTGGTTGCAGTTGAGAAAGTTTTTGAAGCCGGACTCAGGCCGGATTTTTTTATCTTTGAAATCTCAATAGGAGGCACAGGCACTGCTGACCTGGGGATTCTTACAACCCTTTCTCCGGACTACGGAATTGCAAACAATACAGCCCTTGCAAGCGAGGCAAAACTCCAGCTTGTAAAGCTCGCAAAAGCCGGGAGTATCCTTCTAATCAATGTCGGGGCCAAAAAAGCCCTTAAAGCTGCAAAAACAGACAAAGTAAAAGTATTAACCTTCAAAGACCCTTTCAGTGGCCAGCTTTCCGGAATTTCAGACCAAACAGCCGATTTTGTGCTAGAAACCGGGTCCGGGACTTCAGCCCTATCAGTACCCCCAGAGTTAGTAATGCCTTCAGACTTACCAGGACCAGACGATCTATCAAGCTCATCAAGGCCAACCGGGCTATCAAGTTCATCAATCGGCCTATTAGATTCATCAAGGTCAACTGGTCTATCAAGTTCATCAATGCCAGCAGGCTCAACCGAGCTACAGGCTTCGCCTACATTTTCAAGCTATGGCATTCGATTCATGCACAGGGGAAAGGAAATTTTGTCAGCTTCCCTGCGTCCAGGATATAATATTTCAGCTTACAGAACTGCCTTTGTCGCAGCGTCGGCAGCAGCCCTCGAACTTGGAATTGAACCTGAAGCTATTATTTCGGTAATTGAAGGATTCAGAGGGCTTTCAGGCAGGATGCAGGAAAAAGAAATGAATGGTATTTCCCTAATAGACAATTCCAATTCAGGCATGGATATTCTCTCAGCCGAAAAAGCCCTTGATTATGCCCTCCTTAAGAGAAAGGACGAAAAAAAGAAAGGCATCATCCTTGTGTTGGGAGAAGAAGCCTCTCAGGTCTGTGAAGGGCTGCCTCCTGAACTCGTGCAGGGCTTTGTAGAAAAGTTCGGTACAAAGTGTAAGCAGATTATCCTGGTAGGAGAACGGATGAAGACAGTAAATGGGAAAAATATTTCTTATGCAAGGAGTCTTCCGGAAGGTCTTTCAAAAGCCTCGGAATTTGCAGGAGGCGATGATATAATACTCTCTTCAGTGAAATGCTTCCGTTAAAGCTCGTTAAAGCTTCCGTTAAAAGCCGATTCTGGATACAGGCCAGAATAAGACTTCAGATGTTTGCCGAAATTTTTATGATAGAGTTTTATACAGGCTCTTCCAATCTGTATTCGTTTCCATTACTCGCATTAATTTCAACTGATCGTGTTTCCCAATCCCATTTTGGTACAGGTGGTAGTTCATATCCTGAGGATACAGAAATTTTCAGGGAAATGCGTTCTATCATTTTCATCAATATCCCTATTATCTAAGCAAGAGGATTCGCCATGGCTGAAAAAGAGATTTCAATCATTCATCCCCGCCCAAGTTCCATAGTTGCGGCTCTTTACACTCTGAGAGACTTAAATGTTGATGTTGCTATCCTGCATGGGCCTCCCGGATGTTCCTTTAAACACGCAAGGCTGCTCGAAGAAGACGGTATACATGTGGTTACCACAGGCCTTGACGAGAACAATTTCGTTTTCGGAGGGCATGACAAACTTGTCCAGCTTATCAACAAGTCAGTGGAACTTTTCAATCCGAAACTTATAGGTATTGTAGGAACCTGCCCCAGCATGATTATAGGAGAAGAAATGCATGACGCCGTGCTAGAGGCAAATCCTGATGTCCCTGTAATCGAAGTTGAGGTGCATGCAGGTTATCACAATAACACAAAAGGAGTACTCTTTGCCCTGGAATCCGCACTCGATGTAGGGATTATTGATCACAAAGAGTTCGAGCGTCAGAAATATCTCCTTGAAAAAGCGACCGAAGTGGAAAAACGGTTTGGGGCTGCGAGCAGGGAATACCTTGCTCCCTCCCGCGGGGATGTTAAATACAAAGCCGCGCAGCGTGTAATTCAACTCCTCAAGGAAGGAAAGAAGGGCCTTGTCATCATGAATGCCAAAAAAGAAACCGGCTACATGTTTGCAGACATTACCCTTGCAGTCAATGAGGTTGCAGCAACTCTCGGGAAAAAAGAAAACCTTATCAATATGGCAAATATCGATCCAGAGCTCGGGCTTCCCAGAGTAAGGCAGCATGCCGAGTACATAATGAGAGACTTCACAGCACATGGAATTGAGGTGCATGAGATCATTGGCGGCATGGACGAGTACCCGGTTGCAGGCGAAAAGGTCAGCGAATTAATAAAGGAAAAATATAGTGACTTTGATTTTGCGATCATTACAGGTGTCCCGCACGCAATCCCTATGGAACACATAAAGGACATGGAGCTTATTTCAATTACTAACGGCCCTAGACAGGTCCTGCCCTTAAAAGAGATGGGGCATGAGTATGTGCTGGTTGAAATTGACCTCCACCCGAAAACGCTGGGAGTCAGTGAAATTGTGGAGTCAGAGTTTGGGGCTACCTTAAGGGAAGTTGCAAAGGAAGCCTGAATAGGAAGATCCAGGATAAAATCAGGAGGAAGATCCTTTGAAAAACCAGAAGATCATAGCGATCTACGGAAAAGGCGGCATAGGAAAATCAAGTACGGCCTCAAACATTGCCGCTGCCTGCGCCGAGGCAGGAAAGAAGGTTATGATTATAGGCTGCGATCCTAAAAGTGACTCATCAATCACCCTTCTAAGAGGCAGGAGAATTCCAACGATTCTCGACCTCCTGCGCGAGGGTGTGGACATAAAGAAAGAAGATGTGGTCTTTGAAGGGTATGCAGGCGTCAAATGCGTAGAAGCAGGCGGCCCGGAACCAGGCATAGGGTGTGCAGGTAGAGGAATCATTGTTGCCATCCAGAAATTGAAAAGCGTCTCAGGAAATCTCTTAAAAGAGCAGGATTTGATCATTTACGATGTACCAGGAGACATTGTCTGCGGAGGGTTTGTTGCCCCTGTCAGGAAAGGGTTCGTAAATGAGATTTATGTACTGACCTCAGGAGAGTACATGCCCCTTTATGCAGCAAATAATATCTGCAAAGGCTTATCGAAGATAGGAATGCCGCTTAGCGGGGTAATCTGTAATTCAAGAAACGTGAGCAGGGAAAAGGAAATCGTTTCAAAGTTTTCTGAGGAGATCGGCAGCCAGCTTATGGCTTTTATCCCTAAGAGGCAGGTAGTCCAGGACTGTGAAAGGGAAGGTTACTCTGTAATGGAAAAGGCACCTGAATCCGATATTGCTCAGATCTATCGCGAGCTTGGGAAAGCAATCCTTGAAAACGAAAACAGAGTTACAGTCGATTCCCTGAGTGACGAGCGGTTGAGGGAATTGACAAAATGAATTAGAGTGGAAATAAGTTGAGTAAACACATCAGGGTGAATAAACACATCAGGGGTATCAAAAATGCTTAATGGCAAGCAATCCACAGCAGGGAATATTCCCAGGATTCTCATTTCCGCAGACCGTTCTTCTTCAGGCAAGACTACAATCTCCATGGGCCTGATGGCTGCTCTCGTTTCAAGGGGATACAAAGTCCAGCCTTTTAAGGTCGCTCTGGACTATATCGACCCGAGTTATCATACTGAAATAACTGGCAGGTTCTGCCGAAACCTTGACGGCTACCTTATGGATGAGAATGGGATTCTGGATGTCTATACCCATGCCTGTGATGCCGGTGAGAAAGCTGATATTGCAATTATTGAAGGGGTTCGCGGTCTTTACGAAGGTTTTGACAGCTTAAGCGACCTTGGAAGCACTGCTCAGATCGCAAAGATCCTTAACTGTCCTGTGATCTTCGTAATCAATGCCCGGAGCATTACCCGTTCGAGTGCTGCTCTTATCAACGGATACAGGAACTTCGACCCTGATGTGGAAATTGCAGGAGTTATCCTTAATAACATAGGAAGCCGCCGCCATGCCGAAAAAGCAAAAGAGGCAATCGAACACTATACAGGCGTTCCGGTTATAGGAATTGTTCCAAGAGACCCCGCAATGCAGATTTCCATGCGCCATTTAGGGCTTATGCCAGCTCTCGAAGGCCGAAGACGGCTTGGGGACGGAGGCTTTGAAGCCCGCCTTCACGGCATTGAAGAAATTATCAATAAAGGAATTGACGTAGACCGCTTTATGGAAATCGCAAAAAGCGCAAAACCCCTGAAAACCCCTGATAATAGTGTTTTTACTTCTGTCTCCGATCCCGGAGCAACCAGGCCAAAGATAGGGGTCGCCCTTGATGAGGCTTTTAACTTCTACTATCGCGATAACATAGATCTCCTGAATCTTGCAGGCGCAGAAATCGTTTACTTTAGCCCTGTTAAAGACCACTCACTTCCCGAGGTTGACGGGCTCTATATAGGGGGAGGTTATCCCGAACTCTTTGCAGCCGAACTTGAAGCTAACGAGTCCATGCGCCAGGATATTAAAAAGGCGTCTGCTGCAGGTATGCCTATTTATGCTGAGTGCGGAGGGCTTATGTACCTCACGGAAAAAATAAGCACAGGCGTCCCCGGAAAAGGCACCTATCACGATGCATCAATGCCGGAATCTACATACTCAATGGTTGGGGCCCTGCCAGGGCATACTATAATGGGACAGACAAGAGTGGTCAGCTACAATATAGGAACCCTTAATCAGGACTGCCTTCTAGGGAAAAAAGGCAACAGCTTCAAGGGACACGAATTCCACCATTCTGAAATATGGGAAATTCCTGAAGATGCTGAATTTGCAATAACTCTGTCAAGAGGCACAGGCATAAAGAACGACATGGACGGGCTTATTTCTGGAAATACCCTGGGCTCGTATGCCCACCTGCACGGAGTTGCTTACAGGGAGCTTGCAAGCTCACTTGTAGAAGCTGCAAGAAATTTCAGAGAGTCGAGGGTTCTTCCGTGATATGTGAAGGCTTATTCCGTAATATGTGTATATGCTTTTATAAAGTATGCAGATCTTCAAACGAAGATGCGCTTATAGACGATTATCCCGCATGAAACACTCCAGATTGCAGGTTTAAGAGAGGGTCTTAAAATTAAACTTGATCCTACAATTGTGATGACTCGTACATTTGAACCAAAAAACAATCGCATTTAATGGTCACTGTACTTTTTATACTTCGAGTATGTAATTCCTATGAGATAAAGTACCGTCATTAAGGTCAACATGTACCTGAATTTCAGAGAATTTACTATCTTATTATTTGATCCAGAACAGTTATCTCAAGTGATCTCAGATGGACCCTAACATTATTTCTATAATTGTAGGATTGCTGACTAATGGATTATGCTCATTAATTGCTTTTACTGGAGATAAAGTTCAAGATTATGCATTTAGCAAAGAAGAGATTCAAGAACGATTACTAGTTAATAAAAAAATTAAAGTTGTTGTAGAAGAAGAATTCAAAGATTTATATAATTTTCTAAACCCTGAAGACTTTTATACTTTTTTAAAATTTGAGAGTGGTAACGTTGAAAAAATAATTGTAAGAATTTACTCATTCTATGATATAGATGACAAAAATAGAGAGAGTTTAGAAATTGTCAGAAAAGATTTCTGTTTATTATGTAGCCAATATTTTTATGATAAAGTTGGAATCTCAGCTGCTGCCCCACAACTTTTTCATGTACTTACTAAATGCTGTGAGCGATCCTTGGACATAATGATTAACGAGGAAGGTGACTTAGCTGCACATGAAGCTCAATCTAAATATCGTTCTAAAACTATTGTTGAGATGTTGTTAAAAATTATTAAAAAAATGCAGGATTCACAGGATAAATTAGAAGAATTCGATAAGGAATTTAAATTATTAAATCAAAAATATAATAAGCAAATACAAAAATCTTCCCAATCTTGTCATTTCTTAAAGATTGATCCTAGTCTCGAGGGTCATTTTGTAGACCAATCAGACGAGTTTGAGCAATTGAAATCAAAGAATTATAAAATAAATAACGAACTAAAAATCTACTTAAATGAGATAATCAGTGATCTTAACTCTATTAGAGAGTTAAATTATTATATAAAAATTAGATGCTTTGATGAAAGTTATAAAGAAGTAAAATATGTTGATAAATATGTTGGCAGATGGATAAAGGATAAAAGTTCACAAGTTCTTGCCATATTAGGTGATTATGGTACAGGTAAAACGTTATATTGTCAAAAATTAACTCTAGACCTTGCTGAAAAATATCTTCAAGGTGTTATAAACAGCTATGTACCGATTTTACTATATCTAAGGGACATGGATGATGAAAGTTGCATTAATGATTTCTTCAACAAGCAGCTAAAATCTCATGCACCTTTTGGAACCACTATAGATTACAGTTACTTTAATATGTTATATCAAGATGGGCGACTACTATTTATTCTTGATGGCTTTGACGAAATGTCGGTAGATATGCGAGAATCAACTGCATATAAAAACTTTTATAAAATCGATAAGTTAGCGTTGGGAAAAAATAAACTTATTATTACTTCAAGAACCCATTATTTTAAAGAGAAAAATAGAGAAAGAGACGTGCTTAACCCCATAAGTAAAAACTATACGGGGTTAAGATTAAAAGAGAACATTAACTTACAGATGGTATATATACAACTTTTTAATGACGCCGACATTAATGAATATTTTAAAAAGTTTTTTGGAAACCAGAGCGAAAATCAGCTTGAAAGAATGAGTCACATATATAATCTTTGGGATTTAGCTCATCGTCCTATTTTTTTAAGTATAATAGCACAAACTTTACCTAAGTTAGAGGAATTAAAAAGTACGATTACTATAGATAAACTTTATGTTGAATATGTTAAAATGTGTATTATAAGGGAAGGATGGAGGGACATCTGCTCCACGGATGTATATGAAATAATGGAAGAATTAGCGTTAAGAATGTTTATTGATGGTAACAGCAAAGTGACTTCTGAACAAATATTTAATTTGATAAAAGAACTAAATGCAAAAAATGCATATAATGATATCGACTTAAATAACTTGGATGGCAAAATTAGAACTTGCTCCTTTTTAAACAGGACGTCCAGTGACGAATACACCTTTTTTCATAAATCATTGATGGAATTTTTCATAGCAAAAAAATTTGTAAATGAAATTAAAGGCAATAAAGTAAATAGTAGCAGTTTTGGGAAAAGAAGAATTTCTCCAACTATTGGAAATTTTATGAAAGATCTCCTTACTGATAAAGACGCTTTGTATGCAATCATTCATAATACAAAGTATAAAAACTTCGACGAGATAGGTTTTTTAGGTGGAAATTCACTCACGATTTTAGGGTTAATGAATGAAAATTTTTCTGAAAAAGATTTTTCTTCACTAGTGCTGTCGGGGGCTTATCTATTAAATTGTGATCTTATCCATACATCATTTAAAAATTCCATCTTAAAAGATGCTGAAATAATTAATTGTAATTTAACAAATGCCGATTTTACTTATACAGACCTGGAAGGGGCAATATTTACCGATAATTTAGGAATCAATTGTTTTGTATTAAGTCCAGATAGCAAATATTTTGCACTCGGTGGTTTAGGCGGTCAAATAATAATATGTGATATGAGCACAGGAAGCAGGTTACAATCATTATATGAACATGCCGACCGTATCATAGCGTTGTGTTGGCCTAATAATAGGCTGCTAATTAGCTGTGGAGCAGATAAAAAAATAATAATTTGGGATACTTATAGTTGGACAATAAGTAATGTTATCAAAGTAGAGAAAAATCCCAAAATAATTGTATGGATGAAAAATACTGAGTGGTTATTGTATACTGACCACTCTGGTAATATTAAAGCATTTGATTCTAAAAATAACTGGAATATAGTTCATGATACTAATATGCATAATCCTATTAACATGATACGTTGTTTCTCTAAAAAAGATAACATATTGCTATCATTTAATGATCATATTGCGATACTAGATAAGAACTTCAAGTTAGTAGATGAAGTATCCATCGGTTCGCCGATTTTATCAATAAATAATAATGAAAACAATGTATTACTAGCTAACAATTGCTGTAATGGACAATGCAACTTTAATTTGCGAGATTATTTTTTGAACAAAGACAGTGATCATAAATGGATAGATTATGAAGTTTGGCTGAAAAGATTATCCCTTGGCAATATGGAGTTGAATGATCTACGCTATTGGTCGTCTTATGTCCATGAATCTCCATGGATATTGGAAGGATACGGTGAAGATGGAGAAGACGTAATTGGGGGTACTGATGGAAAGGACGAAATTTATTCCATATTAGATGTATGTTATTTGGGAAGTTGGGATAAATATGTAATATTATTATACCATTATAAATATAATATTGAGTCGTGGCATAACACTTCATCGCATTACCAGAGATATTATTTAATCTTTATGAATGATGCCAAAGAAGTAAAATCTTTTTTAGTTAATAGTATTTCTTATTGTAATAATGATGCAGGATATAATCCGTATTTCGATAGTCATATTAAATATGTTATTTTTAGCGAAAAAAACTACCTAGTTTTTGCAGAATATGATGAATACGATATGTGGAATGTTGATAGTATACATATATGGTACGTTGACACAGAGTTTGATGAATATCGGGAAATACGCAGATTTAAGATGGGTATTACTTGTAACGGAATGAAAATAGATAATGTGTATAATCTAAGTAATGAACAGTTAAAAGAATTAAAAAATGGAGGAGCCGTTACTTCCAAATGATATTAAATAGTTAATATGTAACCATAAAGCCTAGATTCGGCAGGTCGACATAAGGAATTTAAATATTTTTCATGATATCGTTTTTGAACATTTAATAAATTTACATTAAATTTAAAACTGGGTAACGTGTAGCTTAACTCCCACGACACATATAAACACTGAATCATTTTTCCATTAAAGTTTAGTATGAGAGATTATGTTTAGATCATATGTAAACCTAATAACTACACACAATAAGGAAACATCATTCCAAAATCGCCATCAGTAAAACTCATCGAAAATGAAATGTCGATCTGTCGAATCTAGGATAAAGGAGATTGGATATTTTTAAAAGCAAGTCTTAAACCTTAATTCCCAAATTTTAAGCGCATAATTCTTGTATCCCTATTTTGCTCAATTAATTCGTGTGCAGATGCATGCGAACTTATTCATTTCCAAACAACAATTCAAAACTTTTATATACTCTTATGTGCTTATATAATAAGCACATGAAGTCCACACTCCGCATCAAGAAAATAAATGGAATTGAGTACTGGTACGAAGATATTCCTTATTACGATAAGGAAAAGAAACAAATTCGCCATAAATCCAAATATGTTGGCAGAAACATAAACGGTAAACCTGTTAGAGTTCGTGACGCATTAAACTCTTCCGATGAAATCGTGCAAGATGAGACTTCTTTCGTTTCCAGCAAACCTATAAATGCTTATAACTATGGTGAGTTCCTTCCATTGCAAAAAATCGTAGAAGAACTCAAAATTGAAGAGTATCTTGGTGATCTGTTCAATGAGAAAGACAGAAACATGATACTTTCAATGGCACTTAATCGTGTAATTCGTCCTACAGCTATGTATAACCTTAAAACCTGGTATGAGAATTCTGTTCTTTCTCTCCAGTGGCCTGAGTTACCCTTGAAAAGTCAAAACATCAGTAATCTACTTGCAAAAGTAGGTAATAGCGACATTCCATCCATGTTTATGGGTAAAATGTTTAGAAATCTTGGGACAAAACGCACATTAATGTACGATCTTACCAGTTTATCGAGCTACTCACAACTAATTAATCTTCTTGAATACGGATACAATAGAGACAATTGCGATCTTCCTCAAATAAATCTCTCCATGATTGTGGATAAGGAAAAAGGAATTCCGGTGATGTATGACATCTATCCTGGAAGTATTGTAGACGTTACAACTCTTAAAAATACTCTAAAAAAGATAGAAGCTCATGGAATGGAAAACTATACACTGGTAATGGATAGAGGCTTTTTCAGCAAGGGAAACATTGAGGAATTAGTAAGGGAAAAGATTCCTTTTATTATGCCAGCTACAATGGCACTTAAAAGTGTCAAAGAGCTTATGAGTTCAGTACAAAAAGACATCGAAAGTCCGGAATATCTTCATAAGTTTCACAAAAAACCAATATTTGTAAAGCCAGTGACTCTTGAGGAAAAGGAATTCAAGATCAATGGATACTGTTTCTATGATCCAAAGAGAGAAATGGAAGAAAAAAGCACATTTTACTCCCGTCTTTATGATATGAAGGAAAAACTGGAAGAAACAGCAATACCAGGATGGAGAAATGCGGCAGAGGTGTTCAAAGAGAGAGCAAGGGAAATGGCAAGTTTCTATTCGTGGAAAAAGATAGATGACCATTTCAAAATCAATATCAAGAAAAATGCAGTATCGCAGAGAATAAACAGAATGGGGAAGTTTTTCCTTTTTTATTATGGAGAACGTGATTGGGTAGAATGTCTCACTTACTACAGAGAAAGAGATATTGTTGAGAAAGGATTCAAAGTAATGAAAAATGATATTCAGTCGCTTCCACTAAACACAAACAAAGATTCAACAACAAAGGGATTCATTTTTGTCTGCTTTATCGGACTAATTATTAGAATGAAGCTACTGAGTATGATGAAGGAAACAAAAATTATTGAGGATTATACAGTAGAGAGTTTACTTTTAGAGCTTGAGAAGATCAGAAAAGTAGAACTGCAAAATGGAGAGGTAATAGTTACAGAACTCACAAGAAAGCAAAAAGAAATTATGGAAAAATTGAATTTATGCGCTTAAAAAAAGCGGAAGTCAGGCTTAAAACGACTCTGTCCCAAAATCTAGTGATTTTGAATTTTACATTCATCACTATATTTTGGTACCAAGTCTTTATAACAGATTAGATTATAAAAACTGAATTATAACAAATTAAACTATACATGTCAAATCGCAATAAACTAAAATATAGCAGATCAGTTTATTGCAATAAAATATAATAGGTTAGATTATACCAAACTAACTTATAAAAAGTCAGATCATAGTAAGTCAGATTGGCAACTATTTTCATTTCATTTTCTTCTCAGGTGAATCTATTGAAAACACAACTTAAAGGAGACCGGGTCCTTGCCGGAAAGGAAGCGGTAGCCGAACTTTATAAAAATGGTTACTTCGGGCGTCCTAAAGGCGAGGGGCTTGAACTCTCTCTTGTAGAAGCTGCTTTTCTCCTGTCCAGAGGAAAGCTCGAAATCGAACTCGAAGGCATACTGCTAGATTTCAGAGCCTTTTTCGAACAGGCTTCTTTGAGGCAGCCGAATTTTGAGCTGAAATACATAGTTTATAAGGACCTTAAAGAAAGGGGATATTATGTCCAGCCATCAGCTGCGGATTTCCGGGTGTATCCCAGAGGCAGCCACCCAGGAAAAAGTGCGGCAAACATTTTTGTTCATGTCCAGTCTGAAAGGCAGCTCCTTCCCGTAAAACTTCTTCAGGACTCAGTTACCTCGGCAGAGAACGTGCATAAGCAGTTTATCCTTGCTGTGGTGGATGAAGAAAGTGACCTTACTTTCTATGAGGTTAAAACCGCAGCTCCTGAAGGAGAAATGTCTGAGCTATATCCTGCTGTCAAAGCCGATGCCACTTTCCTGGAAGACAGGGTAATAGCCTGGGATGCTCAGGCTTCGGAAACTCTCTATAAAAGGGGTTTTTACGGGAAAATGCTGGACTCCGAAAGGCTTCAGCTTTCCCTTGTAGAATCCCTTTACCTCTTTTCAAGAGGCGTAATAACGGTTCGGGACAGGAAAGGTAAAGTGTTTTCGTTTGACGAGTTTGTCGAGAAAGCCTCGGAGATTGAGAGCTCTTTCCTGAGAAAGTACAGCGCATATAAAAATCTCAGGGATTCGGGACATGTGGTTAAAACCGGTTTTAAATTCGGGACGAATTTCAGGGTATACCGAAAGGTTGAGTCAATAGAAAAAATTCCGCACTCGGAATATCTTGTAAATTCCATTCCTGCGGATTTTGAATTCAGGCTTCCGGTTATGTCCGGAGCTGTCAGGCTCGCAAACAGCGTCAGGAAAACAATGCTTTTTGCGGTTGAGAAAGGAGAAGAAATCGAATACCTTGACATCAGCCGGACAAAGATGTAAATATTCGAGTGTTTATTCGAGTGTTTATTCGAGTGTTAGTTCAGACTTGACCGGAAGGAGTTTCCCTGATCTTAACGGTTCTGAATTTTATGAAAAAACAGATTTTCAGCCGATGGTGAAGCATATGTGGGATATTATCGCAGTAGACATCTCTGGCAGGCACAGGATTAAAGGAGGGTATTATATGGTATGTGCGGCTGCAGCGCTTACGGTTTCGGCTAGCCATATTGAAAAAATCAAGCAGATCAAAATACTTCCTCTCTGGCAAAAAAGAGCCCCCAGCCTGCTGGACGTCGTACAGCTAATCGAGGACACGGCTGACCAGCTTTCCTTTGAGGGTACGATTGTGGCAGAAAAGGGGGATATGTATAATAAACCCAAATGGGTAACCGAAAGTATGTTTTCCAGGGCTTTTAAATATCAGGAATCAATTGCCGAGAGACAATCGATTGAACTCGTGCACCATATATCCCTGAGCGCCCGCAATTTACTGATAAAAGAACTTGAAATCGAGGCGTAAGAATTTCAACTGAACAGAAATCCAATAACGGATCCGACAACGGTAACAGGGTAATTCTCGTTAAAAGAACAATTCCCAATTCGGACTCTGAACGTGAAGAATACCTCTTACAGGAACTCCGAGAACTTGCAAAGGCTGCAGGTTACCTGCCGGTCGGTGAGCTTAAGCAAACCAGGAATCCTGATTCAAAATACCAGCTTGGCCGGGGAAAAATAGAGGAACTTGCCGAACTTGTTAGGAGTGCGGGTGCAGAGAAAGTCATTTTCTATAACAGGCTCTCTACAACCCAGCTCTTCAATATCTCGGAAATCTGCAGATGCCAGGTTATCGATAAATTCCAGCTCATCCTTGAGATATTTGCAAAAAGAGCAACTACCCACCGTTCAAAACTCCAGGTCGAACTGGCAAGACTGAGATATGAGGTGCCAAGGGCAAGAGCTGTTGTGTCTCTCCTTAAAAAGGAGGAAAGGGCAGGCTTCATGGGGCTTGGAGACTACGAGGACTCTTATGAACAGGACCTGAAGAAGAGGATAACAAGAATTCAGAATGAGCTTGAATCTGCAGAAAAGGATGACGAATCCCTGCGGACCTTAAGGCACAGGAAAGGTTTTTCCTTGATTTCTCTTGCAGGATATACAAACGCCGGAAAAAGCACGCTTTTCAACGCAATTGTAAATGAAAGTGTTGAGGCAAAGAACATGCTTTTTACAACGCTTGTGCCCATGACCAGAGCTCTGGACCTTGGGGGGCGAAAAGCTCTTTTGACTGATACCGTGGGTTTTATAGAAGACCTTCCTCACTGGCTGGTCGATGCCTTCAAGTCCACCCTTGACGAGATTTTTCTCTCGGACCTTATACTCCTGGTAGTGGATGCAAGCGAAAAACCCGAAACGATCCTTCAGAAACTTTCGACATCTCACGATACTCTCTGGGACCGGATACGGGGAGTTCCTATTATTACCGTGCTTAATAAAGCCGATCTGGTAAATGAATCCGAGCTTGAAGCCATTATGGATCATATAGGCTATATGGCCCCGAATCCGGTCTTTGTTTCTGCGAAAAAAGGCACAGGTATGGCTGCGCTAAAAGACGAGATAATAAAACATCTGCCTCCCTGGTGTTTTTGCTCTCTTTCCCTTCCTAATTCGGAAAAAGGGATGTCAATCCTCTCATGGCTGTATGAAGAAGGAATTGTGCACAATGTTGAATTCGGAGAGCAAATCTTTCTGGATTATGAAGCAAGAACAGAAATAATTAGCCGGGCACATGCACTCCTTGAACCTCAGGAAGCTCAAAGAAGTGAGTGATTCTGCTTCGATGTTCTAAAAAGCCTGCGTCTTTGATCAAACGTTTTCAAAAAAAGTTTGAGTCTGAAATTTCTAAAAGACCTGGTTTTTGATCATACTTTTTTTGAAAAAGTTTGGATCAAACCTCTCTAAGATTTGTGCCCGAGAATATGTATCACTCCAGGGTTTTTCCGAAGAGTATAAAGCTTTTTGAATTTTATAAAAACTACTGGAATATTAATATAACGTTTTCCAATATCTTTTTCTCAGGGAGTTTTTTGTATGACCTGAATATTGTTCGTATATTCACGAAAGATATTTATATCCAGAAGTTGTTTGTTTACATGCGAACGGGTGTTTACTGAAAATGTCAGACCCTCCTAATATCCTAAACTACACCCTTAAAACCAGATTTTTGCTATGTTTCGGCCCGTTCGCAATTCCTCCATAATTTTTATCTCGTTTTTAAAACATGATTTGATCGTAAGTAAACGAAATTTCTTGTCGTAAGTAAACGAAATTTCTTGTTGTAAGTAAACGAAATTTTCTGCCGTAAGTAAACGAAATTTTCTGCGGTCTGTAATAAACTCGGATGTCGATGGACTCCCGTTTCAAAATTTATATAAATCCATTCCTCATTTTCCTGTTAGCATGAAATTCGATCTGCATGTACATTCCGAGTATTCAAAAGATAGCAAATCAAGCCATGATGACATCCTTAAAACTGCACGTAAAAAAGGGCTTGACGGGATTGCTATCTGTGACCACGACAATGTGGAAGGCGGGCTTGCCTGTGAAAAAAGAGCCCTGGAACTTGGCCTTGGGCTTACGGTCATTCCCGGGGTTGAGGTTAGTTCTTCGAAGGGCCATATCCTTGTTCTCGGAATCAGCCAGAATATCGAGCCTCATCTGAGTCCGGAAGAAACGATAGATAGAGCCAGGAAACTCGGAGGCACGGTTATTATCCCTCATCCCTTCAAGCGCAGTTCTCACGGGATAGGAAGTTTTGAAGGGCTTGACGTTGATGCCATTGAGGTCTTCAATTCCCGCTGCCTTTTTAATAGAGCCAACCGAAAAGCTGCAACCGAGGCAAAGAGGCTTGGAATTCCGGGCGTTGCAGGAAGCGATTCTCATATTCCCGAAATGGTAGGCCAGGCATACACCACGATCAATGCCTCGGAAAATACCCTTGATGCCGTACTGGAAGCAATCAGGGAAGGAAAAGTCGCCCCTGCGGGAAAAAACACGCCTACACCCATCATTCTTAAACAGATGTCAGGCAGCGCCAGGCGAAAAATTCGGAAAAAATTGTTTCGTAAAGCTTAATTCCAGCATAATGAATGTTTTCAACAATTGAAGGGTTAAAACATATTGATTTTTTGGTTCAACCGTGTAAGTTCAATCTTTATAAAATTAAATGAACTTCTTGCAGTTCATTGAATAGAGCTAATTAGTTCATAGAAATATTTCGGTTCTTGAGTACGATAAAGATTGTACCATGAATCTAACGTTTCCAGCGAGAATACGTCCAGTTTCTTCAACACATGAACAGTAAATTCCAGTGAAGCTGTTCCGGAAGCAGTAATCAGATTTCCGTCAGTTACAGCCGGTTCTTGTTTATAATACATTTCTCCTGCATAGTTTGGACACATCATTTTAAGAAATCCGAGATCATTGCTGGTGTGCCATCTATTATTCAGCATCCCTTTTTCAGCAAGTCCCATTGTAGCGCCGCAAATCGCCCCAACAACTACACCTTTCTGCAAACACTCTTCAGCCTTTTTTAGAATTGGGTCGTGAATCGGTTCTGTCCATGTATTTCCGCCAGGGAGGATCAGGGCTGCAGCATCTTCAATGATAAATTCTTCATGTCCGATATCAGGTATTATTTTTATGCCACCCATTGTAATTACAGGAGTATTATCTATGCCAACTGTGACTATTCTTAAAGGCTGCGACTCTTTTCTATAGAATCTTCCCGAGTTTAATTCAGCGCTTAAATAACCGATTTCCCAGTCAGCCATTGTGTCAAATACGTAAAGATATACTGTGCTTTTCATACGTGATCCCACTGTCTTTAAATGTAAAAGATATCTTATTTCATATTTTGATTTTATTTTATCCAGTATGTCTTATCTTCACATAAAATATCTCTATTCATAGAAAAGGCTCTGTGAGGTACTGTGTAATTGATGGGTTTTTACCTCCATACAGACGTCATTGAATACTGAAAATTTAACACATACCCCGTAGACTACAGAGTATCCATCAGAATACTTACTTTACGGAAACCAATTAGACACGTCTATAATAGCCCGAGAAATTTCAAATAAGGTTTCATCTTCACCTAAATCATTCATAACTGGAATTAATGTGATGATATTAGAAAGTAAGTTACTTCGAGGATATTCTCTGAGGATTCTAATTCCTTTTCGCCACAAAAAATAAAGTTTATTCGATGGCGAATTTCTCATGGAGGATAATGCAAAACAAAGTACATCTACTCCTACATAATCAAGTTGAATCTTTGAGGCTATTTCAAGGGCTTTTTCCATCGCTTCTTCTTTTCTTTGGCTATCCAAATGAGGGACAAGAACAGAAAGGGCATCTGCTCTGAGAATATCATCTTGAATCTTTGAAGCGATTTCAAGGGCTTTTTCTATCACTTCTTCTTTTCTTTGGACATCCAAATGAGGGACAAGAACAGAAAGGGCATCTGCTCTGAGAGTATCATCTTGAATCTTTGAAGCGATTTCAAGGGCTTTTTCTATCACTTCTTCTTTTCTTTGGACATCCAAATGAGGAATAAGAGCAGAAAGGGCATTTGATCTGTGATAGTCATCTTGAATCCTTGAGGTGATTTCAAGGGCTTTGTCCATCACTTCTTCTTTTCTTTGACCATCCAAATGAGGGACAAGAACAGAAAGGGCATTTAATCTGTAATAGTCATCTTGAATCCTTGAGGTGATTTCAAGGGCTTTTTCTATCACTTCTTCTTTTCTTTGGCCATCCAAATGAGGGACAAGAGCAGAAAGGGCATTTGATCTGTGATAGTCATCTTGAATCCTTGAAGTGATTTCAAGGGCTTTGTCCATCACTTCTTCTTTTCTTTGACCATCCAAATGAGGGACAAGAGCAGAAAGGGCATTTGATCTGTGATAGTCATCTTGAATCCTTGAGGTGATTTCAAGGGCTTTTTCCATCACTTCTTCTTTTCTTTGGCCATCCAAATGAGGGACAAGAGCAGAAAGGACATTTGATCTGTGATAGTCATCTTGAATCCTTGAGGTGATTTCAAGGGCTTTGTCCATCACTTCTTCTTTTCTTTGGCCATCCAAATGAGGGACAAGAGCAGAAAGGACATTTGATCTGTAATAGTCATTTTGAATCTTTGAAGCGATTTCAAGGGCTTTTTCTATCACTTCTTCTTTTCTTTGGCCATCCAAATGAGGAACAAGAGTAGAAAGGGCACGTGCTCTGTAATAATTATCTTGAATCCTTGAGGTGATTTCAAGGGCTTTTTCTATCACTTCTTCTTTTCTTTGGCCATCCAAATAAGGGACAAGAGCAAAAAGGGTATTTGATCTGTGATAGTCATCTTGAATCTTTGAGGCGATTTCAAGGGCTTTTTCTATCACTTCTTCTCTTTGGCCATCCAAATGAGGTACAAGAGCCAAAAGGGCATTTGATCTGTAATAGTCATTTTGACTCTTTGAAGCGATTTCAAGGGCTTTTTCTATCACTTCTTCTTTTCTTTGGCTATCTAAATGAGGAATAAGAGCAGAAAGGGCATTTGATCTAGCATAATCAAATTGAATCCTTGAGGCGATTTCAAGGGCTTTGTCCATCACTTCTTCTTTTCTTTGACCATCCAAATGAGGAATAAGAGCAGAAAGGGCATTTGATCTGTGATAGTCATCTTGAATCCTTGAGGTGATTTCAAGGGCTTTGTCCATCACTTCTTCTTTTCTTTGACCATCCAAATGAGGGACAAGAACAGAAAGGGCATTTAATCTGTAATAGTCATTTTGAATCTTTGAAGCGATTTCAAGGGCTTTTTCTATCACTTCTTCTTTTCTTTGGCCATCCAAATGAGGGACAAGAGCAGAAAGGGCATTTGATCTAGCATAATCATATTGAATCCTTGAGGTGATTTCAAGGGCTTTGTCCATCACTTCTTCTTTCATAGATTCATCATTTATTATTCGATAAATTGAGATTAATTTAGTTACTCTTTCATAAGAATCAGGTTCTTTTTGTGCGTATATAAACACTTTAGTTTCATTCCATTTTTTAGTTTCAAGAAGTGCAACCAGTAGTTCTGTAGAAATATTAGATGACAAACTGTTTATTGAAGTGTATATAAGAGCATAACGAAGTTCCAGTCCAATGAAAGAAGTTTTATTACCTTGTTCTATTTGGTGCTCTGAATTTTTTTCGGATAAATTCCAAGCTTTCATAAGATCTTCAATAAAAACTGCATTTAATTCGAGGGATTCAAGGGCTTCATACCACCCATTTTTTCCGTTTTCGGTTTCTTCAATTAATAAATTATGGATATCTTCAATCTTTCCTGCTTTCTCCATATGCCAGGTCAGGTGACTGTGGATGTAAGCATCATCTTCTAATGTATGCCATAAACCCACTTTCTGCATTTTTGATTGATAACGGTTTAATAAAGAAGTATGGGCTTCATTAAGTGTTAATCCTAAACCAGGAAGTTCTGTGCTATTTTCCGTATTAGGGGAACGTGTCAAATAATGACAGGCAATATCATGAAAAAGGTCATGTATACGATATGTTTTTAGTTTTTCATTTCCCAACTGAATTATTGAATCTTGTGTAAGCAGACCTTCTTCCCATAGAAATTCCAGCACATATCCAGCTTCTTCTTTATCTATGCCCCAAAGAGTGGAAGCCATTTTTTCATTCACTTTAATGTCGTCAGGCAGAACTCCAAGCCATATAAAATTTAAAAAGGCTTCTTCATCATAGGATCTGAGAGCTTTTAAACTTAAATTTAAAGATGCTTCCAGCCCTTCTTCTCTTTTTCCTAATACTCGTGGACTTAAAACACTAAGAAGAGCAATTTCTTCTTCAAGTGCTTCGTGTATCTTGACCCAGGGATAGTCCCTTTTTCTTCTTTTAGCTGCCAGATTTAAAGCCAATGGAAGGTAACCCACATCTTTGGCGACTTTAAGGGCGTGCTCTTTTTCATTTTCTTTCCAGGAATCTTGCAGAACTTTGGCAAATAACTCTAAAGATTGCTCTTCTGTCATTAAATTCAAAGAATAACATTTTGCACCTAAATCATCAGCTATGTAAGCTTTTCTTGTTGTTATTATAGTCTGGCAGCTGGACCCGCCTACTAAAAAAGGTTTTACATCCCTGGAGTTCCAGGCATCATCTACGACTAAAAGAATGTGTTTTTCGTAAAGCAGTGTTATCAAATGATTCGATGCTGTTTCTACCGTTGTATGATTAGATTGAGAATCTCCAAGTTCCTTTATCCAGCCATTTAGCAAAGAGAGTTTATCAGGTTCCTGACCAAGAGTAACCCAGAGTATTCCATTTGAAAAATAACTTTGGACCTCTTTATCATGAGCTACAATCTTAGCAAGGGTTGTTTTTCCAATGCCTCCCAGTCCCTGAATTGCGGTAATAGCAAGTATCCCTTGCGAATTGCTACCATTGAGGAGATGGCTTTTAATCTCTTGCATTACAGGGAGTTCTACAAAAGATTCTGTTAATGATGGGACTTGAATGGGTGCTATATGGAAAGGCTCACGAACTGGATTTCTAACTGGGTTTCTATTATTAATTTCCCAATTGTGAACAGCTGAGCCTACAACGCTGGCAAGTTCGTCGGGTGTATTAAAAAAGCTAACTGTCTTTTCAGCAGACAATTCGTTCCTTAAAGCCTCAATTTTCTCTTGATCTTCACCTTTATCAATAAGATTACGTGGCCAGGGAGCATTTTCATGTAGTAAAAATATTAAGCAATGTTTTCCTGTTTCGACTGCTTTTCTATACTCAAGTTCTGTAATGGATTTATCATATCCTTTAGGCACAAAACCGTATCGCCACGCAAAAATACCTATGTATAGATCGCAAGAGGCAACATCTTCCAGGCATTTGTCAACTGGTCTTTCGTCCCCAGCAACATAATATTCCATTGCTATATCTTCATGGCCCATTTGCCTCAAACTTAATCTTACTTTTTCACGGCATTCCTCAAGATCTTTAAAAGTAGAAGACACATATATACGAGCCATTTTATCCACCAGTTTCAACTAATTATCCAAAGCTTATCGCTAAGTATTTTCAGCCCACTGCTGAAGTCCTCTGATCTTTTTATATTGTCACGATAGGTATACTTATGAATATATAAACATGCTCAAAGTTTAACAGACGATAAGGTCTCTAAATTCAAAAAAGTTTGCAAAAAGACAGATCATAAAAACAAGTGGTAGGATTGTGCATAATTTTTCAGTAAAATCAAAGTTGCACTGGCGCACTCCGCAGCAAGCTAGCGGGGTATTCGACTGAAATAAAAGCATCATTGTAGTTCCTTGAATTGACAATTATACACACTGCGAACCACCAGAAGCCCTCCCAAAGTTTATTTTTGAATCTTATGTCAGATTTATGTCAATTAGTCAGCATTCCGGCATGAAAGATGTTAATTTCCCATCTGGAGGAAGTCTATCTTCTGTAAAAATTAGTTAATTACTAATATAGAAACCCTCATAGGATAAAAATTAGAGACTGATAGAACCATGGCCAGGGAAATTAGGATACTCCACACTGCAGACACGCATCTGGGATACAGGCAATATCATAGCGAGGTCCGGAGAAACGATTTTTTTGCAGCTTTCAAACTTGTTGTAAATGATGCGGTTGAGATGCAGGTCGATGCCGTAGTGCATGCGGGAGACCTTTTTGATTCAAGGAACCCGACCCTTGAAGACCTCCTTGATACAATAAATCTCCTGTCCAGGCTGAAGGCGGCTGACATACCTTTTTTAGGAATTGTAGGGAACCATGAGAGCAAACAGAATACCCAGTGGCTCGACCTTTTTGAGGAAATGGGACTTGCGGCAAGGCTCGGAAAAAAACCTCTAATGGTAGGTAATGCAGCCATCTACGGGATTGACAGTGTCCCAAAATCAAAAATTCCTATATTTGACTATTCAGGATTTGAGGCGCCGGGCTCTCCTGACAGTTCCAACTCTTCTGCTTCTTCCACTGATTCAAACCCTTCCACTGATTCCACTGATTCCACTGATTCCACTGATTCCACTGATTCCACTGATTCTACTTCTTCAACTGTTTCTACTTCTTCAAACCTTTCCAATTCTCCCATTTCGTCCACGTCTTCAACTCCTCCCAACCCATCTACTCCTTCTGCCTCTTCTGCCTCTTCTACTTTATCCAGCCCTTCTACTCCTTCCATCTCTTCTATCCCTTCCTCCCCTGCGGAAAACGGCTGGAAACTGCTTGTGATGCACCAGATTATGAATCCATTTCCATATGCTGAATGGGACTGTGATGAAGTGCTTGAAAACCTTCCTTTCAAGGTTGATGCAGTTCTTCTTGGCGACTACCATGAACATTCAATACTCAAAAATAAGACCGGCGAGACCTGGATTACTTACCCCGGCAGTACGGAACGGAACAGTCTGTCCGAAAAAGAAGCTCGTTCCTATAATATTATCACTCTTTCCGAAAAAGGACTTGAAATTAGCAAACGCACGATTCCAACCCGGAGATTCCTTTCCATTCGAGTAGATTTGAAAGGGGAAGATAAGCCCTATGAACAGATATTTTCTAAAGTAGATGAATATCTGGAAGATATCCCTGAATCCGTGACATTTCTGGAAATTTTCGGGGATTCGGGGGCAGTCCTGTCACAGAGCGAACTTGAGGAATACCTGCTTAAAAAAGGAGCTCTTGTGTCAAACTTTATAGACCGGAGGGCAAAAGAGTCCTTCCCGGAGGAAGTCTTAACAGTAACATTTTCTGATCCTGACCATGCCGTTGCAAGCGAGATCCGGAAAATGAACTTAAATGACGGCGGGCTGATTATTGATGAAATTGTCCGGAGCACTGATATCTCAAAGTCAAGGGTAGACGAAGAAACCGAGGACCGCCTATCGAAACTTATTGAAGCTAAAGCTACGGACTTCAAAAACCCTGATTTCAGGATAGAGATTCCCGCCAATTCTTCCAGTCCCGATGGTTCTGCTGACATTCCCAGCGCTGCAAGTTCTGCCATCACTCCCAAACTTCTGGAATTTGAAGAAATAAACCCTGATACTGTAGGAGAGGCTGGGTTTGTTGGTAAAAACGGGTCAGAGGGAATAGTTTCCGACAGGCTTGAAATTACTGAACTTTCAGGAATTCTGAGGACTTCAGACCGAATTAAGAATGCTGAAAAAAATGGTACTAAAAAGAGTACTGAGACATCAAAGAGCATTGAGACATCAAAGAGCACTGAGACATCAAAGGGCATTGAGACATCAAAAAGTACTGAGATTTCAGCCGTGAGTCCCGATAGTTCCGAATTACCAGCATCAAACTCTCAGTGTTCATCTGATTTGGAGCTTTTGAAGCCGCCTGATTCAAGATCAACAGAGCCGGACAGTAAACCTGTAGTGCCGCCTAAATCGGATATTCCACAGGAAACTTCCAGGACTTCAGGAAAAACTCAAGAGGCTGAAACCGAGTTAAGGATAGACAAAGATAGCGAGCCTGAAATTCAAGCTGAAAGTAAACCTGAAATTAAACCTAAAAGCCGAGCAGAAAGTAAACCTAAAGTTAAATCTGAAAGTAAAACTGAAACCGAACTTGAAAGTGAATCTGAAATTAAACCTGAAATTAAATCTGAAGGTAAATCTGAAGGTAAATCTAAACGTCGAGCCGAAAGTAATCTTGAAAATGAACCTCAAAATAACCCGGAAAGTGAATTTCCTGAAAGTAAACCTGAGAAGAAGAGTAGAAAGCGTTCTGAGCCCGGGGTTAAAGGCAAACCTGTAAAGGAAAATACAGACAAAGCTAAAAAGCTGCCTGAAGAGGAACCTGCCAGGGTTACAGAGTTAAATGACAAAACGGGAACAATCGGACCAAAAAAGGGAAGGAGAAAGACTGCTGTACCTCGACAGTATAACCTTGGTGATTATCTGTGAAACTCAAAAACCTGCATATTGAAAACATCCGGAGTTATAAAAAACTGGATTTTACATTTGAAGATGGAGTTACAGTCATTTCCGGGGTGAACGGGAGCGGGAAGTCCAGCCTGCTTGAAGCATGTTTTATGGGGCTTTTTGGGAGCAAAACTCTTTCAAAGGACTTTGTGCTTGCAGATGTAATCTTCAAAGGGGCTGAAAATGCGAAAATAAACCTGGGTTTTGAGCATTTAGGGCAGGACTACCTTATAGAACAGGCTTTCAGGTATTCTTCTAAAAGTGAGAACGCTTCGAATTCGAAATGCGTGCTCTATGCCGACGGGGAGAGTATTGTTGATCAGGCTACACGGACTTACGAAGAGGTCTGTTCTCTTCTGAATATGGACGAAGATGCGTACAGGAACTGTGCTTATATCAGGCAGGGCGAAATTGATGTACTCATTAATGCAAAACCAAAAGATAGGCAGCGAATGATCGACGGCCTTCTGCAGCTCGGAAAGCTCGAAGAATACAGGGAAAGGGCAGGAAGCGCAAAAACGGCTGTAAAAAGGCTTCAAAGGGACACAGGTAACAGCCTTTCGAGCGTAAAATCTGAAATTGAGGGAATTGAAAGTACAGAACCGCATGCCGTTTTGAATGGGCTCAGGCAGAAGATAAAGGAAAACGATGCTATCTTAAAAAAATATAATGAAAATAAAGAGACGGCAGCCGCCCAGAAAGAAAAACTCGACCTTATGATCACAGAGCACAGGGAACGTCTCCAGGAAATCCAGGCTCTGAAGCAGGCCCTGGTTAAATCTCAGGAAGACAAGGCTGGCTGTATCCGGGAAAAAGAAACCTTCGCCGTAGAATCCCGTGAACAAAGGCAAGCTCTGCTCAGACTGGAAGAAGAAAATAATCTTATTCGAGAAAAATGTGGTTTTGGAGATCTTGAGATTGAGGCTCTGAGCCTGCAGCAGGAAAAAGAGGAATTTCTTGCCAGAGAAAAGGTAAACGCAGTCTCAAAAGAACTTGCTCTTCTCCTCAGGGAAGAAGAGGTTCACACTCAGGCTCTGCACGACCTTGAAAACGAAAAGGCTGAGACCGAACAGACTTTGATCCATTGCAGGGAGGATATCGGGTCTACAAACCGGGAAATTGAAGGAAATAGGAAAAATATACTGAGAATCGAGGATGAAAATAAAAAGCTAAAAGAAACTGCAAAAGAGACTACAGGCTTCACGGACACTTATGAGATTCCTTTATTTATAAATGAGCTCGAAGAAAAAGAAAGCCTTCTGCGCGAACGAAAAAACGAAGCCTCGACAAAACTTGCGCTTGCTTTCAAAGAAAAAGAAACCGGAGACATAAATCTTCTCACACTCGATAAGGAACTTCAAAATGCCAGGGTCGCAGTTCGGAAAAGTAAAACAGAGATTGAAATTCTTGAAGAGGAGCTCAGGGAAAATGAAAAGGCAGTTCTGGAAGTCCAGGAGCAAAAATCCGAAGCTTCTGCAGGGTTAAAGGGTCTTGGCTTTACCGGAGAACAGCTAGAGGACCTGGAGTACCTCAGTGAACTTCTGCTGGAAAACAAAAACAGACTGCATGGGCGAGAAAAAGAGCTTGAAGCTACCGTCAGGGAGCTTGATAAAGTTATCCGTAAAAACCGGCAGCTGCTTGCCGAAGGAAAATGCCCTACATGCGGGCAGGATCTTAAAGGCTCTGAAATCGCATGCACAACCGGGGAATCCGAACAGAAGAGAGAAAAGCTTGCAGCAGAACTTCTCGATATAAAGCTCCAGCAGGCCGAAGTCGAGAAAAAACTCAATCGGCTTAAGGATGCAAAAAAGCTGGAGAAGCGGATTTCGGATTACGACATGGAAACCGAAAGACTCAAAAATAAGGCAAAAGACCTGCAAGAAAGGATAGAGATCCACAAAACCCGAACCGAGGAAGATTCCCTTAAACTTGAAGGCCTTAATAAACAAAAGGAAGAACTTGAGACCAAGATGGGTAAGCTTCTTCCTGACATTAAAGCCCTGCAGGGATGGGAGGCAGCAGCTCAAAAAGCCCATGGTGAGAGTGAAAGAGTACTTCGAGAGGCAAAAGCCTTTGAGAAAAAGCTTGCCGAAAACACCTCTGAAAGAGAAAGCCTGAACGGGAAAATCAGGACTTCCCTGGCACTGATCGAAAATTACGGGCAGAGGCTTGAAGAGCTCAATGAGAAACTAAAAGTGCTTGCCGAGCGGGAGACTCAGGAAAAGGAAAAACTCAAAACCCTGGGAGTTGAGCTTGAAACCCTGCGGAAAAAAGAAGCCGCGGTAAAAGAAACCTATGAAGAGAGTGCAAAGCGTCTCTTGAAGACAAAAAAACTCGGGGCAAACCTGATCCAGATGGATAACGTTAAGCACAAAATCTCCGAGCTTGAGGCTTCAATCAGGAACCTTGCCGAAAAAGTCGGCTTCTTTGACAGGGAAATCCTTGAAAGAAACGAACGGGTAAAACAGCTTGAAGGAAAGCTGCAGGGGAGCAGGTTCGAAGATCTTCAGTCACAGCGTGCCCAGCTTGAAGAGTATCAGGCAAACCTTACTGAAAAAATCCGGCAAATAACGGCTGCCAAAGATGCGCTCTTAAAAGAAGTCGGTATGGTCGAGAATAGTCTAAAACGTCGCAATGAGCTGAAAGAAGAACTCAAAGCTCTTGAGAACAGGCAGCAGTACCTCGAAGCCGTATATAGCAACGCCGAGGAGCTTGAGAGCATGTATATGCGCGTTCGGGCTGATATGCGGACAAAAAACATAGGAGCTCTTTCTACCCTTTTGAATGAAATGTTCAGCTTTATGTATACAAATAATGCCTATTCCCATATCGAACTTGACCCGGAATATAACCTGACGGTTTACAGAAAAGACGGCACCCCCCTTGAACCAAAACTCCTTAGCGGGGGAGAACGTGCAATCTTTAACCTCGTCCTGCGCTGTGCGATCTACAGGCTTCTTGCCATGGGTTTTGGCGGAGATAGAGCAGACGGGCTCCCCCCTATGATCCTTGATGAGCCTACGGTTTTCCTGGACCGCGGGCATATAAACCAGCTTTTGAAACTCATAGACATGATGCGCGGCATAGGTGTAGGCCAGATTATTGTGGTATCCCATGATGAATCCCTAATAGATTCGGCAGACCACGTCTTCCAGGTAGAAAAAGACCCTATTACCAATATGTCGTCTATTGCAAAGCTTTAATACAACCGTTGCGCCGGCTGGACCAAAACCGTTGCGCCGGTTTATCACGCCGATAGGGTTTGGGGCCAAGTTTCTTAAACTCAACAAATGTTGCTTGGGTTTTCGCTCAAGCCTTTTTTTAAAAGGCTTGCGGGCAAGCAGTTTTTTGAAAAGGCTTGCGATTCACCAATATACCAGATAATTAAATAGCTCGTCAATATCCTCTTGATATTCTTCAAAAAAGCTGTAGTTCTTTACAAGATAGCCTTCAGCAGGGAGATCTTCGAGATACCCGTACCAGTAGACAACCATACCTTCCCCGAAAATCTCTGCATATTCCCGAAATTGTTTCTTTGAATAATGTTCATGCTCGAACTCGTCTCCAAAAAGCGCTTTGCTTTCAATCCAGTTGACCATAAGATTGTCTATACATACGGGATTTTCCAGGACAAAATCAGGAGTCTTGCCTTCTCCCCTGGCCCGAATGTCTGCTTCGGTGCAATACGAAATTTCTCTATCATCGAGCCATTTCTGGATAAGTGCTTCTCCCATCTCTCCTTTCTTACACTGCATCTCATGGGCATGAGGCGAAAAGAAGTGATCGACATCAAGAGCTTTTTTGACTTCCTTTTGAAGACGGCGGTTTTCGATTAAATCCACATTTTTGAAGAGCCAGTTTATGCTTTTCTTGGAAATTTGACAATTTTTCATAATAAGGGATGCCATAAGGGTTGGAGGAAAGCCTGTGTATTCCGCAAGGTCAAGAATAGTGCGTCCCTGTTTCCATTTTAAAAAAAGTTCAGTTTCTCTTGAATAAACTTTCCTGTGTTTGAACCGAGTCTTTTTCACGACTTTCTGATTGAGAATTGTTGCAAGCACACCTACGGGTTTGGAATATTCCTCCGAAAGTCGAAAAACATCTTTAAAGTCATGCAGTGAGCTGTAGATTGTCTGGTATGTCTGGCGGTCCATCCTGAATCATCATATCCTTTTTTGTTTCCTTCCCGAGCATGCAAAATAAAAGTTAGCAGCATAAGTTAAGCAGCATAAGTTAAGCAGCATAAGTTAAGCAGCATAAGTTAAGCAGCATAAGTTAAGCAACATAAGTTAAGCAGCATAAGTTAAGCAGCATAGTTAAACGGCACAAAAAATGAGAATCTTAAGATATCAAAATTCTCTCTCAGACGTATAGTTGATTTCCTCATAATTCCTTCTATATTCATGGATTATAATCATTCAACATCTTTAAACTCAATGTCTTAAAATCATGAACAATCGGTTTCATAAAGGAATCAAGCAAATTCACTTAAGGAACGCCGGCGTAAAGATAATAATTTTTTTCTTCAAGGGTAAGAACCCCTTTCCGGACTTCTGCCTGTATGTCTGAGCTATTTCTTTGAGCTGGGGGGTGGTTAACTGCCAAGCCTTTTCAAAAAAGGCTTGAGCAAAAATTACTGCTAAATCTAAAACGCTATAACAGCGTGATTAACTGGCGCAACGATTGTGGGTCAACGGTTGTGGGTCAACGGTTGAGCGAAAAACAGCCATTTTCGGGCTGAAAACGGTTAACTCCAGAAATCATCTTCGTAAGTATCAGGAAGGTCTATCTCCATCGCTTTATCAAGCTTTTTGCGTTTTTCCCTGTTTTCAGGGGACTTTTCTGCTTTTTCTTCTCTCCCTGGCGGGCAAGAGGTATCTTTTTTATCGGCATCAGAAGGTGCAAAGATTGTAGTATGCTTATCTCTTGAAATGACTTTTTCCGGGGCCTTTGACTTTTCATGTACTTTTGGCTGATTGTTTGCATATATAACCGAATTCTGTTCAGCCAGCTCAGTTTTCAATCCGGGTTCCAGCCTTATAGAGACTTTCTCAGTATCACTTGGAGCATATCTTTGCCTTTCTTCAGGTTTTTCCTCAGGTTTTTCCTCAGGTTTTTCCTCAGGCTTCAGGTCAGGATTCTTTACAGTTGTGTCCTGGAAGTACCGGCTCTTAGAAGTATTCCTTTCATTTCTTTCAACAGGTTTTTCCTGAGGTCTTTTTGTGAGCCTTGAAGGGGTCCAGTCTCCTTTATTAGAGACATTATTTCTCTTAGAAAGCGGCTGCCGCCCTAGTTTTCGGAAAGTATCTTCAGCATAGGTATCCCTGTTACGGTCAGCTTTTCCGGATTTAATTTTACTTGTTACACTGTAGCCTATAAGGCAGGTGGGTTCTCTTGTTCTCCATTCAAGGCAGAAGAGGTGACACTCCCGCCCTTTACATGTCTGACTTTCATCAAGTGGACAGACTTCTGGAAGAGTCATAGTACTAGAAACAACAGAACATAAAAAATAGTTAACGGTAATAAAATTAAACTATTTTAATCAGAGTCCTTTAAGGGCATCTGCAATAAGGGGAGCAACGCTCAGCCTGCTCTCTGCTCTTTCAAGGGTGTCGGTTCCGAGAATATCCTTTACGCCCGCATTGAAGAGCCTTAAAGCTGCGTTCCTTGCAAGTACTGGATGTACACAGGCAATGTAAACATCTGCAGCCCCCTGAGATCTGAGCATTTTGATAGATCCCGCCATTGTCCCGCCTGTTGCAATCATATCGTCTACAAGGACAACGTTCCTGCCTGTTACATCGAGATTCTTTGTCTTGATTACAACTGTGTCCCCGCTGAGCCTTGTTTTCTCCAGGTGATCGTAATCAAAGCCCAGACCTAACGAGACACGCTTTACAAGCCCTTCGGCTCCCGAATCCGGAGCAAGCAGAAGTGGATTTTCCAGGTTAAGCCCTGCAATATAGTCCCCGACAAGTTTAGCTGCGTCAAGGTTTTCCGCAGAGCCAGGGAAATGTTCAAGCACACTTTTTTCGTGGATGTTTATCGTAAAGACACGGTCAGCCCTTATACAGCGGGCAATTGCACGGGCACTTATCGGCTCTCCGGGCTTGAATTTCTTGTCCTGTCTGGCATATCCCATGTAAGGGATCACGACATTGAGTTCTTTTGCTCCTTCACAGGCATCGATAAGCTGGAGCAAGGAAACAAGATCAGAATCAGTGGGCGTACTCTGAATAAGGGTTACACGCTCGTTTTCGATATCTTCTGCGATTCGGAGATAAAGTTCCCCATCAGGAAATCGATTAAACTCGGAAAGTACAGGCTCTATCCCTAAAGCCCGGGCAGTGCGGCTGGCAAGTAATTGTGATGCTGGTCCACCTATGATCTTCAAGATATATACCTCAGTCTGCGGTCTTGATATATCCCATCCTTTAAAAAGCTTATTTTTTATGGGCTTACCCTGAGCCTTATCCTTTGAGCTTTTCGAGCACCCTGATATTTTGTATTGAAGTATTTGGATAATTTCCACTGTCGTCTTTTTCTACTGATTTAACCATATCCCAGATCGTCAGCAGTGCTGCCGAAACCCCTGTTAAGGCTTCCATCTCAACTCCTGTTTTCCCGACAGTCCGGACTTTTACCTCTGCTGAAATCATCCCTTTGCCGATCTCAAAATCCACGTCTATGGCAGTTATAGGGATCTGATGGCACATTGGGATTATTTCAGGGGTCTTTTTAATCGCAAGCAAGGCAGCAACCCGTGCAGTTGCAAGCACGTTGCCTTTTTCCACGTTTCCGGTTTGGATCTTCTCTATAGTCTCCTCGGAAAGTATAATTTCTCCTGCAGCCCGCGCCAATCTAGGAACCTCACGTTTTTCGCTGATATCTACCATATGCGCTCTGCCGGACTTAATATGAGTAAACTGCTTTTCCACAAAATCACCACGTTTTTCGTACATATATAACCTTGATTTCTCTGTTTTGAGCCAACCTGGATTTCAATTCCCTTTTTATGAAATTTTAGTACTTATTTTTGAAATTAAATCTCTTTTTGGCATTTCTGGCATTTCAATGCCTTTTTAACATTCTAATGTTTTCCTGACATTCTAATGTTTTCCTGACATTTTATGCTTTTTTGGCACTTCAACACATATTTTCTCGGATCAGTCGATTCTTATTTGCTTTCTTTGGGAATAGTCTTCAATTACTTTATCCAGCTCTTCTCTAAGTTCTCTGGCTTCTTCAAGGTTGAGTTTTATAACCTGTTCGTCTTCCCCATGAAAAATCGTAACTCTTATCCGGTTTCTTTCTATTTTCAGCTCGATTTTTCTTTCAGCTTCATGTACCATACTAATTGCCTCCCCTTAGCAAATTTACAGTATTTTATACTTACTTTACTCTATCTCTGATACTCAATCTCTGATACTCAATCTTCTTTTTTACCCTATCTCAGCCGCTTTAATTATTTCAGGAATTTTCTCCAGAACATCCGTTGCAAGCAGCCCGTTTCCTGCTTTTTCAAAAGCCAGATCACCGGCTGCCCCGTTGATATGTGCAGAACAGGCTGCCGCGAGGAATGCGGGATTTCTGGAAAAAAACGATCCTGTAAGCCCTGCAAGGACATCTCCTGTGCCTCCCACGGTCATGCCCGGATTTCCTGTCCTGTTCAGCAGGGTCTGCTTTCCGTCCGAGATAATATCGATTTTTCCTTTGAGAAGTGTTACAACCCCTTTTTCCTCCGAAAACTCCCTGACGGCTTTAATACGGGATTCCATGTCCTCAGGAGTTTCCACATTTCTCAGGCGGGCAAATTCTCCTGCATGCGGAGTTACTATCAGTTCGCAGTTGCCTGCAAGGCTTTCAAAAATAGCGCCTGAGAGAGCTGAGAGGGCATCGGCATCAAGAACTGCTTTCCTGCAAAAGGGCAGGATTTTTCGGACGGCTTCCAGGGTTTCTGTCGCTCTTCCGAGCCCCATCCCCATCACAACTACATCATGGGAATTTATAAGGTCCATAAGGATTGAAAGATCTTCAGGGCAGAGGACATTTGAAGAGAGTTTTCGGACGATCAGGTTTGGAGAATATGATGCTACTATTTCGGCTACAGGTTCTGGAACTGCTACAGTTACAAGGTCTGCTCCAGATTTAAGGGCTGCAAGGGACGCAAGGGCCGGAGCTCCTGAATACGGGCCTCCTCCTATAACAAGGATTTTTCCGGAATCACCTTTGTGTTCCCCGGACTCTCGCCTGTGCAGCATCATAAGGTCTCCGGGACCAACATACTGTTCGGCGTCAGCACAGATTCCGATGTCTGCAACCTTTATCATGCCAGTGTATTCTTTTGCCTTCTCGCTCAAAAGCCCGGTCTTCATGTGGTGAAAAGTGACTGTAAACTCTGCATGCACGGCTTTTTCAAAATCTCCACCATCAGGGTCAAGTCCTGAGGGTATGTCAACCGAAATTACGGTTTTTCCGGCTTTTCCTTCCCGGTTTATAAAGTCGATAGCCTTTGATTCAGGTTCTCTGAGCTTTCCTCTTATTCCGGTTCCGAATACCGCGTCTACGAGTAGATCGGCTTCCTGAAACCATTTAGAAGCCGAAGCTTCAAGCTGGCTTGAATCCGTTATTTCTAGAACATCAACACGGCTGAACTTCAAGAGGGAAAAGTTATGGAAAGCTTCTTCCGTTCCTATGTCCCTGGCTTTTCCCAGCAGGATTACCTTTACAGTGTATCCTGAAGAGCCTGCAAGATGTCTGGCTGCGACAAATGCATCTCCCCCGTTGTTTCCCCGGCCTGCGAGAAGAAGTACCATGCCACTCTCAAGCTTTTCCCGTATGTGCTGTGCAATAACAGCCCCCGCATTTTCCATTAACTGGACGGGTAAAAGCCCAAGACATTCGCAATTTCGGTCTATCGCTTTCATCCTCAAAGAATTAATGCACTTCATAACTATTACCTGCCGGATTATCTCATGTGATCTTCTGTTACCCATTTAATCCTTCAAATCTTTCTGCAAGCCTGAACTATCTGACTCATATGGACTCGCTGGCTCATAGATTGGAGTAAATTCTCTGGCTCATAGATTGGAGTAGATTCTCTGGCTCATAAATTGTAGTAGATACTCTAGCTCATAGATTGGAGTAGAAATTTTTATATATCTCCAGAGCAATTGAGGGAATTTATTTCTTATATTTCTACACCGAGGAAAACCTATTTGATGTTATTAAGTATATATGTTACATTCCAATATAACATAATATACCGGAATTTATACCGGAATTTTTGAATTTCCCATAAAAAGCATATTATTTCTTAAAGAGTACGATATCTAAAATGCAGTTTCATAAGAGTGTCTAATCAGCAAGAAAAACAGTCCAAAAAACTACAGTTAGCCTTACAGTTATAGTCACGCCTGTAATTGTTGCAACAAAAAACTTCATTGTACCTATTGGGCAGTTGCATTATTTAGCCTCGTGACTATAACTAACTGTAGTAAAATGTGAATAGGCAGGATTCTGATCAAATGTTTGCTTTCCTTTACATGTGTCTGGACTTATATAAAACAGGGAGGACTATTTTTGCTTAACTTATCAAAAGATGCGGATAGCAATCTTAAAAGTACAGTCAAACCCAGATACCTTGTTCTGGGCAGTGGAAGTGTCGGTTTTGCGCTTGCAAAAGAGCTCAGGGAAAGCAATAAGCTCGTGATTATTGTAGATAAAGACGAAGCTAAGGTCGAGACTCTCAGGGAAGAGGGTTTTGAAGCGATTGTAGGCGATATTTCCGACCCTGAGCTTGTCGATAAGATTGACCTTAAAAATGTTGTTGTTATACTTTTCCTGACTTCCAATAATGAGGCTAACAGAAAGGGGATTGAGAATTTCAAAAAAGCAGTTAACCCTGATGTTCAGCTATTTTCCCGAGCTTCAGATATTATCAATAAGGAAAAAATGGAAGACCTTGGGGCAGATTATGTCTTTATGTCTTCCAAGCTTGTTGCAAGTTCCCTTTCCCGTTCTCTTGAGAGAGCCGAATCGGTCCACAGAGGTAACAGGCTTGCGCGGTGGCTGAAGGGAATAAGGGACAAAAAACTTGCTATAGTAATCCACGATAACCCCGACCCTGATGCCATTTCAAGCGGGCTGGCCCTGAAAGAGATTGCAAAAAGTATCGGGGTTGAAGCAAACATCCTCTACCATGGCCGAATCGGGCATCAGGAAAATAAAGCCTTTGTAAACCTGCTAGGGATCGATCTCGGTAAGATGGAAGAGAACGGCCTCAAAGGCTACGATGAAATCGCCCTTATAGACTGCTCCATTCCAGGAGTTAACAATATGGTTCCCCCAAACTCGTTTGTGGGTATTGTAATTGACCATCACCCTCCAGGAGAAACCGAGATAAAGGCTGAGTACATAGATATCCGGCCTAACTTCGGAGCAACGGCTACTATAATGACAAAGTACCTGCAGCAGCTTAATATCAATATTTCCAAGACTCTGGCAACAGCCCTGCTCTATGGAATCCGGACTGATACCCAGGACTTCAAGAGGAAGACCGACCCTGCTGATCTATCAGCCGCTTCATACCTTTACCCCCTTTCAAACCACGGAATCCTGGACCAGCTTGAGCAGCCATCGATGGCCACTGAAACCCTTGAGGTGCTTGGGGAAGCCATAAGAAACCGGCAGGTGCTGGGAAGTTACCTTCTCTCGAATGTAGGGAACATAAGGGACAGGGATACGCTTCCACAAGCTGCAGATTACCTCTTGAGCCTTGAAGGGATCTCTACAACCGTAGTCTTTGGAGTAACTGAAGACCGCATCTACATCTCCGGACGAAGCAATGATATCAGAATTAACCTCGGCGAAGTTATGCGACAGGCTTTCGGCGAAGATGCAGGTGGACATGCAAACGCAGCAGGAGCCCAGATTCCCCTTGGAGTTTTCAGCGCTACAAAAGACCGGCAGACGTTACTCAGGCTGGTTAATGAAGCCGTAGTGAAAAGGTTCCTGAGCGCCGTAGGAGTTGAAAGTGCTGGAGAATGAAAACTTCAAGATTTTCGGTGCAGCCCCATTACTAAAGTTGTCTTCCCAAAATATTGAGTAAAGCCGATTTGAAAAACAATAAAAAGAAGAGGAAAAAGAAAATGAAAAAATTTCTTTTTCTCTTTTCATATTCTAAAAGATTTTAATTTCTGTTTTCATTTTAAAAATCCGGCTCAAAAGGTCCTCATTTTGAGTCCGGGATTTTCACCTCTATCTTGTTTCCTTTCAGGACATCGTCTTCCGTTACCTGGATTTCTGAAACGGTTGTATTTCTTCCTGCATTCAGGGAATAGGTCGATAGAGCACTAACTCCACCTGCATTGTTATCGGTCGAGTAAGGTACGGTTATTTCAAATGAACCATTTTTATCCGACATTACTTCATTCTGATATGTGAATTTTCGGCCTGTATTTGAGCTTAGCTCAAGGGTCGCAGTAATGTTTTGCCCTGGGTCTGCAGTACCTGAAAGCCTGGCTCCGGGGACAAATTCGAATATCTTTACATCACTAACTGTGTCATTATCATCCACAGATGCAGTACTTTCATGGGCAAGCCTCAGGTTTCCGAGATTTGATCCGTCAAGTTGATGAAGTCTGTATACTTCGGTCTCTGTGAATTCCTTTTTAGCAGTTGCAATCGTTTGAAGCCCGCCATTTACGTTGACGGTTTGAACATTTACATACTTGCTTATGTTCTCGCCTGCAAGCTTAACAATAGACCCAAATTTGCCGCCTGCCATCAGATTGTCGGTCATTACATACTTTACTTTAAGCTTTTCTATAATTGCCTTTGCTTCTTCCTCGGAGTCCGTTGTGAAGAAATGTGCAGAATCGTCTACGCCGGTCTGGAAGTTATTTGAAACTGCAGGCCTTTGAGCCTGGTAAACAATCCAGTTTCCGTAGTCCCACCAGCTCAAAACCCCATATTCGGGAGTCCCGGCAGGATCAAGGTAGTAAGAAGTTTCAGGGCTCGAAGCTCCAAGCCAGGTGAGAGAGTCCTTCCATACAGGATCAATCAAGCCTTGATCTTTTGCAAAGGCAAATCCTGCCAATATGCAGGGTATAAACACAAGCCCTATAAGTACCAGGGATGAGAAAATTTTGAAATAGTCCGGCTGAGAATTCTGTTTTGAACCTGATAGATTATTAATTTTCGATTTTGATTTTATTTTTGACTTTGTTTCTTTTTCTGCTTTTTTTGACTTTGTTTCTTTTTCTGCCCTTTTTGACTTTGTTTCCATTTCTGCCTTAGATGTAATCATTGCATTATTTCCGTGAATCGGAACAGATTTTGCCAGTTTTTTTACTTCAGTCTCAAAGTCAAAGGAGTCCAGTAAAACCCAGAGGAAATATGATGTAAGGATTGCAACGTTTACTGCAAACAGATATGAGAAACGCCTCTGAGAGAGTGTTAAATATGCGAAAAAGACCGACCATAATAGGAAAAATACTCCTTCAGACTTTGATTTTTCTCCTATCCACTCAAGGCCGAGCAGGAATAATCCTCCCAGAGCGGTAATGAAACAAAGCCCAAGACTTCCCAATATTGGCGAAAAAGTAAGTGTTCCATCTGTAGTTAAAAATATTGGCAGGGCTTCGGCAATCGTGCTTATGTATTCACCTTTTCCGAGGAAGAAACTCATTCCTTCAATCACAAAAGAATAAGATTCGGCAGATAAAATTTTGAGGGACAGAAGACCTGCTACAGAGATCAGTATTAAGGCAGCTGGATAGTATTTCCAGTCAAGACCTTTTTTCGAGATATATAGGGAAAAGCCCCAGAGGATCAAGGTTCCGGCTAGCATGCTGAACACATAGAATACCTGGAACCAGGAAAGATACATTGCACTCATTTCCAGGCCTGGACGCAAGGACCCTGCTGATAGTGGAATTGTAAAGATAAGCGTTGCAAGAAGGGCTACTGTAGAGGATATAAGAAGATAGTCGGAGTTTTTCTCAGCCTTAAGGTCGATTATGGTCTGTATGAATGCGTAAAGTAAAATAAAGCTTACAAAGACAAGGGCACCTATCCATGTGTAAATCAGAAGCGCAAAGAATAATCCGGATGCTCCTGCGAAAGCTAGCGATTTAATTAGTTTCTTTTCGGAAGAGATAGTTTTAAGAGAGGCCAGGGAAAGAGATCCCTCTCTTGCCCATTTTAAAGCAAGTATGAAGCATGCATAAGCTGAGGTTGAGAGGAGGGTTTCTGCTACGTGATGGTCAACTGCTCCAAACCGTGATACGTAAACATGGGCGGGAATCACTGCAAAAACTAAGGCTCCAAGAAGTGCGGTTTTTCGGTCAAATATCGCAGCAGCTGCTATATACAGTGGAATTATTGTCAGGACTCCCAGAAGCACTGGCAGCAAGGCTCCTGCAAATTCTGTGGTATACAAACTAGGGTTGCCTACTCCAAGGACTTTTGCAAGCAGCGCACCTAAAAAGTCAAAAAAAGGCGGCCATCCGACTTCAAATCCCGCAGGATAATTAATATAAGTATCGAAATTAAGGGGATGTGGAAAATTGAAAGTTGTATATAAAATGCGCCGCATATGGTAGAAACTATCATATCCCATAAGATTTATGCTTCCGTTTGCAGTAGCGGCGGAATATGAGATCATGCGCATGAGAAAAGCAACCAATGCAACTGCAATCAAAGAAATAATACTGAATTTTAACCTATGAGCGGGCCGTTTTGCCACCGGACATCCCATGCCTTTGTTCGTAGTAATCATCTCTTTTAGTTTTTTAACTCTTAAATTCATCGCACTTTTGAATTCATTTCGCTCTTGAATTCATCTCGCCCCTGAATTCATTTCGCTCTTGAATTCATTTAACTCTTAAATTCATTTAACTCTTAAATTCATTTAACTCTTGAATTCATTTAACTCTTGAATATCTTAATCTTTGATAGTAGTTGAATTTATATAATAACTTTAAGGTTGTTTTGACTCAGTACCAAAATCTAGTGATAAATGTAAAGTTCAAAATCATTGGACCTTGTAATTAGTCACAATCCTTGTGATACGACTTAAGAATTGAAGTCTTTAGATATCGAATATTGGTTTTGATGATAACTGGATTCTTCTTGCGAATTCAGATTTTCAATCCAAAAATGCAAAAATCACTAGATTTTGGAACAGAATCCATCTGGGAAGTATTATATATATCTAATGAACCATCTCATCTGGAAAGTATCGTATGTCTTTACTGTTGATATACAATTTTCAATATATTTATAATCGTTGAGTTCAATGAATTTAGGACTTATGCACTTGAGGAACAAAATCAATTATGTCAAAGACTATGGGTTAAGGTCACGTTTTAAACAGTTAACCTTCTGATGCTGTTGATTTTTCAGTTCAACTGCGTAGTAAGTCCTGGAATTGTTGAAATCTTGCAGGAAATTGGGTACTATTAATCGGAAATCAGAAACCACAGATAACTTTTATATTGATATTTCAAGGATAGATAGGAAACTTTAAATTATAAAAACATGACACGATACTCTTCCTACTACTGGGGGACTCGATGTTTACATTTATAATTAAATTAGCTTTTTATCTGTATTTGTTTAAACCCCTGAAAAAAGTGAGAAATCAATGAAAATAGCTATATTTCATGATTATTTCGGAGCCATTGGCGGTGGAGAGAAACTTGTCCTTATGCTCGCAAAATACCTCAATGCCGATGTTATCACTACTGACTTGAATATGGAGTCCGTAAAAAAGATGGGGTATTCCAACATACACATAATCAGCCTGGGAAAAACTCCAAAAATACCTCCTCTGAAGCAGATTTCCGCATCATATCATTTTGCAGCCTGTGATTTTTCAAAGGAATACGATTTTTTCATTTTTTCAGGCAACTGGGCATATTTCGCGGCAAAGAAACATAAGCCCAACCTGTATTACTGCCATACTCCTACACGAGCTTTCTATGACCTTTACGAGACATTTATCAGTAGGCAACCGATCTGGATCTCGATCTTCTTCCGGATCTGGGTCAGGCTTCACAGGCCAGTTTCGGAATATTACCTTTCCCATGTGTGTAAAATCGTAACTAACTCTAAAAATACCTCCACAAGAATCAAAAAGTATTTCCACAGGGACGCTGAAGTTATCTACCCCCCTGTCGAAACTTCAAAATTTACCTGTAAAGAATATGGAGACTTCTGGCTTTCAGTAAACCGGCTCTATCCTGAAAAACGGGTGGAAATTCAAATTGAAGCATTCAAGAAAATGCCCGAAGAAAAGCTTGTCATTGTTGGGGGGTACTCCAAAGGAGATCACGCAAAAAGTTATGCAAAAAATATTCTTGACAACTTACCTGAAAACGTGAAGGTTCTTGGGGAAGTTTCCGAGACGGAATTGCTTGACCTTTATTCCCGCTGTAGAGGTTTTATCTGTACTGCCATGGATGAGGATTTCGGGATGACTCCTGTGGAAGCTATGGCAAGTGGAAAACCTGTAGTAGCTGTAAATGAAGGTGGGTTTAAGGAAACGGTAGTCGACGGGAAAACCGGCGTGTTTGTGGAAGCGGATGTTCAAAATATAATCAGGGCAGTAAAGAATATCTCGAAAAACCCATCAAGCTATGGAAATGAATGTTTTAAAAGAGCAGCTATGTTTGATATCTCTATTTTTGAAAATAGCATAAAAAAAAATATTGCCTGCGAAAATTGTTTTTGTGATAGATAACTTCCGATAATCAGATTGTTTCTCAAAAAATATAATATTCTTCCCCCCGGCGAAGTAATAATCAGGAGATATTAATTTGAATATAGGTTTAATTCTTGAATTAGCAAAAAGGGATATTACTGAAAAGTACTCCGGATCTACTTTAGGAGCTTTGTGGAACTTTATTTATCCACTTGTGGATATTTTTATATTTACCGTCATATTTGCGAATCTTATGGGATCGCGGTTGCCTGGTTCGTCTTCGGTCTACGCTTATGGGTTTTATCTTACTTCTGGTGTAATTGCATGGAATGCTTTTTCGAATACTGTCACAAGGACATCTAGTGTTTTTTTAGACAAGAAATATATCATATCCAAAGTTAAGGTTGATCTGTCCTCATTTCCTCTCTATATTGCAGTTTCGGAGAGTATTACTTATGTTGTGACAATGGGAATATTCCTGTTTTTACTTCTAATCAGTGGGTATGGAATAAGCCGTGTAATTCTAGTAGTCCCATTTATATATATTATCCAGCAGATCTTCGCTTATTCCCTTGGATTTTTTATTGGAGTATTTGTTGTTTTCGTAAGGGACTTAAAAGAAGTTGTAGGAATTGTACTTAAAATCTGGTTTTGGTTTACCCCAATAGTATATCTTTATGATGTACTCCCAGATGTTGTAAAAAAACTCATGAATTATAATCCGGCGTTTTCATTCATCCACCTGTATCAAACTATATTTATATATAAAGAAATCCCGAGTTTAAAACCTATTTTATATTTGCTTTTGTTAAGTTTTGTAATTCTATTCTTTGCAGAAATTATCTTCAAAAAACTAGAAAAAGATATTCGAGATTTCATATAATTAAAATCACAAGTTGTGACTCAATATGATCAAAGTATCAGGTGTTTCAAAAAAGTTCAAGTTGTATCATACACCCACTGACAGATTAAAAGAGAAAATCTTAAGGAAAAAGTACCATCGAGAGATCACCGCATTAGAAAATATTTCTTTTGAAGTGAAGGACGGACAAACCCTCGGGATAGTAGGGCAAAACGGAGCTGGCAAATCTACGATATTAAAGGTACTTTCCGGTGTCATGCTTCCTGACGAAGGATTAATCGAAGTAGACGGAAAAATCACCGGTTTACTTGAATTGGGAACAGGTTTTGATCAAGAACTTACAGGTCTTGAAAATATATTCATGAATGGGACATTTCTAGGAATGGATAAAACCGAAATTGAAAGGAAAAAAGACGAGATTATTGATTTCACAGAGCTTGAGGATTTTATTTATGACCCGATTAAAACATACTCGTCGGGTATGCTTATGAGGCTTGCATTCTCAATAGCAATGCATGCAGAACCAAAGTGCTTTTTGGTAGATGAAGCGCTCTCTGTAGGGGACGCGTATTTTCAGCAAAAATGCATGAGAAAGATTCTGGAATTTAAAAATAATGGTGGATCTATTATTTTTGTATCTCATGACATGAATGCTGTGAAAATTGTATGTGATTCAGCAATCTTATTAGACCACGGTCATATAATTAGTTCCGGCGACCCAAAAGATATAATTGATTATTATCATGGAATGATTTTACAAAAAGCACACATGGGGGACGCAGAAGTAATAGTATATGACATGAATGATACGAAAGATTGCACAGGTCGAAAAAATCCGAATGCTTCAACCGGGGAAGTTGAACTTATTTCCTTTAAAATTCTGAACTCAAAAAACGAGGAAACATTATACATTGAGAGTGAACAGGTAATTAAAGTTATATATCAAGTCAAGGCCCTAAAAGAATTATCTGATCCTCACTTTGGCCTTCACGTTAGAAACAATCTGGGTGTATCAGTATTTGAAACAAATACATATTGTAGCGGCATTAAGACTTTTACTCTAAAAAAGGGACAGATTGCAGAACTAGTCTGGGAATTCTTTTTTCCGCTTTCGGCAGGAGACTATTCATTCTCTGTTGGTGTGGCAAATAAAGGATATGGAAAAGATGCTTTTGAAGAATATTTGCTTATGGCTCACGATATAGAGGTTTTAAAAGTAATTCCTAATGATAGTGCAATTATCTATTCCGGCGTTTTCAACATGAAACCAAAAATCAAAATTCAAGAAATGTACGGTAATAAGTCATAAGCATTGCTCGGTGAAAAACTGTAATGCTTTTGATTAAATCAATAATTTTTCTGTTGAAACAGATACCGAAAATGAACATGTTGTCTTAAAGGATAAAAAACTGAGAGAAATAAACGTAACCTCGGGTTAACAGACTTCATGCCATATCCAATAAACACATACTCTGGAAATGGATCCATATAATAATCAAGTTCATTGAGGAATCTAAATTGGATACACTGGAAATTAAAGACGAAGAGGTAGATGTCGAGAAGATCATGGAAAAAATCCGTGAGAACATAGACAAGAGAAAAAAAGAGAGTATTTATACAGAAAATGAACCGGAAATAATGAGTGAAACGTTTTCTGCAGTTTCCCCTATAAAAAGAGATATTCCTGAAGGTCTCGAATTTATAAATTATTGTGACATCTCCAATGAAAGTTATACAATAAGTTCTCATCGTCCAGTAACTGGAAAATTTCTGATTGAAGGAAGAAAAATGGTTCACGGAGAGGTCCGGAGATATGTTGATCCAGTTTTCCAAAAACAAAAAGAGTTTAATTTTGGCGTTGCAGATGTTGTAAAAGATTTAAAAACTGAGTCCCAATACTTAAAAACTAATGTAGAAAATTTGAACACTGGTCTTGAACGTCTAAATGATAACTCAAAAAGTTTAAAAATTGATGTTAAATCTTTGAAAACAGACGCCGGATATTTAAAAACCGAGCTTGAACATTTAAAAGTAGATTCCCCCCAAAATATCAAATCTGAAGTTAATAGCTTCATTTCTGCAATTGATCTGGACCTGAATAACAAAAGCTGGCTTAACAGTGTGCTTGAGAATCGTTTTAAAAAAAACTTGCAGAATCATAAGGTACAGAAACCTGAAAACAATGAGTCTGAAATAAATTATTATGCATTTGAAGAACAGTTCAGAGGCTCAAGGGATCATATTCAACAACATCAAAAAGTGTTTTTAGACTACTTCAAGGATTGTAAAAATGTGTTGGATATCGGTTGTGGAAGAGGGGAATTTCTGGAACTGGCCAGGCAGAAAGATATCGGTGCAAAGGGAATAGACGTCGATGAAGATATGGTTAATTTCTGCAAATCAAAAGGTTTTAATGTAGAGTTAAAAGATGCAATAGAAGCCCTTCAAAGTATGGAAGACAAAAGCCTGGATGGGATTTTCATCAGTCAGGTAGTTGAACATCTGGCTCCTAATTACCTTATCAAAATGCTACACCTTTGTAACAAAAAACTTAAATATGGTTTTTATTTAATAGTAGAGACTGTAAATCCCCTGTCATTCTTTTCTTTTACCAACTTTTACATTGATTTTACTCATATAAAACCAGTACATCCCGAGACACTCAAGTTTTTATTAAGTGCAGTTAATTTCCGTGAAATTGAAACAAAATTTATTTCTCCCGTTCCGGACAGCATGAAATTGAAGAAGTTGCCAGAATTTGGTGACCTGAAAGACAGAGAGAAAGTCCTGTTTGAAACTTTTAATCAAAACATCAATATGTTAAACAATACTTTATACGGAGAGCAGGACTATGCGGTCATCGGAAAAAAATGAGGGACTAAATAATGTTGGATTATTATCATAATTTGATATTTTGAGAGACCCGGGGATAAATTAATATGAAACTAGCATTTGTAACTCCTTGGTACGGGAACATTCCTGGTGGAGCAGAAAGTGAATGCAGAAGAACAGTTGAAAACCTGCAAAAACATGGTATTGAGGTTGAAATACTTACTACTTGCATCAAAGAATTCTTGAGTGATTGGAACACTGATTTTTATGAAGAGGGTATTTATAATTTAAATGGGGTCAATATACGCAGGTTTTCAGTCAGGAAAAGAGATACTGTCCGTTTTGATAAAATAAACTACAAACTTATGCATGGTCTTAAGATCTCTCCCGAAGAAGAGAAGACGTTTATGCGGGAAATGGTTAACAGTCCCGGTCTCTATTCTTATATTGCTGAACATGGTGTAGATTATGATTACTTTTTATTTATTCCATATATGTTCGGTACGACTTACTATGGATCTTGTATATACCCTGAAAAATCAGTTCTAATTCCATGCCTTCATGACGAAAGCTATGCTTACCTGAATATTTATAAGACTATGTTTGAAAATGTCAAAGGCGTTATTTTTCATGCGTTTCCTGAAAAAATATTAGCAAATCAGCTTTATAATCTAAATAACAGGCAGACTGTTTTAGGAGAGGGAATTGATATGGATTTTGTGTATAATCCAGATCGATTCAGGGAAAAATATGGTATAAAAAACGACTTCATTCTTTATGCAGGCAGGAAGGAAGCCGGGAAAAATGTCCCTCTTCTAATTGATTTTTTTGCCAGATATAAAAAGCATAGAAATAATGAATTAAAGCTCGTTCTTATTGGTAGTGGAACAATAGAAATACCCTCTGAAAATAGAAATGATATTATCGATCTGGGCTTTGTACCACTTCAGGATAAGTATGATGCATATTCAGCAGCTACTTTTTTGTGTCAACCTTCATTGAATGAAAGTTTTTCTATTGTAATAATGGAGTCATGGTTATGTAAATCTCCGGTACTGGTACATGGAGATTGCCCAGTAACTAAAGACCACTGTATCAAATGTAATGGTGGACTTTATTTTAATGACTACTATGAATTTGAAGGATGCCTCGATTTCTATATAGAACACCCTGCCGCCAGAAAAATTATGGCTGAGAACGGAATGTCTTATGTTATTGAAAATTTTAGCTGGGATAAAATTGTAGAAAAATATATTGAATTTTTAGGGAGCCTTTGAAGATGGAGATTCACCAGATCTTACCAACAATTTCTCCAGGAGATGCCATAGGCAATGAAGTCCGGGAAATTAAAAGCGTTTTGAATGAATGGGGATACAAATCCGAAATCTACGCTCAAAATATACATCCCGAAATTAACGCAAAAAAATATACCGAATATAAGAAGGTTTCTTCAAAAGAAAACATATTAATCTTTCACTTTTCCATCGGTTCCGAAGTTTCGGAGTTTGTTGCAAAACTTCCAGACAAAAAAATAATGATTTACCATAATATCACCCCCCCTGAATATTTTATTGGTGTCAACGAGACTCTTGTAAACTTACTGGAAAATGGAAAAAAGGAACTCAGGTTACTTGTTGACCACATAGACCTTGCTGTTGGAGTTTCCGAGTTCAACAGACTGGAACTTCAAGAAATGGGATTTAAAAATACCGATGTTTTGCCTATAATAGTGGACTTTAATGATTACAAAAATCCAAACGAAAAATTGCTGTCGAAATATAATGATGATTTTGTGAATCTCTTATTTGTGGGAAGAGTAACCCCGCATAAAAGACAGGAAGATATAATAAAAATATTTTATTATTATAAACGTATTAACCAAAAATCAAGGCTTTTCCTGGCCGGCAGCTATGAAGGCTGTGAAATTTATTCAGACTATTTGAAAAAGATGATCCAGGACTTAAATCTGAAAGATGTTCATTTATTAGGTACGATCGAATTTAACGACCTGATCTCTTACTATAAATTAGCTGATGTTTTTATCTGTATGAGTGAACATGAAGGTTTTTGTGTTCCTATACTGGAAAGCATGTACTTTGAAGTTCCAATTATAGCGTACAAATCTACAGCTATCCCCTTCACTCTTGAGAATACAGGAATTCTGGTTAATGAAAAGAATTACTGTGAAATTGCTGAGATGGTAAATATATTGGTAGAGGATGAAAGATTGCGATCAATTATTGTCAAGAAACAGAAAGATAGATTGGAGGCTTTCAAAAGAGAAAAAATAATTTATCACTTAGAAAGTATTTTGTCCAGAATGAAATAATGCTGCAAATAAGTTATCCCGCTTTCAGCAGTGCGACAAGAAGCTATACTATGAATTGCGTTATTTCAGTCGAATACCCCGCTAGCCTTGCTGTGGGGCTTGAAACTTCCCAGGTAACCGTTGATGATTATATTATATCTCAATCCCATTTTTCGGTTGTTAACTTCTGCTCAAACTAAACTGTTTAGGGTGATTATTTCTTTTAAAGGAATTTTGAGTGGTGGCGCGAACATATCCCGTTGCTTGCAGCAGGGTGCGCCAGCTCAACTTTGAGTTTTACGTTGTGGGTCGAAATATAAACTCGATAAGTTATCTCTACAATAGTTAGTTCTGGTTATCTGAGCTTTTAACTACACCTCGATGAAGTTTATCTTTAACAAGATAGAAGAGGCCTCCATAGGAGAAGAATGTGAGTATCGAGAATATAACGAGTCCATTTTTAGCAGTCTCCGTATCCCCATTCAGGACCTGAACTATGGCCATCATGTCTACAGAGGTTCCAATAGTAATGAAGAACCCAAAGAACAGGAGCAGTATTGAATATGCTTTTTTTGGCTTTGAAAGCATCAGGGATAATGCTAGAAAGCCTAATGGAATACTTACTCCAAGGTCAAGATACCTTATAGCCCAGAATGCAGTTGGAGCTGCTTTGTATGAGCCGTCTGGAAGGTCGCCAGTACTTGTAACTTGCTGGATTTGGGATATCCACATTACTGCAAAGAGCAGGAAGAATACGATCATCAGGCCCACGTAGATTTGCAGACCTCTGGGTTTGAAGTCAGGAGCATCTGCTTCGGTAAACATAGACAGGCTGCCTAAAAGCAGGATAAGCCCGCCTATTACAAGGATTCCGAAAAGCCACCAGTAGTCCTCAACATTGCCGCTGTAAGCCGAATTGCTCCATTCCTGACCAATCCCCATAGAGAGCCCTGTGTACATTAACGTTATCGGTGTAAGTATTAACAAGTATTTTGAGCCGGCCCTTCTGGCCAGACATAGAATACCACCAATTAGCGATATCGGCGCGATCAATACCAGATTTGCAAGGTCCTGACCTGCGATCTGCCATATGCCAGATTGAGATGTTCTATACTGTATTATTTCCTGACCAATGGGTCCAAGAAAAGCAATTAAAACCAGAGTCGCTGCACAAATGATTGCAGTTACTCCAATTATGTACCAGGGAATTAAGTACTCATTTGATGGTTTATTTGATGGTTCATTTGATGGTTCATTTGATGGTTCATTTGATGGTTCATTTCTTGTTTCATATTGCTTTTTAAGAACAGAACTCATGCTTTATAATAAAATTTTCACATTTATATAGTTCCCTGTTTGTTTCGTTATTCAGAGAAGGCTTGTAGTTTTAGATCTTAAAAAAGGGACTTAAAAAAGGGATCTTAAAAAAGGGATCTTAAAAAAGGGATCTTAAAAAAGGGATCTTAAAAAAAAGATCTTAAAAATTGTTGGAGATAACAGTTGTTTAAACGCTTTATTCTTGGAAAAATGGTTAACATTAATTTCCCCATCAAAAATACAGTGGAGACGGAAAATGTTGATGGTTCATCTTCTCGACTTTCTTAAGTACCCCATTTGTTCTTATTTTGACTACCTGTGCATAATTCAAATAATCAGGGAGAACAATTTCTGGTTTCTTTGGTCTTCCTCTTTTCCCATAATATAAACATATGACTGCATCTTCGGTTAAGGGAGGAATCGTGACAAATTTCACCGATCCCACAAGCTGTCGAGCTCAAAGATTATAAAATAGTTAAATAAGTTATAAGTTGTAACAGGGCATCGATTTCAAGTAAACAGGCCAAAATTTAAGGACGTCTCCTAATGCAAAATCGATAGCTTTCGGGCAAGAAAATTCCTTAACCGATGACCAATGAGAAGCCACTCAGTCTTTAGCTGAGTGGTAGTTCACGGATAACTAATTGATCAATGTTGATTTTGAAGTCCAGTTTTATTGTCACTTTTTTTTGCTTACTTCATCAGTATCCCTACTGCTTTCCCTTTTTTTAGGGCAACAGTAATTATTCTCAATAAATCTCCTTCCTCGTCCATCTCCGCCAATTCGGAAAATTAGAGTGGAGCCACAGTTCGGACAGCTTGTGGGGCGAGACTGGTTGTCCTTTGCTTCCCACATATGATCACATTCTTTGCAGAGAAAATGGACCTTGCATTCACCGGTGTTAACATACTCTCCTCCAGAGATCTCGATTGCTTTTCCGTTAACAAGAGCATCAGCAATCTTCTCCCGTGCCCTTTGGAGGTCACTCCAAAAAGTTTTTCGGGATACTCCCATCCTGTCAGCAGCCTCATTCTGCTCTATCTTGAGAAGGTCACAAAGACGAACAGCTTCAATCTCTTCTATGGATAGGTTAATGATTTCTAAACAGCAAAGAGGGATTTCTCTAGGCTTATAATAAGTGGCCTTTGGAAAGCAAGATACCCTGCGCTTAACTTTATTGACCATCAAATTACACTTAATGTGACACGTAATAAATATCTATCGATCAATATATTTTACTTAAAGCGTTTATAAAGTTTGATCCTAACATCGTCATTAAGGATTAGAGTAGACACAAGCTACTATCAAACATAAACTACTATCATCGATGGCAACATACTTTCAAAATTGTTTCTTAAAAAATAGTCACAGAATAAATTATGCACATATTTGTTTTATCCCAAAATTATTTCGCTTTTTAAACATATTTTATTACAGTTGCATATCGTATACAGATGACACGTTATTTTACTTCAACTTTGAATTTGTTTCATTTTACGTAATCATTTCACAATACCAAAATGAAATTGGAATTTATTCAACAGTTAACCTTTTGCGTCTCCTGCTATTGTATTATGAATCAGACTTCAAAATGGTTTTGAGTCTACGAAATCATTTCAGGATACAACATTTTAGAAAGTTTTCAGGGATACCTCATTCTGTCGAATGCTTCAAGCTCTTCCAGGGATACGTTAATAATTACGAGAACACTTGTGGAATTTTCGCTGAGTTTGTAATAAGTATCTTTTGGGATTCTTGATAGGCTGCTTAATTCAATTGAAATTCAAATTACGCAAATGTGTAATAATATATATAGCTAACGCTGCATCACTTAACTATTGATACATTAATAATTTATAAATTTATTTTAGAGTTCTGCATATTAGATACAAAATCAATAACAATAAACTCATGTTTGAGCCAAATGAGATTATAACTATAACATTTACTCAATATTTTTGTATCATACATCTTTTAGTCCTGCAGCTATTTTCTGCCTTTTACACCTGATTTAACGTAAAAGTTCTGTTAATCAATATACTTTCGTTTTACCTCTTATTCGGATAATTTTTTATTTTCTTCTTCTATAAATAAAATAAGCATCTACTGCCGTTTTTCATGACTCCTCACGGATCCATGATTCATAAGAGTTCATATTACATTTATATATCTAAATTCTTCTATTTTTATATTTAATCCAAACAGAACTGAAAACTATTTATATCACATCGCTTATGTGTAATTTAAGGACTATCCGAAAAGTGTTGTGACCTACTGGAACTTTTATAATCAGCGATCACAAATGAACGGATTCCGGATAATAAACACTAATTGTCCAGATGTAATTATACAACATGCGTAGAACTTTTCGGATAGTCTCTAGATCTCTTTTATTCTGGGATCACAACATTTACTTATAGTACACCCACTTGAAGTCTAAATAAGGCAGTGAAATCCAAATTATGTAACAATCTAAGATTTAACTGCTTACTTTTCTATTTTATATTTTAGCCGAACTAAAATGGAAGCTATTTATATTACGCGCGTATGAGTAATTTAAGTGTTTATCTAAAAAATGCTGTGACCTGCTGTAATTTCTACAATCAGCAGGTCATAAATGACCGGATTCCGGATAGGAAACACCAATTGCTCAGTGACATGACTTCCATTTGGTATCTAAAACAAAAACTGTGAACTTTGAACTCTCTATAAATTCACGTTTTAACTGCTTAATTTTTATTTTTATATTTATACCAAACAAAAATGGAAGTTATTTATAACACGTCGCTTATGTGTAATTTAAGAGTTTATCTGAAAAGTGCTGTGACCTACTGTAACTTCTACAATCGGCAGATCATAAATGAACGGATTCCGGATAATAAACACTAGTTGTCTAATTGTAAATTTTACAACATTCATAGAACTTTTCGGATAGTCTCCAGGATCTCTTGTATTTTGAGATCTCAAGGTTTACCATTATAGAACTTACCCACTTGATGTCTAAAACAAAAGCAGTGAACTTCAAACTTTTTAAAAATTCAAGTTTTAACTGCTTAATTTACTGTACTTGATTTTGTATTGTAAGTGTGTAAATTCTATAAAAAATTAAAAACGACCTACTGAAAATGTCATTTAAATAGCTGAAACTTTCAAGCAGACGTCAATATAGATTGGACAATCATTATCGGTATGCCACATATCATAAAATACAATCGTCTGATGAAGCGACATTAAGCGTATTTAGGAGGTAAAGCTAAAATGAGTAAATTAACTACCGGGAGTTTTTCTATAGAAGATCTAGAATCCGTTCAGATCACTATCAATAATATTGTAGGGGCAGCAAAGGAGGCTGCTGAAGAAAAAGGAAAGGAGCTCGTTAAAGCAGGTCCCACACTTCTCCCAGGACTTGAGTCTTATAGGGATGACTGGAACTTCAAACTGCTTGACCGTTACGAGCCTGTTATCACCCCAATGTGTGACCAGTGCTGCTACTGTACCTATGGACCCTGTGATCTCTCAGGGAACAAGAGAGGTGCATGTGGTATTGACATGATGGGCCACAATGGAAGAGAATTCTTCCTCCGCGTGATCACAGGTACTGCCTGTCATGCAGCTCACGGTCGCCACCTACTCGACCATTTGATCGAAACCTTTGGAGAAGACCTGCCTCTCAACCTGGGGCAGTCCAACGTGCTTACCCCAAACATTACAATCAGTACCGGACTTAGCCCCAAAACCCTTGGAGAAGTTAAACCGGCAATGGAATACGTTGAAGACCAGCTGACCCAGTTGCTTGCAACAGTTCACGCCGGCCAGGAATCCGCAGAGATTGATTACGACTCCAAAGCCCTCTTCAGCGGCAGTCTTGACCACGTAGGCATGGAAATTTCCGATATTGTACAGGTTACAGCCTATGATTTCCCGAGAGCTGACCCAGAAGCTCCATTAGTTGAAATCGGAATGGGAACAATTGACAAGTCCAAACCTTTCCTCTGTGTTATTGGACATAATGTCGCCGGCGTCACCTACATGATGGACTACATGGAAGACAACAACCTGACTGACAAGATGGAGATAGCTGGGCTCTGCTGCACTGCAATAGACCTTACAAGGTATAAGGAAGCCGATAGAAGACCTCCATATGCAAAGGTCATCGGTTCAATGGCTAAAGAGCTAAAAGTAATCCGTTCCGGAATGCCAGATGTCATTGTTGTAGATGAACAGTGCGTCCGCGGCGATATTGTACCTGAAGCTCAGAAACTCATGATTCCGGTAATAGCATCAAATCCCAAGATCATGTATGGGCTTCCGAACAGGACAGATGCCGACGTTGATGAGACCATTGAGGAACTCAAGTCCGGAAAGATTCCAGGCTGTGTAATGCTTGACTATGACAAGCTCGGAGAACTCTGCATCAGGCTCACAATGGAAATGGGTCCGATCCGCGATGCCTCCGGTATCACTGCAATTCCTACAGACGAAGAATTCAAAAACTGGGTTACAAAATGTGCAGACTGTGGAGCCTGCATGATTGCTTGCCCAGAAGAACTGGATATCCCCGAAGCCATGGGATTTGCAAAAGAAGGAGACTACTCATATTTAGAAAAATTACACGACCAGTGTATTGGCTGCCGCCGCTGCGAACAGGTCTGTAAGAAGGAAATACCAATTCTCAACATAATCGAAAAGGCATCCCAGAAACAGATTTCTGAAGAGAAAGGCTTGATGAGAGCTGGCAGAGGTCAGGTATCTGACGCCGAAATCCGTGCAGAAGGCCTTAACCTGGTTATGGGTACCACACCAGGTATTATCGCAATTATCGGATGCCCGAACTATCCAGAAGGCACAAAGGACGTTTACTACATCGCAGAAGAGTTCCTGAAGAGAAACTTCATTGTAGTGACGACAGGCTGTGGAGCAATGGATATTGGTATGTTCAAGGATGAGGATGGCAAGACTCTCTATGAGAGGTTCCCAGGAGGATTTGAGTGTGGAGGACTTGCCAACATTGGGTCCTGTGTTTCTAACGCTCACATTACAGGAGCAGCTGAAAAAGTCGCAGCTATCTTTGCCCAGAGGACACTTGAAGGAAACCTCGCCGAGATCGCAGACTATATCCTTAACCGTGTAGGTGCCTGCGGGCTTGCCTGGGGTGCATTCTCACAGAAGGCTTCATCAATCGGTACCGGCTGTAACATACTTGGTATCCCTGCAGTACTCGGTCCCCACTCCTCTAAGTACAGGAGAGCACTGATTGCCAAGACCTATGAAGAGGACAAGTGGAAAGTCTACGATGCAAGGAATGGACAGGAAATGGCGATCCCACCAGCACCAGAATTCCTCTTGACCACAGCAGAGACCTGGCAGGAAGCAATCCCGATGATGGCAAAGGCATGCATCCGTGTATCCGATAATAGCATGGGTAGATCCATAAAATTGACTCACTGGATGGAACTCCACAGGAAGTACCTTGGAGCAGAACCAGAAGACTGGTGGAAGTTCGTCAGAAACGAAGCTGACCTCCCGCTGGCTACCCGTGAGGCACTCCTCAAGAAGCTTGAAACAGAACATGGTTGGGAAATTGACTGGAAGAGGAGGAAAGTCATCTCCGGTCCAAAGATCAAGTTCGACGTATCGGCACAGCCCACTAACCTCAAAAGACTTTGCAAGGAGGCCTGAATTAAATGGTTGACACTACCAAGAACACAAAGGTCTTTACCAGCTACGGGGTGAATACCTCAAAAACCTTAACTCCTGAAATGGCTGCAAAGCTTATCTCAAAAGCAAAGAGACCGCTCCTTATGGTAGGAACCCTGACTCTTGAGCCAGAGATGCTTGATCGTGTAGTAAAAATTTCAAAGGCTGCAAATCTCCCTATTGCTGCAACCGGGAGTTCCATGGCAGTCCTTGCTGATAAAGATGTAGATGCAAAGTATATCAATGCACATATGCTTGGCTTCTACCTGACTGATCCCAGCTGGCCTGGCCTTGATGGAAACGGAAACTACGACATGGTCATAGTCATAGGATTCAAGAAATACTACATCAACCAGGTACTGTCCGCAGCAAAGAACTTCAGTAACTTGAAAACAATTGCGATTGAAAGAGGCTATATCCAGAACTCAACGATGTCCTTTGGAAACCTTAGCAAAGCAGATCACATCGCAGCACTGGATGAACTTATTAACGCATTATAAGTTTAATTTAGGAGGCGAAATATAATGGCAGAATTCCCATTTGAGATTTCTCCAATGTTTGAAGGAGAAAGAGTAAGAAAGGAAGGAATGTTTGTTGAACTAGGCGGCCCAAAGTCCCTGGGTCTGGAACTTGTCCGTGCAAAACCCATGGACGAGATCGAAGATGACAAAGTTACGATTATCGGCCCTGATCTCAAGGAAATGGAAGAGGGTAAAACCTACCCCTGGGCAATGGTCTTCAACATCGGTGGAGAACTCATAGAGGCTGACCTTGAATCTGTCATCGAGAGGCGTATCCACGATTTCATCAACTACTGCCAGGGCATTATGCACCTGAACCAGAGATATGATGTATGGATGAGAATCTCCAAGGATACAGCTGCAAAGATGGACTCCCTTGATTCTTTCGGAAAAGCTGTCATGATGCTCTTCAAGACCGAGCTTCCCTTTATTGAGAAGATGCAGGTGACCTTCTACACCGACAAGGCTGAAGTTGAGAACAAGCTGGTAGAAGCAAAGGAGATCTTCAAGACAAGAGATGCCAGGACAAAGAACCTCCATGACGAAGATGTTGACGTCTTCTATGGATGTACCCTCTGTCAGGCTTTTGCTCCAACCAACGTCTGTGTAGTTTCCCCTGACAGAGTCTCTCTTTGTGGTGCAATCAACTGGTTCGACGGCCGTGCAGCAGCAAAAGTAGACCCAGAAGGACCTCAGTTTGCAATCGAGAAGGGTGAACTCCTCGATTCCAACACCGGTGAATACTCCGGTGTCAATGACATTGCTGTAAAGCTTTCAAGTGGCGAATTTAGCAAGATTAAACTCCACTCCTTCTTCGACTCCCCACACACCTCCTGTGGCTGCTTTGAAGTAGTCGGATTCTACATCCCTGAGGTTGACGGTATTGGCTGGGTTAGCAGAGAATACCAGGGAATGGCCCCTAACGGCCTTGGTTTCTCCTCTATGGCAGGTCAGACAGGCGGTGGAAAGCAGATCGTAGGTTTCCTCGGTATCGGTGTCGCCTACTTCTATTCCCCCAAGTTTATCCAGGCTGATGGTGGCTGGAACAGAGTTGTCTGGCTCCCATCCATGCTCAAGGAAAAGATTGCCGAAACTATTCCAGAAGACATCAAAGATAAGATCGCAACTGAGAACGATGCAACTGACATTGATTCCTTGAAGGCTTTCCTGCAGGAGAAGAACCACCCGGTCGTTGCTAGCTGGGCAGCTGCAGAAGAGGAAGAAGAGGAAGAGGAAGAAGAAGAGGAAGTAGCTGTTGCAGCCGCTCCAATGATGATGCCTGCAGCCGGATTCCAGATGCCTGCAATGGCTTCAATGCCAATGATGCCTGCTGGTAAGGCTGGTGGAATTAAGATCACCTTCAAGAAGGCAAAGATCTCCATTGAAAGAATGGTCATCAGCGAGAAGAAGGACTAAACGTAGTTGGGTGACTAAGTAATCGCCTAAGACGAAAAACAATCCAATGGGGTATTCTGTGACAAAAGTAATTGCAATAACGGGAAAAGGTGGGACTGGTAAAACAGCGGTAGCGGCTCTTCTGATCCGCTCCCTTTCCAAAAAAGGTCAGTTTCTCCTGGCAGTTGATGCAGATGCAGACACTAACCTGCCTGAGACTCTTGGCTGTGAGAACGTAAAAACCATCGGGGATGCAAAGGAGTATTTACAGGCTGAGATCACAAAACCAAGGCCTGACAACCCCGATATGAATAAAGAGTCAGTACTTAAAAGCAAGGTTTATGAGATCATCGAAGAAATGCCTGGCTATGACCTCCTGGTCATGGGCCGGCCCGAAGGTTCAGGATGCTACTGTTATGTAAACAACCTTCTCCGTGGCATCATGGATAAACTGATCATGAATTATGATGTAGTTATCATTGATGCAGAGGCCGGGCTTGAACATTTCAGCAGGAAGATTATACGGGACATAGATGACCTTATTGTCGTAACAGACGCTTCTCGAAGGGGTTTTCGGACTGCTGAGAGAATTCATGAACTTGTGGGTGAACTGGACTCAAACATTGGTAGAATTCACGTTATTGCAAACAAGGTTACAGATGCTAACCGCGACAAGCTTGTCAAACTGGCAGAGGACCTGAAACTTAACATGATAGGTATGATTCCACTCGACCCTAAAATCGAGGAAATGGATATAAAAGGCATACCTCTCTTCGAAATTTCGGACGACTCAATTGCTGCAATAGAAATCGAAAGTATTGTGAAAAAACTGGGATTCTAATCCCGGTTTTCTTTTGAATTTGTAATATTGCAGAAAAACGTGCCGGAAATAAGATACAAATCCTTTTGCCCGTTTTAATAGCTTAAAACAATATTCAAAATCATGTGAAATATGGGGCAGAGTTTACTTCAACTTCAATTTTTCTTTCCATATCAGGGAAGAATCTGGAAGTAAAATCTGTATTATTTCTTTATTTATACAGTCACTCATCAAAACGGAAAACTTACGGAAAAGGTGAGGTTTACATGGCAAAGAAAGCTAAGTTATCAGAAATGACAGACATGTTCAAGGATGTAGATATACTCTCCCTTGAAGGTGTAACTATAGAAGGGGACATTGAGATTGAACTCGATGGACTTGGAGGCGGCTTTGACCCGATGCTTGCTGCTATCCTCGGACAGGAGAATGCAGTACTTGCACAGCACTTCGCAAGACTTGCTGGCATATTCGGCGTCCCTGTAGGCATTGGTGCCCCTGCGGCTGGTGCCCCTGCTGCCCCTGCTATTTCCCCTGCTCTGGCAGCTCCTAAGTTTAAGGATCTCATTCCTGCCAAATTCAGTTTTGAAAACTTTGCAGAATGGGCAACCCCTATTCAGGAAGTCCCAATAGGTAACACCTCTGCAGATGGTGGAAGCCGTGGAAAGAGAGTGTTGGTTGGTGGCGAAAAAGCCCTCCCATTCTTCCCTGACGCCGTAATGCCCAACAGGAACCAGGTTACCATTGACGTATTCGATATGAGAATCGGTCTTGCAAAAGCTGTCAAGGAGAACTATGATGAGGTCATGGACAGCCCAGGAGAATGGGCAAAGAAGAACGTTGAAAAGTTCAACGCAGACATGATCACAATCCACCTGATTTCAACCGACCCACTGGTTAAAGACACACCTGCCAAGGAAGCAGCAAAGACTGTGGAAGAAGTACTTCAGGCTGTTGATGTCCCAATCGCAATTGGCGGTTCCGGGAACCCACAGAAAGACCCTGAAGTACTTGCAAGAGCTGCAGAAGTTGCAGAAGGCGAGCGCTGCCTGATTGCATCTGCAAGCCTGAACCTTGACTACGCAAAGATTGCAGAGGCTGCATTAAAGTACGACCATGATGTCCTTTCATGGACTCAGCTGGATATGAACTCCCAGAAGGAGCTTAACAGGAAGCTCATGAAGCAGTGCAACGTCCCAAGAGACAGGATCATCATGGACCCAACCACTGCAGCACTCGGCTATGGTCTCGACTACGCTTACACCAACATGGAGCGTATCCGCCTCGCAGCCCTTATGGGTGACGAAGAACTGACCTTCCCAATGTCATCCGGTACCACCAATGCATGGGGTGCCCGTGAGTCCTGGATGGTTAGCTCACCACTGAAGGAAGACTCGGATTGGGGCCCCAGAGAATACAGAGGACCAATCTGGGAAATCGTTACAGGTCTCTCTCTTGCTATTGCAGGAAACGACCTCTTCATGATGATGCACCCAACCTCGGTTGCTGTCCTGAAGCACATTACCCAGACTTTATTTGGTTCAATTGAGGCAGAGCCTATTGACCTTGCTAACTGGATCGGATCGGGGGTGTAAAACATGAAAATAAACAGCCCATTAGAAGCTTACAAATACCTTCCTCAGACCAACTGTGGAGAATGTGGTGAGCCTACCTGTATGGCATTTGCCTCCAAGCTGATCGACAGATCCGGGAAGACAACAGACTGCCCACCCCTTGTAAAGGAGAAGAAGTTTGCAAAGAAACTCGCAGAGCTTGACAAGCTCCTTGCCCCGGAAATTCGTGAAGTTGCAATAGGTGTAGGCGACAGAGTAGCCAAGATTGGTGGCGACGATGTGCTTTACCGTCACAAGCTGACCTTCTTCAACAAGACAAAGATGTTCTTCGATGTTACTGATACAATGGAGGAAGCTGCCCTTGTTGAAAGAGTTAAGAAAATTACTGACTACAAAAAGTTCTACGTCGGACGCAACCTGCTCCTTGACGGTGTAGCAATAAGAGCTGCATCCAATGACCCTGCAAAGTTTGCAGCAGCTGTCAAGAAAGTTATAGAAAACACAGAATTGCCAGTGATTCTCTGTTCCTTTAACCCTGCAGTCCTGAAGGCAGGACTTGAGGTTGCAAAGGACAAGAACCCTCTGCTTTATGCTGCAAACAAAGACAATTGGAAGGAAGTAGGAGAACTGGCCCTTGAATATAAGGTGCCTGTCGTAGTCTCAGCTTTCAATGACCTTGATACCCTTAAGAGCCTCGCAAAAACCTTTGCAGAAGCAGGTATCAAGGACATTGTTCTCGACCCAGGAACCTACCCAAGTGGCAAAGGCCTGAAAGACACCTTTACCAACTTCCTGAAGATTAGGAGAGCAGGCATTATGGGCGATACCGAGATAGCATATCCAATCATGGCTATGCCGCTTACTGCCTGGATGTCTGGAATTTCGGACCCTGTCAGTGCCTCCTACTGGGAAACAGTTCTTTCCTCGGTCTTTACCATCAGGTACGGAGACATTATGCTTCTCCACAGCATGGAACCATATGCCACCATGCCCGAAGTGCACCTGGCCGAGACAATTTACACCGACCCGAGGTCTCCTGTCGCTGTGGACTCGAAGATGTACAAGGTAGGAACCCCAGACGAGAACTCCCCAGTTCTCTTCACAACAAACTTTGCTCTTACCTACTACACAGTAGAGAGCGATCTTGCCTCAAACGGCATCAACTGCTGGCTGCTTGCAGTTAACACAGACGGTATCGGTGTGGAAGCATCTGTTGCCGGTGGGCAGCTGACTGCTGATAAAGTGAAGGAAGCTTTTGAGAAGTCAGGCTTTGACCTCAAGAAAGATGTTACCCACAACACGGTAATTACTCCGGGTCTTGCTGCCCGTCTACAGGGTGACATTGAGGACAAACTCGGTGCAAAGGTTCTTGTGGGACCAATGGACTCAGGAAGGCTCCCTGGATTTATGGAAAAGAACTGGCCTCCAAAATAATCAGAAAATAAATTTGAATATTAATATTCCGTGTCAAAAGGACACGGAAATTTCTTTTTTTTGATATGGAATGTCGTTTATTGAAACTTTTACAAAACACAGATGTCGACTTTCCAGATAGGTTCTGAATTGAAGAAAAAATGACATAAAAAGTAAAATGTAGAAGAAAAATAACAGGAAAAATAGTAGAACGCAAACAGGAAAAATAGTTGAATGCAAATTGCACTCTTAATCATATATATAAGGGATTTTCTATTTCCTTTGATTTCCTGGTTATGATTTCTCCTTTTATTGCTTCATAGTATTTCATAGTATCAGGGGTAACTGAAGGTCGTGTCTCTGAAACTGCTTTAAGGAAATGTTTCTGTTTAACATTGTCTGCATGAAGTTCTTCACGCAGGGCGTATCTTCCTGCCTTTTTACATATTGCTGCAAGATCTGCGCCTGTGTAATTATCGGTACGTGCAACGAGTTCCTCGATATCCACATCTTCTGCAAGGGCCATCTTCTTTGTGTGAACCTTGAGAATTTCCCTTCTAGCTCCTTTATCAGGGACCGGGACGAGAATAAGCTCATCAAAACGCCCTGGACGAATCAAAGCTGGGTCTATGATATCAGGGCGGTTAGTTGCACCGATCACTACAACTCCCATGAGTTCTTCAAGACCATCCATTTCAGAAAGAAGCTGATTAAGGATTCTGGCTGTAACCTGAGGCTCACCTGCTGAGATCCCACGGATGGGAGCAAGTGAATCAAGTTCGTCCAGAAAAACAATTGAAGGGGCAACCTGTCTCGCCCTGGTGAAGACCTCAGCAATCCTCTTTTCGGATTCTCCATACCACTTGGAAAGGAGGTCGCTTCCTTTGGCAGTGATAAAATTGGCATCTGACTCATGGGCAATGGCTTTTGCCAGAAGGGTCTTTCCAGTGCCCGGAGGACCATATAGGAGTACGCCTTTTGGAGCTTCCACACCTATATGCCGATAAGACTCAGGGTTTTTAAGTGGCCATTCTACAGCTTCTTTCAGGAGACATTTTACGTCTTCCAGGCCGCCAACATCATTCCAACTGATATTGGGAATCTCAATAAGTATTTCCCGGATGGCTGAGGGCTGCACGTCTTTCATGGCCTCTTCGAAGTCTGCTCTTGTGACCTGTAATGAATCCAGGATTTCTTTTGGGATATGAGGTTCTTTTAGATCAATCCTCGGGAAGACACGCCTAAGAGCTCTCATGGCAGCTTCCCGGCAGAGTGCTGCAATATCAGACCCCACAAACCCATAGGTAATTTGAGCAAGATCCATGAGGTTTACGTCCTCTGTAAGGGGCATTCCTCTCGTATGAATATGGAAAATTTCGAGCCTGCCTTCGGTACTCGGGACCCTGAGCTCAATTTCCCTGTCAAACCTGCCCGGACGGCGCAGTGCCAGATCCAGAGCTTCAGGGCGGTTCGTTGCACCTATCACGATTACATTCTTGCGGCTTTTCAGCCCATCCATCAGGGAAAGGAGCTGTGCGACCACTCTCCTCTCAACTTCTCCTGTTACCTCAGCTCTTTTCGGGGCAATGGAATCGATCTCGTCCAGAAAGATGATTGCTGGTGCATTCTTTTCAGCCTCATCGAATATATCGCGGATAGCTTTTTCGGACTCTCCGTAATATTTGGACATTATTTCCGGGCCGTTGATAGAGATAAAATAAGCATCAGACTCACTTGCAACAGCCCTTGCAAGCATAGTCTTGCCAGTACCGGGAGGGCCATGGAGCAACACTCCTTTTGGGGCTTCAATCCCTAACCGATCAAAAAGTTCAGGGTATTTCAGAGGGATTTCTACCATTTCCCTGACCTTTAAAATTGCATCCTGGAGTCCACCCAGATCTTCATACATAACAGTTGGAATGGCCTGCTCAGGAGTAATTTCCCTGGCTTCTGGCAGGAGTTCAATTTCGGTCATGTCAGTGATCTTTACTATCCCCGACGGAGAGGTAGAAACAACCTGAAGCTTGATTTCCCCGAGCCCGAAAGAGGAGCCGAAGCCCTGCCTGAAAAAGTCCTGGAAAAATTCATCCAGCATGAGTCCTTTGCCATAAGTATCCATATCTCGGGAGCTACTTAAACTGGTGGTGGAGATAAAATCCCCTTTTGAAACCGTACGGTTCATGAAAACAGCACTAAGAGTCTCACTGGGAGCATAAATCTTTATTCCCCTTTTTACGGGAGAGAGGGTCACATGTTTTGCTTCTTTCCATTCTGCTTTGCAGATTTCCACGTATTCTCCTATGCTGGTCTTCGCATTCGTGCGGATGAGCCCGTCCATACGGATAATGTCAAGACCCTCATCGTCAGGATAAGGTCTCCCTATAAGAGCTGAGGTCACCTTTCCCCCTCTGATCTCCACTACGTCAAAGGGGTTTAAACCAAGCTTTTCCCTGAAGGCTTCATCGATACGAACTATACCTTTTCCGACGTCACGATGGTTAGCTTCTGCAACTTTCAGTTTGATTGTCTTTTCATCTCCATTAGTCAAGCAATCCCCCCCATTTACACACTACTCCCCATTTACACACTAATATTGCGATTCCGAAATAGGTCATGAAACTTGCTTTTTGAATAGATCCGACGATCACGGATTTTTCCAGGAAATAAGAAATCGATTTTGGAATCGAAGCACTGGTGTGGAATCGATGCCTAGTAGAACCTATAAATTTACTCATCCCCAGAAGATTTGACAGTACTATTCTTTGAGCCATATCATCTATGGACCAATTCTTTGAGCCATTATTATCTATGGACCAGGGCCGGATAGTCCGTGTAGCCTTTCGCGCCGCCCATATAGAAGGTGGCCACATCCGGCTCGTTCAGCGGTGCATTCTGCCTGAAACGCTCTGGCAGGTCAGGATTGGCCAGGAATGGCACTCCAAAGGCGATAAGGTCGGCCTCGCCGCTGGCAATGATCTCATTCCCGCTGTGGAGACCATAGCCGCCGTTCAGTATTAACGTCCTTTTGAAAATGCTGCGCAGGATAGGCCCAATCCGTGCTTCGAGTGGCACGAACCCCATTCGGCCTCCTATGGGCTCGATTAAATGAAGGTATCCCAGGCCCGTTTTGTTCAGCTCTCTGGTGAAATAGGAAAAGGTCTCCTGGGGATTGGCATCTGACATAGAATGCTCGGTATTGTGCGGGGAGATTCGGTAGCCAACACGGTTGCCTCCCCACACTTCAATGACGGCTTTTGTGACTTCAAGCGGTAGACGGACTCGGTTTTCAAGACTGCCGCCGTACTTATCGCTTCGCTTGTTGGACCCGCTCCGCAGGAATTGGTCCAGCAGGTAGCCATTGGCTCCATGGATTTCAACGCCATCGAACCCGGCGTTTCTGGCGTTCTCTGCCGCCTGCCGGAACTGCTTGACAATATCCGGCACCTCTTCGGTATTCAGGGCTCTGGGCACGGGAATTGACTTTTTTCCATCGGGTGTGTGGGTAAAGCCTTCGACGGGTAGTACGGATGGTGCAACCGGCATAGCGCCTCCCAGCAAGTCGGGGTGGGAAATCCGTCCTACGTGCCAGAGCTGGATGAAAATCCTGCCGCCAGCCTGGTGGACAGCGTCTGTCACCTTCTTCCAGCCGGCGACCTGTGCTGCAGAGTATATGCCCGGCGTATGCACGTAACCTACTCCCTGCGGGCTAACCTGTGAGCCCTCGGTGATAATCATTCCGGCTGAGGCTCGCTGTACATAATAAGTGGCCGTCAGTGAGACCGGGACGTCGGCATCCCCTGCACGGTTTCGGGTCATTGGTGCCATCACTATGCGGTTTGGCAGCGTGAGATCGCCCATCTGATAATGTGAAAATAAATCTGTGTCTCCTGCCATGATAATCATCTCCTTTAAGTTTGCAAAATCAGTAACCATCTTTTTAGTATCAGCTATCTTTTTAGTATCAGCTATCTTTTTAGCTGGATTTTTAGAATCTCTTAATCTTTTCAATGCTCCCGCAATCATTGAACTGGTTCTGGTTATTGTCTCAGCGCTTAGCACCATCCCCCATTGTGCGACGCTTACAATTTAACCTTGAATCATTAAATAAGAGCTCCGGGTAATTACTTCTACGATAATTATTATGGATTTTTTATTTAAATATTCGTAGCTTGCCTGATGATTGTCGGGTATTTAAACTACCAAATCGCAGTCACTGTGTAGTCTATTGGAAGGACAAGTATTCTTTCCAGCCTGCGGTTGAGCTTATAAGTGTCCATCGGTCTGAGACTATGCAGTATACAGCACCTTCTCTCCTATTATTTTGTCAAATAGCAACCAAAAGCATCGGGCTGCCATAAACTGACAAATTCTAAAAATCAAGAGATGATCACTAATTTTAACCATTCAAACAGGAAGATATTCATTGCATACAGGATGTATAAGAATTATATTTTGATGGACGGACTCTGCTTATGAAAGAAAGAGATCGAAACGAAGAGACAGAAAAGCAGTATAAGCTTGCTCTGGAAGCTGATCCCAATGATATTGATTCTCACTTTAATTACGGGGTTTTCCTATATGAAATGGGTCGCATGAAGGAAGCGGAGGTACAGTATAAACTTGGACTGAAAATAGATCCAAAAGATGTATCAGTACATTCAAACTACGGACTTCTCCTGTACGAAATGAGTCGCATGGAAGAAGCTGAAAAACATTATAAACTTGTTCTGAAAATCGATCCTAAAAACGTATCCATACACATAAATTACGGACTTCTTCTCGAAAGTTTGGGACGTATGGGAGACGCTGAAAAGCATTATAAACTTGCTCTGAAAATCGATCCAAAAGATGTAGCTACACATGCAAACTATGGACTTCTTCTGAGCAAATTAGGTCGCGTGAAGGAAGCTGAAATACAGTACAAACTCGGACTGGAAATCGATAAAGATGAGCCATTAATACATTATAATTACGGACGTCTTCTGAGCAAAATGAATCGTATGGAGGAAGCGGAGGTACAGTATAAACTTGCTTTGAAAACCGATATAAAAATTGCAACCATATATTGTGACTATGGGAATTTCCTGCAGCGGATGGGGCGCGAGAAAGAAGCTGAAAAACAGTATAAGCTTGCTTTGAAAATCGATCCCAATTTTGCAGCTGCACACAATAATTACGGTGTTTTGCTTGAGATGATGGGAAATCAGGCCAAAGCTGAAAAACAGTATAAGCTTGCAGTTGAAGCAAACCCAAATTATGCGGCGGCTTACTATAACTACGGAAATATCTTAAACGAAATGGGACGATTTGATGAAGCTGAAAAGCAGTATCAGCTATCTCTTGAAAAAGATCCTAATAGCGCAGATGCACATTATAATTACGGGCTTCTCCTGCACAATATGAATCGCATGGAGGAAGCGGAGGTACAGTATAAGCTATCTCTTGAAAACGATCCTAAAAGTACAGAGGCACATTGTAATTACGGGCTTCTCCTGCACGATATGAACCGCATGGAGGAAGCGGAGGTACAGTATAAACTTGCTCTAGAAGCTGATCCCGAAGATACAGATACACACTGGAATTATGGAGTTCTCCTCGAAGAATTGGGCCGTAAGGAAGAAGCTGCAATGCAGTATCTTCTTGCTTTGGAAGCCAGTTATGACGATGTATAATTGTATCATTGTATCTATTGAACGGCTCTATGTAGTCTGCGGGTTTGGGGTGGATTTCCAGGACTGATTACAATGCAAAAGACCTTCAGAAAATTTAGTGGCAAAACCTTCATGCTCGACGAATTCAGCTATTCAGGCATTTGTAAATCAGATGCAGAAAAGCGCAAAGCTATGTGGAAGATGAATGGGCTTGGAGCCAGGTGCATAAAAAAGACAAACGGCAAGTATGTAGTTTATCGGGAATATCATGGAGACCCGAATGACGTAGAAGGCTCATCACTGTTTCCTGTTGACTGAAATTTATTTCCCTTCTTCACAAAAATTGTCAAGATCTTTTCTGAGATAGAAAATTCCTCTTTGCAGCTTTCGTGCCTGTAACCTCAATAAATGGGGATAAATAAAGGGGAAAAGTCTCACCAGATACTTGGAGTGTAATTGAATTCGATTTCATCCAGTTTCTCGACAGGTAGGCCGACGTTTTCGAACATTTCCCTGAACACTGTTCTGTACTCCTCTTCAGGGATTTCTTTTCCGGCGCTGCCTGTGGGCATATCGATATCTACACGTATAAGTCCCGAACTGCTCACATAGATCTCGTATTTATTGAAATGATGTTTCCGAGTGATGGTAGTTTCAGGGATAACAAATTCTACGCACCCAAGTTTTGTATCGTTTCTGTAAAATTTGTCTTCAGACCCTATGAAAGTTGTTGTTTTGCTCTGGTTAAGATAAGCATAGACTGCCGGAAAATCCACATTTTCTTTTGTAGTCAGACTCACAACTCCTTTCTGAACCCCTTTCTGGGTTGATGCCTCATTCTTTAGCTTTTTAAGAAATTCTCCAGACTCAGTTTCGTTAAGCTCTAAACTCACTCCAAGCATCTTAAGCATCCAGGGGTCGTCCGGAAACATGGAAGGCATCTGTGGTGTAATATCACCGGCGTCATCATGATGAGAATAATTGTAGAGTGTTACAAGCGTTTGATTTTTCTCATCTTTTGTAAATTCGAGGTATGTATTTAAGTTGTAGTAGAGAGCGATTCTTGATACCCTGTAGTCTGTTTTAAACCTGTCTTCAAGAGATTCAACATTTCCCGGGTCTATTAAATTTGCTTCATCCAGCCTGGTATAAGGTCCACTGAGATCATATCCGGCTTTTTCTGCTTTTGTGACAATGGAATTGTAATCAATTGGTCCGACATCAACAGTATCTCCAGAATAAGAAGCCTGGTCATTAATAGTCATTAACGTAAGAAATCCAAGGAAGCCCACAAAGAAAAGCACAGCCAGACCTGCAATTGCCAATAGCAAATATTTCAAAACTTCGAGGGATTTACTCATTTTAAAAACCTCTGATTTCTCATTATTTTGCAGGAGATGTCTTTCTTAAAACCCGAAATGTCAGAAAAAATTACAAAATTTCTGTATTCAAAGATGGCTAAATTTATCATAAAATGATGATTTATTTTCATTGTATAGTAATAATTTTATTTTTTATGATTTTTTTAGAATTTATAATTATCGTAGGTCACATTTAAATTTATAAAAGTATTACTCTAATAAAGAGTTCCCAATTCTTAATAAATATTTGTAATCCTTTTTAATAATATCTAAAAACTTCCTCCACGACCGCATGCTGCAAAGCAGCAGATATCGGGCGGTCGCTGGCAGAAAAGTAGGATCGGCAGTTGCCATAAAAAGCATGTTATAGATTGCACATTGATAGTGGGATCTATGAGAGCCAGTCTGGACTAGTGTCGTGAAAATTAAGTTATGAATCACCTAAATAAACGCAGAACTTCTTCACTCAAGGAACTTGCTAATATAGGTTTGCTATGAGTACCTATACCTTTTAATGTTTCACAATTAAATTTTCATGATACTAGTGCCGAGTGAATCATCAAGGATTTAATAATTCCGAATAATTGCAATCGATTTTATACGACATTTTGCTGTTGACTCGACACTAGAACCTTCTGAAAAATATCGCGATCCACAATGACTTTAAGATTTTAATATGCATAGTCGGAGTAGATACTCGATTCCGAAAAAAGTACTATCTATTTAATGTAGACTTTATAGAATATATTATAAGAAAAAATGTAACTATTCAGGTAGCCTTGTTAAGGCTACACAATTTTTCCTCGTTCCGAGGAAAAATTGGATATAAAATGAACCATTTTCTTCCTTGATGAAACGTGAAGAGATTCTTGCTTTGTGTGCTTCAAACCCTGAAGTTATTGCTTATATTATAAGTCTTGAATCTCAAATTAAAGACCTCACTGAAAGATTGCAAGTTTTAGAATTTCGCTTAAATCAAAACAGCCGAAACAGCAGTAAACCTCCTTCTAGTGACTATATTTCCAAAGGAAAACCTAATCCAAAAAGTCTCCGTAAACAGAGTGGCAAGAAACCTGGAGGTCAAGAAGGTCATCCAGGAACAACTCTCGAAATGGTAGATAATCCTGATTAGGTAATAGAGCATTCTTTGAACTGTTGCGAAGAATGCGGCCAGAATCTTGAGGATGTTGAAGTTGAAGCTTATGAGGTAAGACAGGTTTTTGATATTCCGCCTGTAAATCTTATTGTTACAGAACATCAAAGTCAGATTAAGATCTGTCCTTGCTGTGGAAGGTTAAATAAAGCTGAATTTCCAGAATCAGTAAATTCCCCAGTTCAATATGGTCCTAATATCGTAGCTTCAGCAATTTACTTTAAAAATCACCATTTCATTCCTTATAAAAGGATTTCTGAATTGTTTCATGATGTAATGGGGATAAAAATCAGTTCTGCTACCATTATTGAAGCAGAAAGAGAATGTTTCCAGAACCTTGAAGAATTTGAAAACGTAATTCGAGAAAAGTTACTCTCTTCTCCTGTTATCCATTGTGATGAAACTGGAATGAAAGTTCACGGAAAAAGACATTGGCTTCATGTAGCTTCTACTGACAAATACACTTGTTATTTTGCTCATCCGAAAAGAGGATCAGAAGCTATTGATGCTATGGGAATTCTTCCAGAGTTTAAATGGGTAGCAGTTCATGATGGATGGAAACCTTACAACGGTTATAATTGTGATCATGCTCTTTGCAATGCCCATCTCCAAAGAGAACTTATTGGAATTGAGGAGAGTTATAAACAGCAATGGGCTAAAGATATGAATGAGCTGTTATCTGAAATGAAAAAGTATACTGATGAGTGCAAAGAGCAGGGCAAATATCTGGATTTTGAACAAGTTAAGGCATTAGAAAAAAGGTTCGATACTGTAGTCGCGAAAGGAATTGAAGAAAATCCACCTTCTCTAAATCCTGAAAGACAAGGAAAACGTGGTATGTATCCAAAAACCAAAGCAAGGAATCTGCTTGATAGGTTTATAGAACATAAAGAAAAGATTCTGAGATTCCTGAAAGACTTGAAAGTTCCGTTTGAGAATAATCAAGCAGAAAGAGATGTCAGGATGATGAAACTACAGCAGAAAATATCAGGAACTTTCAGAACTACACGGGGAGCGGAAGCTTTCTGCAGAATTAGAGCATATATTTCCACAATAAGAAAGAATGGTTTACCTGTTTTAGAGGGTATTCTCGCGGCGCTCAAAGGAGCGCCGCTAGCTATACCCTGAATAGTTACGAAAAAATAAATATACTTAGCTTTAAAACTTAACGACTGTTATATAGTAGCGAACTTTCAACGGGTGTACTTATTGAATATTAACAATATTATTCCTCTTTCTTACAATATAGCCGATGAAAAAAAGAGATATGTTCTCTTTTGCGGAGCTGGAATCTCTAAAGATGCCGGAATACCTACTGGCTGGGATATACTGATTGAGACTTTAAGAAAAATACGAGCTCAAAATGAATTTGAAAATGGAGAACACTCAGTTGGTATTAATGAATACTCAAATAAGGAAATGGAAAAGTACTATGAGGATAATTACAAGAATAAAACTTATTCAGAAATAATTGGATCTTTATTTCCATCACCTGAAGAACAAAGAGCTTTTTTGAAAGAACAGTTTAATGGAAAAACCTTCGGTGAATCTCATAAATTGATTGCCAGATGGGTAAAAGAAGGACTTGTCAGATTCATAATCACTACAAATTTTGATACTCTCTTAGAACAAGCTTTGGATGAAGTGGGCTTAAAGGGGCAATACACTATAATCTCTAATGGGGATGAAGTTTTAACAAGTAAACCTTGGAATAATGTAGAATATTGTCGCGTGTATAAAATACATGGAACTATAGATCAAGGCAGAATCAGAAATACTGAAAAAGACTTGTCGCAGTTAGACGAAGATCTCCAAAGAGATTTTTCAGATATTATTGAGAGACACGGTGTAATAGTAGTAGGGTATGCAGGAAATAAAGAGGATAAAGCAGTAATAGACACTTTCAATAAAAGAAAATTCAAAGGTTATACTCTGTACTGGTGTATTCATAACACATGTAGTGATGGAATAAAAGAGTTAGTTAACGAGAAGCAAGAAGGTCGTTTTATTGAAATAACAAGTGCATCAGACTTTTTATAAGAAGTGTTAGACAGAGTAGAACTAGTAAGAAATGAAAAAGAACTAACTTCTGGGAGAGTTTCTCAAATAAGATTTAAAAATGTGATTGCCAGTGATTCAGATGTCAGAATCAAACAAACTATTGACGAAGAAAAGAATAAACTCATCAAGTTTATCAAAACAACTCTAGAAGAAGTGGATGAAAATGACTTTAATTATTTGTGGGAGGGATATGTAAAAATCTTAAATTATTTTATGAATTTCTTATTTTTAATTGATCAGATTGTTATGTACAAAGATACATACTGGAAATATATTATTCCGATTTTTGAAGAAGTACATTCATTGAATGTTACGCAAAACAGATATAAAAAAGAGGGAATGATAAATTATTTGCATTTTTCTTTGCTGGAAATAGTTGGAGCACTTTTACTGGCAAGAAAATCATTCAAGTGTCTAAACACTTTGCTGAAAATTAAGAAATTAAACCTCAAAAGAGATGGAACTGAAAATCTTTTAGATTGGAATATCCAAGCTAAATTTATTGAAGAGAAAAACGAAAGAGAAGCAAATATAAATCAAAAAAGAGGGCTTGTAGTTCCAAGAATGGGATATTTTCTTAAATTAATAGACACCTTCGAAACTCCGTTTGAATTTAATATAATACCCAAAGTACTTGACGTTGATTTATTGTACTATGTATATTCTTTGGCTAACCCTTTAGGAAAATATTTTGATTTTTGGTATCCTCAATCTATCGTTTATCTAAGGTATGGATGTTCAGATACATTTAAACAAATAAAATATGATGAGGAATTTGGAAACAAGATTGCTGAAGAATTATTTGAAACTGATTATAATGGACTAATTGCTCAACTCGTTAATGCAAAAGATCATTTTGAGCAAAATCTTAGTAGGGGTTATGGTCATTTTCCATTTGAAAATCCTTTTAAAGATTTTTAATACCGGTATTGTATAGAGAAGGCAGATTGAGATAATGAGTAACTTAGATGGACACTTCCTAAACTCAACCGTAGCTGGAAAGAACTCTTACCCCATAGACTACAAAGTACCCAAAAAAGCAAAAATAGTGTTGCAGAACAATATTAATGGTTTTCCGTCATTCCCTATGGATAAGATGATTTTCAATTCAAGAACACATTGGTTTTTATGAGAATATTATGAGGGTATCCACAAAAACAACGAAGATCATATTAAATTGATAGAAAAACAATATCAGATTGATGTAGAGAAAAACAATAACTTGATAGAAAAATAACAAAAATCAATATCAATTAACTTTATCTCATCATTTGGAAATTCATAATTGGTTAATTTGTGTATCAAAATGTTCCTTGCTGGCAAATGAAAACATTTCTCTGATTTTTGCTTCTCTACTTATTTCTTTTTTTGTCAGCGACCGCCCGATATCTGCTGCTTTGCAGCATGCGGGCGTTGAGAGAAGTTTTAAGATAAATTTAAAAAAGAGATTGAAGAATTAAAAGCAACCCTCTGTTTGCCCTTTCTTTATTTTTGACATCATATTATTTTTTACTATATGCTCGTATTTTTTCCAGCTATTTCCATCTATTTCGGGCATTGAGACGATGAGAGCTTCGCTTCTTTTCTGGCCGGTGCAGGAATCGATTGCCTTCTGGATGGTGGCAGGGTCTTTATTTCCGATCAGGTCTATGATTTTTAGTTCCTTGATAAAACGGGAAATTGCAGTCATGGGAATTTCATTTAAGTAGGACAGAGGGGATTTTGAGCCGATTATTTTTCTTGAACCTGCCATTGTGGAAACTCCGTTTTCGGAAAGTGAGACCAAGGACTGACCTGCCCAGTGGGCGCTTTCTGCTCCGCAGACGACCAGGTAGTTTATGTTTGGGTTTGCAAGAACATTGGTTATTATCTTTTCAATCCCAAAGTTTGCAGTAAAACATGTCCCGCAGATTGCATAGTTCTTAAGTCCCCATTCCTTGTAGTCAGAGGCAAGAGTTACCACAGCTACACTCGAATTTGTGTCTCCTATTACGTAGTTACCGGAAGTTATAGGCCATTCCATAACGTTTTGCTCCTCGTTTTGCTTATATAATCTATAACAGATTTCCATTGGAATTTATCATTCAGTTAAATGCGAAAGTCCTGTCCCTGTAAAATTAAATTTAATTTTAAGACAGGCTCTTAATATTTCCTGACCTCGATTTAACATAATAATTTTATGGAATACTGTATGATTGAACAGCTATACGCCCGGTCTGCAGCAAATTTATTACTACAGCAGTGGCTACATGTGGCTATCATGTAGCTATCATGTGACTATCAGGCCGCCTGTCGTAATATTTTCGGTTATTCTGGTCAAGACTGGCTCTCATAGATGATGCTAACAGTGTGTCAGTTATAACATTCTTTTTATGGCAACCGTCTATTCTATTTTTACTTATTTCTTGCCAGTGACCGCCCGATACCTGCTCCCTTCATGAGCATGCGGGCGTGGAGGGAAGTTTCAGATTAATTGTATCCTCTTCAAATTTGATGGGTTTTTAATCGACTCTGTTCCAAAATATAGTGATTTTTGCATTTCTTCCTAGATTAGGCAGGTCGACATTTCATTTCTGATCATTTTTACTGATTGCGGTTTTGAAATGAGGGTCCCTTATTATGTGCAGTTGTGCGGTTTACATATGATCCAAACATAATCTCTCATACTAAACTTTAATGGAAAAATGATTCAGTATTTATATGTGTCGTGGGAGTTGAACCACACGTTAACCAACTTTAAATCTAATGTATATTTATCAAATGTTCAAAAAACGATATCAATAAAAATGTTCAAATTCCTTATGTCGACCTGCCGAATCTAGGTTTCTTGATTGAAAATCTGAATTCGTAAAAAAGATTCAGTCTCTAATTAGAATTAAGATTCAATATGTATAGCCTTCAACTCACATTTCGAATTCTGGCATTTTTGTACAAATTCATGGTACAAATATGCCATTTTGTTGAGGTCCTATTAATTAAATGGCCAATATACAGGAATTATTTGCCCCTATTGGCAGGGGGTCGAAATGTGGATTGAAATAGCTTACTGTCTCTATACAATTGTTTTTCTATTAGATTATTTTTATATATATTCAACCGTTTGAATATTTAATATAATTGCACATTAAGCAAGGAAAGTTTTAATATCTAATCATAGCTTGGACTTTTAAAGGTCGTAGATGAAAAAAAACAAGGAAGGATTTCAAAAATGAAATATCAACGAGTTAATGTTTCTGGGAAAATATTGTTTTGTTTGGTTTTATTATTTCTTGGATTGATGAGCGCTTCGGTTGCGCATGCTGAGACTTATAATTTTGTTACTAAATGGGGTTCGTATGGCACCGGCAACGTTTTTAGTTATCCAAGAAGTATTGCTGTAGATTCTTCTGGCTATGTTTATGTTGCCTTTTTGCATAAAGATCGAATTGAGAAGTTCGATAGCAACGGAACTTTCCTTACAAAATGGGGTTCGTATGGCACCGGCAACGGACAATTTGAAGAACCATCTGGTGTTGCTGTAGATTCTTCGGGCAATGTTTATGTAGTCGATCCAAGCAACAATCGCATTGAGAAATTTAACAGCACTGGCGGATATCTTACACAATGGGTTTGTAATGGCAGCGGCTATGAACATATATATGGACACTATTCTTGTACATCCGGTATCGCTGTAGATTCTCTGGGCAATGTTTATGCTGACAATCCTCACAATTCTCTCATTCAGAAATTTAACAGCAACGGCGGATACCTTACACAATGGGGCTCTTTAGGCACCGGCAACGGACAATTTAATGGTTCAATAGGTGTTGCTGTAGATTCTTCGGGCAATGTTTATGTTGCCGATCAATATAATAATCGAATTCAGAAGTTTGACAGCAACGGTGGATACCTTACTCAATGGGGTTCTTCGGGAAGCGGCAACGGACAATTTAAAAATCCATCTGGTGTTGCTGTAGATTCTTCGGACAATGTATATGTTGCCGATTCAAGCAATAATCGTATTCAGAAGTTTGATAGCAGTGGTAACTATATTACCCAATGGGGTTCGTATGGCACCGGCAACGGACAATTTAATGAACCATTTGGTGTTGCTTTAGATTCTTCGGGTAATGTTTATGTTGCCGATTATAGTATATTATGCATTCAGAAGTTTGCTCCAAATATCAGTAAATCTACCACTAATTTCTCAGATTTCCCTTCAATTATTGTACCTGTTGCTGCAATGCTTGTTTTAACAGTAATATTTAGATGTAAAAAATGGTGAAGTCATCCTCTTTTAAACTTTTTATCAAAACTCCAACATGTATTTTTTCTCAGAGTGCTCTTTTGAATCAGCACGAACACTCTGGCTACACCGCGAATAACGCTTTTTTAATTACCTTAACTCTCCCTCGTGTAGGGAATAAACCAATTCGAGGATTGTGTCTTTTGATGCTGTTTTTTAAAGGATTTTTGCATTTTTCCCTTCTCTACTGCTTTTTCTTCTTTTTTGCCAGTGACCGTCCGATATCTACTCCCTTCGTGAGCATGCGGACGTGGAGGGAAGTTTAAGATAGTTAATTAAACAGAGATTTGATAACTTCTTCAGAGTAAATAAGGCACTGCGGGGTCTTTACACCTAAAACTCTCCTATTTTTCACCGTTGAAATTATTAGCGTTATATCCGTGTATGACAGACTAAACAAATGTTTTTGCAATAAAAGTTTAATTTCAAGACTCTCTCTAATCTGGTTTACGATAGCAGTTTATTACTAATATACTCAGAGTTATGAATAAATACGGAAAGATAGATTCCCATATAGATGCAACACTTGCACTTATAATAAAAAAAATAGGATTAGTAAACCAGAAATTATTACACCATGATTTGGTATAGGGATTGAAAAACCATGAACTATTATAAATATTGTACAAATTATATAAGAATAGCGGGATAAACAAAGCAAAAAACAATTTTAAGTAACTCGATTTACTCATACAGTGTCTTTCTTTTCTTGTCATCCTACAGTATAAATATAAACCAAATAATACAAATAATGCTACAATGACAATGTAAACAACCGGTATCCCATATAATGTTACAACATGACTCGAAACTACTACTGCTTTTCCTACTACTACTTCTCCTGTGCCAGAGCCAATGATTGCACTTTCATTGTTCACATTTCTATATATGTTTTAAAAAGTTAAAAGATTTTTTATTTCACCCAGCACCCTTGGACTTGATAAACTTTATTTTATCTCCAGTGGAGAAATGAGATTTAGAAATCCGTAATCATCGTTTGTCTCTGATCCCTCTCTCTTAGTCTTGAAACCCTCAGTTGAGCTGATAGCTATCGAATATGTCCGCAGCAGTAACCATCTTATTGCCTGGTTGAGGATTTGATCAATCCTATTACAGGCCCTCTTATTGGAGACAGTATGAATCGGAAAACAATAGAAATAATCAAAGAGACGAATAGTCAAACTAAACATCCAGTACTGCATTATAAGAGGTAATGGGGAATTATAATTATGGCAGCCAATGAGAAAGAAATGAGGATTAAGATAATCAAAGACGGGCCATATCGGGTTACAGGTGGAGTGCCGCTTTTAGAACAGGTAATTGTCACCGATGACGCCGGCCACACAAGAGAATTAATTGATATAAAGGAATACCCTCAGCGGGAAGCCTATATTTTATGCCGCTGTGGCTCATCCGAAAACAAGCCCTTCTGTGATGGGACCCACCGCAAGATCGGTTTTAACGGTAGCGAAACAGCCAGCAGAAAGCCTTACCTGGAAAAAGCGGAAGCTTTTGAAGGTCCTGATCTAAAACTCACCGATGCCTACGAGCTCTGCGATCATTCCCGTTTCTGCCAGCGGTCTGGCGGAATAAGGAATCTCATACAAAAATCAGACGACCCGGAAGCCAGACAAACCGCCATAGAGGAAGCCATGATCTGCCCGTCGGGACGGCTGGTCCTGTGGGACAAGAAGACAGGCAAACCCTTTGAAAAAGAATTTGAACCATCTATTGTACTGGTTCACGACAAACAAAAAGGTTGTGAAGGCCCCCTTTGGGTTAGAGGCGGTGTCCCCATCGAATCTGCTGATGGCAGCATGTACGAATCCCGGAACAGAGTAACCCTCTGCCGCTGCGGGAAGTCAGAAAACAAGCCCTACTGTGACGGCAGCCACTGGATGAATAGCCAGCAGAAGCTCGAGTTCAGGAAGAAATGGGGCCTGGAATGAGTGAGTTCGTTGATTTATAGAGATTCTTAACTTGCGGAAATAGTAATCTCGCATACAATCAGGCAATCCAAAAGCCAGAGTGAAAGCAATAAATGAGCGATTCCGCGATAAAAAATAGAAAATTCGAGGATAGTCTTCTTTAGATAGTCTTCTTTATCTTGAGATATCCTCTAATTCCTTCTGGCTCTACTGATCTGCAAAGTCTCATCAGCCTGCCGTAATTATCAACCTGCCGTAATTTTTCGTTTTCACGTTTTTGAACAGCTGGAATGGTGACGTGGCTCAGGTCGTCCACAAGTTTACCATCACATGTTCCTGACCTGCCCTGTCAGGTTACCGATATCGTTTTCCAGCCTGAGCAAAGTAATTTGTTTTGAAGATCTTCAAGCCCTTGAAGACATTTATACGTGATCAGGCTAGGTCGAAGCAATCAAGGTTCATTACCTTGGCCCAGGCTGCCACGAAGTCCTGGATAAACTTCTCCTGCGCGTCCGCGCTTCCGTAAACCTCGGCCAGAGCCCGGAGCTGGGAGTTCGAACCGAAGATGAGATCGACACGCGTGCCGGTCCACTTGACTTTTCCAGTCTTGCGATCGCGCCCTTCAAACATATCCCTTGCTTCCGATACCGCCTTCCACTCCGTGCCCATGTCAAGCAAGTTCACGAAGAAGTCGTTTGTTAGCGCCTCCGGCTTCAGGGTAAAAACGCCGTGCTGAGTCTGTCCGAAGTTGGTGTTTAGCACGCGCATACCGCCAACGAGAACCGTCATCTCTGGTGCGGTCAACGTCAGCAATTGCGCCTTGTCAACCAGCAATGCCTCGGCTGATACAGTGTATTGGCTTTTGAGGTAGTTGCGGAAACCATCCGCAATCGGTTCCATTAAGGCGAAGGAGACAACATCGGTCTGCTCCTGCAAGGCATCCATGCGCTCTGGCGAGAAGGGGACCGTCACATCGTGGCCAGCATTTCTCGCAGCCTGCTCAACGCCTGCACAACCAGCCAGAACTATCAGGTCAGCAAGCGAGACCTTCTTGCCGTCGGAGGCCGCACTGTTAAACTCTTTCTGAATACCTTCGAGAGTGTTCAGCACTTTCGCCAGCTCTACTGGCTGGTTGACTTCCCAATTCTTCTGTGGAGAGAGGCGAATTCGTGCACCGTTCACACCGCCACGCTTGTCGGAGCCACGGAAGGTGGACGCCGATGCCCAGGCAGTCGAAACCAGTTGCGCGATCGACAGCCCAGAAGTGAGGATCCTGTCCTTGAGGGAGGAAATGTCCTTCTCATCGATCAACTTGTGATTGACTGCGGGGATGGGGTCTTGCCAGATGAGCTCTTCGGCAGGAACCTCCGGACCGAGATAGCGGGCGTGCGGACCCATGTCGCGGTGCGTTAGCTTGAACCATGCGCGGGCGAATGCATCCGTTAATTGATCCGGGTTCTCGTAGAAGTGCCTTGAAATCTTTTCGTAGACGGGGTCGAACCTCAAGGAAAGGTCAGTGGTCATCATGCTTGGCGGGTGACGCTTGGACGGGTCGTGGGCGTCCGGAATCGTGCCTGCACCTGCGCCACCTTTAGGTTGCCACTGATATGCACCGGCCGGGCTCTTCGTCAATTCCCACTCGTAGCCAAACAGAATCCTGAAGAAGTTGTTACTCCACTTCGTTGGCGTGTTGGTCCAGGTGACCTCCAGGCCGCCGGTGATCGTGTCACCGCCTTTGCCGGTGCCGAAGCTGCTCTTCCAACCGAGGCCCTGCTCCTCAATACTGGCCGCTTCTGGCTCAGGCCCGACATGGGACGCAGGACCGGCACCGTGGGTTTTACCGAAGGCATGACCGCCAGCGATGAGCGCAACGGTCTCTTCGTCGTTCATGGACATGCGAGCGAAAATATCGCGGATATCCTTGGCCGCCGCTATCGGATCCGGGTTGCCGTTCGGGCCTTCCGGATTGACGTAGATCAGCCCCATCTGCACGGCAGCGAGCGGATTTTCGAGGTCCCGGGCACCGGAGTAGCGTTTATCACCACCAAGCCACGTATCCTCAGGGCCCCAATAGACATCCTGATCCGGCTCCCATACATCCTCGCGGCCGCCTCCGAAACCGAACGTTTTGAAACCCATTGTTTCCAGGGCGACGTTACCAGCAAGAATCATGAGGTCGGCCCATGAAATCTTCCGGCCATACTTCTGCTTAATTGGCCAGAGCAGGCGACGCGCCTTGTCCAGGTTGACGTTGTCCGGCCAACTGTTGAGCGGAGCAAAGCGCTGCTGGCCTCTACCGCCACCGCCACGGCCGTCAAAGGCGCGGTAGGTTCCGGCGCTGTGCCACGCCATGCGAATAAATAAAGGGCCATAGTGACCAAAGTCCGCTGGCCACCAGTCCTGCGAATCAGTCATCAGCGCCGCGAGATCTTTCTTCACAGCCGCCAGATCGAGGCTCTTGAACTCTTTCGCGTAGTTGAAGTCCTCACCCATAGGGTTGGACTTGGAAGAATGCTGGCGCAGGATCTCGATCTTCAACTGGTTTGGCCACCAGTCGCGGTTCGACATGCCTTTACCGGTTTCTTGTTTGTCTGCTCTGCCCGTTTCAGGAATCTTTCTTTCGTCAGTCATAACGTTACCTACCCCAACTATTAATAAAAATTCAAGACCAACTCTCTAGTATGCAATCTCTTAAATCTTGTCAATTCTTGGAAGAATTGAATGCCGTTTGCCAGAGAGATTAATTTCGGTCCGCTTTTCAAAAGCTTGAAATTCTTACATGATGTTTTGCCATTTCCAATTTATCATCTTTTAATGTGAGCTTGTTTCAAAACTACCTCTTAATCCTTCCATGTCAATTTTTTGGAGTAAAGAAATCAAGATCATCAAGTCGAATGGAAAATCTGCTTTATATAAAACATGAATAATCGGGATTTTGAAACTAGCTCGGTATGAACGACATGAGCCTCTTAATGGGCTTCATCATAATACAGCTCATGTAAAGTCCATTGCTATTCTTTCAAACCGTCATCCTCTTGTCGAATTTGCCTTTCCAATCCTGGAAGTTCATTACTTTAGGTCTTACGACTCCGATTCTGGCTATATTTCCCCCTTTAATCATTAATATTAGTTTTATCCCTAAAGAAATTATTCAAATTCAATATTAAAAACTATATAACCACGGATATCTATTTAATATTGAGTAGTGAACTATTCCTCCCTGCCTGATGGCGAGGAAGGGGCTTCTTGCTTCATTCCTCGAACCACTGCTCGCAAATCCACAAGCCCATCCCCTACGTTCCGCAGGTGTCAGATAACTATTAGGTTTTGATCTTGAAGAAAGAATTTTTTTTATATTGATTGCAGCATTTACATCTCTATCGCGTTTGGTTTTGCTCGTGTTTGGTTTTGCAATCAGGACATATCCATCCTCTGTCTCTCAAGGTCAAATTTGAATTAGAATATCCACACAAAACAACGAAGAGCCCAGGTTTTTGAAGAAGGCTCAAACTTTCTATGAAAAACCGCTTCAACTTTTCCAATATTTGGAAGTTTGATAATATTTTTATCAAAGTCTACCGTGTAATGATGTGGAATTTGCTTTATGACGCCGAATTTGCTTTATGACGCCGAATGCACTTGATTTTGCATCATACGCGCGTAAGTCCTGTTTATGTAAACTAATTCTTCAAATCACTACGATCAATGGTAAAATCACATGCAATACTATATCAGCAGAGAAATGCGATATCATAGCTGATTCTAAACCTTTTTTCCAGTAAAGCCATCCAAATATAATTCCAGCAACACAATTTATAACAATGGTACGGACAATTAACAACGGGCTGGGTGTTGTTATTGCTAACAAAGTTGGTAGATGGCCAATACCAAAAATAACGGCTGCCAGAATAATAGCTAACCACATATCTGCGTTTGTTGGCTTTCCATCCTCTGTTTTTTTAATTTTAAAAAATATCCAAACAAGTAGAGTCATCAAAAATAATCTTAAAAGGATCTCTTCGTTTATTCCACCATAAAACGATGAAAGGAAGCCCTGCCATGCCGGAGGATTTAGCTGACCTGTCTGAGCTACATTAATTGTTACACCCGCAAAGGAAAACAGGTAATCAAGTCCAATTATCAGGATACCAGCTAATATTCCAAGCCCAATGGATATTCCAAGTATGGATTTTAAATAACTTTTAACCTCTCTGCCTTCAATCCATCCTTCAAGGATTGGAAGGCCAAGTCCGACTTTTTTGGCAAGATGAAGGCCAATAATGATGGCAACCGCAAACAGGATCATACTTTGGATAATCTGAGCAGCCAGGAAGACGTATAAAGGCACGGGTAAATTTTGAAGTAATTCTCCTTGAAGAGTGAGAGTATAAGGAAGTACAAATATAACTCCAAAGATACATGCAATTAGTAAGATTATAAATAATTTCCACTCTGTTTTCATTTTTATCTCCATATTACTTCATTTAATTATTTTCTCCTGATATCCGATATTTTCCAATGGCCACTTTTCTTCTCCAGGGAATTCCATGTTGAATACAAGGGCTTGAACATTGAGGGGTTAAATGTTACTGGGTCAAATGTTACTGGGTTAAATGTTCCTATTAGCGGTTGGGCAGAATAACGGATGAATAAAACTCTTTTCTAATTACGAGTAACTGGGAACGATTCTGGAGGGCGAACCCTATCAGAACGATTCTGGAGGAAGGGCCCTATCAGTTTGTGAGCAGATATCGGGCGTGGAGAGAAGTACAGGTTCAAATTTAAAATCTGGAAATTTGACATTTTCAAATTAAATTTTAGTAGTATATTAAATTTTTTAGTTTTTAGTCATTTTCTATGGATAAGACGATTTCCAATTCAAAGCCGCATTGGTTTTTATGAAGACATTATGAAGACATTATGAAGACATTATGAGGACATTATGAGGACATTATGAGGACATTATGAGGACATTGTGAGGATATCCACAAAACAACGAAGAGCTAATTCAACATGAAAATGCTGTCCATGTGCAAGCATTTTCATAGGTTGTGCATGTTATTCAAAGAATATCATGTTCGTTTAACATGAAAATGCCGCGATCTGCAAGCATTTTTTAAATAAATATTTAACTCAGTGCCAAAATTTACAACTAGGTTGCAACCAGCTAACAAAGTCAGACTTTAAAATAAGAGCTATTCCCTTTTTGTTGACAGCATATGAATTTACTTGCGGCAATCGGGTCATATATATTTTTTCTGTGCGAATCTTTGAACAATCAAAGATAAGAAAACGGCTTCACGTCCAAATTCTCACGAAAATTGCATAATGTAACACTTTATACGGAAAACTTATAAAGAGTCAGCAAAGAGGGAGTTATGAAGTTCAAATGTAGTCTTCTAGACCACCAAAGACTTCATAAGATACGCTCTAAGAGGCATTATTGAGTTAACTTTGAGTGTTTTAAACTTGCGTTATTCTGCCTCCTAAGGAAAATAGACTCTTCGGAATGAAGTAAATGATCAGGAACAAAATTGGAACAAGAGTACTGCTTTTGGCAGTGTTTCTGGCTGCTGTCGCATTGGTGCCGGCTGTTAATGCTCAAAATGAGAATGATTATTCTGTAACTGAAGAGGTAGCTTTTGAACATGCAAATGCGCAAATAATAGATTTTATTGCAAACGATGCTGAATTTGAAGAGTGGAAAGGAGCAGCTATCGATCCCAAGCCATTAGAACTCTATGATCCAAACGGGCAGAAACTGTATCATCAATTTTCTGTATATAAAAATAATAGCCTGATAGGTAGAGTCGACGTAGGGGCCAATAAGACCCTTGGGCAGTCAATTCAGGTTATCGAACAAACTCCGGTTCTGTATAATATAACTGAAGCAGTGAATAAATCAATTGAAACTGCCAGAAATGAATATCCAGACGGTGAAATAAAATCAACCGAGGTGGTTGTATATTGCTATCCCAGTATTGGGGCAATGACCGTAATAAAAGACAAAGCCTCAGGAGATGAGCATCGGATATTTGTAGATGCATATACTCTTGAAGTGATACCGGATAGACATGCAACTGAAACGGAGCCCGGAATTTGGTCAATTTTTGATAGGAGATTACAGAATGGGGTGGAGGAGAATTTAAAGAGCTGGCAGGCAAGCGATCAGCTTACTAAATCTATAGAACAAGAAGCGGCTAGTAAAGGAATTTGTATCAGTGTGCCAGTAACATTGAATGATTACCTGAATTCCGAAGCAACTAATGTGAATTATGAGTACTATAATTACTTTTTTGGACTTTATTCACTGGGAAATACTGTAATTAGCAGATACGGCAAACTTCCTGTACTGGAAAATGAAGAACAAAAAGAAAACTGGAACTCTACTCTTGAAGAACTCAGTAACAGGATAGAAGATCCGGTTGCTTCAAAATATATGTATCCCCATGGAGAGGTAATGTCATGCGGAATTAATGACAGGGGATACTTTGTAATTTTATTCAAGTATGGCAATGTTGACGAGCCTTTGATGAATGAGATGTACACTCTAATAGACGACTCTGCAAAAGAGATGGGTATACAGGACGTTCCGGTAGAATTTGGTTACGGAACCTATTGGGAGGAAATTTACCTGGAAGGTATTAACGGCTGGTACTGGTTTGGAAAAAGTACAGAGAATCTATCCAAATCAGATATTAATACTCTTGAAGAGGTTATGGAGCACAAACCGACCATGCCTCTGAATAAAACAATTGCAGCTTATGGAATCATTCCTTTGTTAAAAGACCCGAATGAGATAAACTTATGGCAAGAAAAACTGTATACGATTACTTGTCAAATACAGAAAAAAATGACGCCATATATGGAAAAGGGCCAGATAATAACCTATGGGGCAAGGATAAGACTGGAAATAGAAATTAACGAAAATTTGTCTTCCGAAGAACAGAACACTGTAGTTAAAGAGGTTTACCAGATAATTGATGAAGAAGCAAGAAAACAAAATATTACCGACGTCCCGGTTGTTTTTATAACACCGGAAGAAGAATCCATGACAGAACCTGACAATTCAAGCAATAATAGTGATTCTGAATCTGATGTTGGGGGTAAACAAAGCAAAAATAACTCTACTCCAGGTTTTGGATTATTGGCAAGCTTAACCTGCCTTTATGGAGGATGGAAACTCAAGAGAAAATAATGAGAGAAAATAATGAGAGAAAATGATACAGGACAGAAAGTTACTATGAAACAACAAACCTCGTTTTTCATCTGGTCGCTTCTCAAAAAACTGCGTAATTAGGCTGGTACGTATCCATCTCCATCAACTACACAAATCTCATAAAGTTACCCAGTATACCTGTACAATTTTTCCATTGGGATGTAAAATCTCTTTTTCAAAGATACCATTGCATTTTTGAATTATTTTACTTGAAGCTTGATTGCCTTTATAACATGCCAGCATCACTTTTGACAATCTAATTTGTCTCGCGTAATCAAGTGCCATTTTCAGCATTTGTGTGGCATAACCTTTTTTGCGTTCGGAGGGACGTACACCGTAACCAATGTGTCCGTAATTACGTAAAAAGTCGTTTAGGCTGTGCCGAATATCAATCATACCTATAATTTTTTGATCAGACTTACGAACAACAAAAAATGTACTTGCGACTACCCAATCACTATGTACGGTTTTTTCATTGGAGTTTTCTTCGATAATTTTGAGCCAATCCGAGTAAAGATCTATTTTGTCAAGCAGAGCGCTACCATGTAATTCATATTCTCCGATATCAAAGTGTTCTTTTTTATATTCTAAGGCAGCCTCTTCAAGCGTTGTAGTCGGTTTTATTAATTCGAGGTCATCCATAAAGTACTTCTCTGACATTCATTCGGACATTGATTACGACATATATAAAAATTTTTGTATTGCCCTTATTTTCTAAAATTTTTGCAACAAATCCGGATTAAACGCCTGAGTTTTATTGAAGAATCTGGTAACTGTGTGTATATGCAAGAGTTGAATTCTATTATATTTTTAGATCCTTAAACGTTAAATAGAGATCCAGATAAACAATTTATCATTACCGAAGTGAGCCATTCTCGGTATTTGAGAAAACCAGGGGGTGTTTTAACGGTTCAAAAGTTAAATAGTAGAGTGGTGGGATTATGGTATTAGTGAGTAAGAGATGGATTTTAGATAACGTTCAAATGTTGTACTGCTCCAGTGGAGTACTTGACCTTGAAGATATCAAGGATTTCAAGGAACCTAAAGAGGGTTTTGAAACAAATCTGAGCCATATTGAAAAGCTGGAAGTAGAGAAAGGGGAAAGAAGGGAAACGTTCCATGTCCTTATTCCTGGAGAGTTTGGATGGGCTGAAGCGCTCCCTTTCACTGCGTACCCCGAAGAAACTGACGAATATTAAATGTGTAAAGGATATCGGATGTTAAAACCGAATAACTGTGAAAAAAGATCGGTTACGATAGATACAAAAATATAAAAGGAATAAAATTAAGCGGAATAAAATTAAGCGTTTTCTTACACTCTTCTTCTTGCTTTTCTATTTGTCTTATTCACTTTATTTCTGCACTTTCATAGAAACATTTACACTGATGCCAACTAACACAACAATTGAACAATTTAACCAAAAATTGATTGTAAAAAACATGTCATTTCATAACATCTTTAACACTTTTCACCCAAAGACCCAGGAAGCCCTCAAAACTCTTGGCTTTACAAAACCCACAGAACCGAGCGCTGTTTTTTCATAAGGCTCTTCGTCATTTCCGATGGATAAGATGATTTTCAATTCAAGGCCGCATTGGTTTTTATGAGGACATTATGAGGATATCCACACAAAAAAAGAAGAGCCCTTTTTATGAGTTGCTGTTACTTCGGCCCTTGAGATTGTTGTGTGCCGATGAATAATTTTCTTGTTTGGCACCTTAGATCACTTGAGTTGTAGAAAGGTTTTACCCAGTTATCTGTTGTATCGAGTTGCAATGGTTTGTTTGACGTACTGTTTTCATGCAGGCTTCTGAACCTGTAGTGGTCGAATAGCCGGATAGCTTCAATGGCGTAATAGTAAGCTATATCTACATCCCGGATTTCGATCAAATTATCACCATTGCTTTTTTCGCCACCCTGGGAGAGATTGGAAGAGCCGCAGTACACTACCGGATTATCGCCATTAAAGTCGCAGACAACGAATTTGTGGTGGATAACCTGTCCCGTCCCCCCGCTATATTCTTCCTTGAACGGCTCTGGAATGTCCTTTTCCAGGAACTCAAAACTTGTCACTCCACTATTCTTTCCTTGCTTGAACAAACTTAGCTGGCTATTTTTTTCAATAGTTCCAAGAGAGAGAATAGTCTCTCTGTTTGACAGGTTCTCAAGGGCTGGCATCACAGGTCCTCCTCCAGAAGTCTCCATAACCGCAAAGAAGACCGAACTTTTTGCCGAATCTATGGTTTGAGACACTGTTTCCAGGGAAAATGCTGTTTTATGCGGAGCATAGCTGATTGAGACCGAAGGGTTGTGATTCGTTGTTGCTTCAAACCATTGTGATGCGATGGCTGAGGATTTAAACTTTTTTTGATCATTGAAAGCCTGTTCGAATGCCTGCTCATAGAGTTCAGCGGTTGTGGGGTCATTAAAGATCAGAACACTGTTAGCCTGGACGTAGAATCCTCTTAATGAGAAGTTGGCTGAGCCTGTTAGCACTTTTACAGCTTTGCCATTTTTCTTTTGAATCATTACTTTGTTATGCGCAAAACGGGAGAAATGACCGGTTTTTACAGCCGCTCCTGCCTGCTTCAACTTGTCAACTACCTCAGGTTCAACCGCCGTGGATTTAGTGTGCAGCGTGGCATCGTCCTGAAATACACGAACACGAGGCCCCATAGCAGCAAGTTTTCGAATAATGTCAGGTTCATCGAAGTCGTAAGCGAATACGTCTACACTAATCGAATCATCATTCAAGCACTCTTCAAGAAAATCGAAAACCATTTTCCTTGCGTGAGCACCCAGCCATGTATATTGTGCCTGGTATGGAGCAGTATCGAAATCAATGGACTTGGTCTTCGGCCTGATAGCCTTATTATCAAACCTGTCAGCATAAGCCTGGGATGAGATATACCCCCTAGTAAAACCCAGCTCAAGATTGGGAAAAGCACGATAACTCAGGTCTGCTTCAGTTTGAACGCTGGGACCTAAATCAACAGATCCATTGCTATTGAAATAACACGCATAAACAGTGTAAACGTACTTCCCAGGGCCTGCGCTTGGAAAATGAACCCAGTGGAATATCTGAAAAGGAGCTTTGTTCGAATCTTCCCACATTTCAGGAGTAAGTTCAGTTTCACTTGAAAGCTCTCTCTTAAAACTAAGCCTGTTCTTCAACCAGTACTTGTTCGACCTGTAAGGACCTTTGTTCGGAGTAATAACCTTCACCGCAAAGCCAGCAAGGTTTTTCGTCTTCTCCTCGTCAATATCAAATGCCAGAAGAACAGTACCGTCTCCATCATAAGCAGTGACTGCCAACCCTTCATTCTTAGACAATTTGCTCAAAGGCATAATAATGCGCTCCCTATATAATTTTAGTAATAATAAATTACAAAAGAACAGAATTTAAAGATGTTAGTATCAAAAATAAAACAAAAGTACAGTGTGATTTGGATTCATTGGCTACTCTAAAACTCTAAATGGTTGCAGTCTTCAAACCCTGGGAAGAAGAGGAAATCAAGCTTGTTAAAAAACAGGGTAAAAAAGGTCAAAGTCTCCTCCTAAGAAAAAAAGAGGATACGGAGAGTCTACAGACACGCAAACATGGTTTGCTTGTAGGGAAAATCGGCGGTTATTGCGCTTGCCAGCCGGGGAATTGGGCTTTTAAACGGCGTCAAGGGTGATTGAAAAGGTGAGGGTGAACGAAGAGGTTTTTTACAGGGATATTCTGATTTTGGAGAGGAATTATTTGAAGATGAAGAATTTTGTAAAATTCCATTTTCCAAAGTATTTTTTCGAAAATAAACAATTTACTTGATAGCATTTTTGGATAGATTTATTCATTTAAACTATTGTAGAAAAGTAACTATTCAGGGTATATTTAGCGGCGCTCCTTTGAGCGCCGCGAGAATACCCTCTAAAACAGGTAAACCATTCTTTCTTATTGTCGAAATATATGCCCTAATTCTGCAGAAAGCTTCCGCTCCTCGTTCAGTTCTGAAAGTTCCTGATATTTTCTGCTGTAGCTTCATCATCCTGACATCTCTTTCTGCTTGATTATTCTCAAACGGAACTTTCAAGTCTGTCAGGAATCTCAGAATCTTTTCTTTATGTCCTATAAACCTATCAAGCAGATTTCTTGCTTTGGTTTTTGGATTCTTACCACGTTTTCCTTGTTTTTCAGGATTTAGAGAAGGTGGATTTTCTTCAATTCCTTTTGCGATTACAGCATTGAACCTTTTTTCTAATGCCTTAACTTGTTCAAAATCAAGATCTTTAACCTGCTCTTTACACTCATCAGTATACTTTTTCATTTCAGATAACAGCTCATTCATATCTTTAACCCACTGCTGTTTATAATTCTCCTCAATTCCAATAAGTTCTCTTTGGAGATGAGCATTGCAAAGAGCATGATCACAATTATAACCGTTGTAAGGTTTCCATCCATCATGAACTGCTACCCCTTTAAACTCGGGAAGAATTCCCATAGCATCAATAGCTTCTGAGCCTCTTTTTGGATGAGAAAAATAACATGTGTATTTGTCAGTAGAAGCTACATGAAGCCAATGTCTTTTTCCTTGAACTTTCATTCCAGTTTCATCACAATGGATAACAGGAGAAGCTATTACTTTTTCTCGAATTATGTTTTCAAATTCTTCAAGATTCTGGAAACAATCTCTTTCTGCTTTAATAATAGTAGCAGAACAGATTTTTATCCCCATTACATCATTAAACAATTCAGAAATCCTTTCGTAAGGAATAAAATGGTGATTTTTAAAGTAAATTGCAGAGGACAAAATATTAGGGCCATATTGAAATGGATATTTTACGGATTCTGGAAAATCAGCTTTATTTAATCTTCCACAGTAAGGACAGGTCTTTATCTGACTTCGGTGTTCCGTAACAGTAAGATTTACAGGTGGAATATCAAAAATCTGTCTTTTCTCATAAGCTTCAGCTTCAATATCCTCAAGAATATGTCCACACTCTTTGCAGCAACTCAAAGAATGTTCAATTATCTACTCAGGATTATCAACCATTTCAAGAGTTGTTCCTGAATGACCTTCTTGACCTCCAGGCTTCTTGCCACTCTTTTTACGCAGACTCTTGGGATTAGGTTTTCCTTTGGAAAAATAGTCAGTAGAAGGAGGTTTACTGCTGTTTCTACTGTTTTGATTTAAGCGAGATTCTAAGGCTGTCAATCTTTCAGTGAGTTCTTTTATTTGAGACTCAAGACTTATAATGTAAGCAATAACTTCAGGGCTTGAAGCACATAGAGCAAGAATCTCTTCGCGTTTCATCAAGGAGAAAAAGAACTCATTTTATATCCAATTTTTCCTAGGAAACAGGAAAAATTGTGTAGCCTTGACAAGGCTACCTGAATAGTTACGTAGAAAATTATGAAAATCGATTGATATTGTTTTCTGGTTTATAACCTTAATTCCCAAATTTTAAGCGCATACTTTTTGTATCCCTATTTTGCTCATTTAATTCGTGTGCAGATGCATACTAACTTACTCATTTCCAAACAACAATTCAAAAACTATCTATACTATTATGCGCTTATTATATAAGCGCATGAAGTCTATCCTCCGCATCAAGAAAATAAATGGAATTGAGTACTGGTACGAAGATATTCCTTATTACGATAAGGAAAAGAAACAAATTCGCCATAAATCCAAATATGTTGGCAGAAACATAAACGGTAAACCTGTTAGAGTTCGTGACGCATTAAACTCTTCCGATGAAATCGTGCAAGATGAGACTTCTTTCGTTTCCAGCAAACCTATAAATGCTTATAACTATGGTGAGTTCCTTCCATTGCAAAAAATCGTAGAAGAACTCAAAATTGAAGAGTATCTTGGTGATCTGTTCAATGAGAAAGACAGAAACATGATACTTTCAATGGCACTTAATCGTGTAATTCGTCCTACAGCTATGTATAACCTTAAAACCTGGTATGAGAATTCTGTTCTTTCTCTCCAGTGTCCTGAGTTGCCCTTGAAAAGTCAAAACATCAGTAATCTACTTGCAAAAGTAGGTAATAGCGACATTCCATCCATGTTTATGGGTAAAATGTTTAGAAATCTTGGGACAAAACGCACATTAATGTACGATCTTACCAGTTTATCGAGCTACTCACAACTAATTAATCTTCTTGAATACGGATACAATAGAGACAATTGCGATCTCCCTCAAATAAATCTCTCCATGATTGTGGATAAGGAAAAAGGAATTCCGGTGATGTATGACATCTATCCTGGAAGTATTGTAGACGTTACAACTCTTAAAAATACTATAAAAAAGATAGAAGCTCATGGAATGGAAAACTATACACTGGTAATGGATAGAGGATTTTTCAGCAAGGGAAACATCGAGGAATTAGTAAGGGAAAAGATTCCTTTTATTATGCCAGCTACAATGGCACTTAAAAGTGTCAAAGAGCTTATGAGTTCAGTACAAAAAGACATCGAAAGTCCGGAATATCTTCATAAGTTTCACAAAAAACCAATATTTGTAAAGCCAGTGACTCTTGAGCAAAAGGAGTTCAAGATCAATGGATACTGTTTCTATGATCCAAAGAGAGAAATGGACGAAAAAAGTACATTTTACTCCCGTCTTTATGATGTGAAGGAAAAACTGGAAGAAACAGCAATACCAGGATGGAGAAATGCGGCAGAGGTGTTCAAAGAGAGAGCAAGGGAAATGGCAAGTTTCTATTCGTGGAAAAAGATAGATGACCATTTCAAAATCAGGTCGTGTCCTCAAATTATTGAACAGGAACTCTAAATGTTAATAGTTCCTTTAAACTCCATATGTGATCAGTTATTCCTTCTGCCATAGCTGGAGTCCTTTGAAACCATTTTCTATTTCCAGAATCTATTTTTAACCTTAGAGACTTATGAGGTTTTACAAAGTTATACCATGCTTGGAATAAGTCAAATGCTTTCTGATGCATCCTTTTGGTTTTACTGAAATTCATTCCTTTTCTTATAAATCTTGCAAGAGATGTCCTTATCGTAAGGTTTATCCTTTCTACATAAGAAGTTCCAATATAACCATCCGAATCAGCTCCAAGCATTTCGAATATCTCTTCAGGATCTCCAAAGATGATACGTTGAACTGTTTCAACTATATAATTTTTTACCTTTTTTTTCAATACTTTGACATATTTTAAATCGTCAAGTGGAACTATTTTAGGTAGCGGTTTTCTTCCGATGCCTTTGTACTGTGGCAACTCGATTTTACCATAAACGTTTATAAGTGCTTCTTCAAAGGCATCCCAATCATCTGAGGTAAATACAGGGATAGGAGAAGATGGGGAACGCATATTCTCAACTTCTTTAAATAACTCTATAGCATCCTCTGTACTACGTTTTCCTTCATGATGAGAAAGAAGCAATCTTGTGTCACTTTTGATTGCTGTAAGTGAATATACGTCACCATACTCTTCAGAATCTTCTTCAGTAACATTTTTTTGCTTTTTTTATATATGACCAGATCTCATCAACCTCTACTCTCGTAAGATTAAGATTTTTGAGGAAATAAGTTGTAACTTCTTCTGCATGCCTTCCTGCAATCTCAAGCCATCTGCAAATTGTATCTTTACTATGTCCAGTAGCTCTTGCAACTCCACGGATACTTCCTTTTTCAGGAATCATAGCTATTGTCCTTAGAACTTCTTCATCAGAAGTGTTGAGTTCGAAAAATATTGTACCTCTAGTTTCACTAAAACATTTTTTACAAGTTTTACATTTAAGAAGCAAATGGTTATTTTTACCATATCTTTCTTTAAGAACTATATTCCCTTGATTTTTAATTCCATAATCAGTGCAGTCTTTGTTCCAGCAAAAAAATTGTGAAAAATCTATTTCAGAAGTAATTAAGATGCCCCCAAATAATAATAGATTCAAGATTATATAAAACTAAGTCAATGATTTAGGGACACGACCCAAAATCAATATCAAGAAAAATGCAGTATCGCAGAGAATGAACAGAATGGGGAAGTTTTTCCTTTTTTATTATGGAGAACGTGATTGGGTAGAATGTCTCACTTACTACAGAGAAAGAGATATTGTTGAGAAAGGATTCAAAGTAATGAAAAATGATATTCAGTCGCTTCCACTAAACACAAACAAAGATTCAACAACAAAGGGATTCATTTTTGTCTGCTTTATCGGACTAATTATTAGAATGAAGCTACTGAGTATGATGAAGGAAACAAAAATTATTGAGGATTATACAGTAGAGAGTTTACTTTTAGAGCTTGAGAAGATCAGAAAAGTAGAACTGCAAAATGGAGAGGTAATAGTTACAGAACTCACAAGAAAGCAAAAAGAAATTATGGAAAAATTGAATTTATGCGCTTAAAAAAGCGGAAGTCAGGTTGTAAGCTATTTAATTTTTTGAAAAAGCCTTGAAGTATAAACTTCTAAATTATAATTTGTAAATAGCTTATAAGTCCGAACTTATGCGCTCAAGCTCTTTAAACTTAAAATGTTTGAGACTCTAGCATAAGGACTAATAACAAGTACTTCAACAGCGAAAACCGAAAAAGTTTATCTTTCTCTTTTCCTTTTCAAAAATATCCCGCATTTACAGTAGTCCAATCCTTCGCAATATTTGCCTCCTTTCTGGAAATGTGGACATGAAGTACAGTATTTGCATTTAGTGTTTATTACAAAGGATAGTATATTCATTTTTACACCCTCCCCCTATAATAACTACATTGTCTAAATATTTAAAGTGTAAAGTTGCTCTGATTTTTCTCTATCCCAAAAATGTTGCCTCACTTTTCAGGCCTTTAACAATTAAGTATCACTACAGTTATCTCCAAACTGGTTATCTTGCGGGTAGGAAAGCTCCTGCTACCCTTTTCACGGAGAGCATCACAGCTATCTTCAAGCTAGTATATCGATTCTCAAATATATATAATAAGAAAATAAATACAGTTTATAACGCAAATATTATTTTCAAGTCACATGGAATTCTGTAACACGGAAAACATAGCCTGTCGCATAGTTATTCGATCTGGATATTACAACCACGGAAAACACGGAAAGCACGGAAGAAACACGCCTTTACTACTGATTTCCGTGTCTTCCGTGCTTTCAGTGGTTTTCAAAAAATTCATTTCTGACATACTTTGGAATCGATGCACTAGTCGTCTTGCTGATAAATCCCAAAAACTTTAAGAAATTTAAAAAATAAACCGGCAGAGTCTCAAAAATCAAAAATATGTTTTTTATCCAGTTTCTTTTAGAATTCTTTTCATATATTTCCTCACCGCGTTCAAGGCAACCTTGTGGTCAGTCTCTTCTATTTTATTACCTACCCATCTTTCGGAAGGTCTTTTATCCTTTCCAGGCGCTGTTGAACGTTTCCTAGAAATATCCTGTCCGTGCTCCGGCAGTTTTTCCCCACTCGTTTTCGGTAGTTCAGAATTAGTTTTATACGGTGTTTATCCCCCATTTAAATATAGGAAATTATTTTAAAAGGATTTTGTATAAAACCTGACTGTAGCTCACTTGTCTCTCATGTGTCTTTCACTCAAACAGCATAGACATAGAATTACGAAAAAACCAGAATATGTACAACAGATATTGTACAATTAACTAAAATAAAATAAAATAAAATAAAATAAAATAAAAATATTATATTTAATATAAAGATTATAATGTTCTATTTTTTCCCATACTAAAGATTTATAAAATGCAATGAAAATAATACATTTCTTTCAGATTGTGTTTTGACCGGATACAATTTACTTGTTTTTACTGGTTTTTACCTGCAAGTTCATGCTAGCATATGGCCATTGAGGACTTATTGATGCTGTTATTCTCTCTGTTATTCCCTGAATTTATTTCAGTTATTTTAAAATATGGCAATCCTTTGATAGCCAGATGAGCCATAGCATCTTCAATATCCAGAGCAGGTTCCTTTATTTTGTCCGGGCTTGCTATGGCGTTGAGCAGCTCTGCAAGGGCAGGACTGTTCGAGCTCCACGTACCATCGCTCTGGGTTTCGGCTTTAAAAATTTGCCATTCGATTTTAACTGACATAGTGCTCCCCCTATCAAATGTGCATTGCCCATTTGGACTGTGCACTTAAAAAAACAAAAGCTATTAATTATCAAATTTAATTATTTTTATAAGCTTTTGCTTATAATGTTATATTACTCTTATATTGACCTTCTATATATAGCTCGACTTTCTAACTAAAAATCCAAACTATTGAGGTGGAATCGAAAGGCAGAAAGCATTTTCCCTTTTAAAAACTTCCAATTTTGCAGATTCAAAACTCAGTTTTAGTGAGCCTAAAACGTGTTTTAAAATTAAACTTGATCTCGCAAGTGAGACCTAACTTATGAATTTAACCGAAAAACGACAGCATTAGTCAAGCCTACCATAAATAAGCAATGTAGTTTATGATTCTGAAATATTGTCTTGAAAATCTTATAGAGTGAGGGTAGAATTGGTTTTGGGGCAAGTATATCTGTTAAATGGTTAAGACGTATATTTAAACCGTAGTTTTTACTGTACTTAATTTTATGTTTTAAGCACTTAGATCTTATAGGTAAAGTACTATTTTTAAGGTCAACATGTACCTGAATTTCGGAAAAATTACTACCCAGATTTCAATTTAATGTTACAAATTATCCAATTTTATAAGTTATTTGAATTTTAATATATAATTTCATCTAATAATTAGGCGTTGTTATTTTTCATTAATGAAAACTTGCCGTTATTTAAAATTAGAGTGATCTTGAAAATTGATAAATTGACATATAATATAGGAAATATGTTTTAGCAAAGCCGTATCTTAATCATTATCGACTTTCAAGTTTGGCACAAATAGTAAGAAAATTGATTGTAGAACGCACTCATGCAGGCTTAATAAAGGCACATCAGCAAGGATAATCCTATGGTCACAAGTCTAAAATGACTGTTAAATATGGAGTTATAAACTGAAGCTACAATACTTGATTTTGACACTTAATTGCATAAATATAGAGTTCGCCAAAAGTATCATATAGAAGGACGCGATATAGGTGTTTACCACATGTTGCAAAATAGTTGACCTCTTTTTCGAGGGTCATCTTTATAAATTTCTTTCTTAGTATCTGAAGATTCTCAAGAAAGAGCTTAAAATTACAAAACATGGTGAGTATGAAAAATACAATAGTAGGGAACGAAATGAGGTGAATATATGTTAAAAAATCGGCTTATAATAGCAGGTTTAATGGCGTGTTTAATCCTGGCAGCGATTCCATCGGTTTTGAGTGCTGCTGATAATCAGGGAATAGTTCCGATAACCAGCAGTATGAAAACAGCCCCAACCTCAGTCCCAGTCTCAGTATCAGACTCCCCAGTCGATACCGCAGCTGTGACCAGCAACATAGCAACCAAGTACTGGCTTGAACTGAAGGCTTATCCTTCCTCCAACACCAGAGCTTTGTGGCTCTATGCAGGTAATGATTGGAGATATTTACCCAGTCCATCCGTAAATATTGAAACCTCTGTACAACAGGCATTTGCTAACCCTGACATCTTCCAGGTTAAGGTCTGGTACTGTGGAAACAAGATTGTCGGATTAGTAGTAAATACTAAATAATCCCATACATCCACCTTCCGCAGTAAAATCTCGTATTTCATAGATCTCCGTGCTATCTGTTTTTAATTTAACGTGCATTTTTTTAGACTTTTAGCGGGAGATAAAGTAAATATGCGGCGTATTCGAGACCAAAAACAATATCATTCAATTTTCACCAAATTTTATAAAATGTCCAAATTACTTGGATCTGTTCCAAAAATGTTATCATAATAGTATTGATTCTCAAAAAATACTGCAGAATGTGGATTTAACGGTAGTGTGTCAATTTTTCTGTAAAATCATAAATTTCAATAGGGGATAATTTATGAAAAAGATAAATACAAAAATATTAACATTTATCGGAGTACTCTTTCTAATACTATTGATAAGTGATACAGTAAGCGCAGATCCTGGGACTGCCCAAGGTCTCAACAAACAAGTAACAATAACAGGGGCAATTACTCCAACTGTAACAGAAACAGGTAAAATTAGCTTATCTGTAGATGGACTCGGTACATTCTCTGATACCGGGACCATTCAAGTACAAAAACCGCAAGGTGCAACAGTAAAAGAAGCATATTTAATAGCTGCTTCTACTGGTTTTGGTGGTGATACTCTTGTCGATGGAGATGTCAAAATCAACAATCAGGATGTTAGCTGGACAGATAAGACTCCCAGTGCTATTAGTTCGTATAGCTATTGGGCAGACGTAACATCTATCGTAAAACCAATTGTTGACTCGGCTCCGGCAGGGCTAGTTAATCTAGACATAACAGAGACGAAAACATATGACGATGATGGAGAAATTCTAGCAGTGATTTTTGATGACCCTAACCAGAAAACCGACAACACGATAGTATTACTCTTTGGAGCTCAAGCTACTGAAGGTGACACATTCAACATTAAAACGTCTCAACCTATCGATTTAACCGATCCAAAACTGGCTATTGACATGGGTCTTGGAATTTCATATGGTTACCAGGAATATGGAGGGGATCAGTACAGCTTAATTGATGTTAATAATAAGCGTCTGACAACCTCTGCTGGTGGGGAAGATGACGGAGACCATGGAAATGGTGCACTTCTGACGGTAGGGGGTATAGGTGACAGTAATAATAACCCCTCCGATCCTAATGCAACACCTACAGACCCACGCTCAGATGATGAACTGTACAACCTCCTCCCATTTGTCTCTCAAGGTGATACACAAATCTCTGTTTATACACAAAACCCCTCTACGGATGATAATATTTTCTTTGGATATTTTGATTTTAAGTCTACCGGAGCAGTAGTTGGAGAAGGAATTGTTCTCTCACCATTGAGTGCTACTACCTACGTGGGAGCTACGCACAAACTTACCGCAACAGTCCAGGACAACTCTGGAAATCCTGTTATAGGGACGACCGTGACATTTGAGATAACTGACGGCCCAAATAAAGGGAAAAGCAGTACAGCAACAACAGATGCAAACGGTACAGCAACATTTTCATACACTGGAAAGACTGCAGGTACTGATACTATTGTAGCAAGCTTTATAAACAGCCAAGAAAGTAAAATAACTTCTAACGAGGTAACAAATACTTGGATAAGTACCCTTCCTGTAGCAAGCTTTTCTGCGAAACCTACCTCAGGAAAAGCACCAATAAATGTCGCCTTTACTGACACCAGCAAAGGAAAACCTACTAAATGGAAATGGACTTTTGGAGACGGAGCAACTTCAACCAAACAGAATCCAATCCATAAGTATTCCAAAGCAGGTAATTATACGGTGGCTTTAACAGCAGCAAATGCCGCCGGCAGTAGCACGGTAACAAAGAAAAATTACATAATAGTATTCTCAAAACCTGCGGCTTCACTCTCTGCATCTCCCACCTCAGGAAAAGCACCATTAACAGTTGCCTTTACTGACAAGAGTTCAGGAAACCCCACTAAATGGAAATGGAGTTTTGGAGATGGAGCAACTTCAAGAGAAAGGAATCCAAAGCATCAGTATTTACAGGAAGGAAACTATAAGATTACACTTACTGTAAGCAATGCTGCAGGCAGCAGTACTATAACGAAGACAAATTTCATAAAAGTGACAACAAATACAAGACCAGGAATATACTCTCAAGAATGAATAAAAACCTGAATTGAAAAACAAGAGACTTTTTAATATCTTCTGGAACCTTCAAAATTTAACATTGATTCCGATGACAGTTGACTGCCATCTTTCAAAAAACCAGAAAATAATAAAAAGTCTCAAAAGACTCTTATTTCAACTGAAACTTCTATTTTGTTATCAAAACAATTTCGTCGGTTTATTTCACCTTATGCGACGATATGAACGGAATTCATTTAACTCAAAACTGCTTGTTTGATTTATCTGAGTTTATTACGACCTTTTTTCCCTGAGACTTGCATATATTCTATGGGCGTGCTTTTTAACCAGATAATTAAAACTTTCTTTTGAGATCGGTTTTGATTTCTTGACTATCACTATAGGTTTCTTAGAATGTCTGGCAATCCTCTGTGATAGATTCCCAAGTAAAGAAATCTTAAATCTTTCACTTGAGTCGCCAATGATTATCAGGTCGTTGTTGTTTGAGGCCTCCAGTAGAGCATCTTCTATGGAATATTTCTCCAGTATTTTATAATTAACAGGTATGGAAGTTATTTTCTCAACGAGGCTCTCGAGTTCATCAGTAATTTTCTGCCTGTTTTCCTGAACTTCATCCGGGCTAATGATACTGATAACTTCTATTCCAGCGCCTGTGTTTACAGCCAGTTTTTCTGCGAGATAGAGGCCATAGACCGAGTTTTCTTTACCATTATACCCTACTAGGATTTTGTTGATGCTGTCAGGCAGATGCCCCTTTAATAACGCGATTGGTCTTTTTGAGGACAGAAGAACCTGGTTTGTAACCCCATGTGAGTACTCGAATCTCTTTGGCTCGTGCCATCCCATAATAATCATATCTGCGTGCTCAATTTCAGCCTGCTCCAGAATTGAGTTTGATATGCTGTGGTCAAACGCAGCAATGTATTCTCTTTTATGCCCGAGAATTGTAGGATAACTCTCGAATTCTTCTTTGAAATGGCAGTCCATTGCTATTTTTTTCTCATGGTAGGCTTCCTGAGCTAATTTTAAGTTTGTTTGATCCGGAACCTCGATAACATGGAGACAAATTATCTCGCTTCCCATAAAATCTGCCAGTTTCAAAAGAGCACTTTCATGTTTCGGGTTGGAGATCGGCACGAGAACTTTAACCAGAGGAACAGGTTTTATTTCCTTCTTTTCGACAGTATTCTCCAGCAGGTCGAATAAGTTGTACTCTGGAATAGCTTTACCCCTTCCATAGAATGAGTACCAGCCAATTCCAGCAAAAATCATCATTACGGTGAAAAGAAGAGGTAACCCACCAAGCAGGGGAAGCAGTACTATGCTCCCAACTATCCCGAAGATTTGTGTATAGGGGAAAAACGGGTCGCGAAAAGTGGGTTCGTATCCTGGCAGGTTTCTTTTTCTGAGGATTATCACTGCCATATTTAACAGGATAAATATCAAAATATTAAAAGCTCCCCCCAGTCTTGCGAGCTCCTCTATGTCGAACAGGAATAAAAGCAAGACCATTAATATTCCTGTTACAAGTATAGCGTTATGGGGAGTTTCAAATTTTTGATGGATAAGGACAAACCATTCAGGCATAAGTGCATCCCTGCTCATTGCAAAAGGAAACCTGGAAGACGATAATATAGCGCCGTTGGCTGTGGAAAGTGTAGCAAGCAGCGCACCCAGGGCTATTGCTATTCTCCCGGATTCTCCTGCTATCAGACCTGCAATATCGGCCAGGGGAGTAATCGATTTCTCGGCTCCTTGAAGGTTAGGGAACCCTACAACTACAGCCATTATGCCAACGTAGAAGATGGTTACTACAACGGCTGAAGCAATAAATGCCAGGGGCAGGTTCTTTGATGGGTTTTTTACTTCCTCGGATACTGCAGCAGCTTCTGCGAGCCCGAGATAGGATATAAAAATAACTCCTGCTGTCGTGATTATCGAGGTTATACCATGAGATGTTGCAGGTGAAAAGTTAGCTGGATTAACCATAAAAGATACTCGGGCTATGAAGATAGCCAGAATTACCAGCAAAAAGACCACAATAAAGTTCTGCAGTGAACCGCTACTTTTTGCCCCACGGTAGTTAATCACTAACAAGATCATGCCGGTTGCAGCTGCTACGACATATATGGGCAAGGGATAGAAGATCTGAGCGTATTCTGCAAGCCCGATGAGTGCAAATGTGCCTTTGAAGATTAAGGCCAGCCAGGAACCAAGGCCGATTACTGCACCAAGCGCAGCTCCCATCGTCCGGCTGATATAGTAGTAGCTGCCGCCTGCCAGAGGCATTCCGGTTGCCAGTTCTGACATGCTGATGGCTGTGGCTATTGAAATAAGCCCACCAAGCAAAAAAGAGATTATTGCTCCAGAACCTGCATCTGCTAACGCAATTCCCGGAAGTACGAATATGCCGGCTCCAATCATAGTGCCGGTGCCGATTGCAAAAGTTGAGAAAAAGCCAAGGCTACATCCCAACCTTTCAGTCGTTTCAACTGATGCCATTTTTTTACTCCGTATGTCACAGGGATTTCAAAACGGTAAATCCATCTTATTTAAATCTTTGTATTGCCTTTACTTTGACAATACTGAACGTACATTTCACATCATACGTCAGGCATGTAGCAGGTTTTTCAATCCTGTTGCACTGGATCTGCCTTTTGAATGGAATAACTTCAAAGCAAGTGATTTCTTCTGCAGTACGGCTCCAATGTCTTTTTAGTTGAACGGCTCCAATGTCTTTTTAGCTAAAAGGCTTCAATGTATTTTTTAGCTAAACGGCTTCAATGTATTTTTAGCTAAACGGCTTCAATGTGTCTTCTTAATTAAGCTTTCTTTTTGATTATTTTAAAAAATAATGTATCCTGCTCTTGATTAAGGCATTTCAATTCATATTTTAGTGAATTTTGTTTTCGAATAGTACATATATCTATCCGTCGGGAGGTATATTTCTTAGCCTGCGGTTAGCATTTGCTAAAAGTGGTATTAAAAGGAATAAGGGAATAAAGAGAACAGTATAGGAAAATCTGGAAATTAATAGGTAAGTGTTTCAGTTTCTGTTCAGAGAGTTCTATCTGTGAGTATATTAACTAAAAAGACTTTTGAATTGCAGCAACCCCAGGCAGAGAAACGGATAATGAGAGTTTGTTAACATCGGTGCAGTATGATAAAGTGAATATCAAAAAGTTAAAACACATTGATTTATACATAACATTGATCTATATATAGTATTGATTTTATACATAGGATCGATTTATAATAGCGTTTACATAACCAATATTATTGAATTAAGGGGTTAATGCATAGTTATTGGGCGATATAATGCAAAGTAATGATCTTATTAAAGAGCAGATACTACAGTTAAAAATCGAGATCGCGCAATTAGAAGCCGAGATTAACAAATTACAGATTACGATAAACGAAAAAAAATACGCTTTGAATAGATTATCTGAATTATTAGAGATACGAGGAGTAGCTTTAAACGACAATAAATAAATATATAAATAATGTTTACTACTAATAAACAGGATTCTTATGTTTTAACCCTACTTATACGAAATTTTACCTAAACTCTAAAACGAATTTGACATGAAAATGCAGCCATCCGCAAGCATTTTCATTGGTTGTATATATTATTCAAAGAATATCATGTTTGTTTTCTGGATTTTTCAACTCTTTCATTTATTTCATCCAAATGGCATTTGATATATGCAGTTTTTCAAAGATAACTGTGTCTAAAAGGAGATTAAATCTGTACTGTATCTTCCAATTTTTTTATTTACTGCCATATTGGACTTTATCTTTCTTCCCCTGTTATATTTATTAATTTTAGCTGTATCATACATTGCATCATCTGTTACTTTGGAAGGCTTATTAACAGGCATTCCTATAGGTCTCTTTATATTGAAATTTTTAAGAATGCTTTCTTGAACTAAAATGGAAAGTGTGATGTATTAAAAGAATCAAATTATTATTCAACTATTACTTATATGAAATATTCAATCTAAATCAAGTTATTATTCTACTATTATTCACTTATAAAATATCCAAACTAAATCAAATTGTTAGTCTACTATTATTCACTTATAATATATCCAAACTAAATCAAATTGTTAGTCCACTAACTTAGTCCACTAATTTAACCCACTAATTTAGCCCACTAATTGTTAGTCCACTAATTGTTAGTCCACTAATTTAGTCCACTAATTGTTAGTCCACTAATTTAGTCCACTAATTTAGTCCACTAATTTAACCCACTAATTTAACCCACTAATTTAGTCCACTAATTTAGTCCACTAATTGTTAGTCCACTAATTGTTAGTCCACTAATTGTTAGTCCACTAATTTAGTCCACTAATTATTTAGTCTAACTAATTGTTAGTCCACTAATTGTTAGTCCACTAGTGTCAAGAAAACTTAGTTATTGATCATCTAGTAAACTTTGAATCGTTGTAAACTGATGAGAAGGTACCAAGGATTATGCCCAATAATTAACTTGCCATGACACCAGTACTTATTATGAAAAATAATCATATAAACTGTTAATCGCTTGTGTTAATAAATTGCTTTGTGGAGAACGGAGTATGCTGGATGAGTTAATCTCTACTTATAACCGTACTAACTACGATTTCAGGAATTATGCATTTCCTGGGGATAAATTATCAGATCTATTCAATGAGTGGATTGATTATTATCGCATGAAATATGCAATTGCAAAAATGATCCGTCCAACGTCTATACTGGAAATCGGGGTCCGGTACGGTTATAGTGCGATAACTTTTCTTAAGGCTTCAGAAAATGCAACTTATTTGGGGATAGACAACGATTCGGAAACTTTTGGAGAAAACAAAGGGGAAGGTAACTGGGCCAAAAGAATCACACAAAATTACAAGGCAGAATTTTTGCTGGCCAATAGTCAGTCAATGACTACATTACCTGGAGATTTCTATGACCTTATTCATATTGATGATCATCAGGACGGAGACGGTATATTCCATGATTTAAAACTTGCACTGGAAAAAAGTAAATGGATTCTTGTTGACGGTTATTTCAAATCTGATGAACATTTATTGAGTGCAACGTATTTTCTAAATAAATATAAAGACTTTATCGAATTTGCTGTAACAATACCTTCCTATGCAGGTGAACTGCTGATTAAAACCAAAAGCTCGGCTAAGCATATGTTTGTAGACGGCCTGAGCAAGGAAAATTCAAATTTAGAAGATATTATTGACTCTTATAAAAGGTATAAGGGTAGAGAATTTGAAGATTCTCGTTTAATTTCCATATCCTGTCTTGCTAATCCGAATAAAGACATGAATATACTGGAGGTGGGTTGTGGTCGAGGGGAGATCTCCTATACCTTATCAAAATCCGGAGCTCATGTGACCGGAATTGACGATTCTTCTTCAGCGATTAAGACAGCTAAAGCCAAATATTTAGCCAATACCTCGATGAAGAATCTGGAATTTATTCAAGACAATTTTTTAAATCATAAGTTTAATAAAAAATATGATAGAATTATTGCAACAGATCTGATTGAGCGCGTTCCAAAAGATAAACTTGAATTAGTTATTCTAAAAATCGCAGAACTCCTTAAAGAAGACGGTTTATTTATTACGTACATTTATCCCAATAAGTTGTACTACCAATATACTTACGAGGAAAAGCGAAAAATCGCAAAGTCAATCGGACTTTATATTCCTGAAAATCCCAGGACGTTTTATGAAGATCTGAGACATATCAATGAGCAAACTCCTCAAAGCCTGTTCCTTAATTTAAATAAATATTTTTCACATATACTTACATGGGTAAACGATTCTCAAGATTTAGCAGGCTCGCTCACTCACTCTTTTAGTTCGGAAGAGTACAATAATGCCAGAACTATCCTTGCTGTAAGCTCTTTTGAAGATCTAGACAGGGACAGGATTGTTCAATTATTATCTCCCAGAAAACTTGACCGCAATGGAGTAAATATAGAAGCTCTGTCGGAAAAAGATTCAATTAATACTTTTTCAAATAAAAAATTCAAGTTGCATATAACTCTTAAGAATAACGGAAAAGAGCGGCTTGTATCTCTACCTCCTTGTCCTGTGAATATCTCGTATCACTGGCTGAAAACTGACGGTACATATGAAGTTTTTGACGGACTCAGGACTGAAATACTGCCTGCTTTAAATCCTAATGAACAGCGGGATCTTCAAGTAGATATCGTCGCTCCTCAAGAGCATGGGGAATATAAGTTGCAAATTGACCTCGTGCAAGAAGGCTGTTTCTGGCTTCAGGAAATTACTAATAAGCCTTTACTTAACATTAGTGCAAAAGTTGAGCAAAACCCGGATGAATGCAGGTCAGAGGAATCAAAAGTGAATACGTTCGAGATTAAAGACGATGAAATAAATGTTGAAGAGATTATGGAAAAAATTCGTGAGAACATAAGGGAAAGAAAAGAAAAAGACGATCCAAAAAATATCGAAGAAGTAGAACATGTATTTTCAGAGGCCTCCTCAAATGTAAGATGTCCCCAGGAATCCGAAGTAATTAATTCGGATTATGATATTCGTAACGACAACTATTCTATCAGTTCTCATCGTCCATTTTTTGGCACATTTTTGACAAAAGGTCGAAAATTAGTGCACGGAGAAATCAGACGTTATGTCGATCCCGTATTCCAGAAGCAAAGCCAACTTAATTATAACCTTGCCGGAGTTCTCAGTGATGCAAAGGAAACAGCAGACTCCTGCTCTAATAAAGTAGAAAAGTTAAAATTAGAAATTGAACAACTTGAGGACGAAAACAAACTACTAAAATCCAAGGTTGAGCAATTAAGTAGTGAAACTGAAAAGTTAAAATCTGAAGTTGTCGGCAGTATAAAGAAAGAAGTCGAATCTATAGTTTCTACTGTTAATCTGGACCTTGAAAACAAAGCCTGGCTTAACAGAGTACTTGAGTCCAAAATACAGAAAGGACTCGGAAACCAGGAAACAGATACCTCTGGAAAGGCTAACACCCAGACAAATGCCCCTGGAAAGACTAATGCCCAGATTAATTCTTCTGGAAGAACTAATGCCCAGAATAATTCCTTCGGAAAGGCTAACGCTCAGAATAATTCATCCGGAAAGGCTAACACCCAGATTACTGCCTCTGGAAACACTAATACTCCGGTTACTGCCTCTGTAAACACTGACCCTCAGCTTAACTATTATGTGTTTGAAGAAAGGTTCCGCGGTTCGAGAGAAAATATTTTGCAGCATCATAAAAACTTTATAGGCTATTTTGAGAATTGCACCAATGTGCTTGATATTGGGTGTGGACGGGGAGAGTTTCTGGAACTGGCAAAACAGCAAAACATCAATGCTAGAGGAATTGATGTCGATGAGGATATGATAAACTTCTGTAAATCTAAGGGTCTAAATGTCGAACTAAAAGATGCCATAAAAGCTCTTGAAGAAATCAAGGATAAAAGCCTCGATGGAATTTTCATAAGTCAGGTGGTTGAACACCTCAATCCCAGGTATCTTGTTAATATGTTGAACCTTTGCAATAAAAAAATGAAATACGGTTTTTACATAATTCTCGAGACCGTTAACCCTCTCTCCTTGTTCTCTTTCGCGAACTTTTATGTAGACCTCTCCCACGTAAAACCTGTGCATCCGGAAACTCTAAAATTTTTGGTTAGTACCGCAGGTTTCCGTGATATCGAAACGAAATTTTCATCCCCTATACCTCCTGATATGAAATTGAAAAAGCTTCCGAGTCTCGAGGACACGGACCAGAATAAATCAATGATTGAGATCTCTAACCAGAACATAGACATGATAAACGAAGCCTTATATGGGGCCCAGGATTATGCAATAATCGGGAAAAAGTGAACACTGCTAAACTAAAGATTTAGCGGCTTCTCACTCATAGACGACAATTGGCATCTCCATGAACGTGAACGAGAATCAGAATGAGCTTAAGCTCGTCTTGATAGAAGCAGAGAGATCATTATCCCGTAAAAGTTTAAAAAAGAAATACTTGATGGGTTTTGTTCAGAAACAGGATAAATATGATGCATTTGCTGCTACAAGTCTTCTTTGTCAACCTTCAGTAAATGAAAGTTTTTCAATAGTGATCCTCGAATTGTGGTTATATCTTATCCCATTTCTGGTTCATTAGGATGTACTGTAACGGCAGTGTAGCGAAAGTTCAAAAGTATTAAAGTAGATATGGATTGTATTTTGAGAATTATGAGGAATTTGAAGGATGCATTAATTATTACTTACAGAACCCTCATTTAAGAAGAAAAACGTCTATAAATGGGAAGAAATATGTAGATGAGGATTTTAACTGGGACCGGATTGTTGAAAAATATGTACGGTTTCTTGAAGAGGCTTGAATATGGAAATTCATCAAATATTGCCAACCTTTAGTCCTGGTGATGCAATAGGCAATGAGGTTATTGAGATTAACAAAACTCTTAAAAAATGGGGTTATAACTCAAATATATACGCTGAAAATATCCACCCCGAAATGGATGCTAAAAGACATCTTGAATATAACAAAGTCTCTTCAAAAGACAACGTGTTAATATTTCATTTCTCAATAGGCTCCAATGTATCTCATTATGTAAGAACGTTGCCAGACAAGAAAATAATAAGGTTTCATGGGATTGTGCCCGAAAAATATCTTTATGGAATAAATAATTACATCCAGTATTTACTGGCATGGGGAAGAGAAGAGCTCAATTCATACCCAGAGATAACAAACCTGGCACTGGCAAATTCTCGATATACCCAGCTAGAGTTGAATAACCTGGGATTTAAAAATACTGAGATTTTTCCACTTTTACTGGACCTCAATATTTACAATAAGAGTCCGAATAAAAGTATCTTGTCGAGATTTGATGATGATTACGTGAATCTTCTTTTTGTTGGAAGAATTATTCCTCAAAAGAATCAGCATCTTATTCTCAAAATTTTCTCATATTATAAGCTTATAAATCCAAAATCGCGTTTGTTTTTGATAGGGAATTATGAAGGTTGCGAAAGTTATCTTGATCAATTGCAGGAGATCATTCGGAAGCTAAAGTTAAAAGACGTTTATATTCCTGGCAAAGTCTCAATGGATGATCTAATTTCTTACTATAAACTGGCTGATGTGTTCCTGTGCGTGAGCGAATGGGAAACCTTTTGTGTTCCTCTTGTTGAGAGCATGTACTTTGACACGCCTATTCTTGCTTATAATTGTACTGCAATCCCGGATACTCTCGGAAACTCGGGAATTCTGATTAACAAACTTAAAAGTGATGAGATTGCAGAAATGATTAATCTTGTAGTACAGGATGAAGTTTTCAGAAATAAAATCATCCGGAAACAAAGAGAAAGACTAAAATATTTTGAAAGACCGACTATGGAAAATTTACTAAAAGAGTATATTCAAAAGGTGATCGAATGAAAATCGCCTTAGTCGTCCAGCGATATGGCCTGGAAGTTAACGGAGGTGCCGAATTCCACTGCAGGCTCGTTGCTGAACATTTATCAAAATACTTTAAGGTAGAAGTGTTAACTACCTGTGCAGTAGATTACACAACCTGGAAGAATGAATACCCTGCAGGGATCGAAACCTTAAATGGAGTGCGGGTCAGGAGATTTCGTGTTGATTATGAAAGAGATTTACTGGCATTTAATAAATTCTCGGAGAAAATTTTTGGGGATACTCACACCTACGAAGATGAAATTAAATGGATGAAAATGCAGGGCCCGTACTCAACCCATCTTTTAAATTATATAAAAAATGCTAAAGATGATTATACTTGCTTTATCTTTTTTACCTATCTTTACTGTACTACCTTTTTCGGCCTCCCACAGGTGAAAGAAAAAGCTCTGCTTGTTCCTACGGCACATGACGAACCTCCGATCTATTTGTCGATATTTGATTCGCTCTTCAAATCCCCCAGCCGGTTTATTTTTAATACCGAAGAAGAGAAGAATTTTGTCACTTCAAAATTCAGAGTTTCTAATATACCTTCTGATGTTGTGGGTGTAGGTATAGATATTCCGGATAGAACTACTGCAGCTTTGTTTGCCCGAAAATATAACCTGGATAATTTCATTATCTTTGTCGGCAGAGTAGACGAGTCTAAAGGTTGCCATGAACTATTTGAGTATTTTCTTCGATATAATAAGGAAAAGAAATCTTCTGTTAAACTCGTATTGCTGGGAAAACAAACTATGGAGATCCCTCAAAACCCTGATATCCTTTCCTTAGGTTTTGTCTCTGAGCAGGACAAGTTTGAAGGAATCAAAGCGGCAAAACTGTTAGTAATGCCCTCAAAGTACGAAAGTTTGTCCATGGTCCTGCTGGAATCCTGGCTCTGTAAAACTCCTGTACTTGTAAATGGGAAGTGTGACGTGTTAAAAGGTCAATGTATCAGAGGCAATGCCGGCCTGTACTATGAAAACTATGAGGAATTTAAGGCGTGCCTGGACATTCTCCTGGCAAGTGATGATATGAGGAATGCTATGGGTAAAAATGGGATGGAGTTCGTTTTGCAAAATTACTCATGGGAAAATATAGAAAATGAGTATATTTCAATATTGCAGAAAATTGATGATGAAAATTGATCAATTTATATTTAGCATGAAAATGCTGCCATCCGCAAGCATTTTCATTGGTTGTGCATGTTATTCAAAGAATATCATGTTTGTTTTTCAGGGAAAGCTTGATAGCATCCTTTGTCCCTGATCCCACCCCCGTATAACTGGAATCCATCGGTTTCAAGCAAAAAATGAAATTTCAACTCGGATTGTAGAAAAAAAATATCCCAAATATTAGCTGTTTAGTAGGCAACCAACAATTTTAGAAGAATCTGAAATTCGGAAAGATCCAATAATCAGACTCATAAATTTATTCGTATCTTCTCCATTCCCTATGGATAAGATGAGTTTCAATCAAGACCGCATCTTGTAATGTCAATCCATTTTCATATGCTATGGCATAAAGTTCTGTATATTTTAGAGACTTTTCATTATTTTCTGGTTTTTGAATGATGGCTGTCAACTGCCAGTAGAATCACTATCAAATTGAGGATCTCAGAAGATATTAAAAAGTCTCTATAATTGAGAAAATGTTCATGAGAATTTTTCCTTTCGCTTATTCAAAAGAAATTTAGTTTGTCTCGGCACTGGAACTATTTGCATTAATCAAAAACACCAATGAGAACTTGCTAATTCAGCAGAAAATTACGCTTTTTCTATTAAATAAGTTATACCATTAAGGTCTACAAAAGATTCGAAAGCACTGTTAGATAAAATAGAAGAGTATAACAAATAAAAAGAAAATAAAATTTTATAAGTATTAAAAGTTATGGAATAATAAAATTAAATATGTTTGGGAAGTAAAAAAGTAAAAAAGATCATAATTATAAGAGCCTCAAATTATAAAAAAAGCATATTTTGAAGAAATAATGAGCTTATAAAAAGAATACAAATCGTAAAACAATAGTAAACAAAATATAAAAAAGAAAGAAAAATGAGGAGAAGTTAAAGCTACTGCTTCAGCCTCTCAGGCTGTAACATCTTTTCTAAGGATGTAAGCAACCATCTCAGGATTAAGTTTGCTTTCTCTTGAGACCTTTTCCTCGATGGCTTCAGTAGATTTACCTTCAGTTTTCAGCTCTCTGATTTCCTCAATTATTGATGAAGGAATACGATAATACTCGTTTATGTCCTTCCTGTGGCCCCAGACATCGCCTTCGATAAGCTGGATACGCTGCATTTCAAGGAACATTTCTATGGATTTTGAGACTGTACGCCTGTAAGATTTAGGAAGCTGTATAACTTCAATCTTTGGACAGTTCTCAACCAATGAAAATATATCCTTGTTTGAAGGCCTAAAAGCCAGATGTACTATTCTCTCATTTGGATTCAGTGTAAAGATTTCTTCTCTTGAACTCACAACCCTTATTTTCAAAGTTTAACCTCCAGATGTATCTATTTTTTCACTTGATAGTAAAAAATTCTTCATTAAATATTTTTCTATAATTACTGAACTCATTTAAAAGATATTTTTATTTGTGTTTTATCAGGCGTTTTTGCAAAAACTCCATCTAAATAATAAAAATCAATATGTGTAACAGTGTTTTTAGAAAAACTTAAAGAAATATTTGAGAAATTTTGTGGCTGCCTCAAGAACAAAATCCATAAAAAATCCCGAATTTTGTTGGAGATAATTTCATTTTCGTCAGGTCAGGGCAATTTTAATATATTTTAAACGTTTATGAAATTAAATTAATCCAGGTTCCCGGCAAAATCACACAACTTTTATAAAATGCCATGTTCAATATACTTCAGATATCATTTGAAGAGGCTCATGCATGGAAGATCCTGTTATCTCAAAAATAAAGAGTCAATTCGATAAGAAAGGAAATCCGGCAAAGATTCCGCTGATGAGCGGGAAAAAATTCTTTGAAGCCCGATCCGAAATGGATGGAGTCTATGTTGACAACCTGAAAAAAGAACCATTTCTCCCCTGGGAAATCTTTACCGAAGCTGTCAATTGTATAAAGGAAAATGGCGGGAAAGTAAAGAAAGGAAACGCAACAAACTCAAGGTTGGGGGATCAAAATCTTGGTCTTGATACCCTGGAAGGTTACATTGCCAGTAAAGTTTACGGCTGCAGGATAGGCGATCTCGTACTTAAGAGAACTGTCCCTGTAGCTTCCATCCTTGCCTGGGCTGAAATTTGTGAAAACACCCGGGGACAGATCGTGCTCCTTTCCGAGGAAAAAGAGCTGCATACTTCTGAGAGTGAAAATGAAATGTCTCCAGCTTTTATTGTAGAAGAGGACAAAGAGAGCTCAGAAATAAATACTGTTTATACTCAGCCTGACAGCAAGCCGATAGAAACGAGAGACCTGGAAGCCGAACTTAAGGAAAAAAGCCAGAAAATAAAAGAGCTTGACGAACAGGTTATAGACAGGGAAGAAGAAATCGGCAGTCTGAGAACAGAAATTGAAGCACGTGAAAAACTTCTCCTTGAGAAGGATTCGGAACTGCAAGCCCTTCAGGAAAAGTTTACGGAAAAAAGTGAAGACGAAAAACACCTTGAGTCCAGAATTACAGAAAAAGAAGATGAGATTGAAGGTCTTACTAAGGAACTCCGGGAAAAAGTAGAAAACGTAAAGATCCTTACAGAGAAACTTTCAGCGAAAGAAAGAGAGATTGAAAAACTCGAGGAAAGCATTTCCATAAAAGATAAAGATCTTAAGACCCTGGCTGAAGAGGTTATTACAAGGGTTGAAGAGATGAAAAAAATTGAAGAGAAACTTACCTTGAAAGAAAGAAAAATAAGCACTATGGAAACTATGCTTACAACAGCAGAAGAAAAAGTAAAAAAACTTGAGAAACAGCTCTCGGCCTTTGAAGGAGAAGAAAAACTGGCAATTCAGCTCAGAGAAAAAGAAGAGTTTATAAAACAGTTAAAAGGAACCCTTGCAAGTAAAGAAGAAGCTTTTTCGAGGGTTAGTGAGGAAAACCGGAAATATAAAATGCAGCAAAAACTAGCATCCGAGGGGTTAAGGCAGATAGAAGAACAAAAAGCCTCAAAAAAGTGGTGGAAACGCCTGTAAACCCACTGAAGAAAAGCCAGAATTCTTCTATTTAAACTTTGTTCATTCGCGGCCGCTCAGGGCCTGATGTCAGAAAAGAGCTGTGAAGTAAGTGAAGAATCATATCAGGGCTAATTTTTCTTATATGTGTAATCTCACATATTATTTCTTCTTCAGATCTTCCCTGGACTTTAAGTTCATTTATTTTTTCAAGCACATAAGCGGGTATTACAAAGTAATTGTTAAGATCATGCCAGTGCCCGCTGACATCCCCTTTTACCAGATGAATACCTGAAGAAGAAAGATACATCTTGATAAATTTAGAGAGTCCTTCGTAGGAAGACGCGGGAAGCTGAAGTAACTCAATCTCAGGACATGCCTTAACCAGACTGAAAAGGTCTCGGTCCGAAGGTCTAAAAGCAAGATGTACTGCCTTCTCCTCGGCTTCCAGGCTGGAAATCTCATCCCTGTTTGTTACAACTCTGATGCGTACACTACCTAGCCCCATTTATGCTCCCTTTTCTACTAAGTATGTATCATTTATTTAATTTTGTATTTTAGTCTTTCTAATCAAATTTCCGTACAATTGTATTATGAATACTCAAATTTTTCGAAAAAAAAGTAAATGCGTAAGAGAATGCCGAAATCTTACTAAATCCCATCGTTTAAGAGGAGATATAATCATATTTTATAAGAAATAGCCTGCCCGACGGACAGAAAAGTTTTTAAAATTTATTCTCAGGATTTATGCTCAACCCTGCCGCAAGAGCTTGCCCGAATGAGATGCATCCGTCTCCACAGGGAACCTGGCGGTGAGCCAGGAATTCAAAACCTGCTTCTGTAACAGTTCTTGCAATGCACGAAGTGATATGATTGTTATAGGCAACTCCTCCACTAAAGCCTATCTTCTCAAGCCCTCTTTTTGCGGCAAGAGATATGGCAAGTTCCGAAATTCCCTTTGCAAGGTTTTCCTCAACCGCAAAAGCAAGATCAGCAGGGGAATACTTTCCGGAAAGTTCATATACTCCCAGAAGAAGCTCGGTGGTGTCAAGCAGAGGAACTCCGGAGAATTGATCTTTCCTGAATATTATGGGAAGATCTACGAAATGGGTACTCTTTGTTGCGGCAGATTCGAGTTTCATTGATGGCTCCCCGTCATAGGTTCTCATCTTGCAGATCCCGAGCAGGGCAGCTGCTGCATCCAGTACTCGTCCTGTGCTGCTGCTTTGAGCAATATTTATCCCGGTTTCAAGCTGTTTCATCACAGTTGAAAACTCCATAGCTCCTTTCGGAAAAGAAAGGGGAAGTTTTTCCAATTCTGCTCTCCCAAGCTTCTCAAAAAGAATCCCCAGAACCATTCTTGAAGGTATCCTCGAGGCAAGGTCTCCACCTGGCATTGGTTGAGGGAGTAAGTGCCCAATACGTTCGTATCCAAAGTAAGAGGATTCAAAGAGTTCCCCTCCCCATACTGTACCGTCAGTGCCATATCCTACGCCGTCAAGCGCGATTCCGAGAATTCGGGAATCCAGGGGAAGAGAGTTATCAGCCATAAGCGCTAACATGTGAGCGTGATGATGCTGAACCTGAAGAGTGTCCTCCCCTCCCATCTTTAGCGCGAAACGTGTTGTGTTAAATGCAGGATGAAGGTCACAGCCCCAGTAAAGGGGCTCGATTCCGGTAAGTTGGATCAGATGCCTGACAACTTCGGAGTGGTACCTGAAGGTTTCTACATGACTGGTATTTCCTATATACTGAGAAACATAGGCAAGTTTTCCTTTTGCTACAGTAACCGTAGAATTCATTTCAGCCCCCACGCCTACAGAAGCCTGGATTTCGAAAGGCAATTCTACGGGCTCAGGCACAAAACCACGGGAACGGCGAATAAAGGCCGCCCTTTCATTTACAACCCTGATAACCGTATCATCATTCCGGTTTGCGATAACCCTGTTGTGCAGCAGATAATAATCGACAATCCCTTTAAGTTTCTCAAGCGCCTCTTTATTCTCAACGACCATGGGCCTTCCTGGAAGGTTTGCCGAGGTCATAACGTATACTGCATCAGGCACGAGATCAAAAAGCAGATTCTGAGTGCCTGTATAGGGAAGCATAACCCCTATATTGTGCAGGCCAGAAGTAACTGATTCTGCCAGGTTTGATTCCTTTGACTTGGGGAGCACGGTAATAGGCCGGCGGTAAGAAGTTAAATATTCCCTGCCTGCACCTTCAAGTTCTGCAAAGGTTTCCGTAACTGCAGCAGTTTTTGCCATGACCGCAAAAGGTTGTTCCGGGCGCCTTAACCGTCTTCTAAGCTCGTTTACAGGCTCCTCCTTTCTCGCATTGCAGGCTATATGAAAACCCCCAAATCCTTTTACAGCAAGAATTGAGCCCTGTTGAAGGAGATCCGAAGCATGTGCAATTGCTTCATAACCTTTTACCAGGACATTTCCTTCGGGGTCCGAAAGCCAGATTTCGGGCCCGCATTTTGGGCAGCAGACAGGCTGGGCATGATATCTTCGGTTGAGAGGGTCGGTATATTCGGTTTCACATTCCGGGCAAAGAGGAAAATCTACCATCGTGGTATTTTCCCGGTCATAAGGAAGGGTTCGGACGGTTGTATATCTGGGCCCGCAGTTTGTGCAGACTGTAAATGGGTAATGGAAATACCTGGAAGAAGGATCAAACATCTCAGACCTGCACTGTTCGCAAATAGCCGTATCAGGAGGAATTATGGAATTTTCAAAAACCCCGGATTCACTGGGCACGATAATAAATTTTGAATACCCGGAAAAAGGGACATTTTTTGTTTTTAATTCCTTAACTTTAGCCAGAGGAGGTTTTTTTTCCGGGAGTTCTTTTATGAAATTATCAAGGCTTTCCTTATTTCCCTCTATGAGGATTTCCACATAGTTTCCGAGATTTTTCACGTACCCAAAAAGCCTATGGGCTTTTGCAAGCTGATATATAAAAGGGCGAAAACCTACCCCCTGAACAGTACCGGTAATATGAAGAAGCCTTGCTTCGTTTTGCATATAAAATAGAAATTACTGTTTGTCGTTAAAATAGCTTTCTAAATAATAAAAGTGTCCGACAGCATGGGAAATAAATTCAAACCTCAACTACACAGATTGTAAAAACAGAAAAGTCATGTTTCAATCCAGGTAAACAATAACATTTTTAAAACAGGCATAAAAATGATATATTAATCCAAAATAAATTTGGACAGATTCAAAAATCTATGACTGAATTCAGGATCAGAATCATCCTGAAATTCAGGTCATATAAGCGGAGAAATTGTTCTTATCATAATGATGAACCCCAAAACCATCATCAAAAGGGAAATTCTCCAGGCCACCTGCAACAGGCGGGCCTGGTTTTTGGGTTCACCCAACTTGAATACTGCTCTTTCAACCAAATTAGGTCGATCGTCACATGCAGCCATTTTAAATCAAGCTTGATTATTTCATTCTCGCCTTGACTCTCTTCAACCTGGAAGTACCTTCCCTTTCCATCTCTTCGAGGGTAAAACGAATGTACTTCATGGTTGCAATGAGGTCCGGAATAACTTTGAATTCGAGAGCGTTTACACGTCTCTTAGTCTTCTCAATTTCATCAAGAAGTCTTTTCATCGTTGTTTCCAGCTCTGCTGCCGTAATAATCTTTTCTACCAGGATCTCATAGGCATCTGCAGACTCATCAATATATGAATTTGTCCCAACGATACCATAACCTCTCTCAACAAGAGATTTGCGGACACCAGTAGAGCTGATTTGTGGCACCACAACACCCATGATGTTGTGACCTGAAAGCTGAATTTCGGGAGATTCCTTTGCTGTAAAGGCTGTTGACTTGACTGCAACCATTCCATTTACAGCAGAGGCAAGATTGATTTTTTCTGCAGCGTTTAGATAGGCAGCGTCTAGTTCGGTTCTGACGTTCCTTGCCTCGTTAAGAATCTTAAAGAACTCAAGAATAAGACCATCTCTCTTCATCTTAAGGAGCTTGTGCCCACTTTCAGAGAGCTTGATTTTTTTCTTGAGCTCAATCAGCTCCGACCGAGTTGGTTTTACGTCTTGAGCCATGGTAATCACTGACCCTTTCTGTGTGCAGGATGGTATTTCTGGATGTATTTGTTGTCAATCCTACCCAGCTGGTTTTCAGGCAGGTGTGCAAGGATTTTCCATCCAATGTCCAGGGTGTCTGCAATTGTCCTGTTTTCGTTTCTGCCCTGTGTAACGAAATTCTGTTCGAAAAGGTCAGCAAACTCAAGGAACTTGACATCTCTCTCAGATAGAGCTTCTTTACCGACGATAGCCACTAGACCTCTCAGGTCACGACCTTCTGCATAACCTGCATACATCTGGTCAGAAACTGCTTTGTGGTCTTCCCTTGTCTTGCCTGCTCCAATACCGGAGTTCATCAGCCTTGACAGAGATGGAAGCACATTAATTGGCGGGTAGATACCTTTCCTGTGCAGTTCCCTTGAAACCACAATCTGCCCTTCGGTAATATACCCGGACAGGTCAGGAATCGGGTGGGTAATATCGTCACCAGGCATCGAAAGAATCGGAATCTGGGTAACTGATCCCTTTGCGCCCTTTACAATACCTGCGCGCTCATAGAGGGTTGCAAGGTCAGTATACATGTAACCAGGATACCCACGACGACCAGGAATTTCGTTACGGGCGGCACCCATCTGACGAAGAGCTTCTGCATAGTTGGTAATGTCAGTCAGAATGACAAGTACGTGCATGCCGTGTTCGTATGCCAGATATTCAGCTGCAGTCAGAGCCATACGCGGAGTGACTATACGTTCGACAGCAGGGTCATCTGCCAGGTTCAGAAACACAACAGCCCTTTCAAGAGCTCCGGTCTTTTCAAAGTCGCTCATGAAGTACTGGGCTTCTTCATTGGTAATACCCATTGCTGCAAAAACTACTGCGAAAGCAGACTCAGATCCTGGCACAGCAGCCTGCCTTGCGATCTGCAGAGCAATTTCGTTGTGTGGGAGACCTGAAGCTGAGAAAATAGGCAGTTTCTGTCCACGGACAAGGGTGTTTGTCCCGTCTATTGTGGAGATACCTGTCTGGATGAAATCCTTTGGAGGCAGCCTGGCATATGGGTTCATTGCAGCTCCGTTGATGTCCAGAAGCTGGTCAGGCACAATCCTGGGCCCACCGTCAAGTGGTTCTCCTGAACCTGAAAGGATCCTTCCGAGAAGGTCAATGGATGCAGGGAGCTTCAGGGTTTCCCCTGTGAAAACTACACCGCACTCCTTGTCCAGACCAGTAGTACCTTCAAAAATCTGGATAACGACTATGTCTGAAGACGAGTCCAGCACCTCACCTCTGCGGCTGGTTCCATCAGGCAGATTGACAGTAACTATTTCTTTATAGCCTACAGGCTCTGTTTTTTCAACAAAGATAAGTGGCCCCGCAATCTGAGTGATTGTCTTGTATTCTTTTACCATGCTTACCTACCTCTCAGGGATGCAAACTCTTTATCCATCTGTGCCAGGACAACGTTCATAGACTCAGTAAACTTCTCCTCATACTTGACCTTAGCAAGCACATTTTTGGATTCAAGCTTGAGAATTTCAGGTACTGAAACACCTGATTTCAAGGCATCCATCGCAGCGTCTCCCCATTTCATGATAGCCTTCAGGATCTCGTACTGTTCAGAGAACGGGCTGTAGGCATCTATTGGGTGGAATGCATTCTGCTGCAGGAAAATTTCCCTGATCATACGGGTGATTTCAAGCAGAAGCTGCTGATCTTCTGGCAGAGCGTCGGAACCTACAAGCTGCACGATTTCCTGCAGTTCGGATTCTGTCTGGAGCATTTCCATTGCTCTTTCTCTCAAAGCCACAAAATCAGGAGCCACGTTTTCTCCAAACCAGTCATTAAGACTGTCCTTGTACAGACTGTAACTGTTCAGCCAGTTGATAGCCGGGAAGTGACGCCTCTGAGACAGTTTGGCATCGAGAGCCCAGAACACTTTTACGATACGCAGGGTGTTCTGTGTAACAGGTTCTGAGAAGTCACCACCAGGTGGAGATACTGCTCCAATAACAGTAATGGAACCGTTCTCACCGCAGAGACTCTCCGCAACCCCGGAACGCTCGTAGAATTCAGCAAGCCTTGCAGACAGGTATGCAGGATAACCTTCTTCACCAGGCATTTCTTCCAGACGGGAGGAGATTTCTCTCATAGCTTCTGCCCACCTGGAAGTGGAGTCTGCCATAAGGGATACGTCTAATCCCATGTCACGGTAGTATTCTGCAATGGTGATCCCGGTGTACACAGATGCTTCTCTTGCGGCCACAGGCATGTTTGAAGTGTTAGCAATAAGAACAGTACGTTCCATCAGTGGGCGCCCGGTCTGCGGGTCTTCGAGTTCAGGGAATTCACTCAGAACATCTGCCATTTCGTTTCCGCGTTCACCACAACCGATGTAGACCACAATTTCGGTGTCACTCCACTTTGCAAGCGACTGCTGAGTAACGGTCTTTCCCGACCCGAAAGGTCCTGGAATTGCAGCCGTTCCGCCTTTTGCAACAGGGAAAAGCCCATCAAGGATTCTCATTCCTGTAACCAGAGGCCTGGTTGGAGTGCGTTTCTCTCTAACAGGTCTGGGCCTTCTGACAGGCCACTTTTGCATCATCTGCAATTCGGTCCCATCAGTCAGGGTACAGATTGTGTCCATTACCGTAAAGTTTCCGCTCTTTATATCGGCAATTGTGCCTGAGATATCAGGTGGCACCATGATTTTATGTTCGATATTCACGGTTTCCTGTACAACACCGATTATTTCTCCACCTTTTACGACATCGCCTTTCTTGACAATGGGTTTGAAATCCCAGAGTTTCTGGTGGTCAAGTCCATCTGCAGTGACACCTCTGCCAATGAAACCGCCCGTCCTTTCGAGCAGGACATGCAGTGGTCTCTGAACCCCATCATAAATACTGGAAAGAAGACCCGGACCAAGTTCCACGGACAGAGACGATCCTGTAGTATAACAGGGTTCCCCTGGCTTGATGCCTGCGGTCTCTTCGTATACCTGGATGATGGTCTTGGGCCCTAATATCTGGATGACTTCACCCATTAGACCTTCATTACCGACTTTGACCAGGTCATACATTTTTGCCTGCAAGCCGGTAACGGTGACGACAGGCCCAGACACACGATAAATTACACCTTTTACTTCCACAGATCAACACCTACCGCTTGTTTTATCTTATCTCTTAAACTCGAGCCTGATCCGCTGCCTCCCAGGGCTACCACTGTAGGCTGGACTGACTCATTCAAGTTTTTCCTTAGAATTTCCGGCAGATCACTAATGTCATCATTATGCATTATAAGAATCCCGACACTTTTATCTTCAAGCACCGATTTTACAATGGATTCGGTAGCTGTGGTGTCCGCGGCTTCATAAACCTTCCTGACACCCGCCAGTCTGAATCCTGTAACAAACTCGCTCTTTCCGATCACTGCTAATTCCATTAGATAACCACCAACTGGTCTTTGATTAACTCATCACTGAGGCCAGTCTCCTTACCCCTGAAGATAATCCGGAGATTAACTACCTCATTATGTTTATGAATGATATAATCCAGAATAGGTGCAACTGAGATCGGGGATACATGCGAAAGAATGGTTGAAGATTCAAGATAATATCTTGTGAGCCTGCTTTCAAGAGTAGTCAAAGAATTCATATCTGAACCCGTAACACTTGAAATTATATCCCAGTATTGAGTCCTTTGAAGCTCATTGACAAACTCGTCATATGGGAGAGTCGCCAGTTTCTCAAGTTTTAGCTCGAGACCGCCTTCAATCATGAGAGGCATGATTTCATCAAGCTGCACAACTCCTGCTTTTTTCAGCCTGAAGAGGTTAATTAGATTCTTAACGTCTACTTCCAATCTGACAATTTTAACAAAGAGCTTGCGGTCCTTGGATCTTGGTTTTCCGATTGCTTCAAACAAGCCTGTATAGTATACCTTGTCGAGTTCGTTTTCGATGTATGCCAGGTTAGTTCCGTCAAACTTTTGCAGCAAGGGGTAATACTCGGAATATTTCAGGGATTCAATTATTTCTTTATATGTGGCCTTGGCTGCAAGCTCTGACATTGAAGTGTAAGTAAACTCACCGGCAGCAATCAAAGACTCGACAATTTCTTCAACAGGCGCGTTGTAAATTTTACCACGGAGAAGTGTTTTTATGTTCCAGATGTCATATTTTTTGAGATATGCGACAACCAGGTAATTCAATTCTCCTGAGGTGATTCGTACCAATTTATCATAGGTGAGCGCAAGATTTCTGTTCAATGCGTGTTCTGCCAGATCGCCACCACTATATTTCATTGCCAGTTCATCAATGTCGTTTTTGTATTCAGACTCTTGGATAAAGCGGGTAATTTCATCAATCCCCATATTGAGAAGCCGGGGATACGATTCTTTTGGGAGCAGCTTGCTCTTCATAGCGCGGACACGGGTTACGGCGTAGGGATAATTTGAAGTGCCATTTTTCTTCTTATCGGATTTTCGTGAGGGTTTTTGTCCCCAGAGTCTCTCCAAAAGCCGCATCGAACATCACCCGTATAATATATCAGATATCTGCTTCAGTGAACGCTCATACACGTTTTTCAGGATTGAATCATATGTGAAATCTAACCTGACCGTCCCGTCCTCGTTTTCCAGAATAACTCCGCCGATAGAACCAATATTGCCAGCATAAGATAAAGAAGTCAACTTTTTGACGATATCTTCTGAATCTTTAGAAGAGTAAACTCTAGCACCGCTAGCTTCGTACTTGCTGAGAATAGTTTTCAACAGCTCTTCTTTTTTGGATGCCGGCATTGACTTGATTTTTTCAACTGTCTGGACATAAACTTTATCTAGAAGATCCTTACGCTTATTAAGCGTAATTCTTTTCACTTCCAGATTTGCACTTGATATGACCTGCTGGTGCAGATTTTGGAGGTCCTCTTCTGCCTTGGCAAGACTGTCTCCGAGTGTCTTTTTCTGTACTTCCTTAGCTTCATTTAGAATCTCGGAGGCCTTTGCATCGCCTTCGGCTTTTATACGGGAAACCTCAGCTCTTGCACCCTCTTGGATGTCTTTTACAACAATCTCTAGTCCCATGCTTACACCTCCAAATAAATTTAGAGCAAAAAAGTGCTCTAAAGCCTAGAGCAAAAACTCTAAGCTGCTTAGAGTGCAACGATACCTAAAGAAAACTTAGAGCATTATAACAGCTTCAGGCCTACCTGGCAAGGAAAAAGGCCCAGGTAAGCTAAAGCAATGCTCTAAGAAATTTAAGAGCAGAGCTCTTAAATTTAAGCAGAATTGATAAGCAGTGCGACGACGAGACCGAAGATAACAATGGTTTCTGGAATGACAGTAAGGATCAGGCCCTTACCGAATAATCCTTCGTTTTCTGCCATTGCGCCGATTGCTGCTGTACCGATATCTTTTTCAGCGATTGCAGATGCATACCCAGTAATTGCGATTGCGATTGCTGCACCGAGTGCTTTCATTCCTGCTGCGTCCAGAAAAAGACCTGCTGTTGCTCCATCTACCATGTTTTTATTCCTCCGTGTATTTTCTTATATATCCGAATGGGTTGAATTTTCTGCCCCCGCCTTGATAGAATTTTCCAAAGAATTCTACATACTGCAACCTGAGTGCATGCAGTCCGGGAGCGATGATACTCAGAACGGTGTTAAGAGCGTGTCCGAGTATAAATACGATAATTGCAGCTATTGCCGCGAAACCAATCTGAGAATGATCAGCCCAGATCATTTCAAAGGCGATATCATTTACTGTACCTGCGATATAAATCGAAGAAAGACCGACTGCAATAATACGGGCATACGAAAGAGCGTTACCCATCAGAGACGGCAATTCGACCACACCGGCGATACCCTCACCCATAGCGAGCATCGCAATTCCAAGAACAAGAACAATAGCACCGACATACATCAATGCTGAACCGCCAAAATAACCAACAGCTGCAAGAAGTACACCAAGCTCAATAATCATCCAACTGCCTTTTTCAAGAATAGCGTGTTTCATCCCGTGGTGTCTTGCAATGTTTGAAAATCCGAACAAGAACCCGAGATTTAAGTGAATCAGTCCGACGAAGACGCTTAGTGCAATCATACTCATTACCATGTGAGCCCTGTGAATTGGGAAAGTAAATGCCTCTCCTCCGATTGAATTGAACAGGGTTATTGTATGCCAGAACGGAATTAAACCTTGTTCTTCATGCGTACTCGCCAGAGGGAACCCAAGGAACTCACCATAAATAAGTCCAAAGACTATAGACCAAATCTGACAATAGATAAGAATATTCATGAGATCACTAACTGCATCTGACTTCATTGCTTTTTTAATAGCCAGTGCAATCGTGCCCAGTATCAGTGCATATCCGATGTCTCCAAGAATCATTCCATAGATCAGCGGGAAAGTAATGAATATCGCTGAAGATGGATCAATTTCGAAATATCTAGGTCTAGAATACAGATCCATAACCTGCTGCAACGGTGCCACAACTTTTGAATTATTGTACTCGACAGGAGCATCATCTTCTTCCTCATGATGGACTTCGAGGCTGGTGATGTATGCCTTGCCTTTAGTGGCACTGTTAACTACACTGACAACCTTGTCATAACTCTCGGTGGGAGTCCATCCATCGATTATGAATGCGTTTTCAGATGTAGCTATTCTAAGAGGCAGCTCTGCTTTCTGACTCTCGATACTCAGGACTTCGTCGCTTGCAAGGATAAAATCGGCATACCTTGTTTTCAAGGACTCGATCTCGCCCTTTAAGGATTCAATCCTTCTAGTGACGTCGGCTTCTCTCTGTTCAATGGATCTCAAAAGTTCGCTTGGGACACCACCTCTTTCTGGAACTCTAAGCTCTTTGAATCCAAGACCCTGAAGTAATTCGTAAACTTTATCGGCATCATTTTTAGCTACAAACAGTACCGCTGTTTTTGATTGGGAATCAAAGTACAGTTCGTAAGCCTGGGTGATACTTGAAATCTGACTTGTTTCTACATTATTTTTTAAAGTGCCTGCGAAAACCTTGAGGTTTTCATAACCACGATAATATTCAAAGTCAAGATCAATGGGCAGATAAGGCATGATTTCCCTTTTCTGGGAGTCCATATCTTTTAATTCATTTTCAAGCTGGGAAATTGATTCCGTTTTAGCTGAAATTGTCCTGTCCAGTTCATTTAACTTCGAGTCAAGTTCACGCAGAACAGCATCAGATTTCTGAACTACCGGTTTTTTGCTTTCAATCCCCAAATAATTGGCGATAGAGCGGATCTTCACAAGCTTTTTAGAGACTTCTTCTGCGTTTTTAAATGGCTTGCTGATCTTAAAACCAGACTCGTCTTCGACAAAGTCTTCGACGTGAAAAAGATTTGTATCATGTAATGCATCGATGGTTTCTTTTAGAATGCTTTTATGCCCGACAATAACGGCCCTTGTCATCTCTTTAGGTCTACTCATTAAGGACCGCCCTCTCAAACTCCTGTACAAGGTAATTGACGGATTTGTCGATGTTAGCTTGAGCTTTTTGGGACATGGCTAATGCGTTTTTCTCACCATCGTTTATGATCTTATCTTTTTCCTCCAGGATCTTTTTTTCACCCTCTTTAAAAGAGTCTTGTGCAGCTTTATGTGCATCGATTTCGGACTGTTTCAGGATTTCCCTGGCTTCAGCCCGAGCTTCGGAGATACGCCTGTTTTTAGCTTCAATGGCCTCGTCAACCATTGTTTTAGCGCTTTCCTCTGCTTTTTTGATTTCAGATAAGATTTCATTTTTAGCCATGTGAATCTCCGTCTCTCAAAATTTAATATATAAATTAATAATTAAAAATCCCTACTCCAATGGAGGTAGTTAACAAATCCTTCGCGAAAGAACTATATAACAGCTTCGGTTTTATCAAAGAAGAGCCGAAGAACTATAATGAAAAATCATTACATATACAAGTTATAAGATATTTTTAAGAAAATTAATAATATAAATAGCAAAATATAAGGTTAAAATGAAAAAGATTAAATATAACAGTAAAAAATAATTGAATACTGACAGTGAAATATAATTAAGTATCGAAAAATTATCAAATAAAGTGCTGAAAAAAAAGTGTGAAGCGTAACCTGAATAAGTCAAATAAAATATGGAGAATATATTCAAAACTCTATTAAAGTCAGTTAAAAAATTATAAATGAATCAATTTATTCAAGGAATTTTAGCCTCTTTTTTTTAAAATAAACGCTTTTAATGGTGTTTTTAAGTACTTATAATAAGTTGCTTTATTCCACCAAAACTGTGAAAATTTTTATCTAGTCAAGTCCATTTTCGAGAAAATCAAACCATCAAAAGTTAACTTTTGAAAAATGGACTTTTGTCCGGGCTCAGAAGACAGATAGATCCAGTATGCAAGCATCAGTATTCAAAATTTAAATTAGAAAATTAACCATTTTTCAAAGGAAAAAGGGTTATTTCATAAAAAAAGCTCTAAAAATACTTATTACTAAAGTCAACAATCGAAAAAATAAAGTTAAAAAATAACATAAAAAATGTTATTTAACTCGGTAAGGGATCTTTGCGCCCTGGGGTATTGTATGAATATATTCTTTCCTGAAATCAGGGTTGCGCATCATGCAATATGCGGCATCATCTTTTTTGTAGGCTTTGTGCTTACCCATACGCTTCCAGATAGTTTCCAGGGGCTCTTCACAGATATTTCCAAAGGAGAGAGGAGTGTAGGCACACGGCATTACTTCCCCGTCCGAAGCAATGTGCACCCACCGTCTTCCTGCAAAGCACCCAAAAAGACTCGGGCCCAGGAAATAAGGAAACGCGGTTACCCTGGGGCCTTCAGGTTTAGAGTTCATTTTTTTCTGGAATTTCTCAAGCCTTGAGACATCGTTTTCCCCTATTACCTCATCTTCGTGCTCAAGCCAGCGCCCGACTGCAATAATTTCATATATTGAAAGTTCATGCATTCCAAGGTTAAATGCAAGGTTGTAAAATTCTTCAAGGTCATCGATATTGTGAGGAGAAACAACCACAAACATATCAGTCAGGATCCCGGCGTTGATTGAATTTTTGATTCCGGTGATTGAATCTTTGTATGCACCTTCTCGGCCCCGAATACGGTCGTGTTCGGCTTCATATGGGCTGTCCAGACTAATTCTTGATGCATATAACCCTGCGGCTTTCAGATCCTTTGCCCTTTCTTCGGAAAGCTTGAAACCTGAGGTGAGACAGGTAGTAATTGCCCTGGATTTATCTACTCTGGCTACCATCTCTACAAGATCATCTCGAAGCATGGTCTCCCCGCCGTCGAAAGAAATAAGATAAGACCCAAGCTCCAGGCTCTGGTTTACAGCTCTGGAAATTTCATCCAGGGTAAGCTCCTTTTCTGGCTTGATACCGGCTGCCCCACAGTGGATACAGCGGTTAGGACAACGAGCCGTAATTCCTATTGAGAACTGGTCAGGAACCCTTTTTTTCCGGATAGCTGCGATCTCAGCACCTATCACCCGGCTGAAAACAGGCCCCGGAATAGGTGGGATCCATGTAGAAAAAATAATCTCATTTTCATCCACTGAAATGGGTTTTTCTTCTGCAAAAATGTTGTTTATGCGTTTGAGGAAAGGCTTTGCAAGCTGGGAAAGAGGACCTTCTGTATCAAGCACAATTTTTTCGTTTTCTGTACTGGCATTTACCTTAAGCACCGGACTATCATATACTCGCATGGATACACCTGGTAAAGTTGTTGGCAAAAGTTGGAAGACTTATTAGAAGTTAGAGAACTTATTAAACTAGATAATTAAATAATATTATTTTCCATTTTAGATACTGAAAATTTGGCAGTGTCACAGTTCATTTTTCAGGAAAAGCTGAGCATTAAACAATCTCAAGCATATCAACAGTTATATAATCGGTAATCTGAAAGAGTTTGTCCCTTGCCGGACATTCATTAAATGTCAACAGTGTCTCTTTTGCGGCATTAACACGCAGTTTTACAGCTTCTATAGATTTTTCTATTGCTTCTTCTTTTGACATATTCTTCATGTAAACATGCGGCAGAGTTTCAGATGTGAATTTCGATTCCTTGCCTTCGACCACTTCAAGAAACTCAAGAATATCGTCAACAATCTGGTATGCAGTTCCCAGGCAATTTCCAAAGACATTAAAACGCCTGGCCAGAGTTTCGTCAGCCCCTCCAGTGTATGCCCCTATGGAAGCACTGATGGCAAATAAAGAAGCCGTTTTCTTGTAAATGCATTCGAAATAGTTGTTTTCTCCAAAATTGTCCTTATCGAGCTTCAGATCAAGGACTTCTCCTTCAGCCATATCCATCCCGGCTTTCCCGAAGTCTCGGACCACTTGTTCCCCATATGGAGAAATAAACTCAAAGCATTTTGCAATCAGATAATCGCCACAAAGAAGAGCCCTGGAAGGGCCAAATTTTTCAGGGGCTGAAGGCAGGTTTCTTCTAACAAGCCCCTGATCCAGCAAGTCATCATGGATGAGGGAAGCCGAGTGCATTATTTCGATAGCAAGAGCTGCATTGAGGCTCTGCTGGTATGAACCTGAACAGATCTCACTGGAGAGAAGGAGGATTATTGGTCTAATTCGTTTTCCTCCGGTATTACAGACATGTTCTACCATTTTTTTTAAGCTGGACTCGTTCATTTGATCAATGAAGTTATTTATTCCTGATTCAACATATCTGTATTCTTCCCACTCTTCAATATTCATCAATATTACTCCGTGTACTTGAACGGGCATCTGGTAACGATCTTATTCGCCTCAAGCTTAAGTTCAGAAACACAGTCTCGTAAATACTTATTGTTTCCTTCGGCAAGGTTAGAAGGAGAGCTGCCTGTATATTCTAGATGAACCTTCAAGTTCTCATTATTTTCGTCCCTTAGTTCAAAAACTGTCATTTTGGGGGCCATCTTAAGATTTCCATATTGAATAATTTTCTGGAATTTCCCATTATTTTCTGGAATTTCCCATTATTTCCTGAAATTTTATAATTATTTCCTGAAATTTTATAATTATTTTTGAAATTTTACCTTTTGCTCGATATGAGCTGGGAGATTAGATAGAACCTAAGCTATTACAAAACGCCTATCTGCAGACTCAATATCGTGCAGCCTTATAAAGAACACTCCAAAGCGCACACGCTAGAACAGACCAGCAGTAAGAAAAAGTGCGAGCAGTATTCTCTTTTGTGTTCGTTTAAACTCCGTATAACACGATCATTACATTAACTTTTTGTTAAGCTCTGGATATTTTGTCAGTTATACAAAAGAATATGCAAGTTATAGGAAATTGCTTGACCGAAAATTCGGGATAAATAACTTAGGAACGAAGAACTCAAAAGTGAGAAACTTAAAATTAAAGGACTTAAACGTGAGTATCTCAGGATTAGGGGACTTATAAGTGGGGGAATTGGAATTAAAGAACTCATATGTAAGGAACTCATGAATAAAAAACTTAGAAGCGAATAACTCAGGAGTAAAGAATTCAGGAATAAAAAACCCCAGGGAAACAAACCCCAGAATAGAACAATTTTTATGTCAAGTCTGGAACCAGATCGTTAGAAAGTGAAAGTCTCTTTTGAAATTTATATTAAGGTTAGTAAACGAGATATATATCCTACATCATAGAGATACACCGATAGAAAACAAAAACAAGAGACTCAGAGGATGAGAGAGCAAGAGTAAGAGAGCAAGAGTTGAGAACAAGAGTAAGAGAACAAGAGTGAGGGAGAAAGAGTAAGAGTAAGGGGGCAAGAGTAAGAGTAAGGGAGTAAGAGTAAGGGAGCAAGAAAATAAGAAATTAAGATGACAATAGGCCAGGAAGATTAGATATTTGCTTATTACAGCACAAATAAATAACATTTGTTACCCCCTCATCAGGGAGAAATTATTGTTACATTTAAAGTGTTATATCGCTTTGGATGTTAAATAATAATATTTTGAGAGATTGGTACAGAAAAAAAGGTATTTTTATTAAAAAATTAATAAAAATATAGAGAAATCAATGAAAAAATCTGGTTTTAACAGTGTAATAAAATATACTTATTGAGAGTATATTTTCTACAATATACTCTTAAATATATGTGTTCGAAAAATATTTTCGTCTCAATATCCAAGGTTGACAATAAGATAAAACTATCTATATAATATTAAGAGATATAGCGGAACGCCAGCATACGTGGAAAATTTTCACATCGAGCGGATCCCAAAAATCAAAATCATTTCTTAGAACCCCGAATTCCAAACAATCAATAGATCTTTGAATCATGAAAATAGTTATGAAAACTTTATGGATTTGGGGATAAAATTGGTGTTGAAATGAGCTTACTCATTAATGATAGATTGTACATAATATCCAGTTTTAACCCCCCTGGACAGTCTCAAACGAATATATGTACTTAACTCATCCAGTTACTATATCACAAAAATACACGCGTAGAAAAATGTTTTTTAGAGTTTCTCGACGCAGACACCCCTAATCTCTCAAGACGGGACTCTGGTAGCGAAAAGAATATATATGACAAATACCTCTAGATGTGTTGCAGTTTGCGTTGATGGTCTAGCGGCTATGACTTGGGCCTTCCAAGCCCAAAACCCGGGTTCGAATCCCGGTCGGCGCATTAAATAATTCTCGAATTAGAAAATCTGAACTGCTCTTTTTCCTATTTTGTATAAATTTAAACATATTAAATGAAATACTAAAATCAGACATCAGTGCGAGGGTTGCCCAGCTAGGTCAAAGGCGATGGGCTTAGGACCCATTTTCGTAGGAATTCGTGCGTTCGAATCGCACCCCTCGCATCTCTTTTACCCAATATTTTTCGAAACTCTTCAGGCCGGATTTTTGTAGTGCCTTTTAGACAAAGCAATATCACTCTTGAGAAATATTTTCAGCCGCGGGAAATACATTGATTTTGGGCGTAGAAGAGATCGAATTTACCCTTTATAGATTATAACGACTGAGTTTCTAAAGTTAGAAAAATCCGAATGGACCCTGAAAAGAAAACAACGGAAATGTGGATCTGTGGTCTGTGGATCTGTGATCTATGGTCTGTGGATCTGTGATCTGTGGTCTGTGGATCTGTGATCTGTGGTCTGCAGCCTATGAATCTTGTTTCTTTTGATTTTGAGATTTGATTTTGAGATTTTTTGCCCCTTTTTGTTTAAATTTTCACAAATTTTCTTTAGAGATGCATTTCTGCCCTGCCATATATCTCTCAGAACCTGTGTATTCGACAAGTTTTCCATTGTCCAGTACGGATACTGAACCGTGGCCGCAGCAGATAAGGCATTTTTTGTTTTTCCCGGCGAGCTGTTCATCAATCTCGGAAATGAGGGAAAGAAGGGCATGTCGTTCTTCCCGTGCAAGCTTGCTGTCAACATTCACCGATGTCATAAGATAATCAGCCAGAACATTATATGCAGTTCTATCAGGGCTCAGGCTTCTGAAATTAATCACCGCATCTTCAGGAAAGAGCAGCCCTTCTTCGGGGCAGAGGTAGAAGACTTCTCCATGCATATGCCCGCCCATCCCTTCAAGAGCTTCGAAATCCATGTCGCCGATCCGGAACCGAGCGATAACAGGAAATGCACCTCGCTTTTCGGTTGTTTTGTCTGAGAAGGAGACTTCGGGAAAGAGAACCGTATTTGAAGGGGGAGTATATCTGGAAAAAAGGTTAATTATCTTTGTATAAACCTCTTCCAGAATACAGTCCTGGTTACTTGACCCATAGGCTCTGCTGGTTTCTCTTGTGATCAGAAAAGTTTCGTGATTGAGGTAGGAAGGTACGGGAAAACAACCGGCTGCCCCACAATGGTCGGCATCGGCATGAGTAATGTAAATCCTTTTAAGCCGGCTCAGATCTCCAAGCTCGTAGTGCTGGAGCATATTCACGAGATCCGGGTAATAAATTCCATACCCTGTGTCAATCATAACCCTTTCGGAAGGGGTATCAAAAAGATAGATGTTTCCCCCACAGGGAGGTTGAAAACAGAAAAGTTTGATATCGTCCTTTATTCTGACCCTCTGTACATCGGCATAAAAATTGTCTCCTGAAGTCCGGTTAAGGTACTCCCCAACTTTCAGGATGTTCTCAAAAATCTCAATTGGATCTTTCTGAAGGTTTGAGAGTTCCTGAGTAATATGATTAATGTCCTGCAAGAACCTCATCAAAAAAGCATCTTCAGCACTCCCGATAAACGACCTGAGCTTCTGTGCCAGCCTGAGATAAAATACCGTGTCATCAAGTTTTTCCCCGGTTGTATCATATTCTAAAATATCTAGCCTGTATCTGGACTTAAGCTGATTCAGGAGGGCATCTATCATATTAGGGTCCTCAATGTGAAGACCTACGACAAGCCTTTCAGGATGCTGTCCCCGATCATCAAAATCAAGAAAAGTAATGTTTGATTTCGATGAAGTGATATAGTTCAGGAGGTCAAATAAAGCGCCAGGGCAGTTCGGGAGATAGACATGGAACTTCACAAAAGCTACAAGGTGAAGGGAAGTCTGGAGATAGCCTATTTTTTCCAGTTCTTCACGAATTTTTTCATAAGCCTGAGGAAGAGCAGTCACTTCAAAGAAAACAGTATGTGTATCTATCCTGCGGTCGTACTGAATCCTGTTAATATTTCCCTCGTACCGCGTGATAATTTCGGCTGCCCTGTGCAGTGCTCCTGGTATATCAGGCATGCAGGCAATAAAAGAGAATTGTTCCATTGGACATCCCCTGATTAAAACAACTCTATTTTTTTGATAATATAAATAAATCCTGCTTTACCTTAAACTTTCCTACCAGTACAGAAAAAAGAAGATCCAGGGTTAAAGTTCCAGCACAAAAGCAGAAAGTCCAGAGGCTTCAAAAGCTTCAGTAATCTCTGATAGAGGATTTTTGCTTCGGTAAAAAAGATGAGAACTACACTTACAGTCTGTACACCCAAAGCCAGACACCGAATCACCTCCGATCCTGCTGGCAATTTCACATTCAAGCCGCTCAGAAGTAAAAGCATAAACCGCTGAAACTAGCCTGAAAGCAGGATTCAGATGAAGATAATCCACATGCCATTTGGGATTTCGGTCATGATTTCTGGAAAGTTTGATGTGCCTCTGTAATCTTTTAAGGCCACCTGGCCCCAGAGCAGACCCCACATAGATATGAAACCCTGGGCTGAAAGAGAACTCGCCCTTTTTACCTACCTCAATCTTGCAGGCTCGGTTTTCGAATATCAAACAGTAGACACCTTTTCCGGAAAAAAGATCTTTTTCAGGAGAATCTTTTTCAAAACAGTCATTTTTTTCAGAGTAAACATTTCTTCTTGGAGAACCATTTTTTTCGGAAAAATCCATTTCAAGACCTCAATTTAACTTCAAGACCTCAATTTAACTTCAAGACCTCAATTTAACTTCAAGACCTCAATTTAACTTCAAAACCTCAATTTAACTTCAAGACCTCAATTTACTTCCTGAAAGCTGAAAATATTTTTCAAGCAAAGGCCCGACCATTTCCTCCAGTATTTCTTTCTCCTTAAGCGCTTCAATCCAGGAAATAGGCACTGCGTCAACTCCCAGTCTGGCTCCAAAAATACCTCCTGCTACGCTAGCAACCGAATCCGAGTCTCCGGTAATATTCACTGCGGTCTTAATTGCTTTTTTATAATCATTCGGATAACGTAATATGCAAAAGTATGCCAGGGCAAAAGTTTCGTCTGCATACCATCCCTGCCCGAGTTTCTTCAAACCTTCTTCGTCTTCGATGTCACTATAAGCCGTGATATAGGAACTTTTCAGTGCCTGAGTGAATTCCGGAGAAATTCCCTGAGTTACCTCAAGAAGCGGTTCAAACATTTCCATGGGTTCTATCCTATCAAGGGCCAGTTTCACTGCATATGCTCCTGCAAGAGAAGCAGCTTCTGCAACTGGATGAGAGTGAGTAATCCGGCCTGAAGCCAGGGCAACTTTAACCAGTTTCTTTGGATCATTTCTGTAAATGAAACCGAGGATTCCGGCTCGCATCAGGCTTCCGCAGGTTTTTGAATTTAGTCCGGAATTGCTCCAGTGAATTCCGTCCCTAAGGTTCAGGGCTGCGCCTCTAGTAGTTGCTCCTGCACCAAGATCAGGCTCATCCAGCCAGAGTACAAGTTCCTCTGCAATCTTGTCCATAAGCTCGGGAAGTTCAAGTTCTGCTCCTCGAAGCAGAGCCCTAGCAAGTACAAGCATTAACTGGGTATCATCGGTCCAGGGAGAATTGGATGGGAGCTCAAGGATTCCTTCCTCCCCATACTTCTTTTGGATTTGCTCAAGGGTTAGATGTTCTACCGGACGTCCGAGGGCATCCGCGCAGGCGGTGCCGTAAAGGTATCCGCAAAGTTTTTTTTCGATATTTGAAGCATTATTAATATCTCTGGTTCTCATTTTTTCGATCCTATACCTCTCTCCTGATTACGGCTTTTATAATGTATGAGTGTATCCCAACAAAATTTAGAATGGGTCTCCAAATTTTCAAACTCTAAATGATCAACCAGTTAGAATATGAAATTAATCCTGACTCTTGTTAATGTGAAAATGAGACTTGTTTTGGGATGAACTCTTTTTATGATCACAAAATGCATGCTGCAATTGTAGTAGATTGCCCCACAATATGCTTGTTTTCTCATGAATTATTTAAACCTGAACTTAAAACCTGAACTAATCACAAATAAAGTTGAATTTATCTTTATACTTATTTTGAGATAGTCATAAAAGTAGCTAATGTTTAGCCATCAAAAAATTTCAGCGCAAAATTTTTCACTTTCAAAAAACTCTTCAATTTTTGGAGGCACTTTCATCGAAAATATTCATTCTTCTTTATCCATTTCTTTTTATTTGCTGTTTCCTATCCGCACCGGGCAGAGTTTGTCTACGCAGTTGACCATGCAATAGAGTGCGGTGCAAAACAACTGGAGGAGAGCTTTAGGCTCATGAGAGATTTTGGTTGGGTTCAGTGTAATGAGGATATCGAGAATTCAGAAAAGAAACCAATATGTGGAAATGCCTATGTGGGGGATGTTTGGTACTCGCAAATTCTGGATATTGCCAGAAAATTTGGCAATGTACCAAAAAATCTGTAGTGCGACAGGGATATGTTTCATGGATTACCAGGGATTTTACAGAGGTTAACAATAAAACTGTTAAATAATTTGAATATATATAGTGATCCCTTCCAATATATAGAAAAAGAGGATGCGTTATGTTAGTATACTTAATAAATATATCGAAAAATTTCATTTATGAAAAAATATGACTCGTATACATTATAAATAAAACCATGTGTTACTATATAGATACCATAAATACGTCAAATGATATCGATTTTGGCTATACGGATCTTTCTCTAATAAGGGACTCATCGCAAAATTAAAAAATGGCATCATTTGGCATCAGTTTAAAAAAAAGACGGAAGTGTATTGTAAATGCCAAACATTTTTAATTACGGCTTTCGATGCAGATTCAAGGTGCCTGAATAGTATCAATCAGGTATAATCAACTTTATGGTTAAAAATTGTACATTAAATAGTAGACTAAATATAAAATACAATTTTTAAAAATCTTGTGATTTAATTTATTTAATACTTAATCAAAAGATTTATATACCGTTCTTTTCACCTTTTTTTTGGTGATACTTTGACAACTTCGAACTTAGTAGACTCACATGGGGAAGTTATTTTGACTTCTACCGGAAAAGAATACATTGTCGAACGCTTGAACGAAATGTCTCCTGGTTCTGAAATCTCACTTTCTCCTATTTTGGTAGAGGAAGAAGAAGATGAAGAAGAGGTGCCATAATGACATACATAAAGCAGGGACAGAGTAAAGTTCACAAAGCAACTGTACCTTCAGGAACAACTGCTTTTACCTTGATGTTGAATTGGGGAAATACACAAAGTAAACTGTCCCTTAGTCCCTATGACCCTGAAGGACACATTCTTAGGACCTACTATGATAAGGATGATCCAAAAGGAGTAGACGGTAAAATAAGCCTCAAGATATCCTCTCGATATGGTATGGAATCGGGAGTCTGGAGGTTCAAGGTAAAAGGTGTATCTGTCCATGGAAATGAGGATTACACATTTAAAGTCTATGCGCATCATTGAGCTTCAAAAAAAGCTCATCTTCTGTTTATTATTTTTTTCATTTGTTCTTTTAATATCAACATCTGAGGCTCATGAGTATATAGTACAACCCATTTCAAGCGACCAGGTAGGAGTCCCAATTAACGGAGAAGAAGTAACAGAGCTTGAGGTCACTGAAATATCCTACTGGCAGTTTCTGTTATGGCTTGGTATGATGTATATTTTAGCCACAGTTGACCTTTTCTACCCTAAGAAACTTTTTTTCTCAATAGTTGGATATCGAATTGTAAATCCTGGGAATGTACTTGAAAATTCCAGCCGTTTTAGAGTTTATAGATATATAAAAACCAAACCTGGAGCATATATTGGTGAAATTGTAGAACAGGTTGGTTTAGATAGAGAAATAGTAAAATATCACATTAAAACCCTTAAAGCTAATAAAAAGATTGAATCCTATAAAGACGGTGTGAAGACAAGGTATTTTGAAAACCTTCTTGTTTACAATGAGGATGAAAAAAAAGTTATTTCTGTTCTTCAAAACTTAACTAACCAAAAAATAATTATAGAGATAATAAATGGAAATTGTAACACTAATGTAGCTCTTGCACAAGAATTTGGAGTTTCCAGGCCAACAATTAGCTGGTATATGAAGAATCTCAAAGAAAATGACCTTATAATAGAGATAAAAGAAGGAAGAAGCATAATCTACAAAATAAATCCTATATATAAACCCCATATTGAAAAATATATCCGGCAGTTGCAGGACTCTTACATTAACACGTATACGTAAACACCTTAAAAAGAAAGACGCAGCCCTAACTGTGCAAAGTACTGGTTTTAGAAACCCAGTTTTAAAATAGAGACTTTTGATATCTTCCGGGATCATCAAAATATGGTATTTATTTCAATGACAGTTGGCAAACATCGCTAAAAAAACAAGAAAATAATAAAAAGTCTCTTAATTTTTTTTCTGAGAACTTTTCCCTGAGAAATATTTTACGAGTTCCATTGAGATCAGCGTGGTAGAGGCAAGAGACAGCACCACTCCCCATTCAAAGAGAGAAAGTGGAACGGTCCGAAAAGCAGTCTGGAAAAAAGGAACATAAATTACCACGAGTTGCAGAACTATTGTTGTCAGGACTGCATAAACCAGAGGTTTGTTTGTAAAAAGCCCCAGGGAAAAGATCGAGTATCGGTCAGACCGCCAGTTAAAGGCGTTAAACATCTCTGAGAAAACTACCAGCGTAAAGATCAGGGTCTGGAGTTTCTCAATAGAGAAATTTCTGTCAAGAGCCCAGTTTAAAACGAGAAGAGCCTGAAGCGCAATCAACCCTCCAATTCCCAGACTGGCTGAGATTTCCCGACGGGTGATGAGCCCTTCCTCAACGTTTCTTGGCTTCTGTTTCATAATACCATTGTCAGGAGGCTCAACTGATAGAGCCATAGGAGGAAGCCCGTCCGTAATCAGGTTAATCCAGAGGATCTGAACAGCAATAAGAGGCAGGATTTGCCATCCCAGGATAGAAATGAGAACTATGAGAACCTCACCGATATGGGCTGAGAGCCCGTAAGTGATGAAGTTTCTAATATTTTTGAATATATTTCGTCCTTCCTCAACCGCTGCAACAATCGACGCAAAATTATCATCCGTAAGGATCATGCTTGAGGCTTCTTTGCTGACATCCGTGCCAGTAATCCCCATAGCTATTCCCATATCTGCAGCTTTAAGGGCAGGAGCATCGTTTACCCCGTCCCCGGTCATTGCTACGACATAGCCCTTTTTCTTGAGGGCGTCTATTACTCTCAACTTATGGATAGGATATACCCTGGCATAAACCGAAACCCTCTCGACCTTGTCTTCGAACTCGGCATCCCCAAGATTATCAAGCTCCGAGCCTGTAAGAGTAAGATCGTTTTCCTTTAAAATCCCCAGTTCCTTTGCAATTGCAGACGCCGTAATCTTATGGTCTCCTGTTATCATTACGGTTTTAATGCCTGCATCTTCACATTTCTGGATTGCAACCTTTACTTCCTCTCTTGGGGGATCTCTCATGCCCATTAAACCTGAAAAGACCATATCTTCTTCTATTCTCTCTGAAGGGGGATCTTTTGAAGAAGATTTTTCGATATCGAGTTCCTCATCCAGAAGACGAAATGAAAGAGCCATGACCCTGAGGGCCTGATCAGCCATTTCCTTAATTTTTCCTTCAATCAACTGCTTCATTTCGGAAGATAAGGATTTGATTTCACCGTCAAGAAAAATCTTCGTACATGAGCCAAGAATCACTTCAGGAGCTCCCTTTGAGAAAGCAGTAAGTCCTTTTACAGGTAAGCTGCCAGAATCGGCTTCCAGTTTATTGAAGGTAGTCATTCTTTTTCTTTCAGAGGAAAAGGGTATTTCTCCAAGGCGAGGATATTTTTGATCAAGCTCAACTTTATGAAACCCTGACTTTGCAGCAACAACCACAAGAGCTGCCTCCGTAGGGTCTCCTTTGATCTCCCATTTATCACTTTTCTTAAAAAGACCAGCATCGTTACAGAGAACAGCTCCCAGCAAGAGAATCTGAAGATGGGGATCATCTGTAGAAACTTTTTCATCTCCCTTAAAGAACTCTCCTTCAGGAGAATATCCTGCTCCAGTAACTTTCAAAACCTGCTTATTGACACAAATTTTTTCAACTGTCATTTTGTTCTGTGTAAGCGTGCCTGTCTTATCCGAACAGATAACATTTGTGGCTCCAAGCGTTTCTATGGATGGCAGTTTTCTTACAAGGGCGTGCCTTTTGACCATACGCCTCACCCCGAGCCCAAGCCCTACTGTAACAACTGCAGGGAGAGCTTCAGGGATAGCAGCAACTGCAAGAGCAACACCCCATAAAAACATATCAAGGAGAGGAAATCCGTAAAAAACCCCAAGCATTGCAACAAAAGCTACAATTACAAGAGTCGCAGTACCAATCCATCTGCCGAACTTGTCAAGGCTTTCCTGTAAAGGCGTCCTGGACCTCTCTATTGTCCCCAGAAGCCCGGCAAGTTCCCCAAAAGCCGTATTCATTCCGGTTGCAGTAACAATCGCACTGCCTCTTCCGTAAGCAACTGCAGTTCCTGTGTAGACCATGTTTGTCCGGTCAGCTTCAGGAGTTTCGGAAGGAAGGGCTTCGATGCTTTTCTGAACCGGCACGGATTCTCCTGTAAGGGAGGACTCGTCAGTTTTAAGATTGAACCCTTTGATTATCCTGGCATCGGCTGGAATGCGGTCTCCGGTCTGAATAAGGATAAGATCTCCAGGAACGAGATTCTTTGAGGGAATTTTATTTTCAACCCCGTCCCTTATAACAGTCGCTTCCGGCGAGGTAAGGGACCTTAGAAGCTCAATTGCTTTTTCGGCTCGATATTCCTGCACAAAGCTGAGAATACCTGCAAGAAATACCGTAAAAATAATGACTATTGCATCAACGAACTCCCCGAGAAGAGCCGAAACAATAGAGGCCGTTATCAAAATAATGATCAAGATACTTTTGAACTGTGAGACAAAGAGGTTCAGGACCGAAACTTTTTCTTTTTCTTTAAGCTCATTTTCACCATACTCCTCAAGCCTTTTTTCGGCTTCCTCAGAACTCAAACCTGCTTCTGAGACTCCAAACTCTTCAAAAACGGAGTTTATTTCCTGGTCGTAATACACCCCTTTACCCCTCAAGCCTCCAGATTATCTGGAGAGATTCTCAACTATAGTCCTTAACGTAAGTATTTGCACTTACTTTCTAGCTATGGGAAACGTGGAAAACACGGAAGAATTGGACCCATATTTCCTTTTCTGTGGTTTCCGTGATTTTCGTGGTTAACCTTTTACTTCAGATTGGTGACGAAATTTTGGTCCTCGACTATAATATATCTGTTTATCTAATATAAGTTTCAAAGGATATATAGTGGTAAAGCCCATCGACAGGGTAAGGGGTTTTCAAAGTATGTATGTGGTAAAATCCATCGATGGGTTAAGGGGTTTTCAAAGAACTATTGTATAAGAACTTTTGTGGAAAAAGAGATATAAAACTTTAGCATTTTTTATATTAAGATCGGGGTTTGAAATCTGTTTGAAATCTGTTTGGGATCTGTTTGAAATCTGTTTGGGATCTGTTTGAAATCTGTTTGGGATCTGTTTGAAATCTGTTTGAAATCTGTTTGAAATCTGTTTGATTTCTTAAGGGGCATTAAGATTCTGTTTAAAAGTAACAGATAAGGGAAAAGTTGGGTATGAAAATCGTAATAGTAGGAAGTGGGCTCGCAGGACTGTCAGCCGGGTATAAGCTTTGCAAATCGAATGAGATTGTTATTTTTGAAAAAGATGCGGAAATCGGGGGGATGGCTGCAAGTTATTGTCAGGATTTTGCTGGAAAGAAGTACTTTATAGAGAAATATTATCACCACATATTCAGGAGTGATTCGGAACTTCTTGACATGATAAGAGAATTGGGGCTTGAAGGTCAAATGTTGTGGCTTAAGGGAAAAAACGCCTATTTTGTAGACGGTAAAAACTATCCCATGAATACCCCTGCTGAAATTTCAAGGTTTAAACCTCTTTCTTTTACTGATCTGGTAAAACTTGGGCTGCTGGTGCTCAGAATAAAGCTAATAAATGATACGACTTCCTACGACAGAATAAAGGCAAAAACCTGGATTCTTGACACTGCGGGACAATCCGTATACGAAAACTTTTTTGCTCCTCTCATGAAAAGCAAATTCGGTGAAAATGCTGAAAACGTTTCTGCAGCCTGGCTTATAGGGCGTGTGAAAATAAGGTCAGATAGGGGAAAAGAAGGAGAAAAACTGGGGTACCTGAGAGGAGGTTTTAATTCTCTTATAGAAGCTCTGGCAAAGGAAATCACTGCAAAGGGAGGCCGGATCTTACAGAATGAAGCAGTAAAGGAAATCATAATCAAAGACAATACAGTGCAGGGAGTGATGGCAAACGGGGATTTCATACCCTGCGATGCGGTGATTTCAACTGTTGAACCCCGAGTACTGGATATCCTTACGAAAGGCAAACTTGGGACACTTCACGCGACCCTGCAGGATATTTGGTATCAAGGAACTGCGTGTGCCCTCATAGGACTTGAGAAAGGGCTTATGAAAGATGGGAATTACTGGTTGAACATAAAGGCTGACGTGCCTTTTGGAGCCGTAATTGAGCACACCAATTTTATGCCTTTTGAGGACTATGGAGAACACCTCGTTTATGTAACCTCCTATTTCCAGGATGAAAACGATGCTCTCTGGCTGAAGACGGAAGACGAAGTTCTGGATTCTTACCTGAATGGCCTGGAAAATATGTTTCCTGATTTCTCAAGAAACGATATCCACTGGACGAAACTCTTCCGAAGAATGGATACTGCACCTGTATATGAACAGGGGTACCTTGAAAAGGTTCTGCCGTTTGCGCCAGGCCCATCCGGACTTTACCTGGCAGGAATGTTCTCATCAACCAATTATCCGGAAAGAAGCATGAACGGCTCTGTAAAAGCCGGGTTTGAAGCTGCAAAATTCTTCACGAAAAAAGAAGAAAAGTGCGAGGTTTGCTGGCTTGACTGAGAAACCTGCCCCCTGTGTTTTTATTTCCTATGTTTTTATTTCCTATGTTTTTCATTTCCTATGTTTTTCATTTCCTATGTTTTTCATTTCCTGTATTTTCATTAAAAGTTTTGTGCACCTGATGAAGTCCCCTGACTTAATATAGTCTTTTAGGACTAACTATTATATAGGCTAAGGGATGATAATATATTGTCTGTATCTGCGTGCAGAAAGAAGTTCTGCATGATTACCTGTCCTTTCGGATTTATCATTTATGGGGATTTAAGCAATGATGAATTAGGAAAAGACAGTAAAACTCTAAAAAATCTGGACTTCTGCCGTTAGTCGGCATTTGGGGGCTTGCTGGTCAAATCCGCATTTGTGGAGATGGCATAGGAGAATATACTTGTTTTCCCTTGAGCTTTGCTCTCAAAAGAGATCCCGGATGCTGTAAAAAGCTGCCCTGGCTTCCGGGAAGGGGTATTGGCAGCATAAAATAAGAGGAGTGGTAAAAGATGTTATTCATGGACGTTAGTACCTGGGACCCTTCGAACCGCGATAAGATCCTTGAGCATTTTAAGAAACTGGAGATTCCAGAAGGAATCGATATCATTAACCAGTGGGTTGACCTTTCCGGAAATCGCTATTACATCCTTTACGAAGCCGAAAGTGCCGAAGCTTATGGAGCTTTCAACTTGCCATGGTCGGATGTTTGCGTAATTGACAGCGTGCCGGTTATGGAAGCTTCCGAATTTATGCAACTTCTGCCCAAATATCAGAAAAAATAAATTTTATGATTCAATAAATTTTATAATTTATTGATACGGTTTTTCAGAAAAAGGTCCGATGAGCTACATGTTAACTGGCTCATCGAAAAATCTTTATTTTATCAGTCTTGAATGTCATGGCTTTCTTGAAGCCTTTTTTACTGAGTATATCAAGTTTTTAGCAGTACTACTTTAGATTTCAGCATTACTGTTTTAGATTTTTAGCATTATTGTTTTCAGATCAAGATATTCAGAAAGAGCATCAGGCCCGTTTTCTCTTCCAATCCCACTCTCCTTGGTACCCCCAAAAGGAACTTCAGGAGCAACCTTAAGGTGCTGATTAAGCCAGACAATTCCTGCATTCAACTGTTCGCATCCTGCACGAGCTTTATCTAGGTTTTTTGTCCATATAGAGGCGCCAAGCCCATAGCAGGTGTTATTGGATTCTTCAATTGCTTCATCAAGGTCTTTTACCTGGCCTACAGGCAGGACAGGGCCGAATACTTCTTCTTTCAGAAGCCTGGATTCCCTGGGAACATCTACAATAAGCGTAGGCTCGAAAAAATATCCCTTACTGCAGGTGCTAACTTCTGGAACTCTGCCTCCTGTAATTATCCTGCCCTCATCCTTTTCTTCGACGTCTGCGACAAGCTCTTTTATATATTCCCATTGCCTGCGGTTGTTAAGGGGTCCCATATCAACGTTTTCATGCAGCCCGTTTCCAACCCTTAAATTTCGGACGCCTGCTTCAAGCTTTTTTATGAATCTTTCTGCTACGGATTCAAAAACAAAAAGCCTCTTTACAGCAGTACAGGCCTGCCCACAATTGTAAAATCTTCCCCTTAAGGCTCCTGCGACTGCAGCTTCAAGGTCAGCATCATCACAGACCAGCATGGGATCACTTCCCCCTAGCTCAAGGGTTACTCTTTTCATCCCGCCGGCTGCAAGTTCGGCTATACGTTTCCCTGTTCTCGCTTCTCCGGTAAAGGAGATTTTTTTAACCTTCGGGCTCTTAACCAGGCTTTCTCCCACAACCTCACCAGGGCCTGTAACGATATTGAGCACACCTGGAGGAAGCCCTGCCTCGCTGAGGATAGAAGCCAGGGTAAGGTTAGTAAGAGGGGTATTGCTTGCAGGTTTCAGGACAAGTGTATTTCCTGAGATCAGAGCAGGGCCTATTTTCCATGCCATAATAAGTGCAGGCATATTCCAGGGAATTATGGCTGTACAGACTCCTAGAGGCTTCTTTACAGTAAAAGCGTATCCATTTTGATGAACTGGAACAAAATCTCCGTGAAAACTGCTTGCAAGCCCGCAATAATACTCAAGGACATGTGCAAAACCTTCTATCTCGTTTTTAGATTCGGCAAGAGGTTTACCCTGTTCCCGAGTAAGCAGGAAGGCAAGTTCATCCTGTCTCTGTCTTACAATTCCCGAAGCTGTGTAAAGAATCCTGGCTCTTTGCTGTGGAGACGTGGAAGCCCAGCCATTAAAAGCTGACGATGCCGACTCAACGGCTATTGCCGCATCATCTTCAGTGCCTTTTGGGACCCGGTCAATAAGTTCACCTGTTGCCGGGTTTATGATATCAAAAAATTCGCCGCTGCAGGCGTCCACAGCTTTTCCGCCAATCTGCATTTTCATATCTATCAGTATTCATAAAGACCTATTTTAAGATAACAAGAGGTACGGAGATTATTTGAAAATCAGATCATCCTTGCTATAACAGATAGTCGATGATAATAGAACAAATCCACTAACTTCTTATCGCGCTTATTCATCGATCAGCCTGTCAAAAATAAGGAGCTTGAATTCCGATTCATGAAATTTAAATGAAGCCTTACGAATCAACCGCCTGAGAAGTTCTCTTTCTTCAAGTGTGAAATCCGAAAGGAGCATATCGGCAAAAAAAACCAATTTTTCCAGAATCACCTTTCTTACTTCCTTTCCTTCTTCAGTTAGATAAACCCTGTAAGCCCGAAGGTCATTTTTATCTCTTTGTCTGTACACGTAACCTTCTTTTTCCAGGCTCTTGATCGATCTTGTACTTGTTGCTTTGCTAACTTTAAGCGTTTTTGCAAGAATTTCCTGCGATATGCCATCCTTGATGTATAAAACCATTAAAAAAATCAAATTGTCCGCTTCCGATCCTGTAAGCTTCGAATTCTTTTGCCATACAAGCTAGATGGCTCCGGTAGATGATGGCGATCGAACCGAGAATTTCTCTTGGATCTGCCATGATTTTATCCTCCATTTTATAACACCGGAAAGTTTGCTTTGGAATAAGTTAGTTAAGAATTAATAACGGATGAAACTAATTTGAGATTACAATCGTAGATTTTTAGGTTTCGTAGATTTTTAGGTTTATATTTTCTTTCAGGCACTATTTAGAAATGTCCAACACCTTTGCTGCGCATAGCTTTTTTCCCATGTAATAAATAATACAATAGCAGGCACACCACCGCAAAAACTGCCATGAGCATGTATATTCCTCTGTAACCAGTAAAAGGAATGATAAATCCAACCATCAAAGGCCCAATTCCCATTCCGATGTCTGAAAACGCAAAATAGGTTGAATTCGCCAATCCCATACGGTGTTGTGGAGTTATTTTAACAGAAATGGCCTGAGTACTGGACTGTATAGCTCCAAATCCAAGCCCTATCAAAGCTGCAGCTAACAAAATTGTATAACTGTGATGAGTTTGGCTAAACAATATCATTCCAGCCGTAAATATCAGAATTGCCGGGTACATGATTGCATTTTCACCTTTGGAGTCAAACAGTCGACCAATAATCGGCCTCGAAACTAAAATTACTGCGGCATATACTATGAAAAAGAAGCTGGCTGCATACACGAGATGAATTTCCTTGGAATACACTTCAAGGAAGGACACAACACTCGAATAACAGCTGAAAATAAACATACAAACAACTGAAATTGGAATTACACTGGGTTCAAAGAAGTTGTTAAATTTGAATCCCTTCATTTTCTCAAGCTGTTCTTTTGTTAATTCCATTTTATGTAAGGGTGATAAAAATGGCAGAATCACAAGACTGATTGCTGAGGCAACTGCACATGTAGCAAAAATCATGACGAAACTGCCGTGCTGGCTAATGAACATACCTAAAAAGGGGCCGATAGCGGTTGCGAGTATCTGACTTAATCCGAAATAGGCAATCCCTTCACCCTTCCTCTCCATAGGAATAATATTTGCAACTATTGTAGCCGTTGCTGTAGTAGTAATGCCAAATCCCATGCCATGAAGAAAGCGGACAGTAAACAGAAGAAAAATATTATTAATCCTAAAATATAATAGCGTCATAATTAAGCTTAAAATAACTCCCGCGTAAAGGGTCTTCTTATGACCGAGTTGTCCGATCCATTTTCCGACAAACAGACGTGCGATAAGTCCGCCAATTATGAATATGCTGGCAGAAAAGCCCGCTTCACCTGGTGATGAATTAAATTTACCCATCGCATATCCAGATATGACTATCATCAATAAGTAAAAACTTAAAGCAGCTATAAAATTTTCAACGAAAATGACTACAAAATCGTTAGTCCATAATCTTGATTTTTTTGAATTCATATATTATGTCTCGTTATGTCTCTTTTTCTTTTGGAGATCTCTTAAGATTAGTAAAACGTGCTACTTTTTGTGTATTTAAAAAAGCCATAATCGAATTCGGAAAGCTAGCATACAGGTTTACCGTATCTGTTTGGTGGCAGACTAGACCAGAGGCTGTTTCGGTCTAGCCTTTTTTCATATGTTGAACTATTCTCGGATAACTATTCTCGGATAACTATTCTCGGATAACTATTCTCGAACAACTATTCTCAGATATAGTCACGAGGCTAAATAATGCAACTGCTCAAATGAGATACGATGAAATTTTTGTTGCAACAATTACAGGAGTGACTATAACTGTTCTCAGAGAATTATTCTAGAAGTACTATGTTTGAATTAGTTACATTATGAAAATAATTTGATCTTTATACATTTTTAATGTATATATTAGTTACTAATGAAATCAAATTGGATGCGAATTTGTTGTATCCTGAAATGATTTCGCAGACTTACAACCATTTGGAAGTCTAATTCATAATACAATCGCAGGAGACGCAAAAGGTTAAATGTTGAATAAATTCCAATTTCATTTTGGTATTGTGAAATGATTGCGTAAAATGAAACAAATTCAAAGTTTAAGTAAAATAATGTGTCATCTGTATACGATATACAACTGTAATAAAAGATGTTTAAAAAGCGAAATAATTTTGGGATAAAACATTATTCGGTTGAAAATATATTACTGCTTTTATTCGTACACTTTGAAGAGGATATGATAAAATCGGTTTTGGGATGATCTCATTAAATAAATTATTTTTCGAGTTTAAACTTTATCATTTGCGCTTCCAGGGTAATATTGCAGCTTCAAATGCCAGAAGAGGCCCAATGAACAACCCTGCCCAGAACAGAAGCCCAGCTATTCCCAGACCAGAGAAGTAAAGCCGTTTTCTTGCGAACCCAGTGCCGTAGCTTTCATCTTTGAGGCTTAAGGCTATTGCAATAACTCCAAGTCCTATACTGGCAAAAATCAGAATGAAAGTAATAAAAACTTCTGAGGAAAATGAACTTTTACTCAGTGAGATCAACATCTGAAATATATATGACATTCCTGTGCCAAGAAAGAAGAAGCCTGCAAGTATTCCTGAAATGCGTGCAGGATTAAACCCGACTACAGACTCTCTTTTTAAGAAAATTGCTAGAAGCCCGGCTGCAAGAGTTAGCACAAGTGGAGTAGAGATCAAAAACAGTCCCTGCCCCTCCCAACGATAAATCTTTATCTGGCTCAGGGGTACAGATACCCATTCTCTCAAGGTAAAGGTTTCTCTGTATCCCAGAATTAGCCCATAATTTCCTTCTCCTGGGATTTCTCTTTCCTGCAAACCTTTTTCCTGTATTTCATCTTCTCCTTTTCTCGAACCTGCTTTCTGTATTGCACCTACTGCAACGTAATATGTTCCACTTTCCGGAGCTTTGATATCGAGCTTAACAAGTGAGTAAAAGGCACTTGGAGTAAATCCCTCATATACAGGGCTTTCAGGCAGGCTGTAGGAAAGCACTTTTGCACCGTATCTTTCGGGGACTTCTAATTTCTCGGATATTTTTTCTTCGTCCGTAAGTCCTGGTCCGATAAGAATCAGGCTCGGGGTAAAACCCTTATGTCCATCTTCAACGGGAATAGTGAGGCCGAGTACTATTCTCTCTCCTTTCTCCACATTAAAACTGTAATACCGAAGATCTCCTGAAGCAAGCTCTCCGTAAAGCACCCTTGATTTCGAAGGGTCTTCAATATGGATTGCTGCTTCGGGACTTTTCCCGTCCCCCCCGAAGACCGGCACGTGGGCAAACGCAGGAGCGGATAAAAAGGATATAATAACCAATATAATAACCAGCAGAAAAATTCCAGAATACCAGAGGATGCCCTGTCTCATGGACTATATTTTCTCAAATAGTATGTAAATATGTATAAGAATAAAGAATCAGACGCAGAACATGGGTTTTAATTTTTAGATTAAGTAAACTTTTCTCCATCTCCGAAAACCCTTTCTTATATGTGCCAGGAATTCATCTTATGAGAATCTGGGACATACCTCCTGAGAAAATGTGCAGGCAGCACCTTCTAGGGGAACACCGTGAGTTACATGCTCTATGGTCTATAATCACCAATAACAAGAAAGCTTATGCCCACCACCCCGAGACCCTTCGATGGAAAGGAAAGCTAAAAGCTCTTTATCTGCGGCACGAAGCGCTTGTCAGGGAAATGACTGAAAGGGGTTATAAACATCATACCCCTCTTGATCCTGCTCTTGCTACAGGAAAAGCTGTGCAGGATGAGTTTGTAGATTCCTATGACAAACAGGTTCAGATCCTGAAAGAAAGAGGGTGCGAGTGCAGGGTATGACTTTCTTCAGGGCAACTCCATTTCGGCTTTCCTGTACAGGGATTCTCTGGAATCTTCCGGCATCACCTTTTCGATTATTATTGAGAACAACAGGAAAAAAGGGAGCCCAACGGCTGCATGGATTGCTGTGAACTTTAGTCCCATATATGAGATTTCATAAAGTAAGATGGGGAGCTTTGTGGTGGACCAGACTCCCAAGAAAAACAATATGTATGCCAGCCTTGCTCTCTTTCTCAGGAGGAGAGCCGTAATAGGGAAAGCGACATAGAGAGGGCCTGCAGCTGCGGATCCCAGGAAAAGAGCCATAAGTATTCCTTTCCAGCCGGAATCTTCTCCCATGTCTCGAATGATTGTCTCCTTCGGGACCCAGACGTCCAGCAGCCCCACAAGGATGAAAACCGGAGGGAGAAGGCTGAGCATTTCTTTTGTATTCGAAACGGATATGCCAAAGGCTTCTGTTCCAACTGACCTGTTTGTAAAATATATGGCTGCAATTACAAGAGCAAGACCTATCGCAAACCTGTACTTCTTCAACATGGTGGAGATTCCGGGGTTCATGGCATTGTTTTCATTGCTTATCATCACATAAGCCTCCAGATTACGACCGTAAAAATTATGGACACCAGAAGTGCCGAGATGTTCCTGAGGACTGCCGTGTATCTGTTGAAATATTTTATTTCCACAGGAAGGGTCATAACTCCAACAGCCATAAGAGTGGAGACAAAAGCAGCAATCTGGGCATACCCTGCCCCATCTTTAAGAAGGGCAGCTCCCAGAGGGAAAGTAACAAAACTGGGGATAAGGGTAACCGATCCTGCAATCAGGGCAACTGCAATCCCGAATGGGCCGGACTCCGCTCCAATCAGTCTTGAGATCGTTTCCGGGCTCAGGATTGCCAGAGAAATTCCCACAAACATCATAATTGAGAGAACCTCCGGCAGAAGGGATGAGAAGGATTTACAGGCTTTGAGGATAGCTATTTTCGTTTTTTTCCGGTCTTTGAAAAAGGAAAAGACCAAAAAAATAAAAGCCAGGGCGTAAAGAATTATACCACTCAGGGGACCACCACATTTTTTCCATTTTTTAATTCAAGGGATATTTTATTTGGCATGAAAGTACTTTCAGGTGCTTTCATTTCTTTGCGCCTGTTATTCAAAGAATTTCATGTCCATTTTTTTGAATTTCATATCCTTTTTTTGAATTTCATATCCTTTTTTTGAATTTCATATCCTTTTTTTGAATCTCATGTCCATTTTTTGAATTCCAGGAGAGTTTTTTAATTTCAGGATGAACTTATTATTTTTGAGTAACCAGGGTTCACAGTTTCCTGAATGCGTTGAGGAAATATTCCAGGTTTTTCTTTCTCATTTCTATGTCCTGCCGGAACTCCTCCAGTTTTTCCATCCCTTTCGGGCTTATCCTATACCACTTTTTAGCAGGCCCGGGTTCTGATGTGTCCCAGTAGGACTCAACAGCCCCTTCTTTTTCCAGATCCTGAAGAGACCTATAAAGGGAAGGCCCATCGATTAGATTGAAAGGCAGCTCTTCTTCCATTTTGTTGAGCAAGAGAGATCCGTAGGCGGGTTCCTTTGCAAGGAACAGTAATATAAATGCAGGGATATGTCGCCCGTATTTGTTTCTGGACATTATGATCACTGTTTTATGATATTCGCCGGTGTAACTGGAGTGTGGATATAATTGAAATGTCAATGTTATGCGGCGGGAATCTTTCAATATGTGTTTTACTTATATAGATGATATTTACATCTTAGTGTAAAACACACCAATATACAAATAACATTATCATGAATTTCACATATATAGTTTCCGGTGTGAACAGGACTTCCTTCTTTGACCATTCTTTCTTTTCGGAAATCTAATTTTTATATATAAATATATCGTAATCATTATATACTATTAACATTAAATAGATAGAGAAACTGACTTATGGGAATAACACTGTTCTAAAATCTGATTTGATGGATATAGAAAAAAGTTCAGTGTAAAAGCTCGTTTTAAGGTCCAGTTTTTGGAGCTGGTCGGGATCTTAGTCCCCCTTTATAACGTTACTTTATAAGACTGAATCTGAATGGGTTCTGGCTCCGGAGATTGTAATGATGCTTGTGCTGGATGAAGAAGAAATTGGAGTCCTTGAATGCATTAAAGAAGTCCAAATCGAGCGTGGATTCCATATTCGAGACGTTATAAAAAAAGCAAAAGCCGGATATGGGTTATCAAGGTCGACAGTTTACGAAATAGTAGGTTATCTGGAGTTTCACGGCCTTATAAATACGAATAAAGCCGGAAACAGAGAAATTGACGAATCTGTAGCTTACTTTGTAACGTGTCAGGGGTGCGGAAAGAATATCCCGGGAAGTGAATATGTCAAAGAAAACGGAAGGCCGACGTGTGAGGACTGTTATCTGGAAGGGCACCAGAAAATAAAGTTTGCAGACCCTGTGGCAGTGCGTTCTAAAAAACTCTTCCGAAAACAGCACGGATTTGAAGGGACAGACGGACTGACCGAACTGCAAAAAGAGATCTATGAATTTATCCTGGAAGAAGGAGGAGCAACCCCCGAAAAGATCTCGAAGCTTTTTGGACTCACCCTTCAGGAAACAATGAACCAGCTTGCAATATTGCGGCACTGCGAGC